>CAVWGC010000005.1:0-449191 GCA_963754515.1 uncultured delta proteobacterium | reverse complement strand
TAGAGCGCGTCCACTTCCCTGTCATATTCTATTTTCATGGTTTATTCCCCTTTGATTACGACTGTTACGACAACGATGTCATCACCTTTGCGGCAGTATGTGACTTTGACCAAGCGGCCGCCCAATTTTTTAAATGCGTTCTTTCTCTCCTTGATGGCGTCTTGCAGCATGTCCGGATCAGCGATTGTGGATTTCACCTCGGCCTCAGCAATCTTCCGCCATTCACCCAGAAAACCGCGGGCATAATACTATTTAATAAAGGCCTCCGACGAACATGAGAAAAATGTATTATGTCCCCGGTTTTTCTGTTGCACTTGACAGGTGGCCACATAAGAAAAGGCAGGGTCATTGTGACCCTGCCTTCCCCTCCCATGGTATGGACCATGGTTATTAAAACCCGCCGATGCGGGGGGTTACTTCTGAAACTTTCTCCTCACACCTGCCAGACCGACCAGACCAAGGCCAAGAAGCAGCATGGTGGTGGGTTCGGGGACCTGTGTTAATTTTACGTTATCCAAAACGGCCCCGATATTATCTCCACCGGCATTGGAAAAAGAAATGGGGTCCGTAATCACAGGACCCGTGAGAATCAAAAAATTCGATAATATAGTGGGTAAGAGGATCACTGGCGGTTATAATATAGGTCTCATTGTACAAAACTCACAATCACAGTAACGATCATTATTACCACCATACGACTTGGCTTCTCCCCAGATCAAACTCGAGTCGGTACCAAGTATTCATCTGATAAGTAAATTCCTGTTTTGTGGTTAAGACCCCCGCATTAGATGTCGAGCCGTCCAAATCAACATAAAGACCATTCCCGGGGTGAAAATCATAAAAGTTAGTCCCTATCAAGTCCACTGTCCCATCTGTCACATCCCAATTGGCAAACGAGTTGTAATTTAAAGCGCCACTCCCTCCATTTTCCGAATTGAAGTCGTCCTGGAAAAGTATGGTATCGGCCCTGGAGATTCCCTGCCCAGACACAACAATCAGTGAGATAGTAAATACAAACACCGCAAATATCTTCAGTATTTTCCCCATGGCACGCCTCCTGTAACTAGCATTCAGAAATTTAACCTGATTCAGCTTTTGAACTTTCTCCTGATGCCCGCAACACCAATCAAACCAAGGCCAAGGAGCAGAAGGATACCCGGTTCGGGCACATAAACGAGCTGGGATTGAGCTAAAGCACCGTTAGCATTATTATATCTAATATTCATCACCTTAACGTTTCCAGTTGTCCGCCATCCAGCACCAATTGCGTTATCAGCGTACGTTTGAGCTAAGGTATTAGATATCGCCACCCCGCCAGAATAGATATCATTACTGTTAATAGAATATCCCTTTTCGTTTTCAAAAGCCCATATCGCAATTTGTAACGCAGTAGAATTCGTTATAGTATTAGCAATGCTACCTAACGCGAATTGTGTATATAAGTATGCAGTTTCATTGTTCAAAGGATCCCCGGCAATCCCGATGCTCCCATTATAAGCAACACCCGAAATATCATAGACGTAAAATGTACTTGAGAAATCAATATATTCTCCACCTTCTAAACAAAAAGTATAAAAATCAGGTGTTGTTGGATAAGTAGTACCATCTTTAATTTTAACACCGAAAGATCCTCCGGGAGATGCACCAGGACCATCCACAAATTTAACATAGTCTCCTACATTTATTGAATAGGCGAAAGCCCCTGGGACCATTAATATCAGTCCCATTAAAACCATTGTCAAACCGACTAAAAATTTTTTCATTTTATATTCCTCCTCAATGAGTTTTTTACATGCAGGCTTTCTTTTTATTAGCATTCATTCAATATCTATACCAACATCAAATTGGAATCATTTTGCTTTGAATATTATACACAACTGCTTGAAATAATTATAAATTATATTTTACATTTATATGTGTGCCTTATCAGGATCTCCGCCCCGTCGCCATAGAAAAAAATTGTAAAGAAATCCGACAGGCTACAGAGAGGGGGCGGGACCGAGTTTTCTTAAGATTCTGGATTCCTGTTTCAGCGAGGACGAAAGGGATGAGAGGGATGACAAGGATGAATGGGAGGGAGGAGGGGAGGAAGGGCCTGGTAGGGGGGTGGATTCTTGCTGGAGCCTATCCTCGAATGAATTTATAGAAACACGCAGGTTGTCACTGGTAATGTAAAAATGTATCAAAGATGGTAACGTAAAGTGTACCACCCGGATGGGAAGATGGTATTATGTCCCCGGTTTTCACCCACACTGTAAAAAAAGGCAGGGTCACTAAGGACCCTGCCTTTTGCATTCAGAAATTTAAACTGATTTAGCTTTTAAACTTTCTCCTGATTCCTGCAACACCGACAAGCCCAAGGCCCAGGAGCAGCATGGTTGTGGGTTCGGGCACTACTCCTACCGTGATATTGTCTGCTTCAAATGCGTACTGCGTACTTGTCATTGTAAAACTATTAAACCAGGGCAGACCAAGTACATTCACATAAAGATTGGTTGAGGGCGCGCTTTGATTGCCATTCGCGGCATTCGGTGTGGTTGCCTGTGAACCGGTGACAGAAGCCACCAGAGTGTTGTCATAATAAAAACTTAGTGTATTGTAGGTATCAACGGACCCCCACCAAAGTCCAAGGTAATTGTATTTGAAACCTACCTCATCTGGGTCCAAATCGGCGGAAGCAGACTGAGGCTGTTCAGTAATATATTCAGGTACCGTCACATACAGCGTAGCATCTCTGTTCACACCGTCAATACCCATTGGAGCGGCGTACAGCCCACTTACGCTGCCCGATACGACTACGCCATTATCATACCATTGCCACAATAAGGCCGGCGAATCGTTGAAATCCTCCGTTTCAGAACCTGCATTACTGGCATAAGGTGAAGTGTACTCGTTGCCAGCTGCTACATAATCATAGTTAATAGTGTACGCACCGGCAATGCCCGACAGCGCAAACAGCAACAAAAACGCACTGAATAATACCATGTATTTTTTCATTTCCCTTTTCTCCTTTCTATATTCATTTTATTTATTTATATTTATTTATAAACTTAATAAGCAATGCCTGTGCCATTACGAGTTTTTCAAAGGCAACGTGAATGCAATCCTTCATGAATTAAGAGCTTTAGAAATCTTCTGGTCCGTTCGTTGTGAGGGACGTGTGAGTTGGATCAACGAGACAAATATTTGATATTGCACAGTAATCCACAATCTTAGTGTTGTATTTTGTTAAGATTACTTTACTTCGTTTGCAATGGCAATTCTTTTCAAAGCTCTCATGGGAGAGAAAATGAAGCCACAATCAGATTTTTGAAATTTCAAACGTCTCAAGAACTGTAAAGAAATCCGACAAGGAGGGAACGGGTCAGGATGTTTTAAAAAAGTTGTAAAGATTACCGACACCCATAAAAAAGCGCCTGGCGGGAAGTTCTGACAGGCGCTCTGATAAATGTTTTTTTGAATTGATGTTATTTCATTCTTCTCTTCACAAAGCCGATGCCTACGAGGCCAAGGCCAAGGAGGAGCAGGATGCCGGGCTCGGGAACGACCGTTATTTTCACGATCATATCATTATAATCTAAATCGGAATTCCTTGCTAAGTCTTCCATGCCAAGCCAGTATACCCTATCACTTTCCTTAAAGATGACGAAATGCTGGTACTCATCGCCGTAATACATGTCTGTTGTGAACGTGCCCTGCTGACTCGTTAAATAGAAGACATAATCCATCGTAGGCGTAAATATCGCAGATGCACCTGCAGTTGCGCCCCCAGCAAAAAGCTCATACCGCGTACCATCAAACTCTTCATAACCGAAGATATTTGTTGGCGCAAACCCCGCAACTTCCAGCTTCAAGGCCGCATAACTGGACGCGCCACTGAAGATGAACCCAAAAATATCAGCGGTGCCGACATCATTTCCCCAGTATTCCAAAACCCCTGGCCCGCCGGTGTTGCCAGTATATGCGCCAGTGTTTGTAAGATAATATCCAATTCCTTTCCCGGTACCATCAGAGGAGTAGCTGCCATTCCAGTAGGCAGATCCATCACCCGCCACCCATGTCGCCGGCTGCCAATCGCCCGTTACTCCACTGATAGGATCAGCGAGAGCCCCCGTTGAAAAAAGCACGAAAGCTGCAATGATCAATACGCACAATCTCTTTCTCATATAACACCTCCTGGAGTTCTCTTTATCATATACCTAATTTGATTTTAACTTCGATTAAGCAAATAATATACCTAAAGAGAAATAGGGATTGCACAATGTCTGATCCCGCACCAATCCCAAGATGAATGCATCGCCTATGGCGCCACAGGATTCAATGCAACATATCTGAATCATTCAATTAGACGTGAATTTTTAAAGATTGCTTCACTTTGTTTGCAATGACAATCTATTTTTTTGAGCTCTCATGATATAAAGAATACTATTTCGTTGCGATTAATTCTCTTCAAATTGTAAACTTTTCCGACAATAGGATCTGCCGCCGCCGGTGATATGGTTTGGCAGGTGGGTGCTTGAAAAGCCGGGGAGAAGCTGTAAAGAATACCGACAGCCACAAGGCCCAAGCCGGGCAGTAACAGAATAACAGTGAGCAAATTATTGCTATCGTCAGTCGTTACGGTGCTGCATATACAGGGGGTAAACACATCTGACTGGCCAATCTGATCATGTGTATAGCCAGGATAATCATATCCGGGCCAGTTGATGATGGAATCATAGAAATTGTAAGAATGAGCCCATGCGCTGCTTGCGACCAATATTTAAGCCGCGAGCATCATATTTCTTAATATCATAATTCACGAATTATATCAAGCTATTATATAATAGTTAATCCTGGCTGACTGCTGAGAAAAATGACTGGGGGGAGGCAATGTATTCAAAACTGTAAAAAAATCCGACACCAGAACAGTGGCATTTTACGATAATTCGAGGGATTAATTTCAATTTATCATTAAATATCAAATAGTTATCGTACAAATTCGCCATTTCAAAAGTTGTAAAATATTCCGTCACCCTGACCTTAATTCTCTAGTCCCGTATTTTTTCATCAAATCACAAAGCGTCAGCCTGCTCACGCCCAGCTCGGAAGATGCCATGGCCGGGATCAGGCGCACAACGCACAGGGCTATTGCCGAAGCTGTTATGGCCGCCCGGATAAGGCGCACACGGATATTTCCGGATGTGAACAGCCCGGGCCTATGATCCCGGTTTCCTGGTCGCCGTAAATGTCATATACGATGTGCACTTGGGAGGCCAGAAACCAATCTGATCTTCATCCTGGCAGTCGTCTCCCTTCACCGTCTCATCAATGAATTCATAAGTGCCTCTGAATACATTTTTCTGGGTGAAGGTTCCGGTCATTTTTTTGCTCCACTTGTCCTCGCAGTCCGTGTCGGGAATGGTGTCCGAATCCTTCGATGCCAAAGCAGTGAAGGAATTGTCGGTGATCATGCCTGTGGGCGGCGTTTTCTCCTCACCAAAACTAACCGTAATGGCTGTATCCTTTATGGTCACATGTATCTCGGTGCCCTCAGGGATACCTTCCTGGAGATAGCATTCGTCCTCGGTGAAGGTTATCTGCGACATCGTGTAGGTTCCGCTGGATAACTTCTTGTCCGAGCAGCCATAGCCGGTAATCGCGATCAACACGACGGCTATTGAAACTAATAACTTGATGGATTTCATTTTGTCCTCCTGCCTTTGATGGTATTCACTTTGAAAAAAAGTTTCTTTTTGACGGAAGATTTACTCTTTCGGGATCCCGAATTTTTCCATCAGGTCGTAGAGGGTGGGGCGGCTGACGCCGAGATCCGTTGCGGCCTTTGTCAGGTTGCCGCTGTTGCGCGCCAGGGCTTTTATAACCAGCTCTTTTTCAAGGGTTTCCCGGGCTTCCTTGAGACCCATGGTTTCGTACTTCTGCCGCGGCGCCGTCAGCTCCAGGTCTTCCGGCGTCAGCTTCCGGCCTTCGGACATGATCACGGCGCGCTTGATGCGGTTCTCCAGCTCCCGGACGTTTCCGGGCCAGGCATACTGCTCGATGGCGTCGATGGCGTAGCCGGTAAAGCCCCTGATCCTTTTTTTGTTTTCATCGGCGTAGCGATCCAGGAAGGCTTTGGCCATCAGGATAATATCACCCTCCCTTTCCCGCAGAGAAGGCAAGGATATGAAGATGACCCCCAGACGATAGTAAAGATCTTCCCGGAAGTTCCCCTCCTTCATGGCCTCTTTCAGATCGCGGTTGGTGGCGGCGATGACGCGGGTATCCACCTCGATCTGCTCCCTGCCGCCGACCCGCTCGACCACCCGCTCCTGCAGGAAGCGCAGCAGCTTGACCTGGAGCAGCATGGGAAGCTCGCCGATCTCATCCAGGAAGAGGGTGCCCCCCTCGGCCATTTCGAAGCGCCCTTTGCGCTGGACATGCGCCCCGGTAAAGGAGCCTTTCTCGTGGCCGAAGAGTTCGCTCTCCAGCAGGTTTTCCGGGATGGCGCTGCAGTTGATCACAATGAAGGGATTCGCCTGACGGGCGCTGAGCCGGTGGATGGCGGCGGCAACGAGTTCCTTGCCGGTGCCGCTTTCCCCCATAATCAAGATGGGCGCATCCGTGGTGGATACCTTCCGGATGACGGAGAAGACATCCTGCATCTTCCTGGATGTCCCCAGCATGCCCTCGAAGGTGTCTCCGCTCAATCGCTTATGCAGCGTCCGCTGTTCCTGCTCGAGCTGGGAGAGATGGAAGGCGCGGCGGAGCACGACCTTGAGTTCGTCCAACTGGATCGGTTTGTAGAAAAAGTCGTATGCGCCCTTCTCGACGGCGCGCAGGGCGTTTTCCTTTTCACCCCGGCCCGTGATGATAATGACCTTGGCCTGGTCATGCTCGTTGAGGATATCGTCCAGGACGGCAAAACCTTCTTCAACGCCGGCCGGCAGGGGAGGCAGGCCGAGGTCGAGGGTGACCACCGCGGGCCGCTTCGCACTCATCACCGCCGCGGCGCTTGGCCGGTCTTCCGCCAGCAGGACATCGTAATCCTGGGCCAGGGCCCACTTCATCTGCGTCCGCAGATCCTCGTCGTCATCGACGATCAGAAGCTTCTGCTTTCTCGGACCTTTCATCATTGGCTCTTCCCTTGTTCATCACCGTACCCGTGGAAGATCTGAAGTGTGCAGACTGTAAGTAATCAATCTGTTGAACAATATCCATCTGATTCTTTTGGTGCCGACCTTCTCCCACCCGATCGACTTGCTTCCCTTTAATGAAACCTCATTTCTATCAGCGATATAAGCAAATGCTTTTTGAAATCCATTTCCGGCAGCCTTTTTGAACAGCGTGAAAGGTCAAATACTGCATCAATTTCTTATTCCGATAGGCGCTGCGTACAAAAATCCCCTCGCATAAGACTTCATTTTCTTTCAGCGCCAGGATGCCTCCCCTGTAATGCCTCCTAAGCATTTTGTTGGAAGTATGATCGATCAACCAGCACATGGCGCAGGGCTCGTTATTTGAAGTCTGCCGCAACATAACAGATTGGAATCTGTGATTCAATGAGCCGGATTCGCTCAAGGCGAATTTTCAGCTCATCCATATCCGTTTCCTCCTCGTTCAGTAGGAGCATGGAATTAACATCTCCGCTTTGCAACGCTCTGATCGAAAAAGAATCAGGTGTCGCCGGAACTTCAAAGTGTTTGGTCAAATCAAACTGAAAAATTGAAGCTGTTTCGAAAGACAGTATTCGCCTGAAGGTTTCCCTCAAAATTAGTATGAAGGTTTTATTGAAGCCTGCAGACCGCCACAGAAGCCATGCGATTTTCAGGTGCTTCATATCCTGCCTTAGCCGGTTTGCCAGCACTTCCTGGATGAAGCCATGCCATTCTTTTTGAAAATATGACAGATCGAAGCGTTTCGCATAATCATAGCCATCTGAAGCATATTTCTCTCTTTGCTCGATTACCCCCTTTGTGACAGCGGAAAGGTTATGAAAATCATTGCAAATCATTTGCCTGCCACCGTCAAGAAGTTCCTTCATGCCGCCCGTCCCGGAACCGATGACAGGCGTTCCACACAGCATGGATTCGTGTGCGACCCGTGACCATCCTTCTTCTATTACGGGCATTGAAACAACAACAGTGCTGGCCTTCAACAGACATAAATAGTCATGCCGATCTAAAAAAAGCCGCTTGACCGGTATATCAACTTCAGGATTGAAGGGACCTGTCATCAAGAGCGTGTAATCTTCATGCTTGAGTGCATCGTAGACTTCCAGGATGCCTTTTTGCGGATTGGCAAGGCCCATATAGATGATCGGCTTATCCGACGGAATGTTATGATTCATTCAGAAAACGCTGAATTTCATCGTTGCCAAAGGCAAATTCATTCATATCAAATGAATTATAGATTTTTTTTACATTCTTACAGCCGATGTTTTCAAGATAGTTATGCCAATATTCAGAGACGCAGACAACATAGTCCAGAGACCTCAGTTTTTTATGCAAAACAAACAATGAAAGTTTGCCCCACAAAGTCCCGGCAGCAAAACCCTGAATGTTGTTCCCTTCCCCTCTTCGCTTTCGGCCTGGATCCGTCCGCCGTGGGCTTCCACGATCGTCTTGCAGTGGTAGAGGCCGATGCCCATGCCCTGCTTCTTGGTGGTCTGGAAGGGGCGGAAAAGGTGCTTCTCCATAAATTCCTTTGACATGCCGCAGCCGTTGTCCCGGACGGCAATTTCCGCCCAGTTGTCCTGGCGCGCTTGTTGTAACCGTAATCGGGGTAGTTCCGGGGACAGTATCCTCAATTCCGGGAACTACCGGAACTGCGTCGGGAATTAAGTATACTGTCCCCGGAACTGCGTCCTGCTTCAGGGCATCGTAAGCGTTCATCAGGAGATTTTCAAGCACTTTATGGATCTGTTCCCGGTCTATGGACACAGGAGGCACAGGCTCGAGGCTTTGAGAGACGGGCGCCCGGACATATTCCTTAACGTCTGCAATGGCCGCCGCTACCAGCTCATTCAGGTCGGTTTCCCGGAAGGCCAGATCCAGCTTCTGGCTCAAAAGGGACAGGCGGCTGCTCATATTGTTGATCCTGGAAACACTCTGGGAAATCGTCCGCAGGGCATCGTTGCGGAACTCCGGGTTGTCCATGTGAACAGGCAGGTTCTGCGTGACCAGGGACAGTTTCGAGGCCAGGTTCTTCAGGTCATGCATGAAAAAGGCCGACATCGTCTGGAAGGCCTCCAGCTCCTTGGCCTGCCGGAGGTGCTCCGAAAGGGTCAGGTTCAGCAACCCCGCCGCCGCCTGATCGGCGATGGTCCTGATGAGTTCAGACTCTTCGAATGAGAGCGGCTCATAAAACACCTTTTCGCTCAGGGTCATGATCCCGACGAGATGGCCGGCGGCATTCAGGGGCACGCAATAGCGGATGCGGGATTCCCGGGTCTCCAATCCATAGGTGCGAATCAAATCCGCCGCCCAGTCGTCCTCACGGCCTTCCAGGTCCAGCGGCATGGTCTGATCGATCATGGCCCGGACGAGATCGGCGCCCCCCTGATCAAGGAGCTTCCGTTTCCGGACCTGCTCCTCCGTAAACACCGTTGAGCCCCCGAAAGACAGGCTTTCCTGTTTTTCATCCACCAGCCAGATGCTGACCGAGAGGATCTCCAGGGTTTCCGAGACCATGTTCACAATCACACGGCAGAGGTCCCTGATATTAGTCGCCGGGGCCGTCCTTTCGGTGAAGTCCTCCCAGATTTTCTGATAATCATACTGGGGACGCTTCAAATGCCGGCTGATGAAGCGCTTTCTCTTCAGACGCAGGCGATCGGAAAGCAGGATTGCGGCAAGCCCGATGATTAAAACGAAGACAAGAAATATGGAGATGTGAATATTTTTGATCCACTCGAAACGCAAGGAAACCCATGCGACCGCACCCACGGCGATGAAGTAGATCCCGGCGATGAGCACGGTAATGGAGTTGTAGAGAAACTGATGGGAGAGATGGATGCTGACATTCAGCGGCTTGCCCCGGAAAAGGGAACGGACGATGAGGATATCCGCCACCAGCAGGGCGCCCAGGTTGACCGCCAGCAGATCGGTGTCGACGCCCTTGAAAAGAACGGCCTGGCTGTCCGTAAACAGATGAATGGCGAAGACGCCCCCGATGCCCAGGAACATGAACTTGGTCTGCCAGCGCATGTGGCCCGTCGCATGGCGGAACGTCCTTTCCAGATTCATGATGATCAGCACCGCGGAGATGATCCACAGCAGATGCCAGTAATAGCCGGACCACCCGATCCGGATAAACAGCGTGGATGCCTCTCTGGGCGCAAGGATGACGGAAACGAAGGCTTCATTGAAATTGAAAAGGGTGACCAGGGACAGGGGCAGGACAAACAACAGGAGCAGAATCCATTTCCATTTTAATATCTGCTCCGCATAGTTGGCCCGGGCAAAACTCACGCTGAAGAGCAGCCAGATTGCGGGCAGGCAGGACGCGGCGATAAACCGCAGCCGCTGCCAGAAGAGGAAATCATCCAGTGAAGAGGCCTGATAAATGAACCCCGTCAGCCCTGCCTCGAGGGCGAACAGAACCATCCCCACTGCAAAGATGCGGTGAACAAAGGAGCGCGGATCACGGTAAAGCGCAACTGCAGCAATTCCTGCCGTGACACCCGCCGCAACCCATGCTATCACAACACTAAAGTTCATTTTAATTAGGGACAGATACCCTATTCTTTGGGAAATGGTGACAGAGCCCTATTTTTCTCTATGGCACGGGATATTCTCAGCATGGCTAAGCTTTTAGGATGAATGGAAGGAGCTGTCAATCTAATAATAGGGGCTCTGTCCCTAATTAACCCGTCCTGCACCGTCCGCCGGGATTAATGATTAATTAGGGACAGAGCCCCTATTCTTTTGCCGCCTCTCTCTGGAAGAGATTTGCCGCCGCCTCGTTTTTCCTGGCATAGGGACGGCCCGGAGGAAGGGAAGCAAATCTCCGGCCGAGAAGCGCCTCCAGCCGCGTGACAAAATCATCTTCCCCGCAGGGACGACCGGTCTTTGTTGACTTGATGAGTTTCGTCCCCGCTGTCTGATTCGGCGCCTCCGCAAGATATTGTTTCCAGTCTTGTATCGTTTCGGCAAGAAAACAATGGCCGGACAGGACGGGATCGGAAATCCCTGTCACATGACTTTTCGCGCTTGACCATGGATAATCCTCTGCGAATGCGACAATTCCGGCGCGTACCGGATTCATCTCCACATAACGGACAGCCGCGTGGACATGAGGTTCGTCCAAAGCACAGGAGTAATAGCGACCCTGCCAGAGATGCCCGACAAATCCGGCTTTACGATTGAAGTATTGGGAGTATAGCATATGGACGGTCCTGAAGACGCTTGCCATGGATGCATCGGCGCCTGGAACGCCGACGATGTGGACGTGGTTCGGCATGAGGCAATAAGCCCAGATTTCGAGGCCATGTCGAGGAGCAAAGTGGGCGAGCAACTCCAGATACTTGCCGTAATCTTCTGCTTCGGCGAACACGGTCTGCCGGTAGTTGCCCCGCTGGGTGATATGGTGAGGGTAACCTACCGCTATGGCACGAGATATTCTCGGCATGGATCGAATTTAAGATGAACGGAACGGCGTGTCAAGGAAATAATAGGGGCTCTGTCCCTAATTAACCTAGGATGAAAGTAAGGAGCTGTCAATCAAATAATAGGGTATCTGTCCCTAATTAAATGTTAAATGTTTAAGGAATCCTCTCAGATTCGTGGACATAACAGCCTCATTTTCAACGGGTTGGACGGTTCTGGAAATGAGGACTTGTTTTTCGGCGCCGATTATTTCTGCTGCCTTTCGGAGCCTCTTCATATCATCCGTTCCCGGCGAAGAGGAAAGTTTGATCTCTATGGCATAGGTCACGCTGCCAAGCCGGAAGACAAGGTCCAGTTCATGACCGTCAGTAGTTCGCAGGTGGTACGGTCCGTCAAATGACAGGCCAAGGATATTCAGGCAGGCCAGAATCTGTTCGATGACCCACCCCTCCCAGCTTGCACCCACCCAGGGCTGTACCAGAAGATCATCCATGGTCAGGACACCCAGCAGGTTGTGCAGGAGGCCGCTGTCCCGCCAGAAAACCTTCGGGCTCTTCACCAGCCTTTTCCGGATATTGATATAATAGGGCTGAAGCCTCCGGATGAGATAGGCCTCTTCCAGGTAATCCAGGTAGCTGTTGACGGTGTGGTAGGAAACGCCAAGGCTTTTTCCGATCTGGCTGGCATTCCATGCCTGGCCATTGCCGACTGCGAGCATTCGAAAAAAACGGCCAATCATGGGCGGACGAGCCGGCATCCCCCAGACGGGCAGGTCGCGCAGGGCCAGCATTTGCAAGTAATTCTGCTGCCAAACGGGAAATTGACCCGCCTGGAGAATCCCACCATCCGGATACCCTCCTTTGAACCAGAGCATATCTTCCTGGTCGAATGGAATCTCCAGAAGAGAAACGGGATTCAACTCGCAGAGGGCAACTCGTCCCGTCAGGAACTCGGAGACGGCCTTCATAAGACCCGGCGAAACGGAACCGAGGATCATAAAGCGGCCGTTGCGCTTCCGATCATCGTCAATGGCGCTCCGGAGTCGGACAAAGAGGCTGGGATCGTTCTGCGCCTCGTCCAGAATAACAACTTCTTTCGACCGAATAAGATCATGCCACTGAACATCCAGGCGCAACCGGTCTTCTGCCTGCTCCAGATCGTAGTAGATATTCGAGAATGTGCGGGCAAGCGTGGTTTTCCCCACCTGCCGCGCGCCAAGAATGACCACGGCCGGAAAGGACCGGAGTCGCTCGGTAATCTGGGTTCGGAGTGCTCTTTCAATCATGATATTGCATTATAGAAATTATTTTCTATTTTGCAAGACAAATAATTAGGGACAGATACCCTATTCTTTATCGTGGCCTGCCGGTAATTGCCTCGCTGAAATAATTGGGGACAGATACCCTATTCTTTATCGTGGCCTGCCGGTAATTGCCTCGCTGGGTGATATGGTGGGGGGTAACTTGCGGCTATGGCACGGGATATTTGGCATGAATCGAATTTAAGATGAACGGAACGGCGTGTCAAGGAAATAATAGGGGCTCTGTCCCTAATTGACCAACGAATAAAATAATAGGGGCTCTGTCCCTAATTAATTGTCCCTAATTAATAATTAATAGGGGATTTCGACGAAAGGGTGTTTCTGTGGATTGAAATCTTTGGTGTTGCGGGTGCAAAACTTGACGTCGTGGAGTATGGCAATGGCAGCCTGAAAGGCGTCGGGCAGCTTCCATCCGTGCTGCCGCCGGAGCGCGGCGGCTTTCTCGGCCACGGCGGCATCGATCCCCAGCAACTCGAAACTGCTCAGCAGCGGTAAGGCCTTCCGCTCCCCGTCCTTATCCAGACCCGTCAGAATCTCAGCATAGCTGATCACTGAGATGGCCGTCTTGACCGGATCCAGCGCAAGGAGAAATTCGGTCGCCCGTGGGACGCCGTTGAGGTGGTCGATGAGGATGACGGAATCGAGCAACCTTTCTAACATGATCGTTTTTCCCACTCCGAGCGGATCTCTTCCTGGTAGCGCAGGGCGTCGCCCCCGTTCCAGATTCCCCTGGTGTTTTGAACGAGTTTCCGATATGAGGCATCGCCTTCCGCCGCTTTCAGGCAGGCGATGCCCCTGCGGACAGCCTCCGCCAGGGAAACTCCCTGGAGCCCGCTGTATGCGGTCAGCCAGCGTTTTTCCTGCTCCGAAATCGTAATGATGGTTCTCGTACTCTTCATCTCGTGACCTCGTCGTAAATTCTTGTCATATTCTACAGCCGTTATGCAATTTTATCAGGTCATGTGATATATGTCAATATATATCATTCAAGGTAAATGAGGTAAATGGGGACAGCCTTAATTAGGGACAGAGCCCCTATTAATCGTGGCCTGTCGGTAATTCCCCCGTTGAAATAATTAGGGACAGATACCCTATTCTTTATCGTGGCCTGCCGGTAATTGCCTCGCTGGGTAATTGGGGACAGACCCCTATTTTTGATCGTGGCCTGCCGGTAATTGCCTCGCTGGGTGATATGGTGGGGGGTAACTTGCGGCTATGGCTCGGGATATTCTTGGCATGAATCGAATTTAAGATGAACGGAACGGCGTGTCAAGGAAATAATAGGGGCTCTGTCCCTAATTAATCGTTCTTGGTCTTGGTCATTTGCGTTCTGCGTATCGTGGTGTAGGATTGCAATGCATATCTACATCATGATTGTGAAATAGTCAACGGTATAATGGGGGAGAAAATAGGGGTGAAATAATTAGGGACAGACCCCTATTTTTAATCGGGGCCTGCCGGTAATTGCCTCGCTGGGTGATATGGTGGGGGTAACCTACCGCTATGGCACGGGATATTCTCGGCATGGATCAGCTTATTTGATGAATGAAGGAGTTGACAATCAAATAATAGGGTATCTGTCCCTAATTAAATAATGGGGGAGAAAATAGGGGTGGATACCGAGTGTCCCCATTATCTCTTATCGAAAACAATAGGGTATCTGTCCCTAATTAAAATCCCTTTCAACAAAAACTTCCATAAGGGAACAACATGAACGGCGATGTTATTTACGGCGGTTGTGAGTTCTACGCTCTTCGTAATCAACAGGATATTTTTAACATCTGGAAATCGATTCAGAAAAAGCCTGACGCCGTCAAATCGTCTGTCGTTCCAGTCAAACGTTGTCATGTATTTGACCTCGATCGGCACGGGTTCAGCCACTGAGCCGATGACAAAATCGACCTCTCTGTCGCTTTCCGCGAAATAGCCGCAGGGAATGTTATTCCTTTGCAATTCCATGAAAACCGCGTTTTCCGCCCGGCTTCCTTCATCGCCGTCGCCCGTCAGCAGCGTTTTGACGCCGTTGTCCCAGAGGTAAATCTTTTTCTGTGAATAAACCCTTTCGGAATAGGACGTGGTCCACTTTTCCACAGGCTTGACCAGAAAGGCCATTTCAAGATAACCGATATATTCCTTGACTGTATCGACAGACAGGCCGAGGACTTTAGACATTTTATTGAAACTGGTACGTGACCCTGTGGAAGCGCCGATCAGCCTCAATAAGTCCTTCAGGATATAAGACTTCTTGATGGGATGAAGGCGGGCCAGGTCACGGGCGAGAATATCCTCCAGAAGATTGGCCATGTACTCTTGGGAGGGATTCAAAACCTGCTCCGGGTACCCCCCGATGCTCAAATAATCATCCGCCATCTGCTCATATTTATAATCCTCCGAGAGGGACGGCGGCTCTCCCCGGAAGCGGATAAATTCCTGAAAACTTAACGGAAATACAGTACTGACGATCTGCCTGCCTGTCAGTTTTCCCGCCTGTCTCGCAATCAGCGACGACGTGGAACCGGTGCAGAATATCTTGAGCGACTCCAGGTCATAGAGGGTTTTGAGTTCCGCCTCCCATTGAGGGCTTTCCTGAACTTCATCGAGGAACAGAAACAATTTTCTGTCACGATCATGCATAAACCGCTTCCGCATGTTCCGGACGTGTTCTGACAGGGGGATGCCGGACAAAACCGGGTGATCCAGGGCAAGGTAGAAGATGTCCTTCTCAGAAACGCCTGTCTGCAAAAGGGTTTTGATAAACTGTTTCAAAAGAGTGGTCTTGCCGGCGCGTCTGCTGCCGATAAAGACTTCGATCTGTTTTCGTGTGAGGCAGGTCGGAATCTTTTCGAGATAGGCATCACGACTTATGCCGGTCTCAATTTCCTTCCCTTCCCACCAGGGATTCAAGGTATAATAAATAGCGTCCATGTGAATATCTTTACATCAAATCGAAACTTTCGTCAAATAGTTTCGATTGTAGTCGAAACTATTCGATAATTAGGGACAGAGCCCCTATTCTTTTGCCGCCTCTCTCTGGGGACAGGGGGACAGATTTGGAATCTGTCCCCCCAGTTGGTGGGTACGGTCAAACTGTATCGATCATGCCCGCTTTTCAGCTTTCAAAGAGACTTCAAGTTCCCTTCTCATTCCAACGGCAACAACAATGATCTGAATCATATCCACGTTGACACGATAAACGATCCGGATGCTTCCCGTACGAAGCCTTCGATATCCTGCAAGACTTCCGTGCAACGGCTTGCCGATTTTATCCGGTTCCCCCTGTCGGATACGATCATCGATCACTCTCATGATTCTGGCCGCTTCTGCTCTGCCGAGGGCTTCAAGGTCGTCGGCTACTGCAGGGTGATAGATAACATCCCAACTCATTCTTCAGCAAGATCCTTGAAACGCTTCATCATTTCCTCGTGCGTGATGGCTTTCGCGGGATCAAAGGTTTGGATGCGCTCCCTTGCAACAGTTTCAATACGAAGGTCTTCCAGTTCGTCCATAATCGTCTCGTAAACACGAACAGGCAGCATCACGGCAGCAGGGACATTATTTTTCATGACGACATATCGATCCTGCTTGCCTTTTGCAAGTTTATCAAAGATTGCCTTTGCGGAACGTGATACTTCCGTCACCGAAATCGCCTGGTCCGATCTTTCCATTAAGCTTCCCATACATCAATCTCCATGATTATTTGTATGATAATTATCACATAATAATCAAATAATTAGGGACAGAGCCCCTATTATTTATAGTTACCCTCGCGATTTATTGGGGTCTGCCCCCAATTATCTGTCCCATGAAATAATAGGGGCTCTGTCCCTAATTAATTTTGCCCCTGTCCCCTGGACCCTCCGACTTCCTCAGGGCATACAACACCGGCGCCAGCAACACCAGCGCCACAATAAAAAACGGAATCCCGCCTTCCCGGTGAAGGGAACTCTGGAGAATGCGCGGATCTACGTATGCGCCCAACAAGGTCAGGGTGACAATGCGGATGCCGTTTTTAAACATGGCAATGGGGATGGCCGCCAAAGCCAGAACCACCTTTTTCCACCCCGTCCTCAAAAAAAGATGCCCCGCCACCGTAGCGGTAATAAAAAGCGCCAGGCCGGACCGTATCCCGCTGCACTGCGGCGCCACCTCCACGCTGATACTGGGCAGGTGAAAAACAAACCCGTCTCTCAGGAAAGGGACGCCCGATGCCATCAACAGCACATTGGTAAACTCCGTCGATCCCACCTGCAACGCGTAAATAATGCCATCCATGACGCGCGCTGGGTATGGGAATCATGAAGATGAGAAACAGAAGGGGAAACAGGGCGGCTTTAAACGCCTGAACGCCGTAACAAAGAATAAACGCGCCATTGATGAACACCACCCCCGATAACGCGATGACCGCTGTAACATCATTCTGGTTAAGCTGAACCCCTGAAAATTGCCCCCCGAAAAACAACAGAGCGCCCACCAGCAGCAGGGGCGCCCCCACTTTCCAGTCATAGCGAGGCGCATGCTCCCCGTGGCCATCTTTAAAGATGGCCCTCCGCTCCTGGTAAAGAAGATACAGACTCACCAGGGGAATCAGCACAATGTGCGAGTAATATTGGCTGTTGATCGAGGAAGTATAAAGGGCTTTGATGGGTCCGATACGCCATGATGAATGCCAGCGCACAGAACAAAACAGAACAAGGCATTTCTTCGGTTCAGATATTCTTGTATTTTCATTTTAGTGATGTGAATTCAAAAGGAAAGAGGCGAGTTATGTGGCTGGAAACTTGGGGACATGAAAAATCGGGGACATGACCCGAATTCTTGCGAATTCGGGATCGTGTCCCACGATTTTGGTTATCGTTATCTCTTCCATATCCTCTTCTTGGTAGTGGTTGTGGTCGTTGGTGCGGGTGCGGGTGCGGGAGCCGGAGCCGGTGCTGGAGCTGGCGCTATTTCGGGTGCCGGTGCCGATGTCGCTGTCGGTGCCGGTTCCGGTTCCGGTGGCGGTGTCACCGTTGTCGTTGGCGGCGGTGTTACTGCTGATAAACCAGTCAACGGGTGATGATAGGTAAAGGGGGTATAGGGATAATAGGCGTTTGGTCCGGAACTAGAGAATGTCATATCAATTGCTCCCGGTATTGTCGGGTAGGTTGATTTGCCGCCGTCTGCTTGTGGCTCATGCATAAAATAGTCACGATCCTTTTTAATAAAAGTCGCGTCAGATGGGAAATTAAATCTAACATCTTGAATCAGAACCCCATTTAAGGTGTTGTTCCAGAAGAAAGTATTGGCAATTTGATCGTTGGCCGGCCATGTCGTCTTTAATGGATTAGATACTATAATCTGCCAGCCTTCTTCTTCGGTCAACATAAATGGTATGGTTGATGATCCATATAGGGTTGTAAAAGTATTATTATGAACAATCCATGAGCCTCCACGTTGATAAAGAAACCGGTAGATATAGTAGCCTTTACATATATTGTTGTAAAACTCAATTATCGGTTGGCCTCTAATACCCCCAGGCTGGTTTCCATGAGATTCCATAGGAACAAAAATACATCTGGATGTTCCACTGCCGCAAGTTGTTTTTGTATATTGTGTTCCATCAAAAGTGTTGTATCGTGTAACCGTCCTGGCTCCTTCTTGATGGTAAACCTGCGTGCCGGGCTCGAGTTCTATATCATTGTTGATTGTGAAGGTATTATCCTCTATGAACATAGCATTGGCGTCCCGCTACAATTGGCTGTCCCCATGAGTATGCATTGGAACCAATAAAGTTAATCGCATTACTACAGTTAATAAAGGCGTTATGATCAATGACCCCATGTGTCCAACCCAGAATGTTGATTGCCTTTCTACCCTTGTGGAATGTATTGTTATCTATACGTATCTTTGTAAGAGCATAAATCCCCTTAGTAGACCCATTAATGGCAATGGAAGTCCTTATAGCCGGTGGGTTTGTGTTAGCTGCGTTATAAAAGTAAATGCCGGTCACCCTGATAGCGAGGTCGGAGAGTGGGGTAAGTATAAGAAATTCCGAAGTGTAAGAGCCCCCTCTTATGATTTTAGTGAGAGTCCCACCTGCTCCTTGTAGTGTGATAGCCTTTGTAATTTTCAAAGCACCATCCCAAGTGCACTCACCAGCAGGTATAGATACAGTATCGCCTGCAGCCGCGGCGTTGTATGCAGTTGTTACATCAGCTAAAGAACAACTCTGTGCATTTATAGTTGCAGCATCCGCAACAAAATTGCCACTTGAGAAAAACATCAACAACACAATTAAAATTAACCTTTTTAAATTAGACATATTAAGCTCCTTTCTGATTTTTTAAATAAGTTACAGAGCGGGATCTTTACTAGCACTAAATAGCAAAGCAATATTTATGCCATGATAATGCTATTGATAGCCCTTTTTCACATTAAAAGCACTTAATATTATAAATCTTGTGTTCAAATGTTGTGTGAACCTTTTCACTTAAGTTTTATGAGGAGCAGGATAACTTTGCCAATATCTTACTCTTTTCTTAAATCAAATGCTGTGACGTAGATCACAAAAGATCAATATTTCGCAAACTTTTTGCGTTATTTCCACTCATAATCCGTTTTTTTCACGGGAGCTTGATCGGGTAACCTATAACTTTTACATCCCTCTTGTTTGAGTACGCATCAGTTTCAAGCGCGAAGCGTCAGTCGTCTTCTTTTCATCAAAAATCTGCAATACTCGTAAATGGGAACCCATGGTGTCACGTATTTATGGAGAACCTGTCGTCGTACAAATTCATTAAATTGTTCTCTGAAGGTGTTGCCTGGATTAATTGGTTCACTCAAAACTTCCGGCCACATATACTGAATCTGTCTTAGTGCAACGTCCCATATGCGGTTCCGACGGTATCGCTCACTTACTCCCCAGAGAACTTTATGTAAATATCTGTTATTGTAAGGGGTGAATGACTCATGTGCTATATCATATTCCCCAAAGGCAGCGGCCGCCCAACGCCCCCCCCTTTGCTCTCCGAATGGAACAACTCCAGAATGTTGACGCCTGACTCCTCGCATGGCCCACGAGCGCCTTGGAGCCACTTATCAAACTCGCTCATTGATAGCGGATGATAGAGTCCGGTAATTATAGCTAATCCCTTACCATCAATTTTTGATTTTGGGAGCCAATAATTACACTGAGAAATTTCACTCAAATTGCTGTTCATAACTATAAAATCAATACCAAAATGAGAGAACAGAGTGTAGGCTATGTTGCCCTTAGTTTCGCGTGCACACGTTGCACTTGCCTCATAATACCTTCGGAAGTCCTCGCGCATAACCCTCCAATTCAAAACATGATGGCGAATTCCGCACTTTGGAAGAAGCTTTGCCGGCACTTGTACATCCACAGAGTCAGTGCTACAGAGGTCATGTTCATGAGTAAAATAGAGGATTTTATTTTTCACCTCTTTCGTTGCCGCTAACGTTTTTCGGCTGTCGATTCCCGCGGACATTCCCATCTTCAAGGTCAAACCTTTTACACATCGATTCAATTGAGTTCTTTAGTATGGGAAACTGACAAAACCAAACTCCATCCTTCATAGACAATTTTGAAATGCAATTCTTCGTCGGCCAGAACCGAATTGCCTTTCCTTTATTCAAATCAAGATAGTGGTTTGCGGCAATAAGTGCAAAATCTCCTTGTAAGGAGTTCTGTTATTCGCGAGCCAAAACTCACTTCTGCCTTCTTTGAACATTGGCGCACTGCAGTATTCCAAAACTTCCTGATCCATTGGAAATCCAAGCCGTTCAGCCAGCGTCTCGGCTTGGGATGCGCACCATACCCTGCCATGCTCATCCCAGCAGTACAGTACCTGTCGAAGGCCCGTCGCGTCATGAAAAATCCACATCTCGCCTTCCAAAAACACGATAATAACAAAGCGACCACTCATTCCTTCTAAATAGGCGGCGATATCATTGACGCTGACAAAATTCTTTGCAGCATTAAGCTAAGAATTTCTGTTTCACTCTCCTCTGGGTGGAACTGGTTAATCATATATCCCAAAAGGGTGATAGAAGTGGACGCGCTTCTTACCTCCTGTACGGCAAGATCGGGATGTACCGTAAGGCAATATCCTTCGGCCACATGGTATCTCTTCCAGCCTTCAAAATTGAAATACGCTGGCCCAAACGCGAATTGCCTTCTTCTGAAGAACTTCACCTTATCCATAGTTACCTTGCATATTCATGCTTGCCAGCCTGCAGTATTCTTTATCCAAAATTTTGTCATCGTCGCGATAGATCCGGCTGGAGCCATTTCTTCAGCAATTGAACAGCGTCATAATTACCATAAACTCGCGATCTAAACACAGGTCCAGGCATTGACGCACGAGTAAGCTCTCGATGCAATAGATATGGATTAGTCTCAGCACTGTTAAAGCCGGATACTGTTGTTAATGCCCCTCTGTATCCCGATTCCTGCAACATCTCGACAAGATTTATCTTCGAATTATTATAAGCACCGGACGGGTATGCAAAGTAATCAATCCTTCTGCCGGTAATCCTCTCTAATCGCAGCTTATCTTCGGTAATTTCGTATCTCACTTGATCGCTATCCCAAACCTCAGTCAGATTGCAATGATTTAACGTATGCCCACCGACGGTATAACCTTCCTCGACAATTCTTTTCAAATCTTCGAAATTTAAACCACTTGACATATTGCGGAGGGGTGCATGTTTTAATAACAGTTTTGTCCTTAAAAAGTCGGCTTCATCCTCCTTCGAGAGACCGATGAAACCGGAGGACACGAAAAATGTCGCAGGCAGTGCCATTTTCTTAAGAACGGGCAATACATTGGTGATCCAGCGCTTGAACCCGTCGTCGAAAGTGATGACTACATTAATTTTTTCCGAGGACAATCTGCCTGAGAAAAAGTCATCAATGCTAACCACATTCGTACTTCGTTTCAGGGAATGCAAGTTCGTCTCGAAACGCTCTAACGCCTCAGGTGGAAGATCGTGGAAAGTTAGAAACCGCGCGACGGGTTTATGCTGAAGTCTGAAACCCAAATTTCTGATTTTGGAAAGCCAAGGTAGTAAAGCAGCAAAACGAAGAGATCCTGCCTAGGTATCAACATAAGGCTACGCCACATACAGATGTCACAGTGCCCTGTGTCTTCCTTTCTTTTTTAGGACATGTCATGTTACTGTATATCACAATTCACTTGAGATTCCAGAGGTATATGAGATAGCTGCCGTAGAAGAGACCGCCAGAAATATAAGAGTAGCCGTCAGTTGGCTCGTGAATGAATAAATTGAAGATTCGGTTATATTGTGAACTGCAGCAATTAACAGGTAACAAATCCATAGGCTTGCCCAATCGAAGTCATGGTCAATTTCCCTTTGTGCCCTCCTGCAAGAGGACAGCAGAAACATCGAGACAAGCAGCAGGCCAAAGAATCCGAGTGTAAGCAGCACATCCAGATACCCACTGTGGCCTTCACTAATATTATAAAACTCGCGGATCGACGGAGTCCAAAAGCCGCCAACACCGTGTCCAAAAAGGGGCTGATGCATCGCTACCGGAAGGAGTTTTGCCCCCAAACCTCAGTTCGCCCCGTCAGGGTCTCATCACGCCCAACGGTAGATGTAAAGCCTTCCAAAGTTGATCCACCAGCAAATACCGAAACAATTCCAAAGCCAATGATGAGAACCATGATCACCGTCAATGTGTTCGATCCCACGGTCATGTGGAATTTTTTTATTAATAAAAGGCCTAAGAAAGCCACCAATCCAGCAGCTAACGCGACAATACCAGTTGCAGAGTACGCACTTGGCAGTCCTATCATGAGCCAGAATGTCATGATGAGGATAAACACTTCGATATAGGTATGATACTTGCCAACAGGTTGGTTGCGGCCCCGCCATCTCCTAACGAGCGACCAGATAAGGAAGAAAGCAGAGATGATACATAACCGGCCAAGACCATTCTTTTGCGTGGTAACGCCTATCCACATTTGCCCACCCGACCAACGCCGAACTCACTCAACGCCATAGTAAGGAAAATACTTGATCAGGAGCAGCGAGAAGGGAATAAGTATATATACGGATCTCCTTAAACGCTTTCCACCGCTTGCTTTGGTTCTGGTTCAGTTAGAACAAGAAAGGCCATAGAGACCGCTACCAACTCTCTTATCCAACGCTTGAGGGATACAAATGGGATGTCGGACCATAGGATACTGACAAGCATGTATCCCATCAGCAACATCACCAGGCATTTCTTTTTTATGGCGTTGGACCAATTGAACTTTCTCCATACAAGGATAATCAGATTCAGACAAAGGAGAGCGCTCAGAAAATTTCTGTCCAGAGGGCTTCCCTCATCAGGGTTTCCCTCGTACCCAAACCAAATTGCCAAAGGCTTACTTGCAATGTAGAGCATCCAAATGGTGGGAATCCACAGAACGAGAGACACGTTGGGTGACTGCTTACTCTCAATGAGAAGGAGCCACAAGATAAAAACCACACAAATTATGAAAGCTACTATCGAAAGCATTTTATCAAGGATTCCTGAAGTCCTTCTTGTGATAAGATTTCAAAACTGTACGGAAGTTCTTTTCTTCCATCGAGTTCTCATTTTAAAGTCGACTGAAAGGAATTCAAATATTGGCAATATTTAACGAAAAGATCTCCGAATTACTTAACGGTTATAGATCCTTCGAAGTTAAGCATTACCTCTTTCGAGTTCTATTTCTATAATCTTGATTATTTCCCTGCCCAACTCCAAATCCTTGGCGGGGGTGAAGTGCGAATTCGTCCCCAGATAGAACCGAGGGTCATCCGGCGGGCAAATGATATGTGTGCTCAGGGATGGTATATTGCCGGCATCAAGAACGGGCTTCACCGCTTTGTAAAGATGATCTCCCCGCCCCTCATTGTTGACGATATAGACAATTGGAATCCTTCCTTGTGCACGTGCACTTTGCGCAAATTCTTCTACAACTTTATGCAGCGCTGCAATCTCTTCACTATTGATGTTAAAACCGTCTTTCGTGTATACACGACTGAGCGTTTTCCCTTAAATCCTCTGTGAGTATGCTCGACGCAGAACCCGAAAAAACGAAGAGGCATCTAATACTGATCGCTTAAAACAAAAAAGCGTTATAGAATTTATCGTTCTTCTCCAGCCAATCCGTATACTCCGCCCATTTTCTCTTGTCATGGAAATACTCTCGAAAACCTTCCTCCGTGAAATACGGAGGGTATATTTGTTTGAGCTGACCCTTTTCAACATAATATTTAGGAAAGGTATATGGATGGCTCATATCAAAATAGCTTGTAGCTCCCGAAGTTGCGCTCAGATATGCAATACTGTCGGTCATGATACCTAAAATCACGACCTTTGCCTCATGTCGCTTTTTATCCGCCTCATAGGCTGCATACGACCAGCCAGGCGGAGCACCCGGGCCGGTAATATTACGAATCACATATTTACTGTCGATCTGTGCAACAGCCTCCCCCAAAAGTTTTGTGTGTGACATCCCGTAAACTGCAACCAGATTCTGGTTTTCCCTGTCCGGAAGTGATTCATAACTCTTTCTTTGGAGCCACCCATATCCAAGAATAGGTGCTGATTGATCTTTTGCGAGTCCCGTCATCCTGTCTAGCTTTCCTTCAACTGACCGCCCGTATTCAAAGTAACCCTGGAGAAATGATGGGGGGGTGTTTTCCGGATCTATCGGGAAACGAAAAATAGTATTTACTGCAATATCAATCACCACCAAATAGAAAACGAGCCATAAAACACTTTGAACCTGTCTATTCTTGAGTGCTCTCATATTGGCAGTAATTTTCATTAAAAATTGAAATAGATGAACTGAGGGGACTCGCTGGTCATGCCGAGCAAAAAAGCAAATATCATTAACGCATATAGGGCCGTCCATGCAGGTATCGGAAGTCGCTGGTAGAACCTTTTACCATTCGATGAATATTCGATTATCTCAATGCATAGAAAAATCGGCAATCCGAATAAAACCGCAGCCTTCGGCCTTGTCGCACCAAAATTCATATTTCCAAAATCAAAGATCAATGTCGATGTAAGACTCATATCTTTTCCAAAGACGGCGCTCGAAAGAGCAGCCAGCCATAACATATGACCATAAAAAAGAATGTAATCTTGGCAATATCGTTCAACACGCTTTTGTGCTCACGGGCGGCAGACCTGATTGAACCAATTGCCCTGTGAATGCTGAGAACAATGCCATGATACAGCCCCCACAATACAAAATTCCAGGCGGCGCCGTGCCATAGCCCGCCAAGAACCATTGTAATAATCAAATTGCGGTATGTTTGTGCATTGCCGTTTCGGTTGCCGCCTAACGGGATATAAAGATAGTCCCGCAGCCAGGTGGAAAGACTGATATGCCATCTACTCCAGAATTCACGGGGATTTTTTGAAAAATACGGCAACTTGAAATTTACCATTAAATCAATACCAAACAATTTTGCTGTTCCCCGCGCCATGTCCGTATATCCGGAAAAATCGCAATAGATCTGAATGGTGAACAGCACTGTAGCAACAACAACATCGATCCAGCTTGCTTGCCCTGTCGAATCAAAGACGGAGTTAACCGTTCTAACCACACCATCTGCAATAACCACTTTCTTGAACAAGCCGTATAGAAAAAGGTGCAATCCCCTGATTGATTGATCCCAGCTCAGTTTTCGTTTCTCACAGATTTGTTGCAGGAATGCAGACGCTCTGTCGATAGGTCCTGCCAAAAGAGACGGGAAAAAAGCCATGAAGAGGGCAAAATCAGTATAACGTGGATCTGTCTTAACTTGGCCCCGGTAAGTATCAACGACGTAGCTGATTCCCTTGAAGGTATAAAAAGAGACACCGATGGGGAGTATGATGTCGAGATAAAACCTTGACGGGTTCATGCTTAAACCCGAAAGAAACCATTCAATATTGTCTATGAAAAAATTATAGTATTTGAAAAATCCTAAAATAAGAAGGTTGGCCGATACACCAAGAAAGAGAAAAAGTCCTCTTTTTCTCTTCTCATCAAGCAACACTATTTTGGGGTAAAGCAGATTAAAAAACAAAACAGTTATGCAAAGCGTTAAAAAAATCTTCCAGGTTTCTTCCGAAGCCGTTAATGTGCCCCAGTCAATATTAGTCGTAAATATACCCTGGAATGTCGGCAAATGATTCCATTGAAACATAACCGTGAAGAAATAAGCCAAAATGATCCATGTTGAAAAAATAATCCGTTGTTTTAAACTGATTACCCCTGTCCGGAATATAATGCCGCAACAGTAGTTCAGCACCGTTGAGAGAATAATCAAGAACAGAAATCGTACATCCCACCAGGCATAGAATATGTAACTGGCGATCAAAAGCACCATATTCTGAAGGCGATGCGGCATGATTCTGTAAACCAGGTAAACAGCAAGAAAAAAAGCAATATAGGTGAGCGAATTAAATTGCATGTTATCCTTGAGCTTATAGAATTCCTAAATGTCAATTATGTTCGCACCTAAAATTTAGTCGAGACTAGCACTATTACGCTCTATTGTCTTTTAAATCTGTTGCTTTTGATCTGCGCAAATATGGCATCCATGATCTTTGATGTTAAAAGTATTTCCCTGTATGACAGCGGCAAAGGTGCATTGCTGGCGATCGAATTGTAGAAAGACTCTATCAGCGTTTTCAAGGCTGCATCATTGGGCAGGTGAAAGTCTTTCATCATAAATTTTTTAAAGTTTCTGCTAAAGTTTCCAACGTACTGTTTTGCGTATTCAAATGGAGGAATAAAGTATCTCAAGTAACTCTTGTATTCTTTATTGTTTATCTTTATGAGAATTTGATGATCGTCATCAACAATCAACGAATTTTTTCGGCCATACAATCGGAATTGATGAGGCGACGGGATTGATTTGAGAGGAAAAAGTGAAGTAGGCAGTTGTAGAATCTTCATCCCGGATAATGACCCTTACTTCATCAATAATATCATCTTCTCCAATGTTTTTAAGAAATGTGCTGGTAAAGCCGTGGGCAATGACTGTGGGATTATCACCGGACAAAAACTCTGCTATCTTGCTGATGCCATGGCTGATAATATTCTGCAACAGCGACCCGGGAAGCTTTCTTACCCAGTGATCACTGTCGCCCAGAAGTGCCTTTGCATAGCTCTCGTCTCCAAAGTCATAGCAGTAATGGCTCTCCATGTGCACCGGTTTGCCGCCCAGATACCCCGTTTTTACCAGTTCCCTCATCCGCACCATGGCATGGGTGAATTGGGCATTGTGGCCCGCGGTAATCTTGAGCCCATTCTGGTTCGCAAGCCCTATTAAATCCTCAGCTTCAGATGTGTTTAACGTGAAGGGTTTTTCCATATAAACATTACATCCGGCCTCCAGACACATCTTGCCTAATTGGTAATGACTTGGCGGAGGTGTTGTTATATGAATTACATCGAGCTTTACTGTATCAAGCATTTCCTGCACATTCGAGAAATACTTTTCGACATTGAACCGTTCAGCCATCTGTCGGGCCATTAATGGTTCACTATCGCACACTCCAATTATTTCAGCCCCCGGGATTCTCTGAATTTGGACTGCATGCTGATCAGCCATTTTGCCGCAACCGATGATACCGACTTTGATCATTTCTTTTTGGCTCTCCGCATTCTTCATGTAAGCAAAAAATCTTTGCAGGCCCTCTTTCATCGGTACCCTTGGCTGCCACCCCAGCAGCTCTTTTGCCTTGTTGTTTGAGTATCTGTTACCCTTCCAATAGACCGCGCATGTCCTGCGATTAAAGACAGGGGGCAGTTGCCCTTCAGACCATTTTGAATACTTTTCCCAGAGATAGCAGAAAAAAAACCAGGCCCAATAGGGAATGGGGATTGAGAGAAATTAGCGTACTTCGCGCTTATAACGCTTAAGAAATTCACGGCTTGTCGGCAGATCGTCATCAAAAATATTAAAGACCTGCCCTTCGATCCCTTTTCTCAACCCGGCCAAAACAATAGCTTCCGCACAATTGTCCACGTACGTGAGGGGTATCCTGTTATTTAAGCCCAGATGCAGAAATATACCAAAGGTATTAGTCCCGATCCTGTCGGTAATTTTTGCTTTCCCAGGGCCAAAGACAACGCTTGGCCGAACGATCACGTAAGGCACATTGTATTTATGGGCATACTCAAGCACGATTTCATCCTGCTTGGCCTTCCCGTAAGTATAAGCTTCCCATCGTTCAACAAATTTAGTATCTACTTCACAGGATTCGTCCATCAAACCGCCGCGCGGTATTTTCTCGTTCGAATAGACAGCAATAGAACTGATATTGACGAATCGCTTCAGCGTTTGCCCTTTTATCACGGCATCAAGGAGATTTCTCGTGGTTACCACGGAGTTCAAGAAACAGCCGGGAAATGACTTTTCAACACCAGCGGCCAGATGGTAAACGATGGACACACCTTCAGCGGCACTGCGCATGCATCACGGGAAAGCAGATTGCCCGTTACTATTTCTACATTTGATCCAACGAACTCCCTGCCTATATCTTCAAGATTTCTCGATTTACTTGTCGATCTTGTTAGACATCTTACTTTTTTGAATCCGTATGATAGCAACGTTCGAACTACCCGTGTGCCAACGAACCCATTAGCTCCTGTTACAAGAATTGTTTCTTCGGGATTGACGATGTATACATCTCGATCCGTGTTCGGAAATAAACCGAGATCAAGCATCACAATAAAAACCTACATTAACCTCTTACATTTTTTTAACATGCAAAGATAACTACAATATTCAGGATCACACTTTTCTGAAGAGCTCTGCCCGATAGGACCAGAACTCTGCCAGGTGCCGTCTTCCTCTTGGAATGCAAAGCAAAATTCCAAAGTAGGCTGCCGTAAAAACTAAACTGGAATTGATGATAGCGGACTGGTGTTGGAATTGCTGGGCACGTAACACAGCATAACTGCCTGCGCCACAACTTGAAATCACCGAAACTCCGATGTTCCTGATAATAAAAAAAACATTGACTGGGGTCCCTTTGAGGCAATACCGAAGCGCCCACACAAGAAGCACATAACTTACAAATGCATAGGAATACGCAACCCCGATCGCACCCCACCGAATGCCCACAACATAAGCCACAATCATCTAAAACCGTTAATCATCGCCCATACAAGGTACCTTCGTGTCTTTCCGCAAGAGACCATGACGAGTGGAAAAGTACCTACAAGCCGTGTAACGAACCCGGCAATGGCAAAAACTCTTAAAAATGGAGTAGCACTAACCCAGACTTCACCGAGAAGGAGGCGGATCACATCTTCCGACTGAATCGTAAGAAATACAACAATCGGCATGTAGAGGAACGACTGAACTGAAAACAGTCGACCGTAAAATCGACGATACCGCTCAGCATCACTCGGAGTGCACTAAGTGGAGAAAGCCCAACATCCCAAAAAATCATTCGAATATTTTCAATCGGCATCATCGCAAGCTGAAATGCTTTCGTATACAACCCCAAGGGAGTTGCCCCGCTAAATCGACCGATCAACACACGATCGACGTTCAGGGTAAAGTACTGAACGACGCTAACTCCTGAAAGGTCCGCTCCAAATCGCAAACTCGATCGAACATCCACGTTAAGCCTGGAGACCTTGTCAACCGCAGAGAAACCATGTACCAGCAGCGAACACTGCGACAAAGCAATTTCCCGCCACACGAATGCCCAAACTTCAAATCCGTGCAGAGCTAATGCTATAGCAGTCGCAATGCCAAGAAGATTCGAAATGAAGTTGATCACACCCAAATAGCCGAATCGCATCTGCCGCTCAAGTAAAGCCCGTGCTGAACGATAAGGCCCCTGAAAAGGAAAGCGGTGGACATCACCATGCAGACTTGGACCAACCGAGTATCACCATAGAACCATGCGACCGCAGGAGAAAGAGCAACTCATTGCGGCCATCAAAATTGCTCCAACACCTAAGTTTATCCAAAACAGCGTGCTGATTTCATCATGGGTTATCTCCTGTCGCTGAACGGTAGATGTGCCAAGCCCTATCTCAATAATATAACGCGCGAACTCTGTGATTGAAAGGACCATCGCAAAAAGACCAAACTCCTCCGGTGCCAACAAACGCGCCAACACGATGACTGAACCTACTGTGAGTGCAACAGAAGTGAAGTTGGCAATCATTCTGTTCAGTCCGCTTTGCACGGATTTTCTTTCAGGTTTTTCTTGAGTTCCTCTCTGTCAAAGAACGGATTTTTGACGTTTTTCACATTATCTCCGATAATGATCCTCCCCGCAATAAGCACGTGTGGACGGTTTCCCAGAGGGGGTCATGAATATTCCTCTGTGAGTTGTTAAGTTTCCCCAATCTCTCTTACCAGCCCCATCTGAAATGCTTGTGCCAAGTGTAATCATGATAGTCTGATCAGCTTGTAACGTACTTCTCCTTTACGAGGTCAATCCTCAGGAAAGCGAGCACTTTCCCAAGGTGATCACAATCCTTTACCAGATACTTCATGAAAACATGTTGCCCGAGTATTAAGAAAAAAGGCAGGCCTAACGTGTAGACCATAATTGCCAGAAAGGACGTAAGCAAGCTAATAGGATTGAATGCAGCGCTCTCAAAGGCGACCTTTCCTCTTCAGAAGGGCCCTTTTTATCATAACATCTTTCTTCCACCGCTCAGGCGGCACGGTTTCAAAGACCGGGGCTTCGTTGCACCAAACAAAGACATGCCCTTTTCCAATCTCTCTCTTGAAGAAATCGCGATCTTCCCCCCACTGCCAAACGCAGGATCGAACCACCTCTGGTCTTTATTAAAGAGCTCCCTTTTGAGTAGCGCGTTTCCTGTTCTTGTGTTCTTCCACCCCAGGATGTGTCCATCAGGATGTATCGGTCTGTCAAAGAAATGTCCTTTCAATACCCACTTCAGGTGGCTCTTCCTCAAAATGAGGCAGCACAGGTGCAAGAACACCATCTAAGCTATAACTATGCAGGGCTTTCAAGAGATTAACGAGCCATTGTTTAGTAGGAAACTCATCGTCATCAATGAAGCCAATGAAGTCACCTTTGGCATTCTCTATGGCCCTGTTTCTCGCAAGAGCAATGTTTTGCTCCGGTTCTACGTAATAGCTAATAGAAACCTTCGAACGCCGGGCATACGGATTCAGCGATCAGCCGTGCAGGATACCGACCTGTCATATCCACGATGACAATTGATAATCAAAAACGGTCGTCCGTCGTTTCTGTTCTTTCGAGCTTTGACAGCAAGTCACATCCGGAGAAGCCAGGCCTTTTGGGCGGGCAAATAAGCACGCATATGTGATGTTTCTGAGTCACAATTAATTTCTTCCAAGCTTATGACGTCCCTCATCTTCAATATTGCCTCCGCTTCGCAGGTGGGCCGCCAGATAATAAATACAATAGTTTGAACCTTTCCAACTCGTCAATGCCGAGCAATCCATACTGTCCACAACCGATTTCAGAAATGATTCAGATGAAAATTATGGGAGTCCGGCATCCCAGTTAATCTCTATCAGTATTGCTCTCAAATAACCTTGTCTCCTTCTCACTCAGCATTTGCATCTCTGATATGCTTCCTCGAATGCTGATACAGTGATTCCATTCTGGCCCAATAAGAAGAAAAGCCCCAATCGTCTCGAAATCCACCAATTCCTTCGTGTGCCCGATAGCCACAACAGGCCTGAACGAGAAAGGGTCCAACCGGTCTTCCCGGATAATTTTTTCCATCATTACCGGTGAGTTCGCTCATCGACATGCGGCAGAAGTCGAGCTTCAGTGGGTGCCTGAAACGCAGAAAATCCAACACCCTCAACAACTTCTTACTGCCGGACTGATCGGTTGCCTGCACCTTTTCTTTCCATTTCGATTCGCTTTGAGGTGAGTATCTGCCAGAATGGAACCATTTGCGTATAGATGGGCATCTCGAGCATGGTTCCTTCCCTTGCCGGGATATCCACCTGCTCCGTGAATTTCCAGTAATAACCGTTCTTCAGCGCCTGGCAGTAGTTCAAGTTATGCTGATGCCGCATGCCACCTTTAAAAACGGATGAGTCCACTTTCACGCCGCGCTCTGCCAAGATGTTTGCGGCGGGTTGGGTAGGCTGAAACAGCCAGTTTCCGGCCCGGAATGAAAATGGCGTATAAGCGGCGCGCCCAATACCGCGCGAGAAATATCGATGGCGCATCAACGATTTCACAATCCGTCCTATGCGGCAGAGTACACAGATTATACTCACTGTAGTCAAGCTGCCATCTCCCATTCTCGTGCCGTGCATTGTACCACTGCGGATGAAGATTGAAGGCCAATTTCAAATCCTTCACTATAAAGATCGCCGTATTTGCCTCTTCACCTGGTCAATAGCCGGGTCTGAGCCCTTCGCGTCGATCAGTCTCAATTTCGGCGGCCTCAACAAAAGTAACGAATCGTGCCTGCGACTATTGAAGATCGCCCTAAGCCTCTCCGTCGGTTCATAGACCAGTTCCCTAAGTGATCGCCCTCACCGCTCCCGAATATCTCGTAATCAATTGTGAGATACCAGTCAATCATTGTGAATAAAACACTCACAAGCCCTTACATCTGAATAGCATTAAGGAACTTTAAACGGACATAATTTTGTCTAGTGGGAAAACGCTGATAATACTGAATAGGGTTAACGTGCTGCGAACAAAACCCGGTTTGATTTAATAAATAAATGGTGGGCGATTAAGGAATTGAACCTCCGACCTCTCGCTTATCAAGCATGTGCTCTAACACTGAGCTAATCGCCCACAATGTATAAATACTTCTTGTTTAATTTAAAAGGAAATGGTGGGCGATGAAGAAATCGAACCTTCGACCTCCCCCATGTACAGGAGGTGCTCTGCCACTGAGCTAATCGCCCACAATACATAATACATTGTTGCATAATCCATGCTATAGTCAACAAGAGAAAACTACTTTAACCTTTGTTTGTTAAACATTTTCTAGTATCAATTCAATATATAATTGACTTACTAATGCCATCACGCGTTCCGATTTCTTTCCATCCTTCGTTCACGCACTGCGCGATCTATTGAATGTCTTCTTTCTTGAGGCTGTAATTGCTCGGAATAACAAGCACTCTCCTTGCAACCTGTTCTGCTGCCGGGACAATCACCTGCATACCCATAGTGTGCAGCGGCAATGTCTACAATGTCCTTGTAGGGTTGTATGGCACCGATCTGTCGGCTGTGCAGATAGGTTGCCATTAAGTCACGGTGCTTCAGATGAAGGAAAGGTAATGGGATAAAGATAACGGTTGTAAAATGTACCGGGTTTTTCGAAGCACAACATGCCGGGATCCAATTTGAGAGTGCTTGAGTAAAAATCGGCGTTAGCCCTTTGTCTTTCAATCGCTGAATCAAGAAGTGCGATTCGTTTTATGGTAAGAGCGAGATCTGAATTGTAGATTTGGCTTAAGACGATAGGGGATTTTGCGGAGTAGTCCGTAGTTTTATTGTAGATCGGCCATATTAGATAACCCAGCAAACCATAGAGAGGCCTGCTCCGAAGCATCGACCGTATATACGTTCCGCAACATGCACACATTCCTCTGCGCGGCCAGGAACAGGCATCTCGGAGATTAATTGCGACAGCCGAGAGCGAATGTCTGCGTCGCGTGAAAACAGCGCTCCACCCTCGCCGACTGACAGGTATTTACCGGATCGAAAGCTGAAAGCAGCGATGGTGCCAAACGAGCCGGCCATGCGGCCATCAAGCTTGCTCCCGAGAGACTGCGCGCAGTCTTCAATAATCGGTTTGCCCTGCGCCGCTTCCTGCAAGCTGGGCATGTCGCACAGGTTTCCAAACATGTGAACGGCGATGACGGCATCGACCTGGGCACGCTTTGCAGATAAGTCTTCAGCGGACATGCAATACGTGGAGTACTCGACATCGATAAAGCGTGCCGTACAGCCAGCCGCTTTGATTGCCTTAAATACAACAGGACAGCAGTACAGCGGGACTCCGATACGCGCACCCGGCGGCAAGTCGAGCGCTTTGATTGCGGCGACGATCGCCGCCCTGGCCGATCTCGCTGGAATGCAGTTGCCGAGCCCGGGTATGTAAAGCATTCCACTTGTTTCCCTCGGACGTAGCGCAGCAACCATGCCGCGAATAATATCGCTGAACTTCATATTCGAAGTGCTCCGTGGGCAAGACTATCATAGAATGCAGCCTCAGAACATTGAAATGGAGATTATCCTATGGATGCTGCTGAAATCTTTGTAGTTTTTCAGCTTATGACGTTCTGCATCAACAATATCGCCGCCGCTGCGAAAGCGGGCAGCCAGACAATAAAGACGATATTTCAACGGATGAAGAGAGTATTTCCACATGTACCCTTGTTTGAGCTTTGCCCCAAAGCGTCTTTTAAGCGAATTGAGCGCTTCCTGCTTTGATCCCTTTTTCCGGGTCAATTCTTGCTCCCACAAAGTCATAACGCTGAACCCCAAGCTTCTTGAAACGAACGGATTGCTTCCCAGTAGAGCAGTTTGTTTGCGCCTTGATGCTGGTTGGCAACATTCCCGGCGTAAATTGCATATGCGCAATAGTTGCTGAAAGCAAAGACAACGTAGCTTTGGGCAACGCCCTGGTAATCAGCAATCATGATCTTACCGTTTTCGCCGAGCCCATGCACATAACGCTTAAAAGACTCGTAGCTCATAAAGGGAGTTTTGATCTTTTAAAGGTGTCCACCTACATAGCAGATATGCCGCATCAAGATGCTCTATTCCGCTTCGGATGCTCACGCCCTTTTTTTGAGCGGTATTGATATTTTGGCGAGTTATTCTGTCAATATTTCGCCAGAGAATATCTTCAGGCTGAGTTAAATCGATAATATAGCTGCCATACGGGGCAGCATCAGCCCCATCCGGGTAGGTGCGAAAAATTGTATTGGTGGTTGCCGGAATGATCATATCCGCGCCAATGGAGCGGAAATATTCTACGGCACTGTTCAAAAATGATTTCTCTTCCTGAACATCAAGCTCGCCTTCCAGTGAATGGTCTCAACCCGGAAACGAACCATGCGAAAAATCGCCTTTCGAATAATCGTATACGGCAATATACAGCGCAGCTTTCCTGAATCGTCAAATCCGCCAAGCCATCCATATTCATCACCAGTCGCTTTTAGAAATGGTTCAGAAGCAAAAATCGGGAGTCCCGGATGCCAGTTGATTTCAATTCTTTTAGCTAACATAATATAAAATAGGGTCTCTAGGTGTTCCAGGTAATTCAATTCTTCAAGTTATTATCGACATACGCTTTACAGATAACAATTGCGGTTTGCAAACTTTACAGTTACCGTTCACAGTGCTTCCCAATAGTCACGGTTAAGGGAAATAAATACTCTATTTGGAAAGATTCAGGAATTTTAAAAAATACTCTTTCAGCCATCGCATCTGTTCTTTTCTTCTGAAATGTACAAATTCCATCGAAACCGGCGTTGTGAGCACGTGTCAGCAATGCCCACAAATATCCCGTCAAAAGCAGTGCACCCCCCAAAATAAAGGGTTTTCTGCTCATCTGATAAATCGAGCGGAACAGTTGCCAAACCGGGTGTACTCCCATGGGGTAATCATAATAGCCGCTTCTGAATGTGGCCCTATAATGTGGTGCTTGGCCGAACCCATTGTACGGTGATGAAAGCAATACCTTATCGGTGAACGTTTCGGTCTTCCAGCCTTTCATTCTCGCAGTCACAACCGCAGTGAGGTCAATTGCACCTGCTTTCAGCGGAACGTATCCACCAATAGACTCGAAGCACTCCCGCCTGAATAACTGGCAGGCTCCGGAAACATGCTCTTTCCTGGAGAAACGATAATCGTACTGAGTCGTTCCCTCTCTGAAGGGCGTTCCTGCAACGCCCAACTTGGGGTCCTGGGCGAATTTCTTCAGCAGAAAGTCAAAGTACTCCGGATCAAATGAGATGTCTGCATCAAGGCTGCCGATGATATCGTAATTAAGATCCCTGACCCGTGCGTAGCCTGCGTTGAATGCATGCACCTTGCCGGCGAAATGGCGTTCCTGCGCGCTCAGGCATCCGCACCAGTTCGATCCACGGATGCTCTGCTGCATACTTCTTGACTATCTCATCAGTGCCGTCTGTTGAGCCGTCGCTAACAATCACCCATTTAAGCGGCAAAACAGTCTGTCCGATGACGGACTTGATTGTCAGCTCGATAAACGCCGCCTCGTTGCGGGCGGGGGTAATCAAAACATACGTAAGACTACACCTCTCATCGCTCCGGTAATCGTCGGCGTCTGTTCCCATTAGAAGTCGGTTCTCATGTCTCTGCTTTACGCAAGCCGTTTTGCTTCACTGGGTATACGTCGCTGTGTGGCCGTCGCAGCCTGCTCGTAATGCTTCAGAAGCGTCGAGAGAGCCAGGAGCATCCATGCCTGCGACCACCGCATGTAGGGTATTCTGTTGATGAAAAACCGTTTTTTTTGATAGAAAAAATAGCCGGTTTTGCTCTGCATGGTTTTCAGGGACCAGGTGAAAATACGATTGGCAAGATCTATGTTGTCCTCGTCATAAGCCTTGAACTCAACCAGGGTCATGATGCTTTGCGCGATGGCGTGAATATCGATGGGATATAGTCTGATTATGAAAATATTTGGGCAATCCATCATCCGTGAATAGATTCGCCTTGTAAAATTGGAATCCTTTTCTGAATATTTTCCGCATAATCCGTATTCCCGGTATATTCAGAAAATCTCTTGAGAGCCACCAGATTGTAACCGGTGTGAAAGTTGTCGATCCATCTTTGCGTTTTGTCTTCCCCATAAGGCCACGATCCGTCTTCGTTTTGCCTGCGGATTGAATATCGAACGGCGCTTTGGGCGGGCTCCAGGTATTTCTTTTCCTGTGTCAGGCTGTACAGTCTGGATAAAAAGGCGGCGCCCAGGAGGTTTGCATTATGAACCTGGCCGTGGTCGAGGGGTGTATAGCTGAAGCAGATTTCATCATCCGTTCTCGTGATGTTCAATCCTTCAAGGAGAAAATTTCCGGCACTGATCGCCATGTCCAAATATTTGCCATCTTCAAATTTATCGTAGGCGTCAAGCAGGGCATTGCCTGCAAAGGTTGTGCAGATGATATTGGGGACGAATTTGGGAAGAAAGAACGCCCTGCTCTGCCAGTCAAAATTGTATCCCCAGCAATAATAAGGCGTGTCTTTGCTTCTTGAGAGCAATCAATCGTTTCAGCAGGTGTAAAATGGTATCGTCGTTATTGATGAATCCTGTTTTGGAAAGAATGAGCAGCGCTGAACAAAAAACAGCCAGTCCTTTAGGGTTTTCTTCCTTCGGAACAAGGAAGATGGGGCGAAAATTTATTGGCGATCGTTTCATCGCCTGGATGAAACACAAGCCGCCCGATTCTATTTTGAACGAGAGGAATGGTGCGAAAAATTCTACTACTCAATCCGTCATAGGGATCAAATCCGGCCCAATTGTTCCTGATACAGTAATCCAACAATTTTAAAATAGATTGTTGAAGATCAGTATTTATTTCAGATTCGGCGTGCAATAGGCATATCCTGTAGAAAGATTTGGTATAGCTCCTCTCATCTTCTTCCCCCTCTATTATAGAGTTTAAATTACAAGGTGGGAAGTGCCTCATTTATTTTGGCAAAGAGGAGTGGCGTGTTCGCCAAATTTCTTTAACGTGGGCGGGCGTTGGGGATTCAACGGGCTTGATACTCAACCCCGCACCATCTTGTACACTTTCGTCAAAAAATCGCTTGTTTCTAAATGGTTGTCCCGGGCTTCAGAAAGGAAACGCCTCAAGGCTACTTTGCTGTTCAAGTATAGACGAGGCCGAATTGGATTAGCGCTTTTCCCGGTAGGTGCTGCTCCGATTCCCAAATAGTGCTCTACAATGTCCGACAAGGAACACCACTTAATGTTCCCTAAGCTGTTGACCCAGTCGACCAGGTCTGTTATTGTTTTGTACCCGTTCCTGAATACGCTGTGATGTGCCACGATAACAATCGGACGGCCCGAGGTCATGTCTTGAATGAAATGGGATTTGTCTTTTGGATATCTCCTCAAAAACAGGGGGAAGTCGTGATATATTGTCGTGGCAGGCCGCTGGTATTCGATAGCCGGCAGTTCCCCTCCGTCAGTTGCTCGAAGGGTCGAGCTAAACGCCGCAAAATAGCCCTGATCTTTGAGTGCCTTCAATGCCACCGACGAGAAACGGCCCTGTGGAAATACGATAACGGGATCATAAGACAATCCTGTAAGCCTCTTGTGTTGTTCCATACGCCATAAAGCAGTGGATGATAAGGAACTAAGCTCTTGGTAGTCCCGCCCACCGAATTCGTTGCCAAGATGGTTGCAGCCATGCACACATATTGCGTAATAGTCGGTGTTATCGGCGAGGAGCCGCACTGTTTTCGGATCGCTCCTTCTGTAGTTCCAGGGTATGAACGCGATTTCAGTGAAAAATCTGTGCTCCTTCATTTCTTGGAGAAGCTTTTCATAATCAAGACAGCCGTAGCGGGGCCTGAGAAGTGGATCATCTATGATAAAGCAGGCTAATGTCTCTCTTGCTTTCTCTGCCCCTGATGTGGTCAAAGTGGCGCCAACCCTTTCTTGAATATATAATCCCGATGATTAGTTTTGGCTTGAGGACGCGACATAGCCACAGATGCTAACGCAATGGTTTAAGGTGCTTCAAAAACATCTTCAAAGAAGTGTTTGAACCGAGCATGACTCCGACCTTGGCCACTGCCTTAGCCGGATTACCTTGCACCAGGGTCATGGGTGCGACAGAAGCAGTGACCACGCTCCCCGCCGTCACCACTGCCCCTTTGCCCACTCTCACGTTCGGCATAACGATTACGCCGGGACCCAGAAATGCGCCTTCTTCGATGACAACACCCCTTGACTCTTTAAAATGGGCGATAATTGTGGCCCTAATACCAACTGCCACGTCATCCTGAATTTCCACCAAGTAGGGATATGAGGTCTCGATTATAGCGTCATAGCCGATCCATACTCGCTTCCCAATGCGGACGCCCCTCCAACGGTGCAGCCACACTCGGAAAGTAGTCGCACCGGGACTAAAACGAGCGATGAGCTGCAATACACGATTTAAGAGAGCCCTGATTCGATTTTCGCGCTATTCCATAAGATCCGTCCTATGAAAGAAGCTTTGTTTCTAACCGCAAAATGTCTTTCTTACGCTCTCCTGTTTTGCGGGCAGGGCAACCAACATAGATCGACCAAGGATCGCAATTTCCTTTAACTAAGCTGTGGGCTCCGATGGCAGTGCCGATTTCTATTACAACATTCGGAAGAATACATGAATGCGTGCCGACAATTGTATGTCTCCTCAATACTATAGGGCCCGCGTGCAACTTAGGTTTGTATTCTTTTGGCACTGTGGGGTTGGTCAAAGACTCACCAGAATAATCATCGGATTCAGTGTAAAGAGAAACATAGGAAGATAGCCCGGAAAAGTCTTCCATAATAATTCTCGAGGACGCATAGAGAGCCGAATAGCAGCTTAAGTGAATATAACTACCAAGAACGATTTCTTCGTTAGCCGACAAAACACAGAAATCGTCTATACGAACATTACTGCCAATTGATATTCGTTCTGGATGATGGATACTGCATTTCCTGCTAATGAAAACGCGTTTTCCAAGACTTTTGAATCCCATTTTCCTTAATTCATGAGGTAAAAAAAATGGCAGTAACCTACCTTCATGTTCTTTCTCCATTTTCACTCCCTTACATTTATGATTAATAGCTCACAGAAAATTGTGCTTTCAGGCACTCGACTCAGTCAAGCCACACGTTCATTTGTGTCAATGCCCCATTTGGAGAATCCCAAAGCCAATTCCGGTAAGGATTACTCATGTCATGGAGGCACGAAAGGGCGCAGCCAATGTCTCCTGCAGGTTATTCAAGGGGTCTCATTTCAGCCACCATCGGCTACCGCATGCTCGGCAACATAACGAGAGAAACACACTAAATTTGTGAATTTCTCAGGATCCATCTGCTCAAAATCAACAGTGATTTTGAAATGATCTTCCATCGCCTCAATCATATCAAGCACACCCATCGAGTCAATAATCCCCGCTCCCAAGAAGTCAAAAGCATCATCGATGCGCATGCCGTCGAAATTCCCCAGGGTAGTCCTCTTCAAAAGATAGTTCAGAACATAAGTTTTAACATCCTCCGCACTTATAAGACTCATTGCAAATCCTTCAAGTGTTTAGCCAGCGCCTTACGATCATATTTCCCATTGGAATTCAATGGAAACTGGGAGAGAAAATGAAATCGCTTGGGCACCATGTAGTTCGGAAGACGGCCAGCCACCCGATCTTTCAAATCAGTCTTGTTTGGGGCTCGGTCTTGTAAGAAAACTTCGACGCCGCTTGCCCCGCTATGCGTTATCGGCCAGCCCACGGCAACCACCCCTTCAATTCCCGATTCCTCTCGAACCACGGATTCGATCTCGGCTAACTCAACCCGGTGACCCAGAATCTTTATTTGATTATCAGTACGTCCGAGGTATGTCATGGGCTTACCCGCAGCAGGTTTACGCACCCGATCTCCAGTTCGATAGAAGAGGTCTTGCTTATTGGGGGGCACTAAAAAAGCCGCGGAAGTCTTTTCAGGATCCTTCCAGTATCCTGCGGAGAGCTGTGGACCTGTCATGAGTAATTCACCAGTCTTGCCGACACCTACTTCCTCAAGCGCGTCGTCGACTACCAGTGGCACCATGTTCGGAAACGGCTCTCCGATAGGGACAACGCCAAATTCAACTTCGTCCGGTGATCGTGCCGGATCCCACCGGTAATACATGCAGGCGATGGTTAGCTCCGTCGGTCCATATAGATTTTCCACGATTGAATTCGGTGCAGCTTCCGCCCACGCCTTGGCAACTTCTGCAGGCAGAGCCTCCCCACAAAACATGCTGACTCGTAACCGGGGATAGCTGCCTAACTTCAGGCTCCCCAAACGCTTCATGAAGATTGCCGTCGATGGAACCGAAAACCAGATCGTCAGATCCATATCCTTGATAAAACGCCCCGGATTAACGAGTGTCTTCCCGGAAGGACAGCAAACACATGCACCCCGGCTCCAAGCCACGAACATGTCAGCGATCGAGAGATCAAATGTCATTTCGAACATTTGAGAGAAGCGATCCTCTTGTGTTACAGAAAACCGGTCAGCAATGAAGTCTATATAGTGGGCCACATTGCTGTGTGTGACAACTACCCCCTTTGGTACCCCCGTACTGCCTGATGTAAACAAGATGTATGCTGCAGCATCGGGAGAGGCTTCTACTGAACGCCACTGATCGTAGGAAACCATTTCCCGGGAACCAATGAACCTGTGCATCGGCCAATTGGCGTTCAACTCTCGCGTATCGTCTCGTTCCGGCAGGATGATAACCATTTCGTAATCCAGCCCTGACAGAATTTGGTCTATCTGGTTTTCTGATTGACTGTCGACTATCATCGTTCGACAACCAGAGCGATAAAGCATTGTCTTGGTTCTGTCAGCAGGAAATGTACAATTAAGAGGAACGTAGCCGTGGCCCCGCATTAGGGATCCCAAGATTCCCGCAAAGGCCGTCACCGACCTGTACGCAAAAACCGCCGTTAACATGGATTCTTGGGCGATCTCCTGGTCGGCAATGGTTGCGGCCAATGACGCAGCTTTTCTGTAGAGTTGCGCATAGGTCAGCGTTTCACCAGCGATTATTAAGGCAGGGCGGTCAGGGAAAGCCCTGACCGAATTCAAGAAGCCCGAATAGAGCAGGTCTTTTTTTGACATAGACTCCTCATTTGAGGTTTGACGTTTTTATATGAGCAAATAGACAAAGCATCATAAGCACTCTTTACTTCACACCTAATCTCTGAATACATTCATTACGCAAGGTACAATAAGTTTCCTGAATTTCATAAGGTTTTGCATCTAATAATCTTTTAACATAGCGTAAGGCGTAAAATGATCCGTAAAATTTTTGTCTCTGATATTTTGAATATAACCGCAATAAAGAAAAAAATAAATTTAGATTAATGAATCCTTTTAATTGTTCTCTGGCCACAGATTGAGGGGGATTATGCTTGCATACTATGTAAGTTCTATTAAGTACATGCATCATTCCCAACTCTCTTCCGTCAACTCTATTTGAAGGATATGAATAATGGCAAACTTTAGAATTATTTGCACAGACAATCAAATGCTGTTTCATGATACTCAATGATGCATCTAAATCCTCACTTAACGCATATCTCCCGAGTGATTCATCGAATCCTATCTTGCGAATTAAATCTGTTCGGAAAGACATTCTAAAACCTTGCATTGGACCTGTTATATGTGCGTTACAATCCGATAACCACCGTGGAATGTCGCGGTTATATTGTTCAAAAGATGCAGTACAAAAAAGGGGATCAGGAAAATATTTTTTCCTTATTATAGAAAGGTATTTCACAAATCCACGTTTTAATTTAAATGTAAGGTTAAGTTTATATGGCATCTCGATCGAGTGATCAAGGGGTGTTTTGGTTGATGAGACAGCACAAACACCGCCTATTTCATTACATATGTCCCTTTCATAAATATCTAATATGGATTTTGCTGTATCGGGAAACCATAATGAATCATCATCTGGAAATATTACAATAGGAGATTGCACACTTTTTAGACCTATATTGCGTTGATAAGCACTCCCAGGATTGGTGTGTATGATTTGCAATTTTACAGTTGAAGATGCTTTTAAAAATGCATGATTTACTGTGGTCTTGATAATATTATGATCATCACTTGAATCTACCAGTATGAAATTGCTGGGTAGTTTACTTTGAGAAAGCATCAGGGGAATAGAGATAGAAAGCATTGAATGCCTGTTTCTTGTTGCCAGGACGATATCATATTCCATTACAGTAACTTTCTCGGAACAAGACCTTTGAAAAAAGGCATCGCCGTCACAGGTTCGTCACGACCTCAAGCAACCGACTTCTGAAGAACCGATCATTCTGCACGTACCAGTCGCGAGCGCGCTGCTCCATGCCCTGTCTGGTTGTGTCCGACATGCACAGCGTACGCTCCACCTGCTCGGCAAGGCTATCGGGATCGACGAAGTACCTCGTCCCTGAGTGGTGCGGTTGGCTGGTGCGAAAACCGGCCAGCAGACCGCGCGCGGGCGTGATTAATTCGTTCATGGGTGGCGCGTCGGTGGTGATAATCACCGCTCCGCAGCTCATCGCCTCAACGATGTTGTGACCAAACCCCTCGGCTTCTGAAGGGCAAAGATGGATACCCGACTCATTTTGGTATCGGCGCAAAGTGGTATCATCCAGGTACGCAACAATGTAGTGAATGTTCTCTGCTTCTATCGATTGGGCGTGATCTGGGTGCTGTACGATGGTCAAACGCGGCCATTCCGGATGTTTCAACCACAGGTTGACGACCGCAGACGTCCCTTTCAGCGGACTCTGGCCTGCCAGATGAAAGAAACTATGTGGCTTCCTGACACAGTCGGAATCGAAGCGGTCGAAACTCGTGAAACTGATAAACTCGGTTCTACAGCCCAGCCCAGAGAAGAACGCCTCAGCGTGCCTGGTCTTGCACAGAATGAGGTCGAATGCCCTCAGAAAAGGCCGATGGTGATTACGGAACCACTCTTGGTTGGGGATGAGACAGTTGATGTGCGCCTGTGGAAGCAACTCCGGTACGATATGCTGGAGGAACAGATTGATGTCGTATACTTTCCGGCGTGGAAAGATCGCTTTCAGTAACGGAAGCCGGTAGCGGAGAAAAACGAGAAACGCCTGGAACCGGTCGATCGGCCAGAAATGGTTGATCGGTGTAAGAGTGACTTGAAAGCCGACATCTCGGAGTAAGGCGGCCACGATGTGCATATCTCGACTGAGGCCAGCCCGATCCCAGCAGATGATGTTGACGTGCTTCATGGTGAGACTTTTGCACGACTCAGTTGGTTATGATATTCAGGGCTCATAGAGTTCCGCAAAAGTCATGTTCAAAGCTCTCATCTTACGATTATATGAAGTATCCTGTTAAAGATTCCCCTGAGAATTTTCATATGAAAATGTTCTTGAACATTTTTAGCTGTGACTTTGCTCGGTCAAGATTTTCAGGATTCTCTCGCTTGTTGAGGCCGTCCCAGAGTTCCGGCACTTCTCCGGATTGCTGATTTCCATCCAGTATCCGGTTGATGTCGGCCTGCAGGGTTTCCAGAGACGTCAGCCTGTTTGTGCCCAGGGTAATCGTGATGGGCCTCTCCGTGTTGGGTCTCAAGGTCAAACAGGGCACCTTCAGGAAGGTGGTTTCCTCCTGCAATCCTCCGGAGTCCGTCAGGACGAATCTGGCCTTGATCGGCGAGGCCGATGCTTTCGAAATAGCCGACCGGTTTGCCCAGTTTGAGATTCGGGTATTGATGCGCTTCCGGCAAAAGACCGCATTGCTTTAAATTCTTTTCCGTCCGGGGGTGCAGAGGGAAAATAACCGGCAGTCTTTGCGATAACGCAATGAGATTCTGCATAATGAGACCGAGAGATGCCTCATCGTCGACATTGGAAGGCCGGTGCAGCGTGACGAAAACATATTTTTTCGCTTCCAGTCCGTATTGTCTGTAGGGCGCCAGGGCTCTCGCTTTTTCCAGATTGAGCATCAACGTGTCGATCATGATGTTGCCGACGCACCTGATTTTACTTTCCGGGATGCCTTCCCGTAAAAGATTCCGATCTGCATCTTCCGAAGGCGTGAGCAGGAGATCGGCCAGGGACATCGGTAACCAGCCTGTTGATTTCCTCCGGCATCGAGCGGTCATAACTTCTGAGCCCGGCTTCGATATGCGCCACTTTTATGGCCAGCTTTGATGCCACCAGGGTGCAGGCCATGGTCGAGTTTACATCGCCCACAACGATGAGCCAGTCGGGCCGTTCCTGAAGGCATACTTTTTCAAACCGCACCATGATTTCTGCGGTCTGCACGGCATGAGAGCCGGAACCGACCTCCAGATTGACATCCGGGTCGGGGATCTTCAGTTCCTGAAAGAAGGCGTCAGACATCTGCAAATCATAATGCTGTCCCGTATGCACCAGAAGGTAATCAAAGCGGGTGCTGCCGTCTTCCTGAAGATCTATTGTGCCTGCGGATTGCACGCAGCAGCGGGGCTATTTTCATGAAGTTCGGCCGCGCCCCGACAACTAAGACCAATTTTAAATTTTTCATTTCACCTCTTTCAAATGGTCTCTATGATCTCGACGATTCTATCAAGGGCCCTATGATTCAGATTCTCGGGCATTTCTGATCGCCGGCTCTTGTTGAGCAAGATCTTGTGTCCGGACATCTTCAACACTTTCCAATAAGGTCAGGCGTCCGTTTTCTGAAAGATATTGATCCACTGCTCCAATTTTTCCTCTGAAGATGCTGTAGACGGGAACGCCCAATGCGGCGGCTTCCCGATTCATCGTACCGCCCCCGCTGATCACTAAATCCGAATACCAGATCAGATTGAGCCCATCCACGACATGCTCCGGGAAGATGATCTTGCCCGACTCGCACCATTCCGACCAGTTGCTCTTCACCCAGGCGGTCTGTTTTTTTTCATTCCTCGGCAGGATGACCATGCGGGTATTTTCCTGCTGTCCCAGAAAATTGATGGTCGCCTCAAAGAGTCACTTCACTTTCCGGATTGTGATAATGCGCCTCCGTGGCCGGGGGGCGTATCGTCACGACCAGTTCCCCCTCATTGATGCCTAATGCTTTCAGGATTGATGGATCAGGCTTGAAGTCGGGCACATACACATCTTCTTTGATCCCGGGATACTTGAAAAAAGATTTCGTAAATCCTTTTATCGCGCTGTCGGCAATCAGTTCCGGCACAACGACATAGGTGGGCTTGGCGACCGTTTGCGTGTATTCGTAGTCCGCGATAACGACAGACGGTATTTGCAGGACCGATGATGTCAGGACCTGAGATCTTGAGCCATGGGACACCGCTATATCGGGTTTTTCGCTCAGGGCACCCGGCATCAGTTGACCGGACCTGATCAACAATCCCGCAACCTTTAAAATCGTATTCTTTCCGTAATGGCGGCCGATCTTTTCGTATTCCAGGTTCATGAGATCAGCAAGTCCGCATACTTGAAAACAGTCCCTTGCCGTAACCACCACTTCATGTCCCCGCTTCCTAAGCTCATTGATGATTGGTTTGAAAAACGGCACGTGCGGTGAATTATCCAGATCAATCCAAACTTTTTTCTTTTTGTGAGTGGGTGAATGACTGCTTGCCATGCTTGCTTTCCCGTACCTGCCAGCCCAAAAACGCGACACGTCTCTCGGTAGCGCGTTCCAGTACTGCCCTTCGTATTTAGATTTGAATGTACTCGAGGAATTCCTCGTAATATTTTACCGGGTACTCTTCATAATGCCGAGGTTTTATCGAAACTCATATAGTCCGGATGGCTGATGAACAGGGCCATGCCACCATGATCAACGATCCAGTCCAGCTTCTTTTTCCAGATGTCGCTGTTTTTCTCTCTGCATGAGGATGAACAGCAGAAAATCCTGGGGAAGCGTATAGGGCAGCTCGACGTAGCCTTTTTGATGGTCATTGCCGGGAACCCAGAAGGGAAAGATGGTGCCCATGCCGTCCGGCTGGGGTTCAAAGGGATCCGTGTCAAAGGTGGAGGCGTCGTATTCGATGTTGAGATGATGGAGCAATTCAAGGTCGTGGTACATGCTGGGGCTGCGGAAACCCACAGCGCCCCACTCTTTTAGATAGCGGTTGATTTCAATGGCCTGCTTCCGGAAGATTGATTTGGATCGGAACGGATTTTCATCGTGATGCAAACCATGGATGCCAACTTCGAAACCGCGATCCGTCAGGTATTGGCGCAATGTTTTGGGGACTTGATAATCTCCGGGAACGAAATTGAAAGAAGATCGGATACCTGAAACGTTCGTCAATCGCCGCCAGTTGCTCGCATTTATCGAGGCCTGCTGCTGTTTCCACATCGTGCGTCAGGACGAGGGCGAATTTTTTCCCATCGGGCCAGCCGTGGAACTGGGCAGAATCTTGGGACACGATCCCGAATTCCGGCGAATTCGGGTCATGCCCCCTCCCCGAATTCCCACGGCTTTCTTATCGATCGGCCAGGTCTCCGCGTGCAGTGCTCTTTTCCGCTGAATCAAATAACGCCGAAGCCGGATCTGCAGCGGCCGGGGGATAATGCGTTTAAGGGTATAGTAGGTTTTGTTCAGGAGCATGGGAAAGGGATGGCAAGATTTCTGTTCAGCTCTTTCGTGTTAGCGCTCTGCACGGATGCTGTCCTTGATGCGTTTGACGTGGCCGCGGCCCAGGCCCTTCACCTCGCAGCCCAGTTCGAAATAACCGATTCCTGATATTGGGAAACAGAAGCATCACCGGTGAGTAACAGCATCCCTTCCGTACGGGCTTGAGCAAGCAGCAGGCGGTCGAAAGGGTCTTTATGAAGTGGTGGCAAAGAATCAACCTTCAAGGCATGTTCAGCGGTTACGGGGAGCTCGGTGTATCCATGCGCTACGAGCATCTTTCTCAACCGATACGGATCAACCTTGAAATCTTCTCGTCCAAGTCCCAGCTTGATAACAATCTCCCAGATACTTGCCGCACTGAAGAACAAACCATTTTCGGGTGTCGTCAAAAGGGTGCGAGTTGATTCGGAAAGCTTCTCAGGCTGCCCGGCCGCCCACAGGAGAATGTGCGTATCGAGCAGCAGTTTCACGATGACTTGCCTTCAAAAAGTCGCATAATCACCGGCGCCCCAAGAGAATCAAAATCGTCAGGCGCCGAAATTTCACCCGCCATAAATCCCAGCTTTTCAGCGCCTTTCAGCTCTTCTGCGGATATAGGCAAAACCTTGACCATCGGCTTTCCTGACTTGGCAATGATGAAGGCATTTCCTTGCGCAGCCTCCTCAACCAGACGGGAAAGGTGCGTCTTCGCTTCATGAATATTGATCGTTTGCATAGCACACCCCAGCGAGTTTAGTTTAATGAACTTAGTTTACGTAATTTATACGCTTCGCCGGAAATAGTCAATCGAAAATTGCGAGCACGATCATCAATGGATGATCCGATAAAAAAACGGGGTCCTGCAAGGCTATCGCGGTAAACTTTCGTATTATTCGTCAGCACTATTTTCCCGGTGAATTATCCCTCATGAAGAACAGGTCTTCCGCCAGGCGATGCAGATCTTTAAGAAAGGCGTCCGGATCGACTTCGACGGCCCACCGGATTGTGGGAAGCATTTCCCGGGGAAAGGAACGCATGAGATCATATAACACCACGGGATCGAGTCCCGCCTCCTTGGTCCGTGCCTCTTCGACAACGTCTTTCCATGAAAAGGAACGATGCCTGGCGATGACCCACAAATCCGCGTAATCCTTTGGCTCGAAACGCAACAAGGCGCCCAGCTTATTGGACAGGATGTTCCGCCAGTGATCGACCCTGCCGAGGACCGGGCTGACCTCGAATCCACCGCAATGGGGGGCGATGTCGTTGACCAGATCGATTTTCAAATCCGTCTGCCCGTCAGGGGTTGTTCTGCCAACCCTTGCACGATTCTCAGGATTCCATCCTGTAAAGGATACAGTCTCTGCGTGTAGTGTTCTGCGAATGAATTCATAGCGTTCCTTCAGGTGAGGAAATCGGAGTTTATGAATGATTTCCGGGGTGAGGGCACTCTTCACGCCTTCCGGGCCGAGGATCTCGAGGAGGTCATACCACGGGAGCCGCTCAAACAGGCGGATCAGGAGTCTCTCCCGATCAAAGGGGCCGGCCTGCCGACGCATTCCCATGAGAACGTCATAGGCCTCAGCGGGATCGACCACGTAATCCCAAAAGAGGGGTTTTAACTTTCTCTCGATAATATTCCTTTTAGCGCTCTGCACGGATGCTGTCCTTGATGCGCTGTACATGTCCCCGGCCAAGGCCCTTCACCTCGCAGCCCAGCTCGAAATAGCGACGGATGGCCGTATCGTTGAGGATAATGCGTTTAAGGGTATAGCAGGCTTTGTTCAGGAGCATGGGATTATGATGAGTATCGGAGCTCCGATACTATTTAACATATTGATATTGCAAGCGAAACATACGACAGTCAAAAAGTTTTGGACATCGGCGCTTGCTGCCCATGCATCAATGATCGGCATAAACCTCTCTGCTGATGAATGGGAATTGAATGCCAATGTGGGGTGACGGTAAAACCTTTTCTATGCGACAATTCTCTGATTCGAAGATCGGGTCAACCAAGGCGTCAATGTACTTTGCCACTTTTCCAGGGATAATCCTGTAAAAACACCTCGTGCAAACATTGGCTGGAATGCCTATAACCTCCACTTCCATCTCAATATCTTGCTTTTTGTAGTGCAAGTTGATTAATTTCGCTTCCATCTCTCCCCCACATTCTGGGCATTTTCTCTTTCTTATCAGGGTCATGACGCCACCTCTTTATTTTCTTGTCTTCCTTGTTTTATAGTTCAGCCAATACCTGCTATCCGGCGCATACGCGGTAACAATAACCGGTTCTTCAGGAAGAGAGTAGTCAACAATGATATGTACCGGCAAGTTCTCTTCATTTAATTCAGCATATATCAACACTCTTTTTCGATCAACGTATTCCTCGATGACCTCGCCATTGATGGCTATCCACTCCAGTTTTTCAACCGTACGGGGATCGATTCCGTCCTTTCGTGCTTCTATAATGGCATGGTCGCTAATGGCATATTCACCGTTTATGAACCGCTTCCTCACATGTTCACTTAGAGTCAATTTGCGAGCCTGTCTGCCCATCACCTGGGCGTTTTCGTCGGTCGGTTTCTTGTAGTCCATCATCTTTCCTCAGGCCAGCTTCTTTTTGCTTGTCCCCTTATCTCCTTATCCATCTTATCCTGCTTATCCACGGATGCTGTCCTTGATGCGTTTGACATGGCCGCGGCCCAGGCCCTTGACCTCGCAGCCCAGTTCGAAGTAGCGGCGGATGGCCGTCATCGTCGAGGATGCCGAAGCAGTCGATGACGGCCACGGGTCTGCCGGTCATTTTGATGACCTTGTCGGGATCGAGTTTCAGGTAGGCCTCATGGCGAACGGCGAGCACCACCGCGTCGACCCCCTTGAGGGCGTCTTTGATATCCGGCTGGATCCGGGTCTCCGTGAGTTTGTCCTGATTGCGGAAGAAGCGCGCCCAGGAATGGCCCGGGGCAGGGTAGGTGTCCTGCTTCTCCAGCTCCCACCAGTGCTTCACGTAGGGATCGTGGACGGCGATTTCTGCGCCCATTTCCGTGAGTTTGCGGACAATCGCCTCGGAGCCGCTGTACCGGGTGTCGCCCACGTCCTCCCGGTAGGAGGCGCCCAGGATGGCAACCTTGGATGCGGCGACGATCTTGCCCATGTTCCGCAGGGCGTCGCGGACAAGCTCTGCCGCATGGAGCGACCGCGTATCGTTGATGTCGATGGCAAGCGGCGTGATCTTGAAGATGTCGTCATCGAAGCCCATGAGGGTGCGGTAGGACCAGACGCCCAGGCCGCCGTCCTTGGGCAGGCAGTAGCCGCCGATGCCCGGGCCGGGGAAGATCATGTTGCTGTGCGTCGGGCGGATCTTGATGGCTTTGATGACTTTGATCAGGTCCACGCCGTTGCGTTCGGCAAACAGGCTCCATTCGTTGAGGAAGGCCAGGATCGTTGCCCGGTAGGAGTTCTCCACGATCTTGCAGGTCTCGCTTTCGATCGGGCGGTCGAGGACGGTCAGGGGGAATTTCTCCACGTTCAGGATTTCGTTCAGGAATATCCGGACCCGCTCGCGGGCGGTATCGTTGATCCCGCTGCAGACCCGCCAGAAGTCCCGGATGGAGGATACGTACTCCCGGCCGGGCATGACCCGCTCGTAGGAATGGGCCAGAAGGGGCTCTTTTTTGATGCCCCGCTTTTCGAAGATCTTCTTGATGATCGGGTAGGCGACGTATTCCGTTGTTCCCGGCGGGACGGTGGTCTCGATCAGGACCAGACAGTCGGGGGCGATCTTCTCGCCGATGACTTTGAGGCTCTCCTCCAGGGCGGCGATTTCCGCGTGGCCCTCCCGGCAGTTCCCCAGGGTCTCTTTGAAGTAGTCGCACTGGACGTCCACGACGACCACGTCGGCGAGGCTGAGGGCGTCGTAGGTGAAGGTCGCCATCAGGGTTTTCTTCTCCTTGACGCAGCGGGCGATGAGGGGGGCCACCTCGGGGTCTTCCGACTCGACCGGGGCGACGCCGCGGTTCAGCAGGGGGATCTTCCAGAAGGAGCGGGGGGAGGGGCGCTGCATACCGATGACGAATTTGTTGGACTTGCCGGTCTTTTTGTCGGTCGAATCGGCGACGACGCCGGCCATGACGGCCCCGACGAAGCCGACGCCCATGACGACGACGATTTCACGGCCCTCTTTGCGCTGTTTTGCGACCAGTTTCTTGAGGCGGGCATATTCCTTGTTGTAGTCCTCCGGCTTGGGAAGCGGGAAGGATTCGCCGCCGGGAGAAACGGAAGACAGTGCATTGCGGGGTTCGGGTTTTTGCGTGCGGTTCGTTTTTTTCATTTTCATAAGATTTTGGTTCTCCTTAAAGAGGGATACTTAGTTGGGACATCAGGGGGCAGATTTTGAAATTTAGCGTTTTGCAGGGAAGAGCATTAAAACTGTTTCGGCAAACCGGCCTGTTTGAGAATGCCGTTGGCGGTGTGGCGCGATCTGATTTTTCCATCTACGGAAAAACGAAGTTTCGTTAGAGGGCTGTACCAGATTTCGTGATCACCTTTGCCCTGGCGTTCAAGATGGCAGCCATTTTCAGATAGGATTTTTCTGACGATCGGAGCGTAGTCAGCCATTGCAGGATGCGGATTTGATGACTTCCTGCCATTTGCCGAGAAGATGAATGGGGATGTCGACCGTGCCCGGCTCGTTGAGCAGACCATTTGCCTGCAGCAATTCGGGAATCATAACCCTCAGCTTTTGCATGAGATGCTCCATCGTGTCCGCTTCCGTGACCAACCCGGGGACATCGTTGCTGGAGGCAACCCAGACCTGAGCTTCTTCATCCCAGAATGCTTCGACTTTGATATCTTTGCTTGGCATGTTTTTCACCTTCATGGTGGTGGCAATTTACCATGACATGGTAAATTGTCAACCATAAAAAAATGGGGGTCAGGTCTCGAGATTTAGCGTTTTATATACAGCTCCGCCCTCTCGGTTACATAGACCCTGAAAAATGCCCCCATATCATCGTGAAGCAATCTCATGCAGGGGCCGGGAATCCAGGGCCGGGAACCGGGGCTCAAAGCAGCGCGAATTATAAAAGCATTGTTCAAAAATATGCAAGCTAAAAGAGGCGGAAAACGGGATATTTACGCCATGTGCCGGTAGAGAATATTGCCCATGATCTTCAAGATCGGGACCGGCAGTTTGCCGAAGATCTTTTTGTAGAAAGGCGTGACGCGGCGATGCTCTGTTACGAAGGCGTTTTTCAGCAGGTCGTACCGGTAATAGTGGATGAGATGCTCCTGGGCGCCCCATCCTGATTTGAATTGCATGAGCCCCTCATTGTCGGGCTCCGTCCGGCCGAAACACAGGCGTTTGTAGCCCTGATCGCAGCTCCATTTGATGGCCTCCCACATGACGATGTTGTTTGCCCTGAGATTTTGATGAGCCCTGTCCGAGGCGCCGTATTTATAGATGACTTCTTCGCCGGAATGCAGATAGACGTTGGCGGCGACGGCCTGATCTTTGACGGAGGCCAGGGCGACAAAGCCCATGTCTTTTGACAGAATGTGATCGATAAAGGTTCTTGAAGAAGAACCAGGGCTGGGGGGGCAGGCCGTGATCTCTGCGGGTCATCGCGTTGAGGCGGTAAAAGGCTTTCATGGCATCCGGGGAGGTTGAGATGGCTACCCGGATGTTCTCTTTTTCGGCCTTTTTGATATTTCTCCGGGTGGAATCGCGCAGATTCGAGAGAATCTTCTGAGAACCGGCCGTCAGATCGAGGGTGTGGCCATGATGGCGCTCCGATGGTTCCTCTTTCTGGAGAAAGGCTTTGCCGCCTCTGATTTCAAGGTACTTCCAGTTCTGCTTCCTGCCGAAGGCGATCACAGCATTGAATATTTCCTGAAACTGTGAGGCGTCCGAAACGACTGGTTCGCAATAATCCGTGAAGGGCAGGGAGACGCCCCTTTTGCCCGTGAGCGCGCTGGTGATGTCCATGCAGGGCAGGAGGGCTTTCAAGGAGCCTCCTTCCTGCAGGGTGAAATAAACGGGCTTGTAGCCATAGGACTTCTGGAGGACGGCGGCCCACGATGACCCGTGAAAGAATGAAGAACCGGGCAGCGAGCGAAGCGATTCATCCCACTGTGCAAAGTGAAGCGGATCGATTATCAAAAGCGGCATGGGCGCTCCGGCATAAAATTCTTTTCCGGATAGGGGGAAATCCGGGAAAAATGGTATCAGGTACCTAATTAGAAAAATGGTATCAGGTACCTATTTTAATTTTTATTTGGTATGGAAGGCCTTGATCTGATCGGTGACGTAGGCGATCTGCTCCGGGGTCAGTTCGGGATACATCGGCAGCGAGAGGTATTCCGAGGCGCATTTTTCAGCGACGGGGAAGCTTCCCGGGCCGAGGTTGAGGGAGCGATAGGCCTCCTGGAGATGAATCGGAACGGGGTAATGAATGTTGCAGGCAATGCCCTTTTCGGTGAGGGCGGCCATGAGCCGGTCCCGCTCTTTGATGCGGATGGCATAGATGTGATAGACGTGCCTGGCGTATGCCTCTTCGCGGGGCGTGATGACATCGGCCACGGAGGCAAGCAGCGCGGTGTATTCCTGTGCGTGCTTCCGCCGCGACTCGTTCCATTCGGCGAGATACTTTAACTTCACGCTCAGCACGGCGCCCTGGATGCCGTCCATCCGGGCATTCCAGCCGATCATGGCGTGGTGGTATTTCTTCGCCTGTCCGTGATCGCGGAACATCCTCATTTTTTCCGCCAGGGCATCGCTGTTCGTCACGACGGCGCCGGCTTCGCCATAGGCGCCCAGGTTTTTCCCCGGATAGAAGCTGAAACAGCCCGTGTCTCCCAGGGCGCCGGCCTTTCTGCCTTTGTACTCCGCGCCGTGGGCCTGGCAGGCGTCTTCGATCACGCATAGGCCGTGTTCCCCGGCGACGGCCAGGATGGGGTCCATGTCCGCGGGCTGCCCGAAGAGATGGACGGGGATGATCGCCTTCGTCTTTTTGGTGATGGCGGCCTTGAGCAGCGCCGGGTTCATGTTGTTGGTTCTCTCTTCGATATCCACGAAGACCGGTTTGGCGCCGCAGTAGGTGATCGCCTCCGCCGTGGCGATGAAGGTGTTCGGCACGGTAATAACCTCGTCGCCGGGGCCGATGCCGAGGGCCAGCAGGCTCAACCAGAGGGCGTCGGTGCCGTTTCCCACTCCGATGGCGTGCCTGCAGCCGCAGAACGCGGCAAAGTCTTTTTCGAATGCGGCGACGAAAGGGCCGCCGGCAAAGGCCGTGTTTTCCATGACGTCGCCGACGGCGGCGTGGATTTCAGTCTTGATGGCCCGGTACTGGGCTTTGAGATCGAGAAAGGGGACTTGCATAAAACTCCTCTGAAATTAAATTTTTCTCCTGATCGTAGCCGGGTTGCCGGCGACGATGGCGTCCGGGGGCACGTTCTTCGTGACGACGCTGCCGGCGCCGACGATGGCCTTTTCACCGATGGTGATGTTGGCCAGGATCGTCGAGCCGGAGCCGATGGAGGCCCCTTTCCGGACCAGTGTGGGTTCTACGGTCCAGTCGGCCTCGGTCTGCGGCTTGCCGTCCGGCGCGGTCGCCCGTGGGTAAGTGTCGTTGACAAAAGTAACGCCGTGGCCGATGAAGACGTCGTCTTCGATGGTGACGCCTTCGCAGATGAAGGTATGGCTGGAGATCTTGCAGTTTCTGCCGATGGCGGCGTTTTTCTGTACCTCCACAAAGGCGCCGATTCTCGTGTTGTCGCCGATGGCGCAGCCGTAGAGGTTGATAAACTTCGAGAGCCTCACGTCTTTGCCGAGTTTGACGTCTTCAGAGATATAGTTCACAGATAGACCATTTGACTCTTGTTGCTCAGCGACTGGCTGGAAGCCACAAGCATTTTAATGATATTGAGGCCCGCGATGCCGTCATTCACGACGGTTCCGCCGTTTCTGACATACTCAACGAACGTTTCCGCGATCAGCTTGAGCGCTTCCACCTGCTCGATCTTCGGGGCCCACATATCTCCGGAACGGTAATCGACCAGCAGATTGTATTTCCCCTCTTTGGTCCGCACCTGCACGCCCCTGTCGTAGATTTTGATTTTCTCGTCCGGCTCCAGATCGTTCCAGACCAGCATCTTCTTCTGCCCGCCGATGAGCGTTGTTCTCACCTTCACCGGGGAGAGCCAGTTGACGTTGATATGGGCGATGACATTGCGGCTGTAGTAAAAGGTCAGATAGGCGATGTCTTCCAGCCCCCGGCCAAAATGTCCCGATCCCGTGGCCACCACGGCCTGAGGCCTTTCACCGATCACGTAATCCATGATGGCGATATCGTGGGGCGCCAGGTCCCAGACCACGTTCACGTCATGCTGAAAAAGCCCCAGGTTGACCCGGACGGAGTCAAAGTAGTACAGATCGCCCAGGATATTGTCTTCGACGAGCTGCTTGATCTTCTTGACGGCGCCGGTATAGAGGAAGGTGTGGTCCACCATGAGTTTCAGTTTGTTTTTCTCAGCCAGTTCAACGAGCTCCTCCGCCTCGGCCACGGTGTGTGTGAAGGGTTTTTCGACGAAAACGCTTTTGCCTTCCTGCAGCGCCATTTTGGCCAGCTCATGATGGGTGAAGACCGGCGTGGCGATGGCAACGGCATCGACCTCCGGGTCTTTGATCAATTCCCGGCTGTCCGTTGTCACCCTCACCTGGGGATAGACCTTCTTGACCTTCTTGAGGGATTGCTGATTCATGTCACAAACCATGACCACCTGGGATCTGTCGGCGGTGCTGAAGTTCCTTACGATGTTCGGTCCCCAGTAGCCATATCCGATAACGCCGATACGAAGCATAAAACACTCCCGCTGATATTTAATAAGCCCCTTTGCCGCTGAAAACCACCTTCGGCGTCATGAAGAGGATCTTGAGATCGAGCCACAGGGTCCATTCATGGATGTACTTGAGATCCATCCTCACCATTTCATCGAAGGTCGTGCTGCTCCGGCCCTTGACCTGCCAGAGCCCGGTGATCCCCGGTTTGCAGGAGAGCAGCCTTCTGCGGTGCCATATGTCGTAAAGCTCGCATTCATAGGGGATGGGGGGGCGCGGCCCCACCAGGGACATCTCCCCCTTCAGGACATTGATAAACTGCGGAAGCTCATCGAGGCTTGTCTTCCGCAGGAATCTGCCGACGGGTGTGACGCGAGCGTCGCCTGTCAGCTTGAAGACGCCGGGCTCGACGGCGGCAGTCTGCTGATCGTGGATAAGACGGGTGATGTATTCCCTGTGATTGGTGTTATCGCAATCGGTGTACATGGATCTGAATTTCAAAAACGAGAAGGGCTTGCCGTTCAAGCCCAGCCTCTCCTGCCTGAAAAATACCGGCCCCCTGGTTGTGGCCTTGACGGCCACGGCGATGATCAGGAAAAGCGGGGAGAACAGCAGCAGGCCGACGGCGCTCCCCGCTATGTCGATCATTTTTTTTGCGGTCATGGAAATCTGCTCGTTCAGGTTCCCCTTCTTGAGATCGGGATAGAGGCTGATGTCGAAAGGCTCCTTGATCGACACTCCCCCGTTTGTTTCCGGATAGACGTGAAAGGAGATGCGGATCTTTTTGACCCACTCTGCATCGAGTCCCTGACAGAATCGGCCATAAATCTTGTGGATGATTCTTTCAATCATGTTTACATCAGTGGAAACCATTTCCGTAAATATGACCCCGATGGTTTTGTCATGGTCGTACCAGCCCCTGATGTCCACTTCCCGCAATGTGGAGATCAGCACGGTTTTGATTTTTTCCAGCATCTCTTTGTGCGGCGCCGGTTCCGTGAGGGTTGAGATGTCGAGAAGCACGAGGAGGAAGGGCTTTCTGGATCTCTCCGTTCGTTTTCGCTCGACACGGAGCATGTGATGAAAATGGGATTTGCCGTAAAAGGTTGGGTCGTCCATCACGGCGGTTTCAGCGGCCGCCTGTGAGGGTTCCGGGAGCGTCGCGGCAGTTTTCTCAGCGTTCATATCCGGTGTAGTCATGTTTGAAATGCCTGACGGAAATGCTGTTCATATATACAACTGATGCTTATATATCAAGTCAAAAATGCTTTTTAAATATCGTCCTTTTTCCCGGGCCGGAACCGGCCTAAAAACTGTTTCATATCTCCGGCCAGGGCGACACACTTTTCCCACCGGGTCAGTTCGGGGTGCAACTTGGAGTAGCGGTAGTCATAGTAGTAGCGATGGGTGCCGAAATATCTCCGGATCATGGCCTTGGTCTTGAATTCGAGGTTATTCAGCACGACGCCCAGGATTTTTTCCTTTTTCAGCAATCGCATGGCCTGCTGGATCGATTCCCGCGGGGTATCGCCGGACTTGACGACGAGCAGAATCCCATCAACCATTTCATTCAGAACGCTCGGTTCCGTTGTCGCCAGCAGGGGCGAGGAATCCAGGATAATGTACCGGTCTGCATACCGTGCTTTCAAATCCTGGACGAGTGATTTCATCCTGTTCGACCCGATCAGCTCTACCGGATTATCCTGGATGCTGCCGCCGGACAGCACGCTCAACTTGTCCACGGAGGTCCTGATAAGAATGTCCGATAATTCCGCCTGTCCCATCAGATAATCGGAAAGGCCTAGCTTTTCATGCAGGCCGAAAAACCGTGAAAGGGAAGGGTTGCGGAGATCGCAGTCAACCACCAGACAGTGGCTGTGAAGCTCGATGGAGATGGTAATGGCCAGATTGAGGGCGATGAGGCTTTTGCCCTCGCCGGACAGGGCGCTTGTGACCAGTATCGTCTTCGGCGAGTCGTCGAGGCCGGGCTTGATGATGTGCGTTCTCAGCCTTCTGAACTGCTCCGCCACCATGGAGGAGGGCGCGAAAAAAGAAATCAGCTTGTCGTCCAGGACGATATCGTCCGGTGTGGATTTGGCGGGTTTTTCCGCCGGTTCTCCGAATTTTTCACGCTCCACTTTTTGCAATGCATCGTACATCTTACCCATAATTCATCATCTCCGGGGGTATGTTTTTAAAATTGTACCCATATCAGGCAATATCAGGGACATAATACATTATTTACAGGTGAAAATTCATTATTATATCCCTGATTATGCTGATTTTCCCTATGGATTCCAAATAATACAGCGCCAGTGCGCCGATCAGAAGCAGCAGGAGGATCAGCGTGACAACCGGCGCCAGGCGATTGCCCCAGCGCTTGCCGATACTCTTTCCAGAGCCTTCCAGCTCCCGGGTCACAGCACGGATGACGCCTTTCCCGATCCGGTTCTCATCCTGTGAATATCCCGTCAGCAGGGCATTGTCGCAGACAATGTTGATCAGGCGCGGGATGCCTTTTGAGTAACGGTGGATCTCCCTGATGGCGCTGCTGTCAAATATGGCAATGTCTCTCGATCCGGCCCGCTTCAGTCTGTAGAGGATAAATTCCTTCGTCTCTTTAAGGCTGAGGGACCGCAGATGATAGCGGACGGTAATTCGCTGCTTGAGCGGGCGAAACCGAGGCTCGTCCAGAATCGTGTTCAGCTCGGGCTGCCCGAGAATAATGACGTGCAGAAGCTTGCTCTTCGAGGTTTCCAGGTTCGTCAGCAGGCGAACCTCCTGCAGGAGATCGGGTTCCATGCTCTGGGCCTCGTCAATGATGAGAAAGACCTTCTCATCCCGGGCGAAGCAGTCGAGCAGGAAGTTGTGCAGGGCCGTGAGACTCTGCCCCCGCGACTTCATGCCGTCCGATTCGATGCCCAGATCGTCGCAGACGTAATTGAGGAAGTCCGCCCGGTCCAGGAGGGGATTGAAAATGTAGGAGGTCCGGACACTGCCGTCCAGCTTGCTCAGCAGCATGTGGACAAGGGTCGTCTTTCCCGTGCCGGCCTCTCCGGTGATGACGCTGAAGCCTTTTCCCTCCTTCACGGCATACTTGAGGTAGGCCAGGGCCTCCTGATGAATCTCGCTCAGATAGACGAATTTCGGGTCCGGCGTGATTTCAAAGGGCCGTTCCTTGAAGCCGTAGAATTTTTTGTACATGGCTATGCCGCTTTTTCCTCAATCCTGGGAATCGTTGCCAGGACCTTAAGTCCAAGGGCAATTTCAACATCGCCGGCATCGTGGAAGGACCGGTCCATCTGCTCCCGGATAAAGGCCAGTCCCACGCCGCCGCCGAGGCCGGCCAGCAGACTGATGAGAAGGATCTTCGGAACATCCGGCGAAAAAGGCTTTTCCGGCACCCGGGCCGGGTCGATGACCCTGAACTGCTCGCCCTTCTGCCGCTTTTCCAGGTTTTCCGCCTGCTGGGCATCCTGGCTCTTTTTCAGGAGCCTTTCGTAGGATTCTTTCGTGCTGTTGTGTTCCCGCATCAGGGAAGCCATATCCTGTTCCCGCTCCGGCGTCTGCTCGATTCTGGCCCGGTATTTGCCTATTTGCGCGGCCATGTTGCGTTCCTCTTCCTCGAGCCGCCTGATCGCCATATCGGTCATCGCCAGTTGATGATTCAGCTCCCGGTAGCGTGGGTCGGACCGGGCGCCGTAGGTGTTTTTTTTGATCTCCAGGTCGGCGAGCATCTTTTTGGCGGCGATGACATCGGGATGATTTTCCGTGTACTTAGTCCGCAGATCTTCGAGGGCCCTGATCAGGGACTCTTTCTGGGATTCATAGGAGCCGCCCACGCCCATCACTAGCGGCGAGGAGGCTGTTTTCTTCTGCAGGAAGGATGTTCTGCCTAACGAGGGCTGGCCTTCCGTTCCCGGGCCCGTTGAACCGATGGGCAGCTCCAGGTCCGTCAACTGCTTCTGGATGAAGAGCTTGCGGTCCTGGGCGGCTCTCAGGCTTTCCCCCACTCTCTGGTACTGGTTCTGAAGCTGCTCCAGAAGCTTGAGATTGGTGTCCCGCTGCTCCGGGAGCTGGCCCATGAAGCGCCGCTTGTATTGCGTGACCGCCGTCTCCAGTTGATCAAGCCTGGCTTTGGCCTGTGTCAGTTCGGAGGCCAGAAATTCCGTCGTCCCCACGGCCTGCTGCTCCCTGAGCTTCAGGTTTTCCTCGATGAACAGCGAGGACAGCCGGTTGGCAACGGTGGTCACGACGCTGGGGTCGGCGCCGATATAGCTGATCGTAAAATGGCCTTTCTCCTCTTTTTTGGTCGGGAGTGAGACCTGGATGTTTTTCTGCATGAGTTCGATGACCTCTTCCCGGGAGCTACTCTTCCGCTCCTTTTCATAGAGCCGGAACTCCGTGATAATCTGCTCCAGGCGGGTGCGGCTCATGACTTCCTGCGCGATGGATTGAAGCCGCTCTTCGACTTTCGAGGTGACGGTGGCCTGCACGAATGCCTCCGGAACCCTCTGCGGGGACACCAGTACCAGCGTGCTGGCCTTGTATTGCCGGGGGGCGAAGATGGCGTAAACGGAAGCGCCCGAGACAATCAGCACAAAGGGAATGACCACAAACCAGATCCTGCGCCTTAGAATCTCTATGTATTCGTCGAGGGTATAAGCTTTCGCCGGATTAATCATAAATTACAGTTGCTCCTTCTAATGAGACCTTTGAAAAATGGACAACGCCCGCGGCTCAAAATCTTTAACTCCCCGCTTGCGAACCATTTTTCACCGGTTATGCAAAGCTCCTTTAATATGTCGCGGTGGCCATGATCATGGCCCGGTTTTCCTTGTACTCAAATGTCGGCGACGTTGGATTGCCTGTCCCGGTGCGAAACCTCCAGAGAGAAGGTCAGCCACTTCAGGGGCGTGTAGGAGGCCGTACCGGTGATCCCCCAGGTCGTGTCGCTGTGGTTCGGACTGTCATAATCCGCCCACTCCGCGCTGCCCAGGCAGCCGACGGATAATCTCTGCATCAGGAAATGCGTCACGGAGCCCGTGAGCCGATGATACCGGTTAAACCCCAAATTCTCTGAAGTAAAGTAATCCTCCGTGTATCCTCCCTGCAGGCTGAGCTGATAGCTGGTGCGGGGATCAATATTTTTCAGCTCGGCCTTGTAGGACGGGCCGTCTTTTTTGGAGCCGGTTTTGGGATCCTTCATAAAATAACCCGCCTGCGCCGATGCGGTCAATGCGGGGCTGAAGGCCAAAGTGGCGCCCACAACGGGTTCATGGATGTCATAGTCGAGACTGGAAAAATTTGCAAAGTTTCGGATTGACCAGGTGTACTCCGCGAAGACGGAGGATTTCGCGCTGAAGCGGTTGGTGTAACGGGCATTCATCCGGTGGCCGTTGAGGTCGGGAGAGGCTTCAAAATCACCGATGGTGTAGCCGTATTCGAGGGAGATGCCGTTTTGCTTGTCGAACCAGTAGGAGAAGAAGGGGTTGATGTAATTTTCCATGCTGTTCCGGGAAATTTTGCTCTCCGTCTGATAGACGTTGTTCCGGTAGTTGACGCCCACGCGGCTTTCAGGCCCGAATTGATATTCAACGGTCGGCGCCACGACGTTGCGCCAGTAAACCGCCCTTTCCGTTTGCGTCGCGAGCACATATTTGTTGTCCGCCTCCGTGGTGAAATACTCACGCTCCCGGGGATTGTCGGACCGGGTGAAGGTATCCTTGAGATAAAAGTTGATATGCTCCGTGGTCAGGTATTTGACATTCAGATTCCCGTTGGCGCTGAGGTAATTCAGATTGGAATTCTTGCTGTAAAAAACGTACCCGAGGAGGGCGTCCAGCTCGATGCCCGAGGCCGCGTCCATATTCGAGAATTTCAGCCCCGGCTTAACCGTCGTCATAAAATCGTCTTTCGTGTTTGAGGGTGTCAGGTTGAGGTTGTCGTTATACTCCCCCTTGACGCTGATGCTGGGGTGAATCTGCGAGAGAAAATCGGCCCCATAGGCCAAGGGCGGCCCCGCAAGACAGAAAAGCCACGTAACCGCTAAAATCATGCGTCGCACAATCATCGTTCGGCAGTCTTTCATAGGTCCGATCCTTTACATTTTCGGTTTCAATTCATCGCAAGGTACAAATTGCCGCGGCGATCTCATGGATTGAGAACTTTGAAAAATGGCTACGCTCGCGGCGCCTGCCTGCCGGTATTACCGGACGATGACCGTGTCGCCCCGTTTGATCACGACATCCGGCTCATCGCCGTCGATAATTTTATTATAATTGACGGTGACCCGCTTGTCCGCGCCCTTTTCCCCGGAGGAGATGATTAATATCTTCCGCTTGTTGGCCCACTCCGTGAATCCGCCGACCAGTGTGATCAGCCTGACCAGGGTCATTTCACTGCGGATGCTGTGAACGCCCGGCTGTTTGACTTCCCCGGATACGTAAACCTTGAAACTGTTTGCTTCCTTGACCGTGATGGTCACGGTCGGATTGTCGACAAACCCCTTCAGCTTTTTGGTCAATGCGTCTTTCAGTTGCAGGGGGGTCATGCCCGCGGCCTGGATGTCGTCCACCAGGGGCAGGGAAATTTTTCCATCCATGCGGACAGGGACCGTCTGGGTGAGGGCCTCTTCCCTCCAGACAAAAACATGAAGCACGTCTTCCGGGCCGATGATGTACCGGTCGCTGTCGGCAGCGACGTCGCCCGCCGCTTTTTTCATGGAATCGGCCGCAGCTTCCGCCTGCGCCTTATTTACGGGATCGGTCGCCTTGTTTTCCTGGGCATATAAAGCAGAGGGGGTTGCCAGGGAAAGCACGAATGTAATCAACAAAACCGCCGTCAGACCTTTTTTCATAACCCTGCGCTCCTGAATGAGACATGATATTTAGGTATGGAAATTACGCTTATTCTGGTATAATATCAAAGAGAAATAAATATGTCGAGTTTTTTATGCGGATTTTATACGGATTTCCATCTCGTTTCGTGAGGAACAGATTTCTGCTTTCGCAGGAATGACAATATGAGACCCTTGAAAAATGACTATGCCGCGGCTCAATATCTTTGATTCGCCGCTTACGAAACATTTTCACTGGTTAGGTAAAACTCTCAATATAAACTGCTGAAATGATAAGAGAAAGGGAGAACGATGGTGAATTCTGAAAGGAAGAGAAGGTGGCTGCCTGTTTGTTTTGTGCTTTTTCTCGCTCTGTCTGTGGCAATGTCCGGTTGCTCCAGGGAAGCAAAGATGGAACGGCACTGGAAAAAAGGGGAGAAATATTTTACGGAAAACAAGCTGAAGGAGGCCATTCTGGAATATAAGAATGTGATCCAGCTTGAATCCAAGCATGCCAAGGCCCGTTATAAATTAGGCCTGACCTATCTGCGGATGGGTATGATCAGAGAAGCCTATGCCGAAATGATTAAAACCGTCGAAATCGATCCGCAGATGCTGGAAGCCCGGAACCAGTTGGGAGGACTCTATCTTCTCTCCGGGGATCGGAAGAAGGCCAGAGAGCAGGCCGAAGCGATTCTGGCCAAAGACGCCAAAAGCTCATCCGGCCATCTGCTGCTCAGCAATATCTCTCTCACGGAGAAGAAAGTGGATCAGGCCATCGAGGAGAGCAAGAAAGCAGTTGAAGGCGAGCAGAAGCTGGATGCCTATCTCCATCTGGCAAACCTCTATATCATGAAGCGGGAGTTGCCCCTGGCGGAAGGGATGCTCAAGGCAGCCGTGCGGACCGATGAAAAGGCTTTGAAGGCCCGGTTTGCCCTGGCTGAATTCTACCTGCGGTCGGGTAAAAAAGACCTGGCCGAACGGGAATACACCGAAGCGACCCGAATCGCGCCGACTGATGCGAGCACCTTCATGACGCTGGGGAATTTCTACGTCGCCATCAACAAGCCGGAGGATGCGGAAAAGCAATTTCTGAAGGGGGTGGAGCTGTCGCCCAAGAATGCATCTTTGAGGATTCATCTGGGGAACTTTTATCTGGCATGGGGCAAAAAAGACAAGGCGGAGGCTTCCTTCAAAGAGGCGGTGGACAAGGATTCGAAGAACATCGCAGCCCTGGCGAGACTGGCCGATTACTATATCACCGGAAAAAAATATGACGAGGGGTTGAAGCAGACGGAAAACATCCTGAAGATCAATCCGAAAAGCCAGGAGGGGCTGCTGCTGAAAGGGAGGATATTCTTAAGCCGCAACGAATTCGACCAGGCGCTGAACCTGTTCCAGTCCTATGCGAAGGATAATCCGAAAGCCGCCATGGCCCGCTATCTGATGGCCCTTGCCCATTCGGGGAACCGGAACACGCAGCAGGCAAAAAGCGAACTGGCGGAGGCCGTCAAGCTGAACCCCAAATGGGAGGAGCCGAAACTTCTGCTGGCAGAGATCAATGTCAGGGATGGGAATGCCGTTCAGGCCATCGACGATCTCAATGCCCTGCTGAAGGATAATCCGAGGAATATACAGGCCCATATTCTGCTCGGAAACGCCTATCTCCTGAAGCGCAATGTTCCGGGCGCCGCAAGGGTGTTTGAAGACCTGATCAAAGTCGCTCCGAATAATCCTGTCGGCTACACCCAGGTGGGCCGGATCCTGTTGATTCAGAAGAAGGAAAAGGACGCCCTGGCGCGGTTCGAAAAGGCCCTGTCCCTGCAGCCCAATTACATAGACCCCCTGCGGTTCATCGTCGCGTTCCATATGAGCAGGAAAGACACGAAAAATGCCCTGGACCGGGTGGAGCAGCAGATCAAGCTTGTACCGAAGAATCCGATGCTCTACAATATGCTTGGAAATATTTATGAGGCCGGCAAGGATAACGTAAACGCCGAGGCCAACCTGAAAAAGGCCATTGAACTGGAACCCAATCTGCCGGCGCTCTATGGCTCGCTCGCAAACTTCTACATGCGGCAGAAGATGATGGATAAGGCAAAGGGCCAATACAACACGGTCCTGGAGAAGGCGCCGAACACCCTTTTCGCCCACATGGCCCTCGGGATGATCCATGAGAGCGAGAAGAATTACAATAAAGCCCAGGAATCCTATGAAAAGGCGCTGAAAATCAACCCCAATTTCCCGCCGGCGGCAAACAACCTGGCCTATATCTATGCAGAACGGGGAGGCAATATCGATGTCGCCCTGAACCTGGCGCAGAAGGCGAAAGAGCAGGTTCCCGATGATCCCCACATCTCGGATACCCTCGGGTGGATCTACTACAAGAAGAATGTTTTCGGCCGGGCCGTGGCGTACCTGAAGGAAGCGGCGGAAAAGGTTCCCAACCAGCCGGTGGTGAGATATCATCTGGGAATGGCCTATTACAAAAACGGGGACCGGGAACTGGCAAAAAAGGAACTGAATGAGGCGCTGAAACTGGACGCCGCCTTCCAGGGGGCGGAGGAAGCGAGGGCGACCCTCAACGCGCTGAAGTAGGGATGGGCTTCCACCTCCTTGAGCGGGATTTTATTACTCCGGCAAGTAAACATACCAAGGTTGTCATGCCGGACCCCGGATCAAGTCCGGGGCGGGCTTTGATCCGGCATCCAGTCCTGTTCTGGATTCCCGCTCCCCGCTTTCGCGGGACGCTTGCGGGAATGACAGTATCGGCATTTATTGTTGCTGGAGTAATAAGATATGAAAAAAAAGGCACAATGGATTTGGGGAGGACTTTGTCTCTTTCTCCTGCTGATCGCTATTGTGATTTACTCATTCCGGGTGACGCTGCTGATGCAGGCAGGCCGATTTATGGCTCCCGAAGGTGATTATGTTGCGGATGTAGCGATTATGGAAGGCGATGAATTCATCGACAGGGGTGTCGTGAGGAGCGGGATGAATTTGCTGTCATCCGGAAAAGTCAAGCGCATTGTCGTCGTCCTGCATCGCATTGCCCCGTCGCACAGGCCCTTCGCCCTCAATGAAGATTACCCCGATCTCGTCAGGAAAGAAATGCATGCCATCGGGCTGAAAGAAAGCAATTTCAAAGTCATTGTAACCCACATTCATCATCCGGTAACCTTGACGGCGGCGACAGGGGCGTTGGCGGCTCTCGCGAAAGAGAACATAAAAAGCGCCATCCTCTTGTCCAAAGGTTTTCACACGCGGCGGAGCTTTCTCATTTATCAGCATTTAGGCGCTAAATACAAAATAGAGATATTCCCCTCGGCCTGCTTTAATGCATATCAACCTGACAACTGGTGGTCTCAAGAGCATGGCGTTCGGGATTTCGCTGCCGAAGTGCTGAAGCTGGTTTATTATTTAGCCGGAGGGTATATTCCCTTTAAATTGAGTTACTGACCCTGTCGGAAAGGATGTTTGGGCATGACGCTCTGTTTCATTTTTCAAAAGTCTCAGATCATGGTCTTGTTTCGGACGGGACGCTGATGAATTTCGGCCCATATGAGAACGGACCCGTAACGTCGGCAGGAGGTTATCAATGGAAGGCACGGTGAATCAATTGGCAAACCTCGTTTACATGGAGGACTCCGGCGATGTTTTCAGGGAACTGAAAAATATCGCCCTGCTGATGGAGTCTGAAAATGACTTCCTGCCCTGCGAACAGGCGTACGGCGAAGTCGTTCGGCTCTTCGACGGACGCTACCCCGGCTACCGTGGGTCCAATACCGCCTACCACGATCTGGTGCATACCATGCAGGTGTCACTGGCCCTGGTGAGGCTGATTCATGGCGCTTTTGTGGAAGGCGAGCGCTTCACCCGGGAGGAGTTGAACCTCGCCATTATCAGCGCTCTCATGCACGATACGGGTTATATTCAAAAGATGGACGATCAGGGAGGTACCGGAGCAAAATATACCGTGATTCATATCAGCCGCAGCATCGAATTTGTGGAGCAGCACTTCAGGAATGATCCGGAATTCAAAGGAAAAATGCCGTTCTTCCGGGACATCCTCAACTGTACCGGTCTCAATACGAAGGTCAGCAAGATCGTTTTCCCGACACGTGCCATCGAACTGCTGGGGAAGATGCTGGGCTCGGCCGACCTTCTGGGGCAGATGTCGGACCGGTATTATCTCGAAAAGCTGCCTGGACTTTATGAGGAATTCGTCGAGGCGGGGATCAAGAACTTTACCGACCAGATGGACCTTCTCGAAAAGACATTTGGATTCTATGATATGACGAAACAGAGACTTTCCCATGAACTGGGGGATGTCTATGAATATGCCCGGGCTCATTTCCGCCATCACTGTGATGTGGACGAGAATCTTTATGTTACGGCGATCGAGAGAAATATGGGCTACCTGGAAGCCGTCCTCACGCATCATAAAGAGGACTATAAAAAGTATCTGAAACGGACCGTTCCAGGTAAACAGCAGGTTATGGGATAGGTTATTCTTTTGCGATTCCGCCGCCCCTTCCAAACCATCTTGTCTGCAGCAGCACTATTAATCCGACGAGGGTATGGCAGCAGTGATCATGAACCCCCTTTCGTGTGATCGAGGGACTCCACTCCTTATCTGTTAGCTATAATCTGATGTCTTGAAAAGGACACAAGTCCATGAGCATGACGATGAGGTGTTCCCGATTATCTCAGGAGCACAAAAAGAAAGCGGTCAATCTCCTGAATGGACTGACCGCCTTTGGCACACTGTCACAGATTGTCACAAATCCTGCCTTAACCCCTTCCAACGAGATCGGTGAGAATCTGTAAGTGTTTGATTTTGATCTGGAGCCGATGCGCGGATTCGAACCGCGGACCTACTGATTACGAATCAGTTGCTCTACCGGCTGAGCTACATCGGCTTGAAAAAATCTCTGTTCCCCGAACGGGAGCGTTTTATTATCTTAACAAATTCGCCTTGTCAAGATTTTATGACGTGGGATTTGCGTAACCGGAGAAAAATAATTCGCAAGCGGCGAATCAAAGATTTTTCGACTTTCCAGTAATTAAACTAACTTATTGATTTCAAACATATTTGAGCATTATCAAGGGGGACATGACGAAGTCGTGTCCCTCTCAACGAAAAAGATTTTGAGCAGCGGCGAAGCCATTTTTCAAAGGTCTCTCATCCTGATTGACAAGGGAACTATTTTCCATTATAGGTAACGCCGTTTACGCTGCATCCGAGGAGGTTTAAAGTGAACGATATTTCATTTGTTGCCATTGGCGCCCTGGGGGGGCAGTTTCAAAACAGCCTGCTGAATATGATTCTCAATGCGGGGCTGATGGTTCAGTTTGTCCTGTTGCTGCTGCTTTTGTTTTCCGTGATTTCCTGGGCCATCATCCTGATGAAATACAAAGCTTTCCGCCAGGTGCAAAAGGAAAACGACGCCTTCCTGGACGCCTACATGAAAGGGTCGAAACTTTCGGAAATATTTCCGGAATCAAAAAAGCACGGCAATTCCCCCCTTGCCGAAATCTTCCGTTCCGGGTACACTGAACTGGTAAAGGTCACGAAGGTCATCAGGGAGTCGCCGGCCGGGAAGGAACAGGAGGGGACGGAGCGGTTTTCCCTTGAAATGAGCCGGATCGACAACGTGGAACGGGCCCTGAACCGCGCCCGCGATTCGGAAATCACGAAGCTGGAAGGCACGCTGGGCTTTCTCGCCACGACGGGCAGCGCCAGTCCCTTTATCGGTCTCTTCGGCACCGTCTGGGGCATCATGAATACCTTCAAGGACATCGGGGCCAGGGGATCGGCGACCCTTGCCGTTGTGGCGCCGGGGATATCCGAAGCGCTGATTGCGACCGCAGCCGGTCTGGCCGCGGCCATTCCCGCCGTCATTTTCTATAATTACTATCTGAGCCGGATCAAGACCATGACACAGGAAATGGACAATTTCTCTTCGGAGTTGCTCAACATCATCGAACGTTATTACGTGATCAAATAGAGAGCCATGAAAACCTTTCGCCGTCGTAATAATTCCGAGAGCAGGCCCATGGCCGACATCAATGTGACGCCTCTGGTGGATGTCATCCTGGTGCTGCTGATCATCTTCATGGTCACGGCGCCGATGCTGCAGATGGGCATTGACGTGAACCTGCCGCGCGTGAAGGCAAAAAGCATCGATGTAGCGGAAGAAAAGCTGGTCCTGACCATTACGCCGGCCAGGGAAATCTTCATCAACAAAAACAAGATGCCGATGCGCGATCTCCGGACAAAGCTGGAGAGCATTTTTGCCGCCCGGACCGACAGGGAGATTTTCATGCGGGCGGACAAGACGGTCCCTTACGGATTTGTCGTCGAGGTCATGTCGGAGATCAGAAAAGCCGGTGTTGACAAGCTGGGCATGATCACCGAGCCGCCCGAGGAAGCAAGATGATCTCCTCCCGGTGGCACAGAGCCGGACATGACGGCGGAGACCGTTTCGGCCGCATGATCGGATTTTCGGTGTTCGTCCATTTTATCTTGCTGTCTTTCTTCGTTTTTTCAACAAACATGCCTGCCCCAAAATGGACTTTCGGACCGGTCCATACCGTTCAACTGGTCAGTTCCTCCAGCCGGATGATGAAGGGGACTGCCGGTTCATCGCTGTCGCGGGAGATCCTGCGGCCGAAACCGTCGCCGTCCCCGATTATCCTCAGGAAGCCGGTGGAAACGAAGGCTGCGGTTCCGCTCAAGAAAGAGGAGGTTCTGAAAAAACCGGCAGAAAGCCTTGACAAGGCTCTTGCCGCCATAAAGGACAGGGTCCAGTCGATGTCAAAACCACAGCCGGCGGCCGGCAAGCAGGCGACGCAGGCAGTGCAGGCGGCGCAGACGGAAGGGCAGACCGGCCAGGCCGACGCCGGCCAGAGGATGGACCCCTATTATGCGGAAATCTGGGCGAGGATCCGGGGGCAGTGGTCAATGCCGCAGGGAATTCTACCCAAAGGCAATGTGGAAACCGTTATCAATCTAAGGATCCTTCGCAATGGCGCGGTTGTGGATATCGGTTTTGAAAAAAAATCGGGCAACCGGTACTTTGACGATTCTGCCGTCCGGGCTATTAAAAAGGCCAGCCCGTTGCCGCCCCTGCCTTCATGGATCCGGGGCAACGACATCGAAATCGGCATCCGGTTTCGTTCCGACGAGTTGGGCTGATCCGGCGGATTGGAATTTGAGAGAGTTTTGAGCCGCGGGCGTTGTCCATTTTTCAAAGGTATCTTTGACTAAAATATTCTCAGAAAGGCGATACAGATGAGACGCACGGCAATAACCCTATGGACGATCTTGATTCTGCTGCTGTGGGGCAGCGGGGCGCCGGCGGCGGAAAAGGTCTATATCGATATCAATTCGCCGGCGTTTCAGCGTTTTCCTGTCGCCGTTGCCGATTTCGAGGATTTGGGGTCCGATGCGGTGAAGGACGACTTATCGACTGGGTTCTCCGCTGCGTTGAGCCGCTACCTGGACATGACCGGCTATATGCGCATGATTCCCCGGGGGGCCTTTCTGGAAGATGCGAAGCGGTTTCCCTATAGCGGAGGCAAAGTCAGCTTCCCCGACTGGATGGTCATCGGCGCCGAGCACATCGTGAAAGGCGGATTCAGCCGGAAGGGGCAGAATCTCCATGCGGAGTTCCGCCTCTATGATACGGTCAGGGGCGAACGGATTCTTGAAAAACGATATGAAGGCCGGCCGGAAGAGCAAAATGAGCTGGCGCGCAGGATGGCCCGCGACATTACCCAGACCCTGACCGGGGATGGCAGCGTCTTCGATACGAAAATCGCCTTCGTCGCGAAGCAGGGCCGGTCATCGGATATCTACACCATCAATTTCGACGGGTCCGGCCTGACCAAAGTGACCAACTACCGTTCGGTCGCCCTTTCCCCCCGGTGGTCTCCGGATGGCGGAACCATCGGCTTCATCTCCTACAAGGACGGAAATCCGGACCTCTATTTCCGCCGCCTCCAGGATTACAGCACCCGCAAGATGTCCCGGTTCAGGGGACTCAACCTTTTGGGGGGCTGGTCGCCCGACGGACAAAAGCTGCTTATGACCCTCAGTAAGGACGGGAATGAGGAAATCTATCAACTGGGCCTCGACAACGGTCAGTTGAAACGGCTGACCCGTGATTTTTCCATCGATGTATCCCCTGTCTGGTCGCCCGACGGCCGCCGGATCGCCTTTGTGTCCAATCGTTCCGGATCGCCGCAAATCTTCGTGATGGACAGCGACGGCGCCCGGGCGAGGCGATTAACCTTTGAAGGCAACTACAACACCTCTCCCGCCTGGTCGCCCAGTGGAAACCGGATCGCCTATGAAGGTTCGAAAAACGGCCGTTTCAGGATATTTACCATCAGCACGGACGGAGCCAGCCTGATGCAGATCGGTCCCGAGACGGGCGACAGCGAGTCGCCGTCCTGGTCCCCGGACGGCCGGTATGTGGCCTTCAGCCAGAGGGGCCGTGGGGCCGGCAAGATTGCCGTCATGAATGCAAACGGCACAAATATCAGGGTATTATACGAAAATCCCTCCGGCTGTATCAGCCCTGCCTGGTCGCCGCGCCTGAAGCCGTGAAAAAAATTGATTTTTATATTGACGTTCGCGGACGGATTGTGTTCTAATGTCGCAGTATATGGTTGCACTTCCGGAAAATGGTTGTTCCGGGGTCGATGCGGCAGCGAATGCCAGAAATGCGAACGGAAAAACGATAGATGATTCGCGCCCGCTGGTTGACGTGCCAAGGCGAAGGCAAACGTATTCATAATGGGTTCAAAAAAACTGAGAGAGGGGAGGATTATTTAAAATGAAAAGAAGTGCTAAAGTTATCGGAATCGCAATGCTTGTTTTTTGTGTTTTCCTGATGTTTATGACGGGTTGTTCAAAGAAAGTTGTTTCTAAAGACGAGGGCGTGGGTGAAAAGAAAGTGGCCGTTGCGGATGCCAAGCCTGCCGCGCTCACGGCTGAAGAAGCAAGACAACAGGCCCTGGAAAGGGACGCAGCAGCCGCCGCCGCAGCAGCAGCCGCTGCCGCAGCAGAAGCGGCAAAAATCAAGTTTGAAGATATCCGCTTTGCCTTCGACAAGTCAGCCATCGAGCCTGCAGCAAGAATGACACTGGCGAAACTCGCCGACTGGCTTATGAAAAACAAGAATTATACACTGTCGATCGCAGGCCATTGCGACGAGCGGGGGACCGTGGAATACAACCTGGCCCTGGGCCAGCGGCGCGCCGAGGCGGCCATGAAGTATCTCGTTGACCTGGGCGTCAAAAAGGCGGACATTGCCACGATCAGTTATGGGAAGGAAAGCCCGCTGGATCCCGGCCACGACGAGGAAGCCTGGGCCAAAAACAGGAGGGCCAATTTTACGGTCAAGATGAAAAAGTAGCGGTGTGACCTGGAAGACTCATGTCCAACATCCAAAAATCAATATGCCTGCTCGTTTGCCTGCTGCTTTTGGCGGGTTGTGCGACCAGGTATGAATTGAAGCAGGTTCAGAACGAGCTCGGCCAGAGAGTCTCTGCCCAGGTCAATGACATCGAAGCCCTGAAACAGGAAAATACGGCCCTGCACAAGGCGCTGGAAGACTCTCAGGAAGCGTTGGCGGCCTTGAGAAAGACGCAGGCGGAAAGCAACGCCGACATGACAGGGCTGAAGGATCGCATTCAGAAGCTCAGCGGCCGGACGGAAGAACTGCAGAAGGATTTTAAGGCCCTGCGCAAGACCACCCATGGCAGGGAAGAAGACATGGCGGAAAAGGTCAACCGCGCCGCCTTCAAGATCAACTTCCTGGAGAACTTTCTCGGCATCGGGAAAAAGGATGCACCCGCGGAAGCCGTTGAGAAGGGCAATCGAGCCGCCAACGGCCGGCAGAAGGATGCCCTGAACGAGAAGTCCGGGATAGAATCGCTCTACGCGGCGGCCTACGAAACATTCAGGGAAGGAAAGTACGATAAGGCCAGAACGGATTTTGAGAACTTTCTGAAACTGCATCCCCGTACGGAATATTCGGGCAATGCCCAGTTCTGGATCGGGGAGTGCTATTACAACGAGCAGCAATATGAGAAGGCCATCCTCGAATACGAAAAGGTGGTGAAGAATTTTCCGGAGGGGAACAAGGTCCCCTATGCCCTGCTCAAGCAGGGTCTTTCCTTTCAGCAGCTGGGGGACAAGACCAGCGCCCGACTGTTCCTGCAGCAGGTCATCCGGGACTATCCCAATACGAATCAGGCGGGGGTGGCCCGGTCGAAATTGCTGGAGATCAAATAAGGCGAAAAGAAGCAGAGACCTGAAGTCTCAATGAAATCTGCATGGAAAAGAAGGGCAGGCGGTTTTCGGACAGCCTGCCCTTCTTTTGTGCGGAACGGATACCTCCGATCAGTCTGTCATATCAAGAGACCTTTGAAAAATGGACAACGCCCGGCGGCCATAAATCTTTGATTCGCCGCTTGCGAACCTTTGTCCACCGTTTATGTGAAACTCTCATCAATCATTCCGGTTCCGGCAAGTCATCGCGGGCTCATTATTATTTTCGAGGACGGTGCGGCGGATGGCAAGGGGAAAGCAGGCGCTCCCCGCGTCCGCGCCTGTCTTTGTGTCCGCACAGGCGGCATCGGCGCTGAAGCCCCATTTTACGAGCGTCCATCCCAGGCGAAACGCTTCATGATCCGGGTTTTTTTCAACCGTGATTTCGATTCCCGTGATGCAGCGGGGGTGCACACAGGAGCCCGTGTTGAAATAGACCGGGTCGGCCTTGGCCTTTCTGCGGACGCCGCGGCTGCCGATGCCCGTCTCCATGAGGCGGCGCTCCGTCAGGGAGAGATTGGCGAAGACGGGGCGATGGGTATGGCCGGCAATGATGATCAAGTGACCATCCGGGATAACCCGGGACGCTTCCCTGTTTTCCCTGCCGGAGAAATGGGAGACATCCTTTACGTTCCCTTTATTGTGCCCTTTTGCCCAATAGTAGAGGGTTCTGTCGATTTCATTGCAGCGGCCGGGATTCTCGGCGGCACGGGTGGGGTCAAGTATCCCCAATCTCTGAAAGCCGGACCAGAAATGGCGGACGATAAAGCGGCTGATCTTCGCCCGGGCGCCCATGCAGGACGGATCGGCCTGGTGCCCGTGGAGCAGAAGGACCGGTGGGCAGGCTGCTTGCAGGATGACGGTCTCGTGGACCTCGATGCCCGGAAAGATCGCGCGCAGGGGGGCTGGGTTGTCGCGCCAGTCCGCATCGTGGTTTCCCCAGATCTTGATGAAGCGGGTTTTGGCCGGGTCGGGATCATGGAAGCGGCGCAGCAGGTCGTAGATGGAGGTGTGGGTGATATAGATCGCGTCGAAGGATTCGTTTTCCCAGAGTTCCTCGGCATCGCCCAGTTCGATGTAGGTGTAGCCCTGCTCGAAATAGTGTTCCAGGGCGCACTTGTATATGAGCGAATTGTGAGCAAATTCATCGCCCGCGGATCCGTGGCCACGGTGGCAGTCGGAAAGGACGATGTAGCGGCCTCCGTCGGCAAGGGGCAGGCTGAAGGGGGCCGGATCTTGAATGGCGCGGTGGGTCAACGGGGATTGGGGCTCCTGTTAATCGAGATGGACGGGCTCGACGCCCGGCGGCGCTTCGAGATCGAATAATTCCGGATCGACGTCCTTCAGCAACTGAATGTCCCTGTATCGGATGTTCACGGAAACGCCGTCAATACCTTCGGAAACAAAGGTGATCTTCTGCGGGAGCACTCTGCCCTCCATATGGAGCGGCTCTTCGAAGCGCACCCGGTAAAGAAGCTGCTGTTCCGCGTAAACCTCGAGGATCTCGAGAAATCCGTCCTTTGTCCGCACCCACAGTGACCGGCGTTTCCGCGGCTCTACGAGGTCGATCCGGTAATGGTCGCCTTCCGGGCGGCCCTGCAGAAGCGTATCCGGCCCGGGCGGATCAAAAAAAGATCCCGTCAGCAGGGCAATCAGGTCTTCGGGACCCATTTTCAGCGGCAGATATCGCCCCACGTTGTCCGCAGTGGCGCGACCGACATAAAAGACGCGGGTTTCGTTTAGAAAGACCTTTAGCGTCCCGTCGCGGACAGAAAGAAAAAAGGCGGGGGGGCCGAACAGCGGGATGGCTTCCATCCGCAGCAACGCGGGTCTTTTCAGCAGCACGGCAAGTTTTAGCGGATAGGCTCCTTCTTTCGTATGTGTGGCCACCCGTACATCGGCCAGGGCCAGCAGCGCGGCGTCCGCCGGGAATTGGGCGGCAATGTGCTCCAGGGCTGTTTTCGGCGAGGAAACGTCCAGGCGGGCCGTTATTGTCGGCGCAGCCGCGCATCCGCAGAAAACGAGCAGCAGCAGACAAAGGGCGGGGATATTTTTTCGCGTTTCCGTCATTTTTTCAAAAGATCGCCGATTTTCCCGGGGAGGGTTTTGCTGTCGGGGTTCAGCTTCAGCGTTTTCTGATAGACCTCGAGGGCTTCCTTGAATTGCCCGTTCCGGACATATGCATCGCCGAGGTGTTCACTGATCGCGACGTCGTCGGGCTGCAGGCGGACCGCCTCTTTCAGCAGCTCGATGGCCCTTTCCAGCTTGTTTTTCCGGAAATAGACCCAGCCGAGGCTGTCGATGATGTAGGCGTTGCCCGGCTTGAGCTGCATGGCTTTTTTGATCAGTTCTTCCGCTTCGTCCAGACGCATGCTCCGGTCCGCATAACTGTAGCCGATGAAATTCAGGGCGTCGGCATGATCGGGATCGATCGCAAGGATCTGCCGCATCAGCTTGATGCCGTCTTCGAAGCGGTCCGTCTTTTCGTAAAGCACCCCGAGGCTGTAAAGAAGCTCCAGGTTTTTCGGCAAAACGTCCAGTCCTCCCCGCAGCTCTTTTTCCGCGTTGGCATAATCCTTTTTTCCGTCGTACAGGGAGGAGAGGAACAGGTACAATCCGGGCGCGTCCGGCTTGACGGCAATGGCCTCCCGGATGGTTTTCATCGCTTCGTCCGGCTTGCCCTCCTTTTTGAGGATCGTCGCGGCATGGGTCCGGGCGTTGACAAAGAAATCCGAGCCCGGCGTGATCCGCGCAAACATTTCGAGGGCCTGTGGGTTCTGGGATTTTTCACTGTAGGCAGCAGCCAGCAAATAGCGGATCTTCTGATCGTCCGGATAGGATGCATGCAGTTTGCCGAACAGGTCAACGGCGCGGTCGGGGCGTTCCCGTTCAAGGTAGATCAGGCCGATGGTCAGCGCAATATCCTTGTTGGACGCATGCTGCCGCAGGATCTCGCCGAAGACCTGATCCGCTTCCGTATCCCGTTTCTCGCGCAACAGCAGATCCCCCATCCGGATCCTGACCCTCACGCGGTTCGGGTACGCCTTCGTGATGTGGTCGTAAAGCTCGATGGCCAGGGCGTATTTCTTCTGCTTTTCGTAGAGAGCCCCCAGATCCGTCATGGCGGACTCAAAAGTCGGCCTGATGTCAAGGGCTTTCTTGAGCTCCTTTTCCGCCTCGTCGTCCTGTTTGAGTTCCATCAGGATCTTGGCCAGATAGTAGCGGCCGATGACGTGATCGGGATCGATGGCCAGCAGCTTTCTGATCGTATCGAGGGCATTCTGAAAGTCTTTTTGTTCGGCATAGGCGGTGCAGAGATACAGATGCGCCGGCGCGTGTTTCGGATCCAGCGCGATGACGGCCTGATAAGCCCGGACGGCATTGGGATGGTCCTTGATGTTGGCGTATAACCCGGCGCGAAGAAAGTGAACCTCCACGTCACGGGGATGGGATTTCAAGACATCGTCCAGAAGCGCCAGCGCTTTCTCGAAAGATCCCCTTTCGCCATACAGAATCGCCAGCTCGGCGGCCAGGAGAGGGGATATAGGGTCGAATTGCCGGGCCTTTTCATATTCGCTGACGGCTTCCGCGTTGTTTTCGTTAAGCAGGTTCAACACGCCGAGGGAATAATGATACGCCGCAAGCATGGACGGGTTTTGCGAGGCGTCCCGGTCCAGGGGCTGCGCAGAGTCGGGCGATTGGAACAGCAGACAGCCCTGCAGCAGGCCAATCGCAGCCAGGCAAGCCAGTTTATGAAAAAAGCAGTTGTGCATACGGTCAGCTTCCAACGGTTTTCTGGAAGATCTCCCAGCTTTTGAGAATATCGATCGCGCCTTTGAGCTGACTGTCGAGCGCCAGATCTTCCGCGTCTTTTTTGGCCTTTTCTTCCGGTTTCTGCCCGTTTTCCTCCGGCGATTTGATATGGCCCTTCAGATCCCGCTCCCGGAGGCGATTTTCCGCGCCTTCTTTTTCCTGGGCGGGCCGCTGAAACTTGATGACGATGTCCGGGGCGATGCCTTCGGCCTGAATGGAGCGTCCGCTGGGGGTATAGTATTTGGCGGTGGTCAATTTCAGCGCCGACCCGTCCTCAAGGGGGATCACCGTTTGCACGGACCCCTTGCCGAAGGTCTGGGCGCCGACAATGATCGCCCGCCGGTTGTCCCTCAGCGCGCCGGAAACGATTTCCGCGGCGCTGGCGGTACCCTCGTTGACGAGAATCACAATCGGACAGGCGGGTTCATCACCGTTGTCTCTGGCGGAAAAGGTATTTTCGAGTATTTTGGTTTTCCCTTTCGTCGAAACTATGACGCCTGATTTGAGAAAACAATCGGAAATTTCCACGGCCTGATTCAACAGGCCGCCCGGATTGTTACGCATATCTAAAACGAGGCCCTTGAGGGACGGGGAGTGTCCGTTGAGGTCTTTGAGCGCCTTCTTGAGATCATTGACGGTTTTTTCCTGGAAGGAAGCGATCCGGATGTAGCCGATCCCGTCATCGTACATGCGGGCCTTGATGCTTCTGATCTTGATGGTGCTCCGCGTGATGACGATGTCCTCCGGCCTGGCTACGCTTTCCCGCATGATCGTCAGCGTCACCTTTGTGTCTTTCGGACCCCGGAGCTTGCTGACAGCCTCCATGATGCTGATATTCTTTGTCGATTTGCCGTCTATCCGGATGATCTGATCGCCTGCCTTGACGCCGGCCAGGAAGGCGGGCGTGTCTTCAATCGGCGATACGACGGTCAGGATGTCCTTGAGAATCGTGATTTCAATCCCGATGCCGCCAAAGCTTCCCCGTGTCTCGACCTCCAGTTCCTTGTACATGTCCGCGGTCATATAGGCGCTGTGTGGGTCGAGCGAACGCATCATGCCGTTGATGGCGCCCTGGATCAGGGTTTTCTGCTCGACAGGTTCCACATAATTTTTTTGCACCATATCCAGAACTTCATTGAAGAGCTTGATATTTTTATACGCTTGCCGGTCCAGCGCGACGGCCGGCGAATTCGTGTACAGGCTCCAAAGGCCCAATAAGGCAATCAGGCAGACCGCCGAAACCACGACGGCTTTTGTCCTTTTTCGCATAGGCGCCTCCCTTCGTGACAAGATTCAGGGCCTGTAACAAAACGGTAATTCCGTTACAGACCCTTATTATTCATGTTCATGTTGATTGTGTGACACTACCACTTTCTAATTTAATATTCAATCCCTTGTCAGATTTTTCGGAAATGCTGCAGGCTCTGGGAGGTCGCCTCGATCCCTTCATGCACGGGGACAGATTTGAAATCTGTCCCCCGAAACGAGGATGGCGGGGCAATCATTTCTTCGGGGAACGGCAGGGCAAATCGCCTTTTTCCGAGAGGACGCTCAAAAAAACGCGCACCCCTTTTACAACGGCGGTCAGGGACATCAGGGTGTTCAGAAAGGGAATCCGGGCGCCCGTCTGGATAATCTGACCCAGGCTCGCCAGGAAGGTCACCGTCTTCTGCAATTTCCGGAACGCATCGGACAGGTCCTCGACCTGGCGGTTCACCGTGAAGGTCGCCTGATTGATGTTGGCGGTGATATGCTCGAGGTTCCTGAGGATGCCGGGCAGATTCTCGTTCAGGGCCTGCAGCGTCACGGCAACGGCTTCCGCTGTCCGGCGAATCTGCAGCAGCGACGGGATCGAAAACAGGGCAAACAGCAGAAACGCGACGGCCATGATCGTGACAACAATTTCCAGAAACATGTCCGCTCCTCTTTCGGCAATTATGCAGATGTCTTTTCTTTTTCTTCCTTGAAGGCTTCCACGCCGGCGTCAATGGCCCGCTTCAGGCGGCCCTTGCCGTCCAGGAGCGTTTCTTTTCCGCGTTCCGTCAATGCTTCAACCTTGCTTTCCGCTTCCTCCACTTTTTCCTTGGCCGAAATTTCCACTTCCTTCAGTCGTTTCACCGCTGCGTCATAAGCCTTTTTGCTTTTTTCAAGCGCCAGTTCATATTCCTCCCGCGCCCTGGCCATCAGATCCTCCGTTTTTTTGGCAATATCCTCACGGGTTTCCTTGCCGCTCTTGGGGGCATACAGAACACCCAGAACAGCGCCGATCAATCCGCCGATAACCAGCCCCTTCACAAAATCAACGCCTCGATCCGACATGGATGCACCTCCTTTGTTTATTTTGTGTTTGATCGTATACTCTCCGCATGCATATTCTACATCTTTTTAAAAAAAAGTAAACCTAAAAAGCCGAATCGTAGAAAGTTAGAAAATAAGCCCCGACGGCTGCGTAAAAAAGCTCCCCCGACTTTCGCAGGGGCAGGCTACGGCAAGGCGTGCAAAGTATGGGGACACGACTCTGTCATGTCCCCATGAGGCGTACTTTTAGGAAGTCGTTATTACTCCGGCAAGTAAACATGTCAAAGGTTGTCATGCCGGACTTGATCCGGCATCCGGTCATGTCTTGGATTCCCGCTTTCGCGAGAATGACAGGATTGAGTATTTATTGTTGTCGGAGTAATAAAACAAAACCGGGCATTGAATAGCATTCAAATGCCCGGTTTGTCGTTCTTTTCTTGTTGGCTCTTTATTACTTTGCAGGGGCTTTAGCCGGTGCTGCGGGCGCTGCGGGCGCTGCGGGCGCTGCAGGCGCTGCGGGCGCGGGAGCTGCTCCCGGAGCCGGAGCGGGCGCCGGAGCCGGAGCCGGAGCGGGTGCTGCCGGAGCCGGTTTCTTCTCTTCTGCTTTCTGGCAGCCAACCACTGCAAATGAAAATGTCATGACGAAAAGCAGGGATAAAATGACAGCGAAGACCTTCTTCATCGATTTGTCACCTCCTTTCAAGAATTTTTACAAGTGCGGGCAACGTTCCCATCACCCTGTACGACGCATAAAAATACGCCTTTTTTTTGCCTTGTCAAGATAAATTTATCAGGATATAAGACGCCTGTATTGAAAAAAATATTTCCGGCAGACGGGGTGGTGTCATGATCCTGGGCATAGATGTGGGCGGGACGCATACGGACGCGGTTCTGATCGAGGATTTCAAGATCATCAGAAAGGCCAAGGTCCTCACCGACGCGGACAACCTGTTGCAATCGCTGCTGAAGGTCACGCAGGAGCTCTTGAGCGATGAAAATCCCGGGAAGCTCAGCCGCGTGGTGCTCAGCACGACCATATCCACGAACGCCATTGTCCAGAAAAAAACAGACCGGGTGGGCATGGTCCTGGCCTGCGGCCCGGGGATCGAGCCTGCGCGGCTGGCCGTGGGGAGGGATTGCCGTTTCGTTGCCGGGTATGTCAACCACAGGGGGCTGGAAGCGGCGACGATCGATGATGAAGAAATAAGGCGCGTCGGCGAACATTTCCAGGCGGAGGGCATCGATCATGTCGGCATCGTGGGAAAATTTTCCACGCGCAACCCTGTCCAGGAGATCCGGATCAGAGACCGGTTGCAGGGCGCCGCGGGCCATCTGTCGCTGGGGCATCGGATGTCTGGACACCTGAATTTTCCGCGGCGCATCGCCACGACCTATCTGAACGCCTCCATTGCCCGCCTGTACGGCCGTTTTGTTGAGGACGTTCTCGACTTTGTCAGCCGGCAGGGCATTTCCGTACCCATCTACATCCTGAAGGCCGACGGCGGCGCCATCGACATCCGGCAATCGCTTGAATTTCCCGTGCAGAATATCCTGTCCGGTCCCGCCGCAAGCATCATGGGCGTTCTGAGCCTGTCCAGCCGCAAGGAAGATGCGATTGTCCTGGATATCGGGGGTACGACGACGGATATTGCCATCTTTGCCGAGGGCGTTCCGCTCCTTGAAGCCTTTGGCGTGACGATCGAAGGCTATAAGACGCTCATCCGGGGGCTGCGCACCAAATCGATCGGCCTGGGCGGGGACAGTTGTGTCCGCGTTGATCAGGGGCGGCTGTCCATCGGACCGGACCGCGAGGGGCCGGCGGCGGCTTTCGGAGGCCTCTGCCCCACACCAACCGACGCGATGATCGTCCTGGGCCTGACGGACATCGGCGAGCGGGGAAGGGCGGAGAAGGCCCTGACGCCGCTAGCCAAAAAACTGAACTGTTCCCTGACCCAGGCGGCGCAGCAGATTTACGACGAGGCATGCCGGATTATTGTTGACCAGGTTGGCCGGGTGATTGAAGAGATCAATAATCAGCCCGTTTATACCATTCATGAAATGCTGGAAGGCAAGCAATTGCAACCGAAAATCCTCTATGTGGTGGGGGGGCCGGCCGGGCCCATGGCGCCCCGGCTCGGACAATTGCTGAACTGCCCGGTGCATATTCCCGAACACCCCGAAGTCGCCAACGCCATCGGGGCGGCGCTGGCCCGGACCACGGCGGAAATCACCGTTTTGGCGGACACGGAACAAAAATTCCTCTCCATCGCGGAAGAGGGCTACCGGGCGGCGATTCCGCCCCGCTTCAGCCGGGAGGACGCGATTCGTATCGGTCGGGAAAAACTGCGCGAGAAAGCCATGCGCATGGGCGCCCGGGAAGAAGACATCGAGATAGAGGTCATTGAAAGCCAGGAATTCAATATGGTCAATCAATTTTACACAACCGGTAAAAATATCCGAGTCAAGCTCCAGGTGAAGCCGGGATTGATTGCGGGTTTTCAGGCAGGGGCGCGTTTATGACAAAAAAACAGAGAAAAACGGGGCTGATATTTTTTCCGGCTTTTGACTGGGCCATTTCTCCCACCCACCCTGAACGGGAGGAGCGGCTTCTTTATACCCAGGACCAGGTCTGGGAAGAAGGCCTCCTCGATTTCGACAACATTATCGAGTTCAAACCGGGCCTTGCGACGGTCGAGGATATCAACCGGATCCATATTTGCGTCCCCGATGCGAAGTCCGTCATCACGGAATCCCACCTCATTTCAGCAGGCGGGGCGATCACGGCCGCCGACAAGGTCCTCAAAGGCGACGTGGACAACGCCTTTGCGCTCGTCCGGCCGCCAGGCCACCACGCCATGCGGGTTGTTCACGGCGCCCGCGGCTTCTGCAACGTCAACATCGAAGCCATCATGATTGAATACATCCGCCGGCATTACGGTCCCAAACGCATTGCCGTCGTCGATACGGACTGCCACCACGGCGACGGTACGCAGGACATCTTCTGGCACGACCCGGACACGCTGTTCATCTCGATCCACCAGGACGGACGGACACTTTATCCGGGTTCCGGGTTTCATGACGAGTTCGGCGGGCCCAATGCCTTGGGGGCGACGATCAACGTGCCCCTGCCGCCCCGGACCTCCGATCAGGGCTTCCTGTATGTCCTGGATCATGTGATTTTACCCATACTGAAGGAGTTCAAGCCGGACCTCATCATCAATTCCGCCGGTCAGGACAACCACTACACCGATCCCATCACGGACATGCGTTTCAGCGCCCAGGGGTATGCCACGCTCAATGAGCGGCTTGCGCCCGACATTGCCGTGCTGGAAGGAGGTTATTCCATCGAGAAGGCCCTTCCCTATGTCAATGTGGGCATTATTCTGGCGATGGCCGGGATCGATTACAGCCACGTGAGGGAGCCCGATTACAACCCGCTGGCGCTGCGGGAATCGGATGACATCATGCGCAAGATCGAAAAGGATGCGGCGGAGATTTACAAGCTCTGGCAGAAACGGGACGCCATGAAGGCAAAGATCGTCGGAGACGCGGGCTACGCGAGGCGCCGGAAAAGCATCTATTACGATACGGACGGCATCAGCGAACAGCAGGAAGAGACGGTGCGCATCTGCAACGATTGCGGCGGGCTGGTCATGATCGATTCCATGGCGGATACGGGAAGCCGTATCTATGCCGTCATCGTGCCGGGCCGGAGCTGTGCCGTCTGCCGTCAGAACGGCGAAGATTTCTATGCCAAAACCGGCCGCGGGAAATATAATGCCGTCTATTTTCAGGATCGGGACAGGGATGTTTTTCTCGTGAAATAATGACGACTTCGTAAAAAGTCCGGATGCCGCGTTGCGCTGCATCCTTCGTCGTTGCGGCGTACGGTAAAGTACGCCTCACTCCTCATGATTTGCGCGCCTTGCCTGCGGAGCTTTTTACGAAGCCGTCGAGTTTGGATAGTTTTTTGACTTTTTACAAGTTCATCAATTCTATTAATTTAAGGAGGAACGAACAATTTATGAGCGATGATGTGGTAAAAAAGACACAGGAAACGGCAAAGAAACTGTTCGGGGCGGGCGTCAAGATGGATCCGCCCTATCTGATGTGGCGCGAATTCGACAAGGACCTGGCCAACGAGTTCTCGAAGTTTATCACGGGAAATCTCTATTCGCGGACGGTTTTGGCGCTGCCGGAAAGGCAGATGGCGGCCTGCGCGATGCTCGCCGCCCTGCGGGCCACGGGGGAATTGAAGCTGCATGTGAATGCGGCGCTCAATGTGGGCTGCGACCCGAAAAAGCTGACCGAAATTTTCTTCCAGGTCGCCACGTATGCCGGGATGCCGGCGGTCAACGAGGCCCTCGAAGTGTATCGGGACGTCTTGAAGGAAAGAGGCGAATGGCCGATTAAGTAGCCGGTTTGATGTGACGTTATGAAAACAGGCATGGCGGACCCTCGCTTGAGGGCCCGGCATGCCTGTTTAGTCTGAAGGGAGCTGTTGTTACTCGAGGACGACCAGAACCTGGTTCGTATCGACCTTGTCTTTTTCGGCGACCTTGATTTCGGCGACCTTTCCGCTTGATGGCGCCAGAATCGGGTTTTCCATTTTCATGGCTTCCAGAATGATCAATTCATCGTCGGCATTGACGGCATCGCCGACCTCGACTAAAATCTCCGCAATGGTTCCGGGCATGGGGGCTACGACTTCTACTGCCATTTTATACCTCCTTCATATTTGATTGCCCCGCTGCGCGGACTTGTCCGACACAGCGGGACGGATTGAAAGGTTAAAGGGGGAGTCTGAAACTCCCCCTGTTAAGACGGGCGACGCCCGATTTATTTTTTCCAGAGCGGATCCGCGGGTCCCCAGGTATCCGGCAGAATCGCTTCCGCGGACCAATCTGTGGGAACACGCTGACCGACCTTCTCACCCAGCTTATCGATGAGCTTCCTGAGGCCCGGACGGGCGAACTTCATGTGACCCGCCTTCTGGGTCCGGCCGTTGATGATCGCTTCGGAACGGAGCCGCCTGCCGCAGGTCTTCTCCATCTTGCGACCCAGCCAGAGAACGCGATCCACATCATAACCGTGCTCGATGCCGAGCTCGTCGATCTGCACCAGGAGATCTTCCATGGTAACAAGGCCCACATAGCGTGGATCGTCATAGTAGTATTCGCCCGTGCCTCTGATCGGGGAATCACCCAGGAAGTTGGCCGGTTGGCCGCCCAGACCGCCCAGTGTGGCCTCGAACCGGCAGATCCCGGCATGAAGCGCTGCCAGGATCGACGACGAGGCGATGCGTTTCGTCTCGTGCAGATGGCACAGATGTGCTTCCGGGTTCGGCATCGCGTCAAGGATCATCGAGAAATACCGATAGACGTCCGCTGCGTTGGCAGAACCGTCATGATCTGCATGCTCGATGTCATGGGCGCCGATCTGGAACCAGCGCTTCGTGAACTCCACGGCGTCTTCCAGCTTCGTGGCGCCGCTGATGGGGCTGCCCCAGATCGTGCTGACGGTTCCGACCATCTTCATGCCGGCATCTCGGGCCTTTTTAATGCAGCGCTCCGCCTCGCGCCAGTAGTGGGTCAGGGTGGTGCCGGAATTGGCAAAGTGGTGCTCCGGATCCGTGGAGACCATCATGAGAATCCGGTCGGGGCCGAACCCTTCCTTCTTCATGCGGATGGCGATATCCACTGAGGGTTCGCGGATCGTTACGCAAGTCAGGACGACGTCCTTGTGCACATCGATCCCGACGCGGGCGGCGCGTTTCGTGAACTCGTCGCTGCGCATGGCCTTCATGACCGTTTCGGCGTCCACGAACTGGGGCGTCGTAGCGGCTGCCAGGTTGGTCACTTCCAGTTCACGACAACCCGCCAGGATCATTTCCTGACCGTAGAAGATCTTCGCTTCCGTGGAGATGAACCGCTCCTCGTGCTGAAAACCGTCGCGAATCGTGATGTCCCCGATCGTTACCTTCTTCGGCATTCTCGGGAAAATTTTCCAATAATCGTACTCTGTCGCCATAAAACTGGTCCTCCTTCAATAAATTTGTTAATAAAGAATCTCCCCTCCCCCGGCGGCAGGAAGGGGGGAGGGGAAACTTTATCGCTTCAGTTACTCACCCTTAAAAACGGGCTTCCGTTTCTCGACAAAGGCCGCCAAAGCTTCGAGGCGATCCTTGGTCGGAATCGTCACTTCGTAGGCTTTGGATTCGAGCGGCAGTGCCACGCCGAGACTCGCCTCCGACCCGTAGTTAAGGGCAAACTTGGCCTGTGCCACCCCGATCGGGCCGTTCTTCGCGATTTCCCGTGCAAGTTCGAGGGCGGCTTCCATGAGCTTGTCCGGTTCAACGACCTTGCTGACCAGACCGATATCGAGCGCCGTCTGGGCGTTGATGCGCCGGGCCGTGTAGATCAGCTCCTTGGCCTTGGCGACGCCGACAATCCTCGGGAGCCTCTGGGTTCCCCCGGCGCCGGGGATGATCGCGAGGCTCGTTTCCGTCAGGCCCATGATCACGTTCGACGATGCGATGCGGATATCGCAGGCCAGGGACAGTTCCGTCCCGCCTCCGAAAGCGAAACCGTTGATCGCAGCGATCACGGGCACGCGGACCTGTTCCACTGCCGTGAAGGTATTCCGGATCGTGAAGATAAACCGGCGCACCTGATCCGGGGTCAGCGTCCGTCTTTCCTTGAGATCGGCGCCTGTGGAAAATGACCATTTTTTGGGCTCGTCGCCGGCTTTGGCGCCCGTGATGATGATACAGCGCAGATCCATATCAAAATTGGCTTCCCGGATCACATCGGCCAGGACGGCCAGCAGATCAAAATTGAAACAGTTCATGGCGTCAGGCCGGTTCAGCGTGAGCACCAGGATGCCGTCTTCCGTTCTTTCCTGCAACAGGATATCAGACATGGTTTTCACCTTCCTTTCATATATTTGATCAGACCTTCAGATCGCCCCAGTAGGACTCTTTGATGGGAACGCGGAGTGCAATCTCGAAGCCGCGTGCGATCTTGTCACGCGCCTCGCTGAATGCCACAACACCGTCATGGAAGATCAGCGAACCGGTATAGAAAGGATGGCCTTCCGAGTCGTAGCGGTCCCGCATCATCTGGCGGAATTTGGCCATTTCTTCCTCATTCACTGCCCCGCCCTTGTCGATGATGTTCTTGCGGCGGACCGTCTCCACGATGAAGCCCGCCGTCTCTCCGGACATGACGGTCGTGCGGCCGCGCATGTTGGTGAAGGCGAAACGGGGCTTGAAGGCCCGGCCGCACATGCCGTAGTTGGCGGCGCCGTGGTCGGGACCGATGACGTAGGTGATCTTGGGGGTGTCGAGGCAGGTGCATGCGCGGACCATGTCGGAGCCGTATTTGCCGATGCCGCCCCATTCTTCCGCCTTGCCCACCATGTAGCCGGGAGACCCCTGCAGGAACAGCACGGGAAGCTTGGAGTTGCCGCAGCGGATCATCCATTCCGTGGCCTTGCGGGCCGCATCGATGTAAATGACGCCGCTGGCGTTGGAGGCGATGACGCCGACGGGGATTCCCTTTATCCACATCTTGCCGGCGATGACGGAATCGCCGCGGCCGGGGCCGTAGGAGGCTTTGTACTCATGGAAATAGCTGTCGTCGGCCAGGCACTTGATGGTGTCCTTGATGTTGATGTACTGATAGGTGTCCACGGGGGTGCAGCGCATCATCTCTTTAAAGTCAAACTTCGGCTCGCGTGTTTCCCGGCGTTCGATGCAGAGCTTGTTGGACGGCTCGAATTCCATCATGGCGCGCAGCTTGGCGATGCCTTCTTCCTGGGTCCGGACAAAGTGATCGCACCCGCCGGAATGTTGGGTATGAACATAAGCGCCGCCCAGATCTTCCGGGGAAACGGTTTCACCGATGGCGGATTTGACCATGGGAGGACCGGCCAGGAAGGCGTAGGCCATCTTTTCGATCATGATCGACTCGGAGGCCAGATAAACGATATAGGCGCCGCCCGCGGTGTTGCCGCCGGTGGACAGCGTGTACTGCCGGATCCCCTTGGCGGACATGCGGCACATATTGTAAAACATCGTGCCGAAGTGCCCGTCGTCGGCGAAGCAGCCGACCTGCAGCGGGAGGTTGATCCCGCCGGAGTCGGCGATATAGACGCAGGGCAGTTCGCACTGTTCGGCGATAGCCTGGGCGCGCATGTGTTTTTTCAGGGTGATGGGGAAATAGGTGCCCGCGGCATAGCGGTTCTCATTGGCGAAGATCATGCAGTCCTTGCCCATGACGGTGCCCACGCCGGTCACCACGCCGCCGCCGGGGATATGGCCGCGCTTTTCCGAATCATAGATTTCACCGCCATATAGTCGCTTCTTGCCGATGTCGTAGCCCGCATCGAGACCGACCTCATATAAGTCCGTTCCGGGATCGATGAGCATCTTGATCAGATCGCGCATCGGTTTCTTACCCTGTTTGGCCAGGCGCGCCACTTGGCCGCCGCCGCCGATATCGTAGGCCTCTTCGCGATGCTTGAACAGGATCGCGTCCTGCTCTTCCCAGTGGGCAAGGCTTTTCTCTCGTTCCGCTGCGAGACGTTCCGCTCTCGACAATCTTGGTTTTTTTTCTTCTTCTGACATGTCAACCTCCTCTAAGATTTTTTGATAAGTGTCCGATGGAAAACTTATTTATTCGTTGATGATTTCCCTATGTGTCCATCCTTAGCTCTTTCCGCAATGGCAGAATCCGATGATTTAATCGCCAACCATGTCAGTGAACCCCGATATGGGGGGTTGGACCGTCGGGATGGGGTGATCTTCTTCAGGCGCTGCCGCGTAATAGAAAGATTGAACCTCAATCGGGCTCCTGATATATTAAAGAAGGCGGGCTGTCAAGTATTTTTGAGGCGCGGCGAACCCATTTTTCAAAGGTCTCGATACATGGACTCGATCAGCTCCCGGTACTGCTCATTGATGGCTTTGCGTTTCACCTTCATCGTCGGCGTGACTTCGCCGTCCTCGGTGTAGAGTTTCTTGTCGAGGATCCTGAACTTGCGGATGTTTTCCACACGCGCCATCTGAGAGTTGACCTGGTTGACTTCTTCCTGAATCAATTTAAGCACTTCTTCCGACCGCGTCAGGCTGGCAAAGGTCGTGAACTGAACCTTGTTGTCCTGTGCGTATTTTGTAACGTTCTCCTCGTCGATGACGATCATGGCCGTCAGGTATTTCCGGCCGTCGCCGATGACCACGGCGTCATTGATGTAAGGCGAAAATTTCAGAAGATTTTCGATATACTGCGGGGCGATGTTCTTGCCGCCCGCCGTAATGATCAGATCCTTTTTCCGGTCGGTGATTTTCAGATAGCCCTCCGTATCGACCTCGCCCACGTCGCCGGTGTGCATCCAGCCGTCGTGCAGAGCCATGCGGGTGTTTTCCTCATCCCGGTAATAGCCCTTGAAGATGCCGCGATGCCGGACGAGGATTTCGCCGTCCTCGGCGATCCTGACCTCGGTCTCAGGCAGGGCCCTGCCGACCGTGCCGAGCTTGAAACGGTGTTCTTCGGACATGTGCGTGACGCCCGTGGTCTCCGTCATGCCGTACCCTTCCCGGATGGGAATCCCAATACTCTGGAAATATTTCAGGATGTTGTGGGAGATGGGCGCGGCCCCGGAAAAACCGAGATGAACGCGGTCGAAGCCGAGCCGCTCCTTGAGCTTCCGGAAAACGGCGAAATAGGCCAGACGATAGGCCAGCGTCAAAGGCAGGGAAGGGGATTCGCCCTTCAGTTTGGCGCCGTTGTAAGCGGCCCCGATTTTCAGGGCGAGGGCATAAACCGATCTTTTGAACCAGGTGGCGTCGCCCATTTTGAGCACGATGCCGGAGTAATATTTTTCCCAGATGCGCGGCACGGCATGGAAAAGCGTGGGAGAGACCTCCTGCATGTCCGTCATGACCGTATCCGTATTTTCCGTGAAATTGACGGTATGGCCGACGCTCACGTGAACCATGAGGTCGAATATCTGTTCATAGACATGATTCAGCGGCAGAAAAGAAATGGTCTCGTCGTCCCGCGTGGCGCGTGTGACGGCGCCGGCCTGCCGGCCCACCCAGAGATAACCTTCGTGGGTCAGCAAAGCCCCCTTCGGCGGACCGGTCGTCCCGGAGGTGTAGATGATGCCGGCGATGTCCTCCGTCCGGCCCTGTGCGACCAGTTCGTTGAAAAGATTCGGATATTCGCGATCGAGCCGCTCACCCTGCGCCAGCAGATCGTCAAAGCTCATGAGCATGGGGTCCTGAAAATGCCGCAGGCCTTCCATGTCCCAGACGATCATCTTCCGGAGTTTCGGGGTGCGGGGGCGGAAGACAAGGGCCTTGTCGAATTGTTCCTCATCTTCGCAAATATAGACGACGGATTCCGAATGGCCGACGACGTATTCGCATTCCGTGGCCGGATTGGTCGTATAGACGCCTACGAAGGTCGCCCCGATCGACATGGCGCCCAGGGCCGAGTAGAGCCATTCAGGCCGGTTTTCGCCGATAATGGCCACATGGTCGCCGCGCTTGACGCCCAGGTCGTGGAGTCCCAAAGCGACCTGTCGAACCTTCTTGAGATACCCGGACCAGGAAATGTCCTGCCAGATGCCCAGTTCCTTGCGCCGCAGGGCGACCCGCCCGGGCTGTTTTCCGGCCATTTCGGCAAGGGCCTTCGGCAGTGTGTCCACGATCATCGGAATCGCACCTTTCTGCGGTAGCGCTTGAATCCTTTCACGGAGGCTTCCCTGGCGATGCCCAGATAGAACTCCCTGACATCCTCGTCTTCGCGCAGGACCTCCGGTTTGTCGGCACGGACGATCCTCCCGTTCTCCATGAGATAGGCATAATGGGCGTACTGCAGCGCCATATTGACGTTCTGTTCCACGAGCAGTATCGTCACGCCCTCTTTTTTGTTTATATCATCAATAATATTGAATATTTCCCTTGTCAAAAGCGGAGACAGGCCCAGAGACGGCTCATCAAGCATGAGTAGTTTCGGCCGGCTCATGAGCGCCCGCCCGATGGCCAGCATCTGCTGCTCCCCGCCGCTCAGGTAGCCGGCCTGCTGTTTTTCCCGTTCCCTGAGGATCGGAAAGTGGGTCAGGATTTTTTCCACGTCCTCTTTGATCGCCTTTGTATCCTTCCGGGTATAGGCGCCCATCCGGATATTTTCCATCACGGTCAGCTCGGGAAAGACCTCGCGCCCTTCCGGCACGTAACTGATTCCCAGTCTGACGATTTCATCGGTATCCTTCCGGTCGATCCGCCGGCCATCAAAGGCGATGGTCCCCTTTTCGGGCTGCTGTTCCTTGAGATCGTACAGCAGTCGCATGATGGTCTTCAGGGTCGTTGATTTGCCGGCCCCGTTGGAACCCAGCAGCGCCACGATGTTTCCCTGATGGACGTCGAAGGAAATGCCGTGGAGGGCGCGGATCCGGTCATACCAGGTCTCCATGTTCCGGACTTCAAGCATGAGGCTTTTCCTCCTCGCCCAGATACGCCCTGATGACTTCCGGATGGCGCTGAACTTCCTGCGGCGTTCCCTCCACGATCATCTCTCCGTGGTTGATGGCAAAAATCCGGTCGGAGATGCCCATGATCATGTTCATGTCGTGCTCGATCAATAGAATGGTCACCTGATAATCCTCCCGGATATCCCTGATCCAGAGGTTCAGATCTTCCTTCTCTTCCGTATTCATCCCCGCCGACGGTTCATCGAGCAGTAGAATCTTCGGCTGCAGGGCCAGCGCCCGGCCGAGTTCGACCAGTTTTCGTTTGCCGTAGGGCAGGTTGGCGACGAACTGATCCCGTACCGACTGGAGATCCAGAAAGTCGATGATTCCCTCCACGATTTGGCGGTTCCGGATTTCCTCGCGGGCGGCCGGCGAGCTTCTTCCCCAGAGCAGGGCGCCCGTAAAGACGCCTGCTTTCATGTGGATATGACGCCCCAGCATGAGGTTGTCCATGACGGTGGCGTTTGTAAACAGCTCGATGTTCTGAAATGTGCGGGCAATCCCCTTCCGGGCGATCCGGTCGGGGGTTTTGCCCACCATATTTTCACCGTTCAGAAGAACGCGGCCGCTGTCCGGCTTATAGATGCCGGAAATCAGGTTGAAGATGGTCGTCTTTCCCGAGCCGTTGGGGCCGATGATCGAAAAGATGCTGTTCGACCCCACGCTGAAGCTCACGTTGCTGACTGCCTTCACGCCGCCGAAGCTGATACTGAGATTTTCAACGCTGAACAAATCCATTTATTGTTGGTTTCCTTTGATTCGCCACATACAAACCATTTTTCAATGGTCCCGGTCCGTTATTATTTCTTCCATGTGGCCAGATCGTTGGCCGTCCAGTCCTGCAGCTTGATGGTGGCCCCGTTGGGGCCGCACTTCCAGATCATCACCGAGTCGGATCCCTGGTGCTGCGACGCCGTCCAGGTGATCTTCGGTCCCACTCCCTGGAAGTTCGTCGTCTCATTCAGGGCCTTCAGGCAGGCCTCCGTGGACAGGTCCGGCCCCACGCGTTTCAGGGCGTCGACGAAGGGTTCCGCAAACATGATCCCGGCCATGTAGAACAGACCCCACCGTTCCGCCGGCGCCATCCTTTTGGCAGCTTCGCGGTATTTGGCCATCAGAGGGTTCGCGGAGTCGGGCGGCTCGGAAAAGGCCCCCGTGATCACGCCTTCCCAGAGCCCGCCGCTGATTTTGTACATCAGGGCGTAATCGGAAAGGGTATTCGAGGAGACCCACTGGGGCTTGAAGCCGATGGAGGCCGAGGTCTTCAGTGCAATGACGGCCGTCGTCGGGGCGACCCACATAATGACCGCCTCGGCCCCGGAGTTCTTGAATTTGAGCATCTCGGAGGCCAGATCCTTCGACCCGGGCTCTACGGGGATTTCGGCCACAAGCTTCAGATTGTATTTGTTCATACGTTGCCGGGCACCGTCGAGGCCACTCTTTCCATAGGGATCATTCTGATAGAAGACTCCGATCTTTTTTAGTTTGAGCTTCTCCACGATGTACTGGGTCAGAACCGAGGCCTCATCCTCATAGAGGGGGTAAACGCTGAATAAGTAAGGATTGACGGGGGAGACGTATTGCTTGATACTTGTGGCGGGTCCCACCCAGATGACCTTGTTCTGGGCAAGGTAGTCCTTCACGGCAAGTCCCGCGGCGGCCGACACGCCCCCAACGAAGGCGAAGATACCCTGCCTCTCCACGAGTTCCTTAACCACGGCCTTGGTCTGGGCCGGGTTGTACTGATCATCCCGGTAGAAATACTTGATCTTCCTGCCGTGAATGCCACCCGCTTCGTTGGCCAGATTGAAAAGGATATCCGAGCCCCTTGCCACAGACCCCCACGGGGCGGCCGGACCAGTCTGGGGTCCCCACTGGCCGACCCGGATCTCCTTGTCGTCAAAACCCGGTGCGGCATAGCCGGCTGTGGTCAGAACAAAAACGGTCATCATGACGATTCCTGCAACCCATAAGAATTTCCTGAACATAAGCTTTTCCTCCTTCAGTTGTTGTTTCAGCCCTTGTACCAGCGGCTGCCTTCTTTAATAAAGGTGAAATTGAAATTGACCTCTGCCGCCTGATTTGTATCTGTATAAAAGACTTTCATGTCCACCTCGACCTCGGCAAATTTATCCACCCGGGGGTACGTCTTTTTATCTTCATTGATCCGGATATGCGTGATTCGCAGAATTTTATATTCCCGGATGCGCACCGGCGACGCCTCGGCCTCCGCCAGGTACGCTTCATAGTCATGCGTGGCGCGGTAAACCGAAGAAGGGGCGAGGCAGCCATAAACCGTTTTCAGCTCTCTTGCCACCTCCGCGTCCAGATATTTCCGCGCCGCCGAGTCAATCTCGCGCTCTTCGGCGGAAACATCGGGCAATAGCCCTGCATCCGCCCCGTAAACCGCACTGGCCGAAACGAATGAAAGCAAAATGGTCAGGATCGCGCAGGCGCCGGTGTACCTTTTTTTCATGATGGAATGGCTTTATACTTTTTTCACAAAATGTTTGGCAAACAGGCCGCTGGGCCGGATGCATAGAACGACAATAATGACCAGAAAGGCGACGATGGGTTTCCATTCCGGCCAGAAATAGCCAAAGAGGTTTTCGACCAGCCCGAGAATTTCACCGCCGATGACCACACCGGGGATGCTCATGAGGCCGCCCAGCACGGCAGCGGCAAAAGCCCGCAGAAATGGTTCCATCATGAATGCCGGGTCCAGCGTGGAACGGGCCGCAAAAAACATCGCGGCGACTGCCCCGATGAACGAACTGAAGCCCCAGGCAATGGAAAAGACCCGCTCGACGCGAATGCCCATGATTTTGGCCGCATGCTGGTTCTGCTGCGTGGCCCGCATGGCCACGCCGAGCTTTGTGTATTTGAAAAATACATAAAGAAAGACCATCAGGCAGGCGGCCGTCAAAAAGACGGCGATGGCCCAGTCATTGATAATCACGCCCTTGATCGGTTCGTGCGTGTTCTGGAACGAGAAGGGCAGGGCGAATTCCTTCTGTTCAGCTCCCCATTTCCAGCCCGCCGCACCCATGAGCAGCATCTCCGCGCCCAGTGTGATGACGATCAGTCCCAGCAGGCTCGGTTGCTTGGCGGGACGCAGGAAGGCAAATTCGATAAACATTCCCAGGAGCACGGAAAAAATCATGGTGATGATAAAAGCCAGCCAGAAGGGGTATTGATAGTAGGCGAGAATATGATAGGCTACGAAGGTCGACAGCATGGCCATTTCGCCCTGGGCAAAATTGATGACTTCAGAGGTTTTATAAATGATGACCACGGCAATGCCGAACAGCGCATAGCAGGCGCCGATGGCCAGTCCTTCCACAATGAGCTGTCCGTACATATCTTTCCTTTCGGGCCCCTTGAAAAACGGCTTCGCCGCGGCTCAAGAATCTTTTCCGTCTAAAACGGCCAGGTCCGCCAGTATTTTTTCATGCGCAGCCAGACGCCGTACATGCCCAGCGGTTCGAAAATGATAATCCCGATCATGATCAGCCCCAGGATGATGCTGGCGAAGTTTTCCAGCCCCACAACGGTCAGCCAGCGGTTGGAGATCGCCACGAGAAAATCCCCGATGTAAGGCATTTCCTTTACATTTTTCAACAGGCTGAACTGCAGCCAGGTAATCAGCACGGCGCCCATTACCGCACCCACGATGGAGCCCAATCCCCCCACGACGATCATGACAAGGAAGATGATAGACAAAATCAGATTGAAGGGTTCGGGATTGAAAAAACCGAGGACGAATCCGAAGAGCCCCCCGGCAATACCGGCATAGAAAGCGCTGATTGCAAATGAAAGGGTCTTGTAGGCCGTCAGATTGACACCAATGACTTCGGCGGCAATATCGCTGTCGCGGATTGCCACAAAGGCGCGCCCGACCCTCGTTTTCATCATATTCCGTGCTGCCACCGTCAGCAGGACCGTAATGATCAGAATCAGATAATACTTGGCAGCATCCGTTTTCAGAATCAGGCTGAGCCCCGTCTGCGGCATGCCGAGATCAAGCGGCGGCGCCTGGATTCCGGTACGGCCGCCGAAATAATCCAGATGGCCGATAATCTGCAGGGCCGCCAGGCCAAACCCGAGTGTGGCGATGGACAGGTAAGGGCCTTCCAGCCGCAGGGCCGGCAGGCCAAGAATGAAACCGAAAAAAGCGGCGATAAAACCGGCCAGGGGCAGAGCCAGCAGGAACGGGAGTTGCAGCTTCAGGATCAAAAGGGCGGTCCCATAGGCCCCAATGGCGAAAAATCCGGCATGGCCCAGGGAAATCTGGCCCGTATAACCCACCAGAATATTCAGGCCCACGGCGAGAATGACGTGAACCATGATCAGATTAAGAAGGTAGAAATGATACTGGGGGAGATAAAGGGGCAGGGTGAGAAGAAAGAGCAGGAAAGCCGCAGACCAGAAGAGGACCACGCGGCTTTTGAACAACTGAATGTCCTCATAGTAATCGCGTTTCATATCCATAGCAGCGCTTCACCCCTTGCCGAATGAAAATCAACAGGACAAATACCAAACAAAGGCATCATGGAGGATACGGGTATAGAAATCGTTGTCATGACCTTCCGAATGTGTTACGAACCGGTCAAAAAAACAGGTGGAGCATACCTTGACTGAGGCGTCTTTGCAAGTCCTAAAAAACCTTCATGCACTCCTGGAGATCATCCGGACCCTGCGCTCGCCCGCCGGATGCCCCTGGGATCGTCAGCAGACGCGGGCGGACATGGCGAAGTACCTGTTGGACGAAGCCTGCGAAACGGTCGACGCCATCGACAGCGGCTCTGTTCCCGCCCTGAAGGAGGAACTGGGGGATCTGCTGTTTCAGATTCTGTTTCTGACAGTCATGGCCGAGGAAAAGGGAGAATTTACGCTGTCCGACGTCATGGCGGCCATCGGCGAGAAAATGATCCGGCGCCATCCGCATGTCTTCGGCGACTGTGCGGTCCGGGATGCGGCGGAGGTCAAGGCCAACTGGCAGGCGATCAAGCGGGATATTGAAATGAAACACACTTCCGGGGGCGTCCTGGACGGCATTCCGCGGTCGCTGCCCGCGCTGATCCGGGCGCAGAAAATGACGGAAGCGGCGGCGACGGTCGGTTTTGACTGGGACCGGACGGATGCGGTCATGCTCAAGGTGGAGGAGGAACACCGCGAGTTGCGGACGGCCATGCAGGAGGGGCGGCCGCAACAGATCCGGGAGGAAATCGGAGACCTGCTGTTTACCCTGGTGAATCTCTGCCGCTTCGTGAAGATCAACGCCGATGAGGCCCTGCGGCAGGCCAACCGGAAGTTCGAGGAGCGTTTCACCTGCGTGGAGCAAAAGCTGACAGCCGCCGGAAAGACCCCGGAACAGGTCTCGCTTGCGGAGATGGATGAACTGTGGGATGAATGCAAGAAGACGACTGCGTGAAAAGCCCGGATGCTGCGTTGCGCTTCATCCTTACGTCACTGCGGCGTACGATACAGTGCGCCTCATGGGGACATGACAGAGTCGTGTCCCCATACTTGCGCGCCTTGCCTGCGGAGCTTTTCACGCAGTCGTTAACCAATTGAGGAGTAACATGGATTTTTTTCTCTGTGTGCTGGGGATGGTGTTTATTGTCGAGGGGATGCCCTATTTTACCTTTCCCGGAAAGATCAAGGCCTACCTGTTGAAAATCGCCGAAATGCCGGATTCCACCCTGCGATTCCTGGGTTTTGCGGCCATCCTGACAGGACTGCTGCTTGTCTGGCTGGGCAGGATCTGAGATGGGCCTGGAGGCGTATAACTATCACCTGCCAATGGATCTGATTGCACAGACGCCCTGTGCAGAGCGCGACGGCGCCCGCATGATGGTGATCGATCGGGAGCAAATGTCGATCAGTCATGCCCGGTTCTCCGATTTCCCCGGCTGTCTGAAAAAGGGGGACGCGCTGGTGATCAATGATTCCAGGGTCATTCCGGCGCGGCTTTTCGGGCGGAAGGAAACAGGCGCGGCCATTGAAATCCTGCTGTTGTCCAGAGCGAGCATGGAAACGCCGTTGTGCCAGAGCTGGGAGGTTTTGCTCAAGCCGGCGAAAAGGGTGTCCGTCGGCGACCGGATCCGGTTTGACCAGGAGTGCGAGGCCGTCGTCGCCGAACGCCTGTCGGCCAAAAAATGGCTGCTTAAGTTTGTCATGACCATTCCCTTTTCCCATTATCTCGAACGATACGGCAAGGCCCCCTTGCCGCCCTATATCAAAAGACGCGCCGGCAGCGTTGCATCGCTCGACGACCGGGAGCGCTATCAGACCATCTATGCCAGGCAGCCCGGGTCGGTGGCGGCGCCGACGGCGGGTCTGCATTTTTCCGAAAAAGTCATGGCGCAACTGGACGAGCGGGGCGTTGAACTGGCCCCGGTGACGCTGCATGTGGGCTACGGGACGTTTCGCCCCATCGAGGCCGAACTTCTCGAAGATCATGTGATGGAAGCGGAGTTCCTGCAGGTCGGAGAGGCCTCCGCCGGGACGATCAATCGCGCCGGACGCGTAATCGCCGTGGGAACGACCGCCGTGCGGGCGATCGAGACGACAGCCGATGAGGCGGGCTGTGTCCATCCCGGCTCGTTCCGGAGCAGCCTCTTTATCTATCCCGGATACCGTTTCAAGCGCGTGGACGCGCTGCTGACGAATTTTCATCTGCCCATGTCGTCCCTGTTCCTGCTGGTCTGCGCCTTCGCCGGAACGGAATTGATGCAGCAGGCCTACAGCCGGGCCGTTGCCGACAGATATCGTTTTTACAGCTATGGGGATTGCATGCTGATTTTATGACGACTGCGTAAAAAGTCCGGATGCTGCGTTGCGCTTCATCCTTCGTCGTTGCGGCGTACGCAAAAGTACGCCTCACTTGGATGGGGACACGACTCTGTCATGTCCCCATGCGCCTTGCCTGCGGAGCTTTTTACGCAGCCGTCGAATTTGGACAATTATCCGACTATTTGCGAGGTCGTCATTCTATGATGGACAGAAAAAATGGCTTTCAATTTTGAGGTTTTAAAGCAGGACGCCGCCACGGGGGCGCGGCTCGGAAAGATCGGAACCGCGCATGGGGAGGTGTCCACGCCGGTCTTTATGCCCGTCGGAACCCAGGGCTCCGTCAAAGCCCTGCTGCCTGAAACGCTTAAAGAAATGGGCGCCGAGATGGTCCTGAGCAATACCTATCATCTGTACTTGCGGCCAGGGCATCAACTCATCCGCGACCTGGGCGGCCTGCACCGTTTCATGCACTGGGAGGGGCCCATTCTGACGGACAGCGGCGGGTTTCAGGTATTCAGCCTCGGTGCCTTACGCAAAATCACGCCGGAAGGGGTCCTGTTTCAATCCCACATCGACGGATCCAAGCATTTTCTGAGCCCCGAACTGGCCGTATCCATACAGGAAGCCCTCGGTTCGGACATCATGATGTGTCTGGATGACTGCACATCCTATCCGGCGACACATCGGGAGGCGGAAGATTCGCTCGCGCTGACCCTCCAGTGGGCCGGTCGGGGCCGGGCGGCCCGGCAACGCCCCGATCAGGCCCTTTTCGGGATCGTTCAGGGGGGGATGTATCTCGATCTCAGAAAAATCGCCATCGAGGCGTTGGCCGCAATGGGGTTTGACGGATATGCCCTGGGCGGCGTGAGTGTCGGTGAACCGAAGGACAGCATGATGGCGGTCGTTGCAGAGATGACGCCGCTGCTTCCGTGCGACCGGCCGCGCTATCTGATGGGCGTCGGGACGCCCGGGGATATCGTGCGCTGTGTGGGGCACGGCATCGATATGTTTGACTGCGTGATGCCGACACGATCGGCCCGTAACGGTTTATTGTTTACAAATCATGAAAAGGTTGTTATAAAGCACGCCCGTTACCGGGATGATCCGTTGCCTATAGATAGTCTATGTGATTGTTATACATGTAAAAATTACTCACGGGCCTATCTTCGTCACTTGTTTATGGCCAACGAAATTCTTGCCATGGTTTTAAATACGATCCACAACGTCCGCCATTATCTGGCGTTGATGGAACGGATTCGGGACGCGATCCGGGCAGATCGTTATCCGGCGTTTCAGGAACATTATTTCAACACGCAAGGCATTGCCGGCAACGACACGCTTGCGTAACATAGACGGCTTCATAAAAAGTCCTGATGCTCAAGTTGCGCTGTATCCTTCGTCACTGCGGCGTATGTGAAAGTACGCCTCGCTTGGATGGGGACACGACTCTGTCATGTCCGCATGCGCCTTGCCTGCGGAGCTTTTTTTATGAGGCCGTCGTTTTCGAGTTTTTACGAGTTCGTCAATACTTAAGGAGGAAGATATGTTTGCAGATATCGCCCATGCAATGGGAAATCTTGGCGGTGGCGGCGCTGGTGGCGGGGACTTCAGCTTCATCATCATGATGATGGTCATTTTCGCGATCTTCTATTTCATGCTGATCATGCCTCAGCAGAAAAAACAGAAGGAAATGAAGAAGATGCTGGCGGAGCTGTCCCATGGGGATCGGGTGCAGACCGCCGGCGGGATTCAGGGAAGGATCACGGCGCTGACGGAAGCGGACGTTACGATTGAAATCGCCGAGAAGGTTAAAATCAAGGTCGGCAGAAATTTTATCGGCGCCGTGATCGAGAAGGCGCCGAAGCCATAGCCGATAAAGGAGTAAGCCATGTTGAAGAATATCAAGCTCAGGGCTTTGCTGGCATTGATCGTCTGCCTCGCCGGGCTTTTTTTCCTGATCCCCTCGCTGACATCCGATCTCCCCGATGTCTGGAAGAAGCATCTGCCCGCCGACAAGATCCGTCTCGGTCTCGACCTGCAGGGCGGGATGCACCTCGTGCTGGAGGTTAATGCGGACAAGGCCGTGGAAACGACGATGGAACGGATCGCCAACGATATGAGGGAAACCCTCATGGATAACAAGATTCGTTTCAGGAATATCGAGCGAACGAAGGCAAACATGATTGTTCTGGAGCTTCCGGACAGCGCGTCGCGGACGGCTTTTGAAAAAGTTCTCAAGGACCACTATCCCGACCTCGATGTCGCATCGTCCCAAATGACGGAGGGACGGGAATCCCTTTCCCTGAAAATCAAGGACAAGCGGGCTGCGGACATCAAGAAACTGGCGGTGGAGCAGAGCGTGGAAACCATCCGCAACCGTGTGGACCAGTTCGGGATCACCGAGCCGGAAATCATCACGCAGGGAGAGGACCGCATCATTGTCCAGTTGCCGGGCATCAAGGATGCGGCGCGGGCCAAAAATCTCATCGGCAAGACGGCCCTTTTGGAATTCAAGCTGGTTGATGAAGGAAACAGCATCGACGGGGCTCTGAAAGGGATCGTTCCGGACGGCAGCCAGATCGCCTACGGGGCCAGTATCGACCGGGATTCAGGGCGGCGGGTGAGCGTGCCTTATCTGTTGAAGAGCAAGACCCTCATGACGGGCGGATCGCTGGAAAACGCCCAGGTGAAGATCAGCGACCGCTTCGGAGAGCCCTATGTGGGCTTGAAATTCAACGCCCAGGGGGCAAAAGATTTCGACCGGATCACCGGCGAAAACGTGAAAAAGCGTCTGGCCATCGTTCTGGATGGCGTGGTACACTCCGCACCGGTGATCCAGGAACGGATATCCGGCGGCGACGCTCAGATCACAGGGTCTTTTGCCATGGAAGAGGCCAAGGATCTGGCGATTGTGCTGCGCGCCGGCGCCTTGCCTGCGCCCGTGAGCATCCTTGAAGAAAGGACCGTCGGACCATCGCTGGGACAGGATTCCATCGACCAGGGCATCCGCTCGGTCATCATCGGTGGCCTGCTTGTGGCGCTGTTCATGATGATCTATTACAAACTGTCGGGGGTTGTGGCCAATCTTGCCTTTTTCCTTAATCTCGTCATTATTCTGGGCGCCCTGGCCGCCTTCAAGGCGACCCTGACGCTGCCCGGCATTGCCGCGCTCGTGCTCATCATCGGCATGGCGGTGGATGCCAACGTGCTGATCTTTGAACGCATCCGGGAAGAGCTGCGCCTCGGCAAGACGCCGCGGGCGGCCATCGATGCCGGTTATGCCAAGGCCTTTGTGACGATTCTGGACGCCAACACGACCACCTTGATTGCGGCGCTGTTTCTGTTTGGATTCGGAACCGGTCCGGTGAAGGGATTCGCCGTGACGCTCAGCATCGGGATCGTCGTCAGCATGTTTACGGCTATTTTTGTCACCAGGATTATCTTCGACTTTCTTGTCTGGAAAAGGAATCTCCAGTCAATCAGCATCTGACGCCATGACCGCATGGCATCGGCCGTCCTGGCGTCGGATGCACGGGCAAAACGATGAACGCACAACTACTGCGGGGAAGAAAATAAATGGAATTCATCAAACCGGGAATAAATTTTGACTTTGTGGGAAGAATGAAGCTCGCTTGCGGGATTTCCGCTGCCGTGATCGTTATCAGCGTCGCGTCGGTCATCTGGCACGGCGGTCTCAATTACGGCATCGACTTTGCGGGCGGCACGCTCGTGCAGCTCAAATTTCAAAAAACCACATCGACCGAGCAAATCAGAAACGCCTTCAAACCGATCGGCCTGCAGAACGTCGTGATTCAACCTTTCGGCGATAATGAGGTGGTCGTCCGGATCGGTGAAGTCGCCGCCGCCGGCAAGGAACTGTCGGCGATGATCGCTGATAGCCTCCAGGCGGCCCTCGGTCAGGGGGCATTTGAAGTGCGCCGGGTGGAAGTGGTGGGGCCTAAAGTCGGCAAGGATCTGACGCGGAAGGCCATGCTGGCCATTGTCTTCTCATGGATCGGCATGCTCATCTACATTTCCTGGCGATTCGAATTCCGCTATGCCGTAGGGGGGATACTGGCCCTGGTGCATGATACGGTTATCACCATCGGCGCAATGTCCCTGCTCAACAAGGAATTTGATCTGACCATTGTCGCAGCCCTGCTGACCATTATCGGTTATTCCATCAACGATACGATCGTGGTCTTTGACCGGATCCGGGAGACCTCCAGGAAAAACATCAAACATCCCCTCAGTCAGGTCATCAATGACAGCATCAACCAGACGCTGAGCCGGACGATTCTGATGTCCTTCACGGTCTTTCTGGTGCTGCTGGCCCTGTTCTTCTTCGGAGGTGCGGTGATCCATGACTTTTCCTTTGCCCTGCTGGTGGGGGTCGTCGTGGGAACCTATTCCTCGATTTTCGTGGCCAGCCCCGTCGTTCTGGCTTGGGAACGGTACAGACCATCCAGGACAAAGAGGAAGAAATAAATTGTCCCCTTTAGAAACGGTCGGCCTGACGGTTTTTATCCTGGTCCTTTTTTCGGGCATTTTTCTTTCGTCCGTCGGATTGCCGGGGGCCGCGCTTATTCTGATCAATGCCGCCGCCTATGCCGTTATCACCGGTTTTGCCCGGATCGGATTCATGGTTATTCTGATTCTGGCGGTGACGGCCATTGTGGCGGAGCTGCTGGATATTGGCTTGAGCATGATCGGCGCCGTCCGCTTCGGCATATCCCGTCGGGGGATCTGGGCCGCTCTGTTCGGCAGCCTGGCCGGGGCGATTATTCTGGTTCCTTTTTTCCTGGGTTTGGGAACCCTGATCGGGATCTTTCTGGGAGGCGGCGCGGCAGTCTTCGTTATGGAAATGCTCAAGTGCCGGAAGCAGAAGCCGGCATACCGGGCCGGCATCGGTGCAATGCTCGGAGGAATGGCAGGCATTGCCGTAAAGGGCATGCTGTCCGTCGCGATGGCCGCTTTCACGCTGTTTCACGTTTACTCATAAAGGGATTTACCCATGAGCAAAACAAAATCCAAGTTTGTTGAATATGCAGAGGCGATCGTCATTGCCATACTGGTCGCTTTTTTTATCAGAACTTTTGTGGTTCAGGCCTTCAAGATTCCTTCCGGGTCAATGAAGCCGACGCTGCTGATCGGCGATCATCTGCTGGTGAATAAATTTATCTATGGCGTCAAGATTCCCTTTGTCCGGAAGACGCTGATTTCCATCAGTGAGCCGAAGCGCGGCGATGTAGTGGTCTTTATCTATCCGGAGGACCGCTCCAAGGATTTTATCAAGCGTGTGGTCGGTGTCGGTGGTGACACCATTGAAATCAGAAATAAAAAAATATTTCTGAATGGTCTTCCCTATCACGATACCCATGGCGTCTATGTGGACGATTTCATGATTCCGGGAGCCATCCAGCCGCGCGACAATTTCGGCCCTTTAAAGATTCCCCGGGGCGCCTTGTTCACAATGGGAGACAACCGCGACCAGAGCTATGACAGCCGGTTCTGGGGGATTGTCGACATCAAGGATGTTTTGGGCAAGGCGATGATCATCTACTGGTCCTGGAACGGCGACGCCGGCAATGTCCGCTGGGACCGGCTCTTCAACCTGATTCAATGACGAACTCGTAAAAAAGTTGAAAAAAGCGCCGTCATTCATTAGCCGATCAAAGTCGTAACCACCATCGCGCCGGACAGCATGATCAGAACGACCACCGTGAGCCATGTGATCGCGTTCATGAATCGGCCATTGACATAGTCGCCCATGATCCGCCGGTCATTGATGAGCAGGAGCATGAAGATCAGGATGAAGGGAAGCAGCATGCCGTTGATGACCTGTGAATAGTACATAATCGAAATCAGGGGCATGTCCGGAAAGAGGATGATTCCCGCGCCCAGAAAAATCATCAGGGTGTAAAGGCCGTAGAACTGGGGCGCCTCCACGAACTTGCGGTTCAGACTCGATTCCCAGCCGAAGGCCTCGCATACGGTGTAGGCCGTGGAGAGCGGCAGGATGGACGCGGCGAACAGGGATGCATTTAAAAGACCAAATGCAAACAGCCAGGAACAGTAGCCTCCTGCCAGCGGCGCCAGAGCCAGGGCCGCATCCCCGGCCGTTTCGATCCGGATTCCGTTCTGAAAGAGCGTGATCGCGCAGAGCATGATAATGAAGAAGGCCACGACATTAACCATAAAGGAACCGACAATCACGTCTATCCGTGCGTACTTGTAATCTTCCGCTTTCAGACCCTTGTCGACCACGGATGATTGCAGGTAAAACTGCATCCAGGGAGCGATGGTGGTTCCTACAATGCCGACAGCCATGGTCAGGAAGGCCGGGTCGAAACGGACCGTCGGCTTGATGAGTGCCGTGCCGACCGCCTGCCAGTCGGGCTTGCCCATGAAACCGGAAATGATATAGGACAGGTAAAAAAGACAGGCCACCAGGAAGACCTTTTCCACCGATTTGTAACTCCCTTTGACAACCAGCCACCAGACGAAAAAAGCGGCCATGGGAACGGAGACATATTTACTCAGGCCGAATAGCTCCATGCCGGCCGCCACCCCGGCGAAGTTGGCAATTGTATTCCCCAGGTTGGTCAGCAGCAGGAAGATCATGAAATAAAAGGTGGTTTTGGCGCCGAACCGTTCCCGGATCAGGTCGGAGAGGCCCTTGCCGGAGACCACGCCCATACGGGCGCACATCTCCTGGATGATGATCAGGGCGATGGTGACGGGGAAAAGGATCCACAGCAGGGAGAGGCCGAATTCGGCGCCGGCCAGGGAATAGGTGGTGATCCCGCCGGCGTCGTTATCCACGTTGGACGTGATGATCCCGGGGCCGATGAGGGCGAAAAAAAGTGCCAGCGACTTCCATGGGCCTCTCTGCCTGAAACGCCCCCATGCACCACGCAGGGTTTTGCTTTCCGGTTGTTCAGACATCGACTTAAATCGCCCTCGTCCATACCGTTAATTAACAAAGAGGTGTTTTCACTGTCCCAGACGGGGGGCGATGATATCCAACAGATTCTTGAAGATGATCGCTCCCTTGATCCGGTTTTCCTCATCGACGACCGGGATCGCCATCATCCCGTATTTGACAAAGTGACCGGCGATCTTGTTCTTGTCCTCGTCAAGACTGACGGCCACAACCCGGGTATCCATAATCTCCACAAGCGGCCTCCGGGGCTCGGCCGGCAGCAGGTCCCGCAGGCTGACAACGCCGACAAGCCGGCTGTCTGCATCCGTCACGTAGACGTAATAGATCAGGTCCATGTCCTCGGCCCCGGCGCGGATGGCATGGATCGCCTCCCCCGCTGTCGCGGATGGGGGCAGGCTAAGGAAGGCCGTGGTCATCAATCCGCCCGCCGTTTCTTCCGGATGCGCCAGCAGTTCCTTGATTTCCTCCGCGCTTTCCTGTTCCATTTCCTTGAGAATGTCTTCGGCCGTATCCCTGGGCAGGTCCTGAATGAGGTCAGCAGCCTCGCTCAACGACATCTCTTCGATGATATCGGAGGCATCGGAGGCGTCAAGGTCTTCGATCAGACTGACCTGAATTTTCGGATCCGTTTCCTCCAGGGTCTCGGCTGCCGTCTCGATATCCAGCGACTGAAAGAAGGCGGTTCGCTGATAGACGTCCAGATCCTCTATGATATCCGCCAGATCGGCGGGATGAAGTTGCGCCAGGCGGCTCTGTGTGATCTTCAGGCGCAGCAGGTCCGGGGGGGCCAGCGGCTGGACAAACTTCCAGGAGATAAACTGGTCCGGCAGGGTATAGTCGAACAGGCCGTGCAGAAAAATATCCAGGACTCTTTCCATCCCCACCCGGCGCATCAGACCCCGGAAGCCCACGTCCACATGAACCAAATGCAGGCCGTTGCGTGCCTTCAGGAACTGGAGGTCGTTCACGCGTCTGACCTTGGCGCCGTCGGTATCTACAATCTGTTTGTCCAGAAGGGTTTCGCGCAGCAGCAGTTCGTCGTCGCTGCGAGCGGGCTCGGAGAAATCATCCGGCAGAGGCCATTGCACCTGAAAGCCGTCCTGCACTGCTGTAATCCGGCGCCAGGAAAGCAGCGAGGGTGCCTTGCCCGCATGAGCCTTGCAAAGAACCCCCGTGACCGACGGATAAGGTTCGGCCAGATTAGCTGCCAGATCGACGATTTTGCCGACAGGACGGCCGCTTGAATCCGTAATGTCTTTCCCCAGGATCTGGCTTAAAAACAAAAAAACCTGAGGTTCACTGATCGTCGCCATGGCGATGCCTCCGGTCTTGCGGTCTATAACATCATCCGACATGATTGCAAGTATTTTTGAAGGCGTCAGGATTTATTAAATGTTCCACTTCCTGATGGTTTTGATTTGGCTTGACACGGGGAGATGTTTTGATGTACGAAGGCGACGGATACTGATTGAAACAAGCGGCCTTTTAACATGATCCGGAGAGATCATGAAAGGAAAGGAATATGAAACAAAGGAATTCAGACGGAATTGACTTGGCGAGCCTTCCCATGATGACGGGAAGGCTTTTTTTTGACGGCTTCGTAATAAGTCCGGATGCTCAAGTTGCGCTACATCCTTCGTCGTTGCGGCGTACGCCCCAATACGCCTCGCTTGGATGGGGACACGACTCTGTCATGTCCCTATGCGCCTTGCCTGCGGAGCTTTTTACGAATTTGTCTTTCTTTGGCGGTGCGGGTAGATGAATGTAAGAAAAGTGGTCATGGATGCAGACGGGATCGACAGGTCGCTGACGCGGATCGCTTACGAACTCCTCGAAAAGAACAAGGGCGTCGAGGGCATAGTGCTGGTGGGCATACAAACCGGCGGCGTTTTCCTCGCCGAAAGACTGAAGCAAAAGATAAACCGCATTGAGGGGGTGGATGTCCCCATGGGCGTTCTCGATATTACCCTCTACCGGGACGACCTGCGGACAAGCAATAAAAAACCGAGGCTCGGAAAGACGGACATCCCCTTTTCGCTGGACGACATGAAGGTCATCCTCATCGACGACGTCCTTTTCACGGGGCGGACGATCCGGGCAGCCATGGACGCCCTGATTGACTTCGGCCGTCCGAAGCTCATTCAGCTGGCCGTGCTGATCGACCGGGGCCACCGCGAACTGCCGATCCGCGCCGATTTTGTCGGCAGGAATCTGCCCTCCTCCCTCTGGGAAGCGGTAACGGTGAATCTGAAAGAGAAAAGCGGCCGGGATGAGGTCATTATTGAAGAAAACCCCTGACAGGATAATGTCATGAGACTGATGAAAAAAGATCTACTGGGGATAAAGGATCTCTCTGTTGATGAAATCAATCTGATCCTGGATACGGCGGAATCCTTTATCGAAGTATCGACGCGGGAAATCAAGAAAGTTCCCACCCTGCGCGGCAAGATGATCATCAACCTCTTCATGGAACCCAGCACGCGGACGCGGACATCCTTTGAGATCGCCGGAAAGCGACTCAGTGCGGATACGATCAACATTTCCGCGTCCACCAGCAGCGCCGTCAAGGGAGAGACGCTCATTGACATGGCCCGGAATCTGGAGGCCATGAATCCGGATGTCATTGTGATCCGCCACAGTGCCTCCGGGGCGCCCCATATACTTGCAAAACATATCAGGCAGTCCGTCATCAACGCCGGCGACGGCGCCCATGAACATCCCACCCAGGCCCTGCTGGACATGATGACCATCAAGGCGAAAAAAGGGCGGATCGCCGGCCTGAGGGTAGCCATTGTCGGCGACATCGCCCACAGCCGCGTGGCCCGGTCCAACATTTACGGCCTGACCAGGATGGGGGCGCAGGTGGCTGTGGCGGGACCGGCGACGATGCTTCCACGGTTTATCGAGCAGATGGGGGTGACGGTGCATCACCGCATCGAAGAGGCTATCCGGGGCGCCGACATTATCATGATGCTGCGGATCCAGACAGAGCGGGAGCATCAGAATATTTTCCCATCCCTGCGCGAATATGCAAAATATTTCTGCCTGAACCGGAACAATATCCGGCTGGCCGGGGACGACGTGCTGGTCATGCACCCGGGTCCGATCAACCGGGGGGTCGAAATTTCCCCGGAGATCGCCGACGGACCGGCTTCCGTGATTCTCGAACAGGTGACCAACGGCGTGGCGGTCCGGATGGCGCTGCTTTACTTGTTATCCGGAGGCAAATCATGACGACTGCGTAAAAAGTCCGGATGCTTCGTTGCGCTGCGTCACTCGTCATTGCGGCGTACGCCGAGGACACCTCATTTGGATGGGGACACGACTCTGTCATGTCCCCATGCGCCTTGCCGGAGCCTGCCCCAGCGAAAGCCGGGGGAGCTTTTTACGAAGCCGTTCTGGTTATTAAAGGTCATGATAATATCTAACAGGAGCAACAAATCATGAGATTATTACTGCGGGGGGCGCGGGTGGTCGATCCTTCCCAGTCGATCGACGAAAAAATCGACATCGTGGTTGAGAACGGCAAGATTATCCGGATGGCTAAACATATCTATAAATCGAAAACGGAGATTGACGCCAACTCTTCTTCGGCCCTTAAAATTATCGACCTGCGCGGGAAAATCGTCGTTCCTGGTTTGATCGACATGCACACCCATCTGCGGGAGCCTGGATTTGAATACAAGGAGACCATTCAAACGGGATGCGAAGCGGCGGCGGCGGGAGGCTTTACCGCCCTGGCCTGCATGCCCAATACGAATCCCGTCAACGACAACCGTTCCGTGACCGAGTTCATCATTCGCAAAGCCCGGGAATGCAATGTCTGCCATGTCTATCCGGTCGCTGCGATCAGCCGGAAGTCCGAAGGCGCTGCGCTGGCCGAATTCTGGGATCTCAAGGACGCCGGCGCCATAGCCTTTTCCGATGACGGCAAGCCGGTGATGAACGCCGCGCTGATGCGCCGGGCGATGGAATATGCCGCCTCACTGGATATGCCTGTGATCTCTCACTGTGAAGATATCCACCTGTCGGCCGGAGGGGTCATGAATGAGGGGTTCGTGGCCACGGAGCTGGGTTTGCTGGGAATTCCGGGTGTGGCCGAGGAGGTGATGGCGGCCAGGGACATATTACTTGCCGAGTTCACGTGGACGGCCATTCATATCGCACATGTGAGCACTGCAGGGACCGTCCGCCTGATCCGGGAGGCCAGGGCGAGGGGCGTCCGTGTGACCGCCGAAACCGCTCCTCATTATTTTACGCTGACCGATGAAGTCGTCCGGGAATTTGACGTCCATGCCAAGGTGAACCCCCCGCTGCGAGGCATAGAGGATGTGGCTGCCGTCAGGGAAGGTCTGCGCGACGGCACGATCGATGTGATCGCCAGCGATCATGCACCCCATGCCGCAACCGACAAGGACGTGGAATTTGACGCCGCCGCGTTCGGGATGGTGGGCCTGGAAACGTCGTTGGGCCTTAGTCTCAAACTTGTAGCGGACGGCATCCTCACGCTGGATCAGGTGGTCATGAAGATGAGCACGGCCCCCGCCCGGATTCTGAAGATACCCGGGGGAACCCTGAAGACGGGCGCCGCGGCTGACATGACCGTTATCGATCCTGACGCCGAATGGACGGTGGACCGAGCCTGTTTCCGTTCCAAGAGCTGCAACACCCCTCTCCACGGCTGGGACATGAAGGGGAAAGCCGTTATGACCATTGTGGGCGGCGAAATCAAGTATCAGGAACCATGAACACCCAGAAATCCGAAAACAAGTTGAATTCAGGACGGCTGCGTAAAAAGCTCCCCCGGCTTTCGCTGGGGCAGGCTCCGGCAAGGCGCGCTGGGGACAGATTTCAAATCTGTCCCCAGGAATGAGGCGTACCTTTACGTACGCACCAGTGACGAAGGATGCAGCGCAACGAAGCATCCGGACTTTTTACGGAGCCGTCAACCATGAACACGCGCACGAGCCACAAGACGGAGGCCATTCTCCTGCGTTCCCTTGATTATGGCGAATCAGACCGGATCGTCACTTTCTACACCCGCGACTACGGAAAAATCCGAGGCATCGCCAAAGGGGCCAGGAGGAGCCGCAAACGCTTTGCCAACGCCCTGGAGCTTTTCTGCTGTTCTCAGATCGTTTTTTCCCGGAGGGGCCGCGACAGCCTGGCCCTTGTTGAAGAAAGCCGAGTTCACGGTCATTTCGAAAACATCCGGCAGGACCTCGAGAAAACCCTGATGGCTTCCTATCTTATCGATCTGACTGATCAATTTACGCTAGAAGACAAGATAAATGTGGAATTATTTCAGTTGCTGCATGATTTTCTCGTGCAGATCGCCAGCGACAATTGCGCCGAGGCCCTGTTGCGCTTCTTTGAAATTCGTCTGCTTACGTGCGTCGGCTATCAACCTGTCCTGGACCGCTGTGTGGCCTGCCAGACACCCTTGAACGGCGACGACAGTTATCAGTTCCACGTGCGCGCCGGCGGTATCCGTTGCGGCGCCTGCCACAAGCCCGGCGAAGCATCTCTGCCGGTCTCGCCCGGAACCGTCAAGACCCTGCTCCTGAGCCGGGACATGGACCCGGCCAGGATGAACCGGCTGCTCATGTCGGAGCGGTCGGCCCATGAAAGCCGGCAGATCATGATGCACTTTATCCGGCACCTGCTGGGCAAGGAACTGAAGTCCCTCCAGGTTTTCAATCAGATCCGCAAAATCGGCCTGTAGCGGATACAGATACCGCGCGAAAACGGGCTCTCTGTCCGGCAAGATGACATGCGTATGAAAGTCAACGCTTCTTGGCTGTTTTCCAAGCTTTTCGTATTGACACCCATTTTGGCTCATGTTAAGAATCTCGTGGAGACGATTAAATCAATTGCGCTGCGGCTTTAAGCACAGGAGGTAAGCGTGACTTTTCAGGAATTGATCATGGCGCTGGAAGCGTTCTGGGCCGGGCAGGGGTGCGTGATTCAGCAGCCGTACGATCTGGAGGTAGGCGCCGGCACCTTTAATCCGGCGACATTCCTGCGCGCCCTCGGGCCCGAACCCTGGAACGTGGCCTATGTGGAACCGTCGCGGCGGCCAACGGACGGGCGGTACGGCGAAAATCCGAACCGCCTCCAGCATTATTATCAGTATCAGGTGATCATGAAGCCCTCGCCCATGAATATCCAGGAGCTTTACCTCGATTCGCTCAGAAGCTTCGGCATCAATCCCCTGGATCACGATATCCGGTTTGTGGAAGACGACTGGGAATCGCCTACGGTCGGGGCCTGGGGGTTGGGCTGGGAAGTCTGGCTTGACGGCATGGAAATTACCCAGTTCACGTATTTCCAGCAGGTCGGCGGCATCGATCTGAATCCGATTTGTGCGGAGCTGACCTACGGGATCGAACGAATTGCCATGTATATCCAAGGGATTGACACTGTCTATGATCTGAAATGGAATGACCGCGTGACTTACGGCCAGGTGCATCATCAGGGAGAGGTGGAGTGGTCCACCTACAACTTTGAAATAGCGGATGTGGACATGCTGCGGAAACTCTTCGACATGTATGAAGCCGAAGGCGTCCGGACGGCAGAAAGGGGGCTCGTTCTGCCCACCTATGACCACTGTCTGAAATGCTCGCATGCCTTCAATATGCTCAATGCGCGCGGCGCCATCAGCGTGGCCGAACGAACCAGTTATATCGGCCGGGTCCGAAACCTGGCCCGGTTGAGCGCAGAAGGATACCTCAAACAAAGGGAACAGATGGGATACCCGCTGAAATAAATAAATAGGGACAGATACCTATTTTTAGACGAAAAATAGGTATCTGTCCCTATTTATGAATTGGAGAATTAAATGGGCAAGGAACTGTTGTTAGAGATCGGGACCGAAGAAATTCCCGCCGTCTTTCTGCCGACGGCTGAAAAAGATATGGCGGAGATGATCCGCCGGGAGTTTGCGGCTTTGCGGATCAGGCACGGCGAGGTCAAAACGATGGCCGCGCCCAGAAGGCTTTGCCTGTATGTGGCGGATGTGGCCGAAAAACAGGACGACCAAGTTATGGAGAAACTGGGGCCGGCTGTGCGGGTTGCTTTTGATGAGCAGGGGCAGCCCACCCGGGCCGCACTCGGATTTGCCAAAAGTCAGGGCCTCGCATTTTCGGATATCCAGCGCATGGCGACCGACAAGGGGGAATACCTCCTGGTTCGGAGGGAAATCGCCGGAGAGGTAACGGAGAAGCTTTTGCCGGATCTGCTCGCCCGCTTCATCCCGGCCATCCCCTTTAAAAAATCCATGCGCTGGTCCCATTTCGAATTGCATTTTGCCCGCCCGATTCACTGGATCGTCGCGCTGTTCGGCGGAGAAACCGTTGATTTCCGGATCGAGAATATCCAAAGCGGGAATCGGACATTCGGCCACCGGTTCATGAGTCCGAAATTCGCTGTCGTCGAAGACTTCAAGGATTACCTGGCTGTAACGCGGGAAAACTACGTGATCGTAGATCCTCAGGAAAGAAAAAAGATCATCCGGGAGGAGACGGACAGGGCTGCGGCCGCTGTGTCCGGCCAGGTGCTTTGCCATGACGCTCTGCTACAGGAGGTGACCTATCTGACGGAATACCCCAGCGTCGTCTGCGGAAGCTTCGACAGGGAATACCTGAACATTCCCAAAGAGGTGCTTGTCACCACCATGATGTCGCACCAGAAATACTTTCCGGTGGTCGATGCCGCCGGAAAGCTGTTGCCCTTCTTCCTGACCGTCAATAATACGCTACCCCGTGATCCTGCGGTGGTGGCCCGCGGAAACGAAAAAGTTATCCGCGCCCGGCTGGCCGACGCGAAGTTCTTCTTTGCGGAAGACCGGAAAATCCCTCTGGACCGGCGCGTGGAGGACCTGAAGAAAGTGACTTTCCACACGCTGCTGGGAACATCCCATGAAAAGGTCATGCGGTTCCGGGCGCTGGCGGCGGCGATTGCCGCTGAGATCAGGCCATCGCTGAAGGAAACCGTTGACCGGGCAGCCGTACTGGCCAAAGCCGACCTGGACACCCAGATGGTCTGCGAGTTTACAGAGCTTCAGGGAATCATGGGCCGCGAGTACGCCCTGCTGGCCGGTGAAAATCCCGTGGTGGCCAAAGCCATCCATGAACACTACCTTCCCGTTGCGGCGGGCGGCGCCCTTCCGGAAACCGATGAAGGGGCCATTGTCAGCATCGCCGACAAGCTGGACACGATTGCGGGTTTCTTCGGTGTCAATCTGATTCCGACCGGCGCCGCTGACCCCTACGCCCTGCGGCGCCAGGCCCTCGGCATTATCAATATTATCCTGAATAAAAGGTATCCGCTGACGCTGACGGAGCTGGTCGATAAAAGCCTGACCATTCTGGACGGCAAGCTCAGGCGGCCAGCCGATGAGGCTCGGGCCGATGTGCTGGCGTTCTTCCGCGTCCGCTTTGAAAACCTTCTGATTTCCCAGGGACATCCCTATGATGTGGTGGATGCCGTCCTGACTGAGGGCGCCGATAATCTGGTCGTTGCCGTGCAGAAGATTGAAGCCATGGAGGCCTTCAAGTCTCATGAGGACTTTCAGCCTCTGGCCATCGCCATCAAGCGTGTTGACAATATCCTGAAAGATTTCCAGGGTGGATCCGTTGACCCTGCGCTGTTTGAAGCGGAAGCGGAAAAAGCCCTCCATGAGGCCTGTCAGGCCATCGGCGAAATCGCCATCCGGCAGATTGCCGGCGGGGATTATGCGCAGTCCCTGGTCCAACTGGCTCGTCTGCGCAAGCCCGTGGATGCGTTTTTTGACGCCGTTCTGGTCATGGCCAAAGACGAAAAAGTGAAATTCAACAGGCTGTCCCTGTTGAAAGATATTTCCGATTTGTTTCATCGGATTGCCGACTTTTCAAAAATTGTAACAGAAGTGTAAGGATCTGTAACGCAACAGTGATTCCGTTACAGATCCCATAAGCGGAGAAAGGCAACCTATGGCAGAACGTATCGCAGCAGCAACGCCCGATATCAGCCGGCTGGAAGAGCAACTCATTGTTCGCAAACGGCTTCAGGACATCACCAATCGGATCCATGCGGCTCAGAACATCAAGCAGATTCTGGTGGACCTGAGGGACGGCATACTGTCTCTCTTCGACGCCCACGCGATTACGATCTATGTGGTGGACCGGCTGCGGAACGAAATTTATTCCATGTTTCTGGTTGGTTCCGAGATCCGGGAAATCCGTGTCGCCATCAACAACAGAAGCATCGCCGGTTATGTGGCCAATACGGGCAACAGCATTAATATCGCCGACGCCTACGAGACGAACGAATTGAAAAAGATCCATGCGGACCTGAATTTTGATATCAGCTGGGATAAAAAGTCGGGTTTCCGGACCCGCCAGATCCTGGCGGCGCCGATCTTCCATAACAAGACCCTCATGGGCGTCGTTCAGATCCTCAACAAGAAGAAGGCGGCGGGTGGGTTCTCAGACGATGAGGCCGGTTTTCTCAAGGAGATATGCGAGGTTCTGGGCGTTGCCTTCTATAACCATGAACGCTTCGCCCGCAGGCGGAAAACAAAGTTTGATTATCTCATAAACCAGGGACTGCTCAAGGAGGAAGACCTGGATAGCGCCTGGGATGAGTCCCGGGAGCAGAAAGAGACCATGGAATCCTTCCTGAATAGAAAATACAAGATATCCAAGGAGGATATCGGGAAGGGCTTTGAAGAATTCTACCGCTGCAAGTTTGAGCAGTTCAATGACAAGCACCCCATACCGGTCGATCTGCTGAGAAATCTCAAGAAGGAATACCTCTCCCGTGAATTGTGGGTCCCCTTGGAGAAAAAAGAAGGAACCCTCCGCATTCTGGTGGATGATCCGAATAATATTCTGAAGCGGGACACCATTGAAGGTCTGCTGAAGACCAAGGCAGTCAGATATGACGTCGCCTTGCCGGAAGACATCATTAAATATGTCAATTATTTTTACCAGTCGCCGGAAGACGAATCCACCATTAAAGACCTTCTGGGGAGAATGGACACAGAGGAGGATACGGAAGATGAAGAAGGGGAAGTGGTCACAGAGTCGGACAGCGTGATCATGCAGATCGTGAATAAAGTCATCAACGACGCGTTCAACAGGCGCTCATCGGACATTCATATCGAACCCAATGTGGCCAAGAAGAATGTCGAGGTCCGCTATCGCGTGGATGGCGACTGCGCCCTTTATCAGACGCTTCCCTACAGCTACCGGGCGGCTATGATCTCCAGGATCAAGATCATGTCCAATCTGGACATTACCGTCAGAAGAATCCCTCAGGACGGCAAGATTAAATTCAGGCGGCCCAACGGCGATGAGATCGAGCTGCGCGTTGCCACGATCCCCACCCAGGGGGGGGTGGAGGATGTGGTCATGAGAATCCTGGCCAAGGGGACGACCATGCCGCTGGATGCCATGGGACTGTCTGAGCGCAACCACAAGGAAATGTTGAACATCCTGAGTAAACCCTACGGCATGATCCTCGTCGTGGGTCCCACGGGTTCCGGGAAGACGACGACGCTGCATGCGGCCCTGGCTTACATCAACAAGCCGGACCGCAAGATCTGGACGGCGGAGGACCCCGTGGAGATAACCCAGTACGGCCTGCGCCAGGTGCAGGTGCAGCCCAAGATCGGATTTGATTTTGCAGCCGCCATGCGGGCCTTCCTGCGGGCGGACCCCGACGTGATCATGGTCGGTGAAATGCGCGATTTTGAAACGGCCAAAACGGGCGTGGAAGCCTCCCTGACCGGGCACCTCGTTTTCAGTACGCTGCACACCAACAGCGCGCCCGAAACCATCACGCGTCTGCTGGACATGGGAATCGACCCGCTGAATTTCGCCGACGCGTTGCTGGGCATTCTGGCCCAGCGGCTCGTGCGGACGCTCTGCAAGAACTGCAAGGAGGCCTTTCATCCGACCCCCGACGAATTCGAGGAAGTGGTCGAAAGCTACGGCCGCGAACAGTTTGCAAACCTCAATATTCCCTTTACGGACGATTTTATCATGTACCGGCCCAAGGGTTGCGATGTCTGCGACAAATCGGGGTACAGGGGGCGCATGGGCATCCATGAACTGCTGGTCGGCACCGACGAGATCAAGCGGCTGATCCAGAAACATGCGACGGTGGAAGAGATGCGCGAAATAGCCGCCGCGCAGGGGATGACGACGCTGCTGCAGGATGGGATTTTCAAATCACTCAAGGGGTTCACGGACTTCAAGCAGGTCCGGCGGGTGTGCATCAAGTAGAAATAAGTCACGCAACCGCTGAAAAATGGCTTCGCCGCTGCTCAAAATCTTTTTCGCATGAAATATTGCAGTGCTTAAATATGTTTGAAATCAATAAATTAGTCATGGGGACATGACAGAGTCGTGTCCCCATCAACGAAAAATCTTTCATTCACCGCTTGCGTAAAGCTCTCGTTGTTTCATTCCCCGTCGATGGTTTCCCTCCAGGCGTTGATCAGATTTAGCGCTTCCAGCGGCGTGATCTTCTGAATATCCAGATTTTGAATGTCGTGGATCATTTTCTCTCGGGCGTCTATGAACAGACTCAACTGCAGGCGATCTTTCTGGGCCGCCTTGCGGCTGCGGGCGATCCTGGGCTGTCCTCCCTCGTCCATTTCCCCCTTTTCCAGATTTTTCAGAATTTCTGTGGCCCGGTCTATGACGGCGTCGGGGACGCCCGCGATACGGGCCACCTGAATGCCATAGCTGCGGTTCGTACCGCCCGCCATGATTTTGCGCAGGAAGATAATTCGGTCGCCCCATTCCTTGACGGCGATGTTGAAATTCCTCACGCCGGTTTTGGCGGCCTCCAGTTCCGTGAGCTGGTGATAGTGGGTCGCAAAGAGGGTTCTCGACCCCAGATGGTCGGCGTCATGGAGATATTCCGCCACGGCCCAGGCGATGCTGACGCCGTCGAATGTGCTCGTGCCGCGTCCGACCTCATCAAGGATGATTAGACTTCGCCGGGTCGCGTGTTTCAGGATATGGGCGACCTCGTTCATCTCCACCATGAACGTGCTCTGGCCCCGGCTCAAGCTGTCTGCCGCGCCGATACGTGTGAAAATCCGGTCTGTTACGCCAATGCGCGCGCGCGTCGCCGGAACGAAACTGCCTATCTGCGCCATGAGCGCGATGAGGGCGCACTGCCGGATATAGGTGGATTTTCCGGCCATGTTGGGACCCGTAATGATGAGCAGGCGGTCTTGCTCCAGGTCGAGCCGGCAGTCGTTCGGTACGAAACCGTCCGCAAGGCCCATCCTTTCCACGACGGGATGACGACCATCGGCGATGTCGATGACGTCTTCGTCGTCCACTATGGGGCAGCAGTAGTTGTAACGCTCCGCCGTCTCGGCCAGGGCGGCCAGGGCATCGAGGTCGGCGAGCGCAGCGGCCGTACTCTGTATCCGCTTGATTTCTTTTGCGATATCCGTTCTGATTGCGACAAACATCTCATACTCGCGTTCGCGCGACCGCTCCTGGGCGTTGAGCACCGTGTGCTCGTATTCCTTGAGTTCCTGGTTGATGTAGCGTTCGGCGTTAACGAGCGTCTGCTTGCGGACGTAGTCCGCCGGCGCCAGGTTCGCATTGGCCCGTGTGATTTCGATGAAATAACCGAAAACCTGGTTGAAGCCGACCTTCAATGAGGCAATGCCGGTTCGCTTGCGCTCCCGGTCCTCCAGGGCTGCGATCCACTTTTTCCCATCGCGTGTCGCCGCCAGCAGGCGGTCGAGTTCCGGATCGGCGCCTTCCCGGATCATGCCGCCCTCCCGCAGCGTGGCCGGTGGATCATCCGCAATGGTCTTCTCGAGGCGCTCACGCAGATCCGGCATTTCATCCAGCGCGGTGTCAACCGATCGGAGCAGAGAGGCCGTTAGTTCGCGAACGATGATCCGGATCTCCGGCAGGGCCTGCAGCGACATCATCAGGGCGACGAGATCCCTCGCATTGGCCAGGCCCATGGCGATGCGGGCGCCCAGCCTTTCCATATCATGGACGCTTTTGAGTTTATGACGCAGGCTCTCGCGCAGCAGATGATGATCCTTGATCTCGGCGACGGCGGCCAGTCGCTGATGGATGCGATCCGGGTTCATGAGCGGATAGGACAGCCACCAGCGCAGGCGCCGCCCGCCCGGGGCCGTGACCGTCTGATCGAGGACATGAAAGAGGCTGCCATCCTTGCGGTTATCCGTAATCGTGCTGAATAATTCGAGATTCCGCTTGGCAATGTCGTCCAGCACGAGATATTCGTCAGTCTGGCGCCACTCGATCCGGTTAATATGGCTCAGGTGGTCTCTCTGCGTCTCTTCAATGTAGTGAAGGATGGCGCCGGCGGCGCAGGTCATGGCCGGATGACGGTCCGGGCCGACCTGCGCGAGCATGGCTGCGTCAAAATAGCGCTGCAGGCGGTCGGCTGCCGCCTGCAGGTCAAAGTAATCGGGGCCGAAAGTGTTGATCCGGCAGTCTTTTTTTTCTTTCAGGATGCCCTTCAACAGGCGGATTTCTGCTGTTTTTTGCTCGATGAGGATTTCACGGAAAGAAAGTCCGCTGATTTCCATAAGCAGAAATTCGGCCTGGGCCGATTCGGTTACGCGGAACTCGCCGGTCGAGATGTCCAGCAATGCCAGTCCGAAACGGTTTTCATATAGACATAGCGACGCCAGAAAGTTGTTCTCCTTGGCATCGAGATTATCCGCATCCACCACAAGGCCCGGCGTGACGACGCGTACGACTTCCCTTTTGACCACCCCCTTGGCCAGCTTCGGGTCTTCCACCTGTTCGCAGATTGCGACTTTGAATCCCGAGTCTATAAGTTTTGCCAGGTAGACGGAAACGGCATGATAGGGAAAGCCGCAGAGGGGAATGCTGTCCTCCTTGCCCTTGTTTCTGGAGGTCAGCGTGATGTCCAGCGCTTTGGCTGCGACAACGGCGTCTTCGAAAAACATCTCATAGAAGTCGCCCATGCGGAACAGCAGGATGCAGTCGGGGTAGCGGCTCTTGATGTCGAGGTACTGCCGCATGGCCGGTGTCAGCTCCGTCACGCCGGTTATGACCATCGGTCGTCGCCCCTTCGCTTGAGGTCGATGACGTCATCCCCACGGCCCTGCGCTTGAGATCCCGGGCCCCTTCGATTCTGTTCCTTTCCGATCAGGGCGTTGAGCAGCCCGCTCGCGAGCGTGATAATCAACGCGCCGGCAAGGGCTGTCCAGAAGCCGTGGACCTCGAATCCGGGAATCAGGCCGGAAGCCATTTTGAGCAAGAATGCATTAATCACAAACGTGAAGAGCCCCAGGGAAAGGATGTTGAGCGGAAGCGTCAACAGGATCAGAAGCGGTCTGAGTACGGCGTTCAGGATGCCCAGGACGGCCGCCGCCATAAAGGCGGACAGAAAGTCGCGGACCTCGATGCCGTTCAACAGATAGGCGGCGGCAAGGATTGCGGCTGTCAGAATCAGCCAGCGCAAGAGCAGTCCCGTCATCATGATATCCTCATTTCCGGGCAACCTCTAAACCTCAAGGTCAGTTTCCCGTTTCAGTATCCGGGTGACCCGGAAGACCTCCTCGATGGTCGTGATCCCCGCCAGAACCTTCTGTGCGCCGTCGTAAAGCAGATTCTTCATGCCGCGCCGGATTGCCATATCGCTGATCTGGTTTGAATCGGATGTTTTTAAAATCAGACGCTTGATTTCATCCTCCATGAGCATAATCTCGAAAATAGCGGTCCGGCCCCGGTAACCCGTGTTCATGCAGGCATGACAGCCCTTTCTTCTGTACAGGACATGCCGGGTGAGGATATCCTTGGCAATGCCCATATTGACAAGCGATTCGTCGTCGGGCTCGTAGGCCTCCTTGCACTTGGGACAGAGCAGGCGCACGAGCCGCTGCGCAATAATGGCGATCATCGAGGAGGTGACGAGGAAGGGCTCGATCCCCATATCAATCAGGCGAGTCACCGCACTGGCCGCGTCATTCGTGTGCAGCGTGGAAAAAACAAGGTGTCCGGTCAGCGAAGACTGGATGGCGATTTCAGCCGTTTCCTTGTCGCGGATCTCGCCCACAAGAATGACGTCCGGGTCCTGGCGTACAATGGAGCGCAGCCCGGCGGCGAAGGTCAGATCGATCTTCGGATTGACCTGGATCTGACCGATCCCGTCAATCTGATACTCGATGGGGTCCTCGATGGTGATGATATTGATATCGGGCTGGTTGATCGTGGAGAGGGCCGCGTAAAGGGTCGTCGTCTTGCCGCTTCCCGTCGGCCCGGTCACGAGAATGATCCCGTAGGGCGATTTGATGAGCTTGTTGAACAGCCGTACGCTTATCTCGCCCATGCCCAGTTCGGGCAAAAGCAGAAAGGCCCCTGATTTGTCCAGCAGTCGCAAGACCACCCGTTCTCCGAAGGCGGTCGGAATAACGGAAACCCGGATATCCACGCTACGGTCGGCGATCTTGACCTCAATCCGGCCGTCCTGGGGCAGCCGTTTCTCGGCGATATTGAGCTTGGCCATGATCTTGACGCGCGAGATCAGGGGCGACTGGATCCTGCGGGGCAGGCTCAGGATATCGTAGAGGATGCCGTCGATGCGATAACGGATTTTCAACGCGCTCTGATAGGGTTCGATATGGATGTCGCTGGCCCGGTCCTTGATGGCGCCGGAGACCAGCAGGTTAACGAGCTTAATGATCGGGGCATTGCTGGATTCATCCAGCAGGTCGCCGGTGTCTTCAATTTCGGAGATGATGCTGTCCGGCGATTCGCTGCCGTTGAGTTCCTCGAAGAATTTCCTGGCTGTATTCCGGCTGATGTCGTAGGCCATGTTGATCGCCGCCTGTATGGCTGCCTGAGAGGAAAGAACGATCTGAAAATCCCGCCAGCCCAACAGGCGGCGCAGGTCGTCCAGCGCCTGAAAATTCGAGGGATCGTTCACGGCGATGACCGCCCCCTCCGGTGTTTCCAGGGGGACTAAACGGTATTTCTTCAGATACTGGATGGGGATCTGTGCAGTGAAATCCGTATTCATGTGATCCGTGGGAAGCTCAGGCAGGAAGGGGAGATGGAAATGGGCGCTCAGGACTTCCAGGAGTCTCGTTTCAGCAATCCCTTTTTTCTGTATCAGCATCTCAAAGAGGCCGGCGCCATTGCCCCTGAATTCCCTGGCGGCCTCGGAGAGAACTGCTTCGGAAACGCCTGCCTGAATCAAATAGGGATAAAGGGATGCCAGGGCGGGGGAGGGCGCCGCCTCCGGGGGTCGGGCTTCGCTGTCTTTCATGTTGTTTTCTGCCTGCTGGCCTGCCATCTGTCAACCATAAATCCATACTGTTGTGCACCCTTGCAGAGAGGGGCAGTCGGGAGGACATCATTACTGCGAAAGCTTTGCATAACCGGTGAAATATGGTTCGCAAGCGGCGAATGAAAGATTTTTCGCCTTTCCAGAAATTGGAATATATTATTGAATTCAAGCATATGTGTGCAATATCATAATTTGTAGCGAAAAAGATTTTGAGCCTCGGCGAAGCCATTTTTCACCGGTATCATCGCATCATTGCTTCTTTTTCGGCGGGGTGGCTTTTATCGTGCCCTCCCGGAGCGTCTCCATGTAATCTTTCTTGTCCGTGTGGATGTTTTTAGCGTCCTCCGATTTCAGGATGATATGCGGCGTGATGAAGATAAAGAGATTATTTCTTTCGGATGAACTCGACTTGGATTTGAAAAGCCAGCCCAGCAGAGGGATGTCTCCCAGGAGAGGCACCTTGTATATGCCGCTGTCGGAATTATCTTCAATCATGCCGCCGATAACCACCGTGTCACCGCTTCTGACGGTGACCGTCGTCTTGGCGGTTCTTTTCAGGGTTGTCGGGGCCAGAATGCTGGTGCCTTGGGATTCCGCCGTTTGCGTGACAATCTTGGTAACGGACTGGTCGAGCTTCAAACGGACAAAACCCTCCCGATTGATCTGGGGCGTCACCTTCAGCGTCACACCCACGTCCTTATATTCATAATTGCTGTAATTGGTCGTCGATCCGACGGTGGTGTCCTGGCGGGTGACATAGGGGACATTCTTGCCCACGGTGATCTCGGCCTCTTCGTTATCCAGCGTCAGAAGTTGCGGTGTGGACAGGATCCGGATGTCTGAATCGCTCTGGTAGGCCTGGATGAATGCCGCCAAGTTGGGGAAGGAGATCACGGCGCCCCCGACGGTTGCCACATTGATCATCTGGCCTATGACGCCTAACGACAGCCCAGAAGGCAGACCTTTGCCGGAAAGAAGACCCTGGGCGATGTTGTAGGATCCCTTGTCTCCGCTGACGCCGCCGATATAGGCCCCCGTCTTCCCGTCATAGCTAACGGGGTTTGCGCCCTGCCACTCCACACCCAGCTTGAAGTTCTTGGCCGTATTGACTTCCATGATGAGGGCTTCCAGGTAGACCATGGACCTCGAAATATCGAGTTTCTTGACGACATCTTCGATGATCAGATAGTCCGCCGTTTCCGCTGTGATGATCAGTGAATTGGTGGCTTTATCGGCGACGATCTGCACGGACTTCGACAGCGTGACGGGCCCTCCGACCGGGGCTTTGGTCTGCTGCTGGAGGCTGGTCAGGACTTTGGCCGTGTCTTCCGCTCTGGCATTCTGGAGGTAGTAAACGCGGATCAGCCCTGTACCCTTGGGGATTTCTTTATCCATCAGGTTCACAAGTTCACGTACGCGGATCGTGTCGTTTTCCGTGGCGGCGATGACCAGCGCATTGGTTCGATCATCGGCTACGATCTTGATCGGGGCGAATGTTCCCTTCCGCTGCTGGAAAATGATGTTCAGGGTTTTGGTGGATTCCGTTGCCGACGAGTATTTCAGGGGGATGTAGGAAATCTGCTCGCCGACGCCTTCCACATCCAGGGCCTCGATGATGTCCTGCAGCCGCTTGATATTGGACAGGACATCGGTAATCACCAGCATCCCCGTGGGCGGATAGGACAGGATGACGCTGGTCTTGGAAATCAGGGGGTCCAGGACTCGTTTCATCTCGTCGGGACTGGCATGGTCGAGCGATATGATCTGGGTCACGTACTTGTCATCCGTGGTGGCCTTTTCATGCTGCAGACGGGTTTCCAGACTCTTTTCCCTGGCCTGCTGGGACTGAATGATTTTGATCACGTCGCCGGACTGGATCGTGGTGAACCCGTAGACTTCCAACACCGATTCAAAGACCCTGTAGACCTCATCCACGGCGATCTTCCGGGGAGAGATAACAGTCACTTTGGCCTTCACCTTGTCGTCGATGACAAAGTTCCTGCCCGTCAGCTCGCTGACAAATTTAATGAAGACCCGGATATCAACGTCGTCGAAATCAATCGTCACATACCGTTGATCCCTGGCCGGGTGTGCGGGACGAGGCTGAGGCGTTGCCGCGGACTTCGGCGGCGCAGCCGTCATTTCCGGCGATTCCGCCGGCGCCTTTACCGGTTGCTCCTTATCTGCCGGGACTGTCGCTTTCTTTTGAACATGGTCGGCCGTCGACGTCCGGGGTCGCGCCTTCTGCGCCGGGACGGTGGTCACTGTCCGATCGTCGCCGGCGATGCGGGCGGCCGGCAGTGTCTGCGGAAAGACGAAAACCGTCAGCAGCCAGAGGCAGAAAAGCAGAAACACACAAGGTCTTTTCTGAGGATCGATCCGCATCACTCTTTCTTTTTCTCCATCAGTTTCCTGAACGCTTCCGAAGCGGTGATATGTTTCAGGTCCCGATCGTCCTTTGCCCATTGGATGACATCACCGTTGAGGGCGATAGCCTTTTCCAGGTGTTCCAGGCTCCTGGCCGCATTTTTTCGCTGGGCGAAGAGGCAGGACAGATTGTAATAGGGATCGGCATAATCTGCTTTCAGGGAAATTGCCTGGTTGAACATTTCGAGGGCCTGATCCTGCTTTCTCTGCGCCAGATACAGCACACCCAGATTATTCATCGCTTCAACATGCCGTGCGTCGATCGCCAGGACTCGTCGGTATAGCCATTCCGAAACCGCTATCTTTTTGTTCCGCTGGGCGGCAAGCGCTTCCTGATAAAGCGCCTGGGCGTCCGGCAAAGGCGGCCTTGTGGTCTCTGCCGGCGATTCAGCGGTACGGGACGGTTCACCCGGCGTCGTTTGCACGACCGCCGGTTTTTGCGCCGGCCCGGCGCCGGCCCCTGCCTGGAGATGCGGCTCCTTCTTGCTGGCGAAGGGCAAAACAAAACCGTAATTGACGACCATCCAGATCAGCACAGCCGCCAACGCTACCGAAAAAACTGCGAAGGCCCATTTATTCCATGAACGGCCCCGTCGCTCCGGCAGTTGCGGGATGACCCCGTCGTAATGGCTGTAGCGGTTATCCTTATCCTGCTGGGCTTTTTTCAGAGCGTCGTTGATATAACTCATTCCGTTAATTAGTCAAGTGAATTAAGTATTACGTCAATTATTCCAATTATTTTCCGCATGCAAGCCCCTTATTACCGGGGAGTCAGGCTGTTCATGTATTCAAACAACAGATTGCTGTAGATAAAACCGGCCAGGACCGCTGCAAGAACCATCAGAAAAAGCAGAATCACCCGCAGGCTGTTTACATGCTGACGCCGTTCTGTTTTTAAATAATGCTTCCCGATGTCTGCAACGGCGTCCCGGGCTATCTTCCAGTTAACAGTTGTCCGTTCCCGCACATAGGCGATGAGCATCGCCCGGTCGCAGATCGCGTTGATCCGCCGGGGAATTCCTTTTGAATACCTGTAGATCAACCAGCAGGCCGGCGCCGAAAATGTCGCGTTTTCAGACGCCCCGGCGACTGCAAGCCGGTGCCTGATATAACCAGGCACGCTTCTGCGGTCCAGGGGGCCCAGGTCATAACGGACGGTGATGCGCTCGTTAAGCTGCCGGAGCGTCGGCGACATCAGCAGGTCCTGCAGTTCCGGCTGTCCGACCAGAACGATCTGAATCAACTTTTCCCGTTCCGTCTCCAGGTTGGAGAGCAGGCGCAGCTGTTCCAGCACGTCGCGGGAGAGGTTCTGAGCCTCATCAATCAGGAGCACCACGTTCTTGCCGGCCGCGAAACATTTCAGAAGAAATGCATTCAGGGCGTCAATATAGCGCTTTTTCGTTTTCTCCTGGCCGTTCAGGGAAAGATGGAGTTCCTGATGGATCGCCTCCAGGAGTTCCATGTCCGTGATCGCGGAATTGAAAATCAGGGCGCTCTCGATGGTGTCGTCAAGGCTGGACAGCAGCGTTCGGCAGATCGTCGTCTTGCCCGTTCCGATTCCCCCGGTTACGACGATAAACCCTTTTTTTTCCGTGATTCCGTAAATGAGGTGGTTTAAGGTCTCCTGATGCTGACGGCTGAAATAAAAATACCGTGGATCGGGCGACAAATTGAAAGGATTTTCTTTCAGGCTAAAATAGGCTGCGTACATAAACTACCTGAACGTATAATTAAAAATTTCCTGACGTCCCTGACGCTTGACCTTCAGGGCCAGGCTGGAAGCTGATTTGAATGAATTGTAGAGTTCCATCATATCGTCACCCGTGGTCAATTTCCGGTCATTGATCCCCTGAATCACATCTCCGTCCATGAAGCCGATCCTCTGATAAATGCTCCCGCTTTTAATGCTCGAAATCATGAAGCCGTCTTGAATGCCGCCGGTAAAATAGGGCCGGACCACGGCCTGGCTGAGGATACTTCCCATATCTTTCAAGCTGTTGTCGATCTCTTTTCTGTCAATGGTGATCGTTTTGCCGGAAGAGGCGATCGGCTGCGGGCCGGAAGGGCTTTCCGGCGGCAGGATCGATCTTTCGCTGGTTTCCGGGATTTTCAGAATCTGTTCCCGGCCGTTGACATTCAAGGCGATGGCGTTGCGCATAATGCGGACGATCCTGGCGCCGGACAGATCGTCGCCGACTTTATAAAGACGCTGTTTTTTTTCAGCCTTGTTCTCGATGACCGCAAAACTGGACTTTGCGTCACCCGCAACGGTTCCACGCACTTCCAGGATTTTGGCGATATCGGTCCGGGCTGCCGTCGTTTTGGAGCCTGTTTGTTGTTCGTATCGTGTTTTATCCGTCGTACCGAAGAGGTTTCTATCCGGAACGACCTTATAGAAATCCACCGGTTCGGCAGCCGCAAACAGCGCCGCCGCCGTTTGCGGCATGGCCGATGCGGTGGCCCTGCCCTGAATCATTATCAGGCTGGCCGCTTTGTAAAAAATACCCGCGCACTGGTACATCAGAATCGTGATGACAATCAGGACCGCGCCGGCACGGTACCGGGCGGCCTGAGACAGCAGGTCGGCGGCATTCAGATTCGGCAGCCATTGTTGGATGTGTTTCATCGCAATCCTGTTTTCTGCAAAGGTTATTTACATGATCGTCCATTTTGGACGATCGCGGCTACATGTATCTTATCCTCGGCTTTCCCAGCGTTCCCGTCAAGATTATGGAAATATTTTTATTCTGAGGAGGCAATTCGAAGGTACAATTCAAATTGATTTCGCTCCTGTTGATATCCGCTTTGTCCAGAGTGATTGCGCCGGACAGGTCGCCGTTCACCTTATCGCCGGTCATCTTCAGTTTAGTGATGGTCAGGATGCCGTTTTTTAGGTGGACCAGGGCCTCCGCGCTTTTGAAGTCCAGACGGTCAAATCCCAGGAAAGGCTCCGGGAGCGGGTAGCTGCCGTTGATGAGGGCAAAGTCGAGGCTTCCCGCTCCGTTGAAAAACGACGGAAGCTGACCGCTGAAGGTCATGGTTCCCTTAAATTGCCCCGTGATCTGACGGCCCAGTCTGTCCTTCAGATAAGTGATTTTTCCAATATCGAGGCCGTCGGCGGCCAGCTTCCAGTCGATCGGGCCCTGGAAGGACAGGAAATGATTCGTGTCCGCTTGCCCCCGGATCGCGCCGCCACAGGCGTTGGCCGCAAAGGCGAAGGCTGTGCGCCCGCTCAGGAGGCTCAGATAGCCGGGTCTGATCGTGATCGCATCTGCCTGAATCGTAGATCGGGGATGGTTCCGGAACCCCAGGGTTACATTGGTGAAGGTCAGGCCCGGCGGAATGACCGGCTTCGCGGAATCGATATGCAGAATCTGATCGGGATTCATGGCGGATGCAGACCAGACCAGATAACGGATCAGGATGTCATCGGGGAAGCGCAGGTAGAGGAAAAGGATCAGCGTGGCGACGGCAAAGGCAGCATATCCGAAAGTGTATGGGGTGATTTTCATTTTGATGTTGTGTTTCATCTCAACGGTTCCCCGGCCTGAAAGGTTGATAGGTCAGCACCTGCAGGGTCGCCGTCAGGTATTCCGGGCTCTCCCTCATCTTGTTAATGGAGATTTTACTGATTTTGATAAAATCTTTCGGGGATTCGATCCCATGAAGAAAATCCGTCAGTTGATTCATTGTGATGGAATCCAGTCTCATCTCCACGGATGATTCTTCAAAGGAACCGGCCGTCGCGCCTTTCAGGGGATTAATATATTTAATATGGGGCTTCAACTGAGTTTCTCCGGCCTTCTTTTCCAGATAAGAGAACAGCGAAAAACCTTCAGACCGGCCGGACAGCACCCGCTGAGCGGCCTCGGCGCGCATCTTCAGAATGCCGTATTCCTGGCCGAGGATCGTCATCTGCTCGATGGCCTTCTCGCTCGTGGCGATGGCGTTGATCGTTCTTTTCCGTGCCTCCCAAAGGGGAGAGACCACGAACTGAAAGACCAGAACCATGACGACGAAAACAGCGCCGCCTGTCAGGTAATATTTCTGCGATTCAGTTAATGTATTCCAGAATTCTTTCATCTTTTCAGCGTTATCCGCAGGTCAAAATCCACTTTGTCCCCCTGCTTGAGAAGCTTTGTGTCGCCGATCGTCACCGCCTGAAAAAATTTTGATTTCATGAATTCGTTTTTCAGCGTATCCACCGCATCGAAATTTTTAGCCTGGCCTTTGAGCAAAATCGCATCTTTCTCGAGGGTAAACGCATGCACCGTCAGCTCCGTCGCAGGCGGGGCCAGGCTGGAAATATCTTTCAGCAGCGCCAGCACCGTTGCCCCCGGGCGGGTTTCGTCGATTCCAAGGGTGGCCTTGCGGGCTTCCATGATCTTGCCCTTCAATTGCGAAACGGGATCGACAATGCGCGTCGCCTCCGGGCTTAAGGTTTTGAAGAGGGTTGTGATCTCGGCCTTCAATGCGTCCAGGCGCTGTCGGTTGTACCGGTAGTCCAGATAGGCGTCTGTCCCGGCCAGGATGAGAATCAGCAGTAGAACGGCAGCTGCCCGGCGCAGCGTGCCCTTGTGTTTGGCCACGGCTGCCCTGACTTTGGAATCCTGCATTTTGATGTTGAAACCGAGGCCTCTTTTATGTCCGGCAATGGCCAGGGCCAGAGCCTGGTTCATGATCGGGGGGTCCCAGCGGCTGCCGACAGTCTGTTCGACAGGGATGGCATGGCCTGTAAGGAGATCCAACGGCTCGACGGGCGCCCTGAAATGCCTTGACAGCGCATCCCGAAAAGGCGCATAGAGGCCGCCACCCCCGGTGAGATATATCCGTTCCGGATCATGCTGCAGACGTCCCTGCAACCGCATGAATTCAATCGTATGATCCACTTCAGAAAAGAATTTATCGCAGAGCGCGGCAATGGCCTCTCCCGCCTCTCCCGGCCGGTTTTCCTGCTTTCTCTGCTCCGCTTCGTCTGCATCGATCTTCAGCGTTTGGGCGATCGTCCGCGTGACCAGATTTCCTCCGAAGGCGAAGGGTCGGACCTGGCAGATGCGGCCGTTTTCGATCAGCAATCCGGCACTGTGCCCCGCGCCGATATCCAGTAGCAGAACGCAACCGGTGGACGGGTTTTGTGCGTGAAGGATAGCGGCGGCGGCAGCGCCCTCAACATTCAGATGGCTGATCTGCTTCACATATTCCGAAAGGTGCGCGGTCCGTTCCTGTACGGCTGTTTTCGGTGCAATGACCACCAGAAGGTCGGAGGGGGCGCCTTGATGGACCATGATAAAATCAAGAATCGCATCGTCAACGGCAAAGTGCAGCAGTGGTTCCACTTCAAATGTCAGAATCTGACGGATCTTTTTTTCATCCCGGAAAGGAAGGACAATGTTGCGGAAAGAGAGATCCTGAACGGACAGAGCCGTCGCGCAGGGGCAGCCCCTGAAGTTCTCGTTTTTAAAAAGTTCCTGCAGGGCCCCGGAAACACCGCCGGTTTCCTTAATGGGAACGATCGCCGCATCAACGGCCCGGTAGCCGCCCTTGAAACTCCGAATGACGAGTACGGCTTTGATCGCGTCTTCGCCAATGTCGAGTCCTAAGATTTTATCGATCATACGCCAAGGGGGCCCCGATCATCCCCGTTCAAACGGCCCCGTCTCCCCCGTGTTGCTATTCCCACTTCCATGATAGTATCTTTGCCGTTTTCCGGTCCGCCTCCCGTTTGATCACGCCGCTGACTGTCATCGACATCTGACGCAGGATGCCCGTCGAGACGATCCTGAAGACGTTGCTGGTCGTTGTGATCAGCCGGGAATCAATCGTGATGTCGGCCATTCCGAAGATTTTTTTGTACCATGACGCATGGGTCAGGTCGTTGTCCCTGTTCCGGCGGTATTGATCCATCTCTTCGGCTTCCACCCCGGTGATATCTCCGGACAGCGCCCGGAGCACCAGTTTGGGCGCTGTATTGATATTGATCCGCCCATCACCGTAAACCGTCAGAAGCTGCCTGATGCCCGGTGTTTCCTTTGTACCGTAATATAATTTATTTGTCATGCCCTTTATCATCAATAGTTCATCGATGCAATCCAGCGGGCCGTTCTTAGGCGTATAGGGTTTTTCCAGGGCGCTGTAATAGGCGCGCTCCGCCCCGCCTGATCCCGTGATGTCATCGTCTTTGTCGATCCAGTCCTTGACGGCCTCAAGGATCTCGCCGATCTTCCGTTCCTCCAGTCCGAATTCAGGCTGGCTGAGCAGGCGAAACATCAGCCCCCGGATATCCTCGTTGAAGGCATTGCCGTTGACCAGGCGGTTGATCTGTATCTTGCCGGATTCATCCTCGATGGGAACATGGAAATAGCCGTCCGTAAAGAGGGTTTTGGATTTTGCGGCGATGAGCCGGACATCCGCCCAGTCCTCGGACAGGGCGTCGAAATTATTTTTATCCATCAGCAACAGGCCGATGCCGGTGTGGAAGCCGGATTTCGCCATATACAGCAATTTAATGTTATCGCTCAGGTTTGTTGCATCATAGACCTCCGCCCGGGTCGACCGATTCATCTCCAGGGCGACGACCACGAGGATGCCGACGATCAGGATGACAAGGATCAAAGCGACGCCGCGCTCATTTGGATGGCATATTTTCACGGTCCACCTGATTTACCGGTAAATAAACTTTTGTCATGAATTTGAAAGGATGATCCCGTTTGTCCGGATTGACGAGATCCAGTTCGACGGCGATCATGACGGGCGTCCGGTCTTTCTGCGCCTCTGAATTCGCACGGGAATCCCATGTCTCGTGCTCCCTTCCCGTCAGGTCGTAGAATTTATAATTCAGGGCGTGGAGCCTGCCGCACAGGGGAAAGCCGACTTTCTTGAATCCTTCTTGTTCAACGGTTTCCTGCCCCCGGTGAATGGTCTCCACCCGCATGAGGACAATTCCCTCCCGCTCCTTGTCTTCTTCTACGACATATTCAATCGTGCTGATCCCGACGGGACTTTTTTGACCGCCCAAATCCAGGTTCACCGTTGAGGTGAACAGAAGCCGGGGGAAAGTCTGATTTCCAAACTTTATCTGTTTTGCATAAAATTCAAACTTCCCTCCGTAAGGGGTCATGTTGTTGAAATCCTGAATCATCCGGTGCATAGTCATCCTGCCCATTCCGTAAATATCGCGGTTGTCTTCCGATATCCTGAGCAGCCGGAACGTTCCCGTGTATGCGGCATAGACGGTGGACAGCACCACGCCCAGGATAAGAATGGCGATCAGGATTTCAATCAGCGTAAAGCCGCCCGCTGTCCTCCCGCCGTCTGGCGGGAGGTTATGGGGGGAGGATGATGATATAGGCGGTCTGTGGTGTCTCATGATTGCATCTGATTGCCCTCTCGGTGAAAAGGATTCTGCGCCGCAAACGTTGCCCCTTTTTCAAGGAGATCCTTTCTTCTATTTCGGCACAAACCGGAAATACTCCAGCATATAAGTATTGTGGAGCTTCATTCGGTTGTTTGTCACGACGAATTCTATCTTTTTAACGGGTTCAATGTCCATATCCTTGACGGTCATCCGCCATTCATAGTCAGGGAAATCCCGGCCGAAATCACCGTTCTCTGATTTTATGTTCTTCATGCCGATCGCTTCCATCTCCGCCATTTTACTTTGGGCAAGCAGAGAGGCGGTTGTTAGAAATCGGGCGTTGCCGGCCATGGAGATGCTTTGTGATTGAGACTGAAAGACCGCGACGAGTGTAATGGCCAGAATGGCTAACGCTATCATCACTTCCAGGAGCGTAAATCCCTTTTCGGACGTTCGCTTTATCATGCCGTTGCGGCGCTTATGGCTTGGCGTGGTCATCGCATTCCGTCAGCCGGGGCGGCACATGCTCACAATCCCGGTATATCGAGATATCGATCATATGTTTTGACGGCGTTCAGAAAAGGCTGGAATACGATTGTGTAAAAGCGGTCTCCTCGGGCCAGATGCACGACCGCCGGTTGTACGTAGCCCCTCCTGAAAAAGGTAATCGTGGCCTCGCCGTCCTTTTGTTTTTCCTGGCCGATTCGGTAAACATCCGCAATCTTAACGCTTGCTGGAAGCTTGAAGGCGCCCTTCTGCCGCTCTGCGCGCTTTTCGGGGGTCATATCTTCAGCGTAAGTCCAGATCATGCCGCCGTTCAGATCGATGTGCAGAACATAATCCAACTGTTCCCGGACGGATTCATTTCGCAATTCCCTGGCGACGCCAACCAGATGCCGCACAACGGATTCGAGGCCGTTGTCAAGCAGCGTGCTCCGGACCCGAGGCGCCGCCAGAAAAAGCATCATTCCGATCAGGAACATCACGACGGTCAACTCGATAAACGTATAACCGGTCTGCTTCCGCATGGTTTCTATTCGGCGTCCCAGCTGTTGATATCCTTGTCTTTGCCTTCTCCGCCTGGTTCCCCGTCCGCACCGAGCGAACTCAGATCATAATCATCGTGTGTGCCGGGGCTGATATAGACAAAATCTCTGCTCCAGGGGTCCTTGGGAACCTTTGCCTTTTCCAGGTAGCCTCCCTGTCGCCAGTTTTTGGCGTCGACGCCGACCGAGGGGTGTTGCACCAGGGCCTGAAGTCCCTGTTCCGTGGAAGGGTAATGGCCGTTGTCCAGCTTGTATAACTTCAGCGCGGTTTCGAGACTTTCAATCTGTATGCGGGCCTTTGCGCGTCTCGCTTCATCCGGCCTTCCCATGATCCGGGGGATAATCAGGCCGGCAAGAATGCCAAGGATGACAATGACCACCATCAGTTCAATCAGCGTAAATCCGCGCTGACCTCTTTTTCTTCTCATTTTTTCCACCCGTCACATCTCCTGTTTAGTAATGCCCTTACCGCACCAGTTGGTTCATCTCAAAGATCGGCAGCAGCACCGATACCACAATGAACCCCACGACGAGCCCCATGAGCAGAATCATGGCAGGTTCCAGCAGCGATGTCATCATGATGACGCTGGCCTCCACCTCCTTCTCGTAGGCATCCGCCACCCGATAGAGCATAGGCTCCAGATTGCCGCTGTGCTCGCCCACGGAGATCATTTCGATGACAATCGGCGGAAAGAGGCCGTTTTTGGCCAGCGACTTCGAGAGGCCCTGCCCCTCCTCGACTTCCAGGCGCGCCGTTTGCAGATTGTCGGCGATCAGGCGGTTATCGACGACGTTGCGCACGATCTCCATGGCGGTCAAAAGTGGGACGCCGCTTTGCAGCAATGTCCCCAGCGTCCGGCTGAAACGTGCCACGGCCATTTTCTGGTGCACGGCGCCAAACAGCGGCGCTGTGAGTTTGATCTTGTCCCATAAGTATTGGCCCCGTGTGGTTTTCGTGACCGCATAGCGCACAGACGAAATGACGACAGCGGAGATGATCGCGACGATCCACCAGTACGATTTGAAAAAACCGCTCACCGCAATGAGCAAAACCGTGATGAACGGCAGCGTCTGGTGCATTTCCTGAAAGATATTCGTAATGTTCGGGACCACAAACGTGACCAGGAAGAAGAGCACGAGACTGCCGATAAGAAACATCAGGGTCGGGTAGGCCAGCGCGGCCCTGATTTTGGTTTTGAGTTCCTGCTGCCTCTCGTTGAAGTCGGCCAAACGCTCCAGCACGAGATTCAACGTGCCCGACGCCTCGCCGGCCCGGACCATATTGATATAAAAAGGCGGAAAGATCCGGGGAAAATGGGACATACTGGCGGTAAGACTGTTTCCTTCATTCACTTCCTCCTTGATCTGAGCGAGCGTTTTCTTCATTTCGGGATGTGTGGTCTGGGAAACGAGCGTCGTGATCGAGGGGACCAGCGGCAGGCCGGCGCCCAGCAGCGTGGATAACTGCCTTGTCATGACGGACACTTCTCGCAGCCCCACCTTCTTCAAGACGCTGCTCATGGGCCGCTGGTGTTTCTGTCCGTCTTTTTTGTCGGTTGCGGATTCCGTGATCTCGATCGGGAAAATCTGTGTTTCCCGGAGTTTCTGCCGCGCGGCGGCGGCGCTGCCCGCATCGACGATGCCTTTGCGCTTGCGGCCTTGATGATCAAAAGCTGTATATTCGTAAACCGGCATGAGGCCTGTCGCTCCAACTCCCGGCGGTCGTTACCCGGCGCTGCTCCATCTTGCGAGACATTTGAAAATGGCTTCGCCGCCGCTCAAAATCTTTTTCGCATAAAATTTTATAAAGCTTAAATATGTTTTAAATCAATAAATTAGTCATGGGGACATGACGGAGTCGTGTCCCCATCAACGAAAAATCTTTGATTCACCGCTTGCGAACCCTTTTTCACTGGCTATGCAAAGCTCTGTCTACATGTCAGCGTGGAATCAATCGAAGTCGACGAACTGCTCCTTGCCTGCGCTGCAGACGGGACACATATCGGGTAGAACGCCGTCCGCGACGTAGCCGCAGATCTTGCAGACGTGATAGACGGTCTCGCGCTCTTCCATGAAGTGATTCATGGCTTCCTTGTACAGCTTGGCGTGAATTTCCTCCACGTCCCGGCTCTGGCTGAAATGAAGGACGGCGGCCTTGTTGCCCTCCACTTCCGCCTGCTTGATGAACTGATCATAGGCCACGTCCGCCACATGCGTTTCCGCTTCGAAACTGGCGGCCAGATTCTCTTCCGTGCTTTTGACGTCCCGCAGCAGCTTCAAGGCGCGGCTGCCGTGAATTTCTTCGGAAAAGGCGATGACCCGGAAGAGTTTGGCCATCTGCGCATATCCTTCCTTTTCCGCCTTTTCGGCATAGACCTTCAACCGGAGCGCCGCCTTGGCCTCACCGGTATAGGCCAGGTGAAGGGCTGACTTTGTGTCCATATAGCAGGTCTCCTTTCAGAGATTTCCAGTTGTTCTTCATTCCGGATTGAACACATCCTTGCCGGAACCGCAGATCGGGCAAAGCCAGTCCTCGGGAAGGTCTTCAAAGGCCGTTCCCTTCGAAACATCATTGTCGGGGTCGCCTTTCACCGGGTTATAGACGTAACCGCAGACGTCACAGGCATACTTCTGCATGATGAATCTCCTTTCGCTTTTTACTTGATGTCAGAGTTAACGAAGTTCATGTAATTTCTCAGCAATTTGCCGGCCCAGATCGAAACACTGCGCGAGTACGGTCTGGTCCGGGCAGTGACGGGTCTGAAGGGGGTCGCCCGCGAGTTCGACCTTCATCTCCGCGAGCGCCTCCTGAATCTGGCGGGAGGCCTCGCCGCTCCATCCGTAGGAACCGAACGCCGCACCGAGCAGATTTTTCGGCTTGAGCCCCTTCAGATAGGTCAGAACGTCGGCCATGCCGGGCAGCATATTGTTATTGAGCGTGGACGACCCCGCGATCAGGGCTCCCGCGTCCAGAATTTCATAGGCCACGTCGCTGCGGTGACAGGCGTCCATGGACATCAGTTTCACGTCGATGCCGCCGGCGAAAAGGCCCTCCGTGATGGCCAGGGCCATTTTCTCCGTGCTGTGCCACATGGTGCCGTAAACGATCACGGCCTTGCGCGTCGGCTTTTGAGCCGACCACTCGGCGTAACGGTTCAGAATCCCCTGAATATCCTTGCGCCAGACGGGGCCGTGATCCGGTGCGATGATCTTGAATTGCAGTCCGGCGGCGGCCACGCGCGCCAGCAGTTTGGTGATCAGGGTCGCGTAGGGCGTCAGGATGTTAGCAAAGTAGGTGGCCGCCTCATAACGCAGCACAACTGGGTCTATCTCATCGTCGAACCGCTGGGAAGACGCCAGATGCATCCCGAAGGCGTCCTGCGAAAAAAGCACCTGCTCCTCGGCCAGATAGCTGAACATGCTGTCGGGCCAGTGCAGCATGCGGGTTTCGAGGAAAGACAGGGTCATATTGCCCAGACTCAGGCTGTCGCCGTCCTTGAGCGGGATCAACTGCAGCTCCCGGCGAAAAATCTCCTGGAGCGTTTTGGCGCCCATGACGGAGGTGTAAACCTTTTCCGGTATGACGGTGTCGATCACTTCGGGCAGGCAGCCCGAGTGGTCCATTTCGGAGTGGTTCGAAACGATGTATTGAATGTCGCCGGGGTCGATGACCGAGGCGATACGCGCCATCATCTCTTCCCGGAAGGGGGCCCGGACCGTGTCCATGAGCGTCACCTTGTCCGCCATAATCAGATAGGCGTTGTATGTGCTGCCCCGTTTGGTCATGTAGCCGTGAAAGTCCCGGATATTCCAGTCGATGGCGCCGACCCACCAGACATGCTCGCTGATCCGGACAGCCTTGAATATGTCGTTCATCGCGCAGCCTCTCTTGTGGTGATTTCGTTTGCAACGGGCGTTTCCTTACCTTTTTTCTGCGAAGATGTCAATGACGACGATGAATATCCGCCATGCAATCATCCTGATTGACATTAGCCGGGTCTTATATTATGAGTCCTCGTGTCAAACGATCTATCCGCTGATTATCACAAATCACAAAAGGAGATTTTACAATGAAAGATGTCGTTATCGTTTCTGCCTGTCGTACCGCCATCGGAGGGTTTGGCGGTACCCTGAAAGACTTGAACACGCCCGTCCTCGGCAGCATTGTCATGAAAGAAGCCGTCAAGCGGGCGGGCATTGACCCGGCCATGATCGACGATGTCCGTTTCGGCTGCTGCATGGAACCGGTCGACGGCCTGAACTCGGCCCGCGTCGCCGCGCTGATGGCCGGCATCCCCGATACGGTTCCTGCGGTTACGGTCAACCGTGTCTGCATATCCGGCATGGAAGCCGTTTTATCGGGCATGGCCCTGATCCGGGGCGAAATGGCGGATATTATCCTGGCCGGCGGCATGGAGCACATGTCCGGCATCGCTTATTCGGTTCCGGCGGCGCGCTGGGGGTGCCGTCTCCAGGATCAGATGTTTGTGGATAATCTCATTCACGGCCTCCATGCCGGTTCCCACATGCTGCCGGGCCTCGAAAAGGGTCCGATCAAGGACGGGCCGGTGGTTGACGCGTTCCGGGGCAAACCCTACATCATGGGCATTACGGCGGAACTGGTCGCCTACAAACACAATCTGAGCCGCGAAGAGATCGACGAAGTCGCCCTGCGCAGCCACAACAACGTGGAACGGGCCACGAAAGAAGGAGACTTCAAGGAGGAAATCGTTCCCGTTGAACTGCCCCAGAAGAGGGGCAAGCCGCCAGTGATCTTCGACAGGGACGAACATTTCCGTCCCGGAATGACCATGGACGACCTGGCCAAGCTGCCTGTCGCGTTTTTGCCGAAAATCGGCAAGGTCACGGCGGGCAATGCGTCAGGCATCAACGACGGCGCGAGCGCCATGTTGCTCATGTCAGCAGAGAAGGCCAAGGAACTGGGCCTGAAACCCCTGGCCCGCATCAAGTCCTTCGGTCGCGGCGGCTGTCATCCGTCGGTCATGGGACTGAGTCCCGTTCCGGCAGTCAAGGATCTGCTGTCCAGATCAGGGATGAAGCTCCAGGACTTTGAACTCATCGAACTCAACGAAGCCTTTGCCGCGCAGTATCTGGGTTGTGAGCGGGAGCTCGGGCTGAACCGCGAGATCACCAACGTCAACGGCTCCGGGTGTGGCCTCGGTCATCCGGTGGGCGCCACGGGATGCCGGATCATGGTCACGCTGCTGCACGCCCTGAAGAAGCGGGGCAAGACGCTGGGACTGGCGACGCTTTGCGGCGGCGGCGGGGTCTCATTGGCCTGTGTTCTGGAAATGCTGTAGTTTGTTACACGGAAGCAGAGAGATCCATGCAGAACAGACGCACCATATTTTTTATTTCCGATCGGACGGCCATTTCTGCGGAGACGCTGGGCCAGAGCCTGTTGACGCAGTTTGGGCAATTGCAGTTCTATCAGGTGACACTGCCGTTCGTGGATACGCTGGAAAAGGCGCGCTTCGCAGTCATGCAGATCAACAATGCGGAGCAGCAAAGCGGCGTCAAGCCCATCATCTTCAGCTCCCTGATCAGCGATGATATCCGGCAGATGATCATGACCAGCAAGGGGGTTGTTTTTGATTTATTCGATACTTTTATGGGCCGCCTCGAAGAGGAATTAAGCACGGCGTCTTCACACACGATTGGCCGTTATCACGGTCTGGTGAATGATACCGTGTATAACTTCCGCATCGACGCCGTGAATTATGCCATGAGCAATGACGATGGCGCATCCACCAAGGAATACGACAAGGCCGATATCATCCTGATCGGCGTGTCCCGGGCGGGCAAGACCCCAACCTGCCTGTACCTGGGGCTGCAGTTCGGGATTTACGCCGCCAACTACCCCCTCACGGAAGAAGACCTGTTCAACAAGGACGGGTACATACCGGCGGCGCTGGCGCCCTTTCGGCGGAAGCTTTTCGGGCTGACCATCAGCCCGGAGCGTCTCTATCACATCCGCGCCCGGCGCCGCCCGGACAGCCGTTACTCCTCGTTCGAACAATGTCGCCAGGAAGTCTCCCTGGCGGAGACGCTCTTTCAGTATGAGGATATTCCCTTCACCAACATTACGACGATGTCTGTGGAAGAGATCGCCGCGACCGTCGTGCACGAATGCAACCTGCGGCGCCGGGTCGTTTGAGAGGAACGGGCCATGTGCAATGAAACGGACCGCCGTCCCTGGGGCTATTATGAAGTCCTTTCAGACGGATTGGACCACAAGGTCAAACGGATTAGCGTCTACCCGGGCAAACGCCTGAGCCTGCAGCGCCATCGCCGCCGCGCCGAGCACTGGTTCGTCCTCCGCGGGGAGGCCCTGGTGACGCTGGGAGAAAAGGAAGTGTTTCTCAAGAAAGGCGAGTCGGTGAATATTCCGCAAGGGGAAGATCATCGTATAGCCAACGCGGGGACATTCCCCCTCGTCTTTATTGAGGTCCAGACGGGAGAATATTTCGGGGAAGACGATATCGAACGGATCGAAGACGATTATGGCCGGATCTGAAGGGTTGGCCTGACGTCTGTTGTCGCGGAAACCCTCCCGTTCATAATCCGCAAGACATGGAAAAATGGCTTCGCTGCGGCTCGAAGGATTTTTTTCACCGATTCCGATGATCCGGTCATGCGAAGCCCCTACGGGGTGACTCAGTCCGGAGCGCCTTTTTTCAGCTTTTTCGCCGCCTTTTTTTCTTTTGGCGTTTTGCTCGGAGCCTTCTTGGATTCTTTTTTTGCACCCTTGTCTTTTGCCATGATTGAAACCCCTTTATCAAATAATTTCAGCGGCCCTTAATCCCGATATAACCGCTGCCAGGCCGACGATGAGCGTGACCCTTCCGGACCAACGGTGTTTTTCGCGAAGCTGTTTTGCCTTTGCTCTGATCTTGAACTGCAACTGACCCAGCACAGATGTCACGAAAGCCAAAAAGATCATAGTCAGGCCAACCCATGCATGGGGAACACTGACATGTCCACTGACGTCCTGATCTACCATCAGAAACGCCGCGACCAGGCCCGGAAGCAGGACGAATGAACCCGTCATGCCGCATGTTTTATGGGTCTTCAGCCACCAGTGCCGTTGCCGTTGAAATCTGGCGATCCCGGCGCCGGCAGCCATGAGCAGGAACCCAATGCTCATGGCTGCGGCGTGAAGATATAAAAAAGACATATTATATCGGGGCAGATTTGCCGGGTTGGCCGACTTTCAGTGTTTCAGTCTTTGAACCGAACTTGTTACAATAAGCCCTGACTTCAAGTGTATCGCCGGCGGCGGCGGTGACCTTATAGGAATAGACAACAGTCTCTGCCGTCTGGTTTTTGTACTCCTGCAGGCTGACCAGGTTGTCGTTCTTTTTGATCTCCACCTTGTTGATATAGTGGCTGTCCGAGAAACGGGTGTGCGTAATGGATACTTTCAGCGTCTGTGTCGACATGTCATAGTCGAGCTTGACGCCGCTGGGCGAGTGGGCAATGACCGCTTTCGGGCATAGCATAAGAAAAACGACTGCCGCCAACAACAATCCAGTTATAATAACTCGTTTTTTACCCGACTTTTTTAAATACATGGGATCCTCCTTTTATTGATTTGTCGATTGCGGGGCGGGTTGACATGGGCTGACGCACCCCGAACTCCGGTTAAAATGTTTATAACTCAATCTCCATATCCTGATGAACGGCGAAGCATTGCATGGCGCTACGGTTCTGTCCGAGGATTTTCTTGCAGTCCCTGACAAAGGCATCCACCTGCCGATCCGATCTTTCCTGATTATGATGATATAACCCGAGTTGTTTCACGCCCGCTTCCTGAGCCAACTGCATGGCCTGCCTGTAGGTTGAATGACCCCAAGTCTTTTTCCTTTTATATTCGCTGTCTTCGTATTCGGCGTCATGGATCAGCAGATCGGCACCGGCTGAAAATTTGCGATAGTCATCAAAAGCCATGCCGCCACGATGCCTGTGCCCCAGTTCATTATCCGTCAAAAAGACAAAGCTCTTCCCGTCTTCACAGAACTTGTAGCCGACCCCCTGATTGGGATGGCTCAAAGGGATGGAGGTGATGGTCATGGAATTCAGCACATATTCCAAACCGCAGCTTTCATGATAGGTAATGTTTGCTTTGACGTCTTCAAAATTGACCGGGAAATTGGGCGCTGCCATAATGACGGAAATGATGTACTTCACCGAAGTCTGGGTGAAGGGACATCCGAACATGGCGATTTGTGTATTCTTGTAATAAATGGGGCTGAAAAAGGGAAATCCCATGATGTGGTCCCAGTGGCCATGGGTGAACAACATTGTGAAGACACGTTTCTTCTCCTCTATCAGCTGATGGCCCAGGCGTCGGATTCCCGAGCCGGCGTCCACGATGATGATGTCATTGTTTTTCGTCTTGATCTCGATGCAGGGAGTGTCTCCTCCATATTTCAGATATTGTCTGCCGGAAACGGGAATGGACCCGCGCGCCCCCCAACACCGAATAATCACCTTGCCCCTCCGAAAGAAAGTGCGTTGAATATAGCCATCTTCCGCTTGAGAATCAAGGGCTTTTTTCGGGCGCTGGGACGGTTTCAGAAAAAAAATCTTTTGACCGTGACAAACGACGCCAAGATTACTAATTCAAGAAAGATATGACAATAATGTAATGAGGTCGCAAAAAAAGAATGTGAACGACAGCGGAGGATACGATGAAAACGATCAAAGTGAAAGGAATGTCCTGCCATCACTGCGTGATGGCCGTTAATGCCGCGTTGAAGGCCGTTGACGGCGTCGATCACGTCCAGGTCAGCCTGGAGGCGGGCGAAGCATCTTTTGAAGAGACGGCGCCCGTGGATATGACCGTGATTGCAGAAAAAATCAGGAAGGCGGGGTTTGACGTTGGCTGAGAATAATAATGCCGGACGAACCACGATCTCCGTTGGCGGCATGACCTGCGCCGCCTGCGTCCGGCGCGTGGAAACGGTATTGATGGATGTGAAAGGCGTGACCGATGTGGCCGTTAATCTTGCCACAGCGAAAGCGACGATCATGCACAATGAAGCCTGGGGAGGCGAGGCGGCATTGCAACAGACGGTAGTCGATCAGGGCTATGAGTATCTGGGCGTTGCCGACGCGAGCACCGAAGATCCGATCAGGGTGGAGCGGAAAAAGAATATAAAGATCTTAAAAGGCGTTTCATTGCAGGCGTCGTCCTGTCTGTTCCCATATTCCCGGGGTTCCATGCAGCACGGGGTTCCCTTTCTCATGGGGGTTCCCAGGCAGTCAGTGCTGATCCTCGTCTTCACTCTGACGACGCCCGTCGTCTTCTGGGTGGGCAGCCGGTTTCTTATCGGCGCCTTCAAGACGGCAAAGCAGAAAACCACGGACATGAATACCCTGGTGGCGGTGGGGGCGCTGGCCGCCTATCTGTATTCCACTCTGGCCACATTCTGGCCCCGCTTTTTTATGGTCGCCGATCTTGCGCCCCATGTCTATTATGACGGCGCGGCCATCATCATCACCCTGATCGTTCTGGGCCGAATGCTGGAAGCCAGGGCCAAAGGGAAGACCGGTCTTGCCATCCAGCGGCTGATGGGCCTGAAACCCAAAACAGCCCGCGTCATCCGTGGGGATCAGGAGGTGGACATCGCCATTGAATCGGTCCGAAAAGACGATATGATTCGCGTCCGGCCCGGGGAAAAGATCCCTACGGACGGGGTCGTGGTTTCCGGTTCATCAACGGTCGATGAATCCATGTTGACCGGTGAGAGCATGCCTGCAGTCAAGGAGAGCGGCCACGACGTTTTTGCCGCCACGATGAACAAGACCGGCAGTTTCACCTTCCGGGCAACCAGAATCGGCGCCGAGACGGCGCTGGCGCAGATTATCCGGCTGGTGGAAGAGGCCCAGGGATCGAAAGCCCCCATTCAGCGGCTGGCGGATCGGGTGGCTTCGGTATTTGTACCGGTGGTGTTCGCCATTGCGATTTTGACCTTCGTGATCTGGTATTATGTTGTTCCGGATCCGACATTCGGCAGGGCGCTTCTGAATTTTGTTTCCGTCCTGGTTATTGCCTGTCCCTGCGCTCTGGGGCTGGCGACACCCACGGCGGTCATGGTCGGCACCGGACTGGGAGCGGAAAACGGCATCCTCATCAAGGGCGGCGAGAGTCTGGAAAGCGCCTCCAGGCTCACTATGGTGGTGTTTGATAAGACAGGCACCCTGACCAAGGGGGAACCGGAAGTCACGGATATCATGACGGCGCCGGGCGTGTTGCCGGAAAGTGTTTTACAGGCGGCTTTTTCCATCGAGGTTCTGTCCGAACACCCCCTGGCACAGGCCATTGCAGAGAAGGCCAGAAAGGAAAACATAACGCCGCTTCCCGTCGAACAATTCGAGGCGGTTTCAGGTTTCGGCGCCAGGGCGATGGTCAACGGACAGATGCATTTACTGGGGAATCTGCGGTTCATGGAGGCGTCGGGCGTTGAAATGAATGGTCTGGCTCAAGCCGCGACGCGACTGTCGGCAGAAGGAAAATCCTGTGTTTTTATCGCTGAAAAAAATAAAGCCACAGGCGCTCTGGGTCTTTATGATGTCCCCAAGGCTACGGCTACAGAAGCCATCGCCGAGCTGAAGAAAATGGGATTGAAAGTTGCCATGATGTCGGGCGACCATGCGCAGACAGCCCGCAGTGTCGGTGCGATATTGGGAATCGATCAGATCATGGCGGAGGTCCTCCCGGGGGATAAATCTTCAGAGATCAAGCGACTGCAGTCGCAGGGAGAGATAGTTGCCATGGTGGGAGACGGAATCAACGACGCCCCGGCCCTGGCGTCGGCGGACATCGGTATCGCCATCGGCGCGGGCACGGATGTGGCCATCGAAGCCAGCGACATCACGTTGATGAACGACGATCTGAGATCCGTCGCGGCGGCCATCCGGCTTTCCTTCGCGACCATGAAAGTGATCCGGCAGAACCTGTTCTGGGCCTTTATTTACAATATCATCGGTATCCCCATCGCCGCCGGCGTTCTCTACCCCTTCGGCGGCATTCTCCTGAATCCCGAATTCGCCGCTGCAGCCATGGCCATGAGTTCCGTTTCCGTTGTCGGCAATTCCCTGCGCCTGCGGCGAACCTGGAAAGCCTGATTTCCTCAGCTTTCCATGTCGAATTTGGTCTTGTCAGCCCCGCAAATCGGGCAGACCCAGTCCTCCGGCAGATCTGCGAAGGGGGTTCCGGGCTTGATGTTCGCATCCGGATCGCCCTGTTCGGGATCATAGATATAGCCGCAGATCGAGCAGACATACTTCGGCGACTTATCCATTCTTGGTTTCACCTCCTGTTCCGTGTATGTAGGCGCGTTTTTGGGCGCCTTGCCCTTCTTGATATTCTTATAATAATCATAGCCCAGCGGCGGCTCATCGTTAAGGACATGCCCGTCGACGACGTGGCCCGCAAAGATCGTGTGGGTGCCGCAGTCCAGCTCCCCCGTCACCTCCGCCTCGATATAGGCGATGGCGTGCTGCAGGACGACGGGAACGCCCGTCACACCCGACTTGTAATTTACCCCCTCAAATTTGTTCACATCTCTGCCGGAGCGGAAACCGAAGAGGCCGATGAACGTCATGGGGGTGTTCTGGGACAGGATGGAGACGGAAAATTTCCGGCTCGCCCGGATGTAGCTGTGCGTCAGATTGTCCTTGCAAATGCTGACGGCGACCGTCGGCGGATTGGAAGTTACCTGAAACAGGGCGTTAGCGATCTGGCCATTGATCAGATCATCTTTCATGGAGCTGACCACATAAAGACCGTAACTCAACTTGCGGAACGCTTCGATACCCATCTATGCTTCTCCTTTTACATATTCTTGCCCGTGAATTTGAGCATCTGCTTGAAAACCCCTTCAAGGATGTCCGGGGCAATGAAATATCCGGGATTGAGCCGATAAAAATCGTCCGTGATGGACTTGGCTGCCGCATCAAGGTCTCCGGCGTATTTGCGATAGCAGTTCTCTAATTCCGCCTTCCACCGGCGTCCTTCGGCAATGGTCAGGTCAACAAACCTTGCGGCTTCGTCTCCGGTGATATAACCATAGTGGTCTGCGCAGTAATAGCCAACCGGCAGGGTCTTCATCTTTTCCAGACTCTCCAGATACTGGATTGTATTGGTGTTCATGGAAGGGAAACACATGTCGCCAAAGGGGATACCCCCGCCGTCTGAAGGAAAGAGGGCTTTCATAGCAGGTTCGTAGGCCGTAATGGAACAGTTGGTGTGGCCCGGGGTGTCCAGTATTTGCAGCGTGATCCCGCCCAGGTCGATGATATCTCCCTCGCCGATGGCCGTGCCCGTGATGTCGTCGCGCCAGTCAAGGTCATAGGCTTTGAGGGCATCTTCGGCGCCTGCGAGTTGCGCGCTCATCCTACTGTAGGCGTTCATGATCTCGATGGCCTTGGGCATGGCGAAAATCTTCCAGGCCGGTGCGGACGCCAGAATTTCAATTGCGGGCCAGGTGCGCTTGATATGGGGCACGATTCCCGTATGGTCGAAGTGGGAGTGCAGGATCAGGAACTTCTTGATCTTTCCTGCATCGATCCCGAATGATTGCATCTGCTTGAGCACATCGGGGAGAATAAAGGTAAGCCCCCCATTGATGAGCATGGCGCCGTCGGCGCCCTCCAGGCAATAGACGCCGGACTCCTCCCGGCCGAGATACCAGAAATGATCCGTGATTTTTCCCGCTTTGCGAACTCTCATGGTACGCCCCCTTCAGGTTCATATGGTTTTTCCGCCGTACGTATAGTCAATATCCCTCATGATCGCAAGCACAAACAGAAGTCAGGTTCATCCGGTGACGCGTACTTATGATTCATAAGAAAATAAAGGCCAAGTGAGCAAAACATGGGATAAGAGCAACAGCCAATAATGAATATTTCTTGAAATAGTGCCTTACCTTGAAAATTGTGGAACGCTCACTTTCATTCAACTATATGTCAACTGGAAAGGATTGCACGGCATTGACCGGCTATGCAGACCTCGTTTCGACGTATAGTTGCCCGATCTGGCCGTCCTTTTCCTTCCATAGTTCGGAAAGCCACTGTTGGAAAGCGTCTCGGCACTCCGGATCATTTTCATAGTCGCTGTCGATAAACTGCTTGGGAATCGGCAGTTGCTGCATACGGACCATAATCCGCTTCACCCGCCCGCAAAGGAAATCCCAGAATCCCGGAACTCCATCGGGATAGACAATGGTGACGTCCAGAAGGGACTGGAATTTTTCGCCCATGGTGCTCAAAGATAGGGCGAGGCCGCCCGCTTTTGGTTTCAGCAGGAATTTAAAAGGCGAGCCCTGCTTGTCGTGTTTGGCTTTTGTAAAGCGGGTCCCCTCGGGAAAGTTCATTATGCTGGTGGGAATGCGTGAGAATTTTGCACAGGCCTTGCGCATGGTTTCCAAATCTTTGCCGCGCATCTCCGGATGTTTTGTCAAATACTCCACGCTGTGCCGATGCATAAAGGGAAATTCCAGAGCCCACCAGGCAAGACCTATTACGGGAACATAAATCAGTTCCTGTTTGATTAGAAATTTTAGAAAGGGGATTTTTCGGTTGAGCAGATGCTGGAGGACAAAAATATCGACCCAACTCTGATGATTGCTGTTGACGAGATACCAACCCCTGTAGGTCAGACCGTCGATGCCTTGCACATCCCACCTGGTATTCTGGGTCAATCTCATCCATCCGCTGTTACAGGATATCCAGTTTGCGCCAATGCCGTGCAGGATATGATCGAGGATAGCCCGTATCGGCTTGATGGGCAGGGCCAGTTTCAGCAGGGCGAAGATAAATACGATTGTGCACCAGAAAATGACATTCAGCGAGAGCAGCAGGGATGACATAATCCCCAATAATATTTTCGGTAAAAAGTTCAACATGACGATGTTCCTCCCCTTCAGCAGGGGGTTAGTAGCATTGATAAGGCACCGCCTTTTCACGCGGTGGGAGTGTATGAAGAAGAATTTTGTGTGTCAAGCTGATTTTGACCACGGATTTGACCACAAGATATAGGGTATCGCTGATCATTCGCTCTGGCCTTGCCGGGGATAGACTATGGATTCGTTCAGTCGATCATGGCGTTACAGATGGCGCTGGCTGAAAATACACCTGAGACTGTTCTCGGATGATCACAGGCTGTTCCTGCTTGATTGCTGGCGGAGGCGCATAATAAAAAGGCGCCAGAACTGCTGCCCCTCCTAATACCGCCCAAGGCACCCACCAACCACTATCTCCTCCATGTCCGCCTCATGCTTCACGGGGCAATGGGTTTATTAAGAAAGATGGTCATTGTGAGAATAAGAACCGCACAGGCAACTTTCTTCATGCTTCACTTCCGCTTGCAAAGGTCGTATGAAACGTTGCACGCTTGTTCACAAACTTGCTTTATTGCAATTGTCGTTGGACAATCCCATTTACATGACTGCCTTTGTGTTTCGCATTTTATAGCTGTACATGACTGACATAATATAAAAACTACCAATAAAAATGATATTACTATTGTTCTCATTATACTGTCACGCATATTGACTCCTTCTATGTGCTTTCAACGTAAAATTATCAGGACTTTGATCTGATGTGAACCCTTGGTGAATTATAAACGTATTTCCAAGGAAAGCAATTGTTTTATCCGTATCGCATTCTCTAAACCTCAACCCGTTTAGTTTCCCATTATAAATCCCTCTGATCTTCGGATCATGATCATTATGCATTGAAGTCTTGTAATCATGCAAGAAAGGTCGGTCTATCGACTAAAGTCAACTATCATGAGTTCGCCACATAGCAAAAAGATGTTTTTTGGGTGAGCATGGCATAAATGACCCTCAGAAGCTTATGGGCAGTGGCCAGAACCGCCTTTTTGAAAGGAAGGCCATCCTGCTTTCTCTTGTTATAGTGTTGTCGGAAACAATCATTGAACTGGATGACCCTGATGGTCATGAGCCAGATCACCCTCCTGAGATGACGGTTCCCACGCTTGGTAATCCTGCCGTGCCCATCATGCTTGCCGGACTGGTATATGGCAGGATCAAGCCCCGCCATGGCAATGAGCTTTTTGTGATCTTTGAACTTCTGGATATCACCTCCCATCTCGACGAGAAAGTTTGTCGCTGTTTTTTCACCAATCCCCCGCAAAGAAGTCATGATGTCAATGTCATTTCCCATGTCAGAGCGGCACAACTCAATCATCAAGGCTGTCAGTTCTTTCAGATGGCCCTCCAGATGAATCAAAACATCGGCCTTCTGTTTGAGGATCAGTTCCCTTGAAGGACTCGTCGTTCCGATTGAAGAGCGGGCCGCCTGGATAATGGCTTGTGTGGTCTTTGCAGCGTTTCTTCCCATGGAGTGATCCATCAGAAGTTGGTTTATCTCTGCCGGGTCTGCCTGGACGATGGCATGGGCAGACGGAAAACGGCTCACAAGCTTCAGAATGGACTTTGTGAAAACGCCCGTCAGTTTTTCCAGCTCCGGAAACGTAATCGTCAAGAGACGCTTCATATCGCATTTCAGAGCCGTCATCTGGCTGAGCAGACTCTCCCGCTGACGAGACAAATCCCGAAGGTCGGAGACGTGAGGGGAGATGCTTGTCTGTGCCAGTGTATCCCTGTGCATCAATAGAAACTGCGCGATGACAAGAGCATCCTTTTTGTCTGTCTTGGTCTTCCGCAACTGCATCTTTACGAAGTTGGAAATGAGCAGAGGATTGATGATAACCGCCGTATATCCCCCTGCAAGAAGGAACGAAAACAGATTCATGTGATAGCAGGCGGTCGACTCCATGCCGATCAGAAGACTCTCCTGGGGCATAGATAACGCTTCCAGGTGGCTCACCAATTTTTCAAATCCCGCTCTGTCCATGGGACAGGAAAGATAGAAATGTTTCTCTCCTGTGATGTCTATGCAATAGGCATCAAACTTGTCCTTTGAAATGTCTACACCCAGAAACCCGCTAAAAGATGTCTTGCTCATTTTTCACACCTCCTGTCATGAGATGGGAAAAGCAGAGAACCAGGGCCTTCCGAACCAATCCTCCATCGTAACAAGGATTCAAAAATCCAATCAACTTATCATGGTTTAGGAAGGCATGGGACACACTGTAGTAAGGATTCGAAAACCCAGGAAGTAGTAAGTCCTCCCGCCTTTCCATGGTTCATTCTTAAATTTACAATACCACAGTAAATTCTCTTATACATGAACTCATGGTAGGAGGAAGAAAAACATTTCAGCAAGTACGCAAAATTCGGATGAGCCAGCAGTTAGTCATGGAAAATGGAGGCCTTCCATGCTATGATTCAATCCGCCCCGATACCGTTGAGGGTTCTTCAATAACGCAATCATTATAAGCACAATCAAGGAGGGATAAATGAAATCGATCAGCAATCTGGACGCACTCTTCAAACCGCGCAGCGTGGCCATGATCGGCGCTTCGGCCAGCCCCGGAAAGCTCGGCCATGACATTCTTTACAATCTGATCCATGCCGGGTTCAAGGGGCCCATTTATCCCGTCAACCCCAAGGCGGATCAGTTGCTGGGGCTGAAGGTATTCAAAGACATTGCCTCACTTCCGGCGCCTCCCGATCTGGCTGTTGTCGTCATCCCCTCCCGCATGGTTTCAGGAGCGATCGAGGAATGCGGCAAGCTTGGCGTCAAAGCGGCCGTCGTCGTGACCGGCGGTTTTGCCGAAGCGGGCCTTGATGGAGAAAAACTCCAGAAAGAGCTGGCGGATATCGCCGGCCGCTATGGTGTTCGCGTCGTCGGTCCCAATTGCCAGGGGATCAACAGCCCGCACTATCACCTCTGTGCCTCCTGGCCCCTGATTACCGCCAAAGGCAAGATTGCTTTTGTTTCGCAGAGCGGGACTGTCGGGGCGGCGCTCATCGACTGGGCCAGTCAGGATCAGATCGGTTTCAGCGTGTTTGTCAGCCTGGGCAATCGGGCGGACGTGGACGAGGCGGACTGCATCCGGTATTTTAATGACGATCCGGACACCAAAGTGATCGCCCTGTATATGGAAGGGGTCAAGCGGCCTGCCCTGTTTCTGGAATCCCTTGCCAGTGCCACAAAGCCCGTCGTGATCCTGAAATCCGGGCGAACGGCGCGTGGCCGGGTCGCGGCCGAGAGTCACACAAAATCTCTGGCGGGCGATGATGCCATCTACGGGGCCATATTTAATAAATACAAGGTTTACCGGGCCGACAACCTCGAAGAACTCTACGATTTTGCCAAGGCCCTCGCTTATATGGAAAAGCCTTCCGGAAAGCGCCTGCTCAATATTTCCAGTTCCGGCGGTGCGGCCATTCTAGCCATCGACGAGGCGGAGAAACTGGGATTCGAAAATCCGGCGCCGTCGAAAGCGCTGCAGCAGCGGTTGCGGGCCTTTCTGCCGGCCCACTGCGGCGTCAGCAATCCCATTGATCTCACGGGCGATGCCATCTCCGATCCCAACCTTTACGCCAAAGTCATTGCCGCCGCCAAGTCGGACTATGACACGAGCGTGGTGATCTTTGGCGATCCCATTCACGGCGCGTCCGATATTGTTACCGGAAAAGGTGAACTGATCGTTTACTGTGGCGGCGCCGACGTGGAGCGCGAGGAAACCATCCTGTTGCATCGCAAGGGGATTCCCGTCTATCCGACGCCGGAGCGCGGCATTCGGGCCCTCTACCAGCTTGTCCGGTTCGATGAAGTCCGGCCTGCAAAAAAAGCGCCTCATGCGGCTGCGCCGGAAACAGATCTTACCCTCATGCCGGCCCGGAAGGCCGCCGCCTTGTTAAAGAAATACAGGGTTTCCGCCGTGGAAGCAAAGCTGGCGACGTCGTCAAAGGATGCAGTCGCGCTGGCAAAAAAATATAAAAAATCGGTAGTGCTCAAGATTGCCTCCCCGGATGTGGCGCACAAAACCGACGTCGGGGGGGTTCGGCTCAACCTGGCCAAGTCGTCGGAGGTCAAACGCGCGTTTGACGACATCGTGAAGAACGTCCTGAATAAGGCTCCGGGCGCGCGGATTGAAGGCGTCACGGTATCGCCCATGGCCGATTCGGGTGGACTGGAGGTCATTCTGGGAGTCATCAGGGATCCCCAATACGGACCTGCCCTGATGTTCGGTCTGGGCGGGATTTTCACGGAGATTTACAAAGATGTGCAGTTCTGTCTGCTGCCGGGTACGATCCATGAGTTCCGGCGCATGATCAGAAGCATCAAGGGTTATCCCCTGCTTTACGGAGTTCGCGGTCAGGAGCCGAAGGACGAGAAGACCCTGATCGGGATTATGAAAGCCCTGTCAAATCTGGTCAAGGATCACCCGGAGATCGATCAGATCGATCTGAACCCGATTCTGGTTTATGCGCAGGGCGCAGCGGTGGTTGACTACCGGATTTATACCCGGTAATTCCATTTCTAAATCAAAGCGCTATCTTTGTTGGCGTCGTCGTCAGCTTCCTCGACGTATGTACAATACGCCTCGTCGCCTCCTCCTTGCCGCCTCGATATCATCTTTGACTTAGCAATGGAATAAGGGGGCCGTCAGGGCTGTTGAATCAGCTTTTTGAGTTCCCCCGCGAAGACATCATACATTTTCCGGCTGAAAAGCACGAAACGGACCAGTTCCAGGTCGCCGTGTTTACCGATGTAGTCCATGACGGTCGTCAGGGCAATGCGGGCCGCCTCCTCGAGGGGATAGGCGTAAACGCCCGTGCTGATCGCGGGGAAAGAGAGGCTTTTCAATCCGCTTGCCGACGCCAGTTTCAGGCTTTCCAGATAGGCGCTTTTGAGCAGGGCCGCTTCTCCGCTACCGCCGCCCTGGTAAACGGGACCGACCGTATGGATGACGTATCGGGCCTTAAGGCTGCCGCCTGCGGTGATCACGGCCTGACCGGTCGGACAGCCGCCGATCTTGCGGCATTCCGACATGATGGAAGGTCCTCCGGCTGTGTGAATGGCGCCGTCCACGCCAGCCCCCCCTGCCAGCCTCGTATTGGCGGCATTGACGATAGCGTCCGTTTCCTGCAGGGTAATATCACCTTGAATGAGGGATAAAGTGGCGTTATTTATTTTGATATCCATAGCCGGGCTCCTTTCCTGCCCTTCCGTATAATGAAATGACGAATAACAGTAAAGGAAAACTTGACGGCTGCGTAAAAAGCCCGGATGCTCAAGTTGCGCTGTATCCTTCGTCGTTGCGGCGTACACCCAAAAGTACGCCTCACTTGGATGGGGACACGACTCTGTCATGTCCCCATGCGCCTTGCCTGCGGAGCTTTTTACGCAGCCGTCCAATTCGGTTTATCTTTTGACTTTTTACAAGGTCGTCAAACATGGCTGATTTGATAGGAAAGCCTTTTCACTTGAATATTGGGCTCTTAAATGATATAGAGAGCCGATGCTTGGATCCTGTCGGTTGCAGGGATGACCTCTGCCGGCAGGCATCCTCTTCTTTTTGTCAGTCAATTTAAAGATGGAATTGAATGCGAACAAAAGATCTGAAGATATTCTTCAGGAAGAGTTGCTTCAGGAAAGAGCAGCCGTTCTGGGCCGCGCCGGGGAAAGTGTTTCCAGGGCCATCGAAAAATTGCAGAGCATCGAAAGCAGGCTGGAGGAACGGCTGAGCGGGTTGAGGGATCTCGAACAATTAATCGCGCAGGACAGAGGCGGTGCGCGTCATTTAGGCGGATTGCGCCGCCAGATGACGGTTGAGATCAATCGGGAGATCAGCAAGTATAACAGGGCGCGCGAATATGCCCTGATGAGGCACTACTACCTGATCGTCACCCGGGAAGCGATGGGAATGAGACGGCACCATTGGGTGGACCAGCACTACCGCGTGCCGCCGCCCAAAAAAAATCTACAGGATGGCTGATGGACAGATATGCCAAACAACGCATGAGGATGGTGGATACGCAGATCCGCGCCCGAGGGGTCAAGGATGGGCGCCTCTTGACGGTAATGCAAGCGGTTCCACGCCATCTGTTTGTGGAGGAAGCCATGATGGATCAGGCATATAACGACAATCCCCTCCCCATTGGTGAGAAGCAGACCATTTCGCAACCATATATTGTAGCGTTGATGACGGAGGCGCTGTCCTTGACGGGAAAAGAAAAGGCGCTCGAGATCGGGACCGGTTCCGGGTATCAGACCGCCATTCTGGCACAGCTTGCCGACCGGGTTTTTTCGATAGAGCGGATTGCGTCATTGGCCGGCAAGGCAAGAAAAATGCTCGATTACATGCATGCCTTTAATGTAGCGATCCGGGTGGGAGACGGGACATACGGCTGGAAGGAAGAAGCGCCCTTTGACGCCATCCTTGTAACAGCCGGCGCCCCCAAGGTTTCCTCCATCCTGGTCGCGCAGCTCAGCCTGGGGGGCAGGCTGGTCATTCCGGTGGGGAACCGCTCGACGCAGACCCTCCTGAAGGTGACGCGCCTTTCCGAGGATATCCATGACATCAAAAAGGAAGACCTGGGCGGATGCCGGTTTGTCGATCTCATCGGGGAGCACGGTTGGGAAAATTGAACACACATCCTCGTGGACTTGTCAGCAGATGGATGGTTTTTCTGGTCGTCGGTTTCCTTTTTTACGCCTGTTCAGGACAGCCTGTTAGATCTGTAAAGACGTATCAGGCCAAGGGTATCTATCATCACGTAAAAAGCGGAGAAACCATCTACCTCATCGCACGGGCATACAATGTGAGTGTGCAGGAATTGGCAGAAGCAAATAATATTCAAGACCCGAGCCGGATTGAAGCGGACAGTGTTGTTTTTGTTCCCGATGCCAGGCAGGCCATCGATGACATTATCGCATCGATGGATAAAAGGCGTCCCACGACTGTCGCCGTTTTGCCGGAGGCCGGTCAAGCCATGGTCAAGCAGCCGCAGGAAGGTGATCGGGCGCCGGTGACGCCGCCCGTCCGGGAAGCGACCATGCCGTCCCGAGCGGAAATACCCTCCGGAGTAACGGCCATGCGGCCCAGAACGGATTCACCCATCGTGGTATTGTCCATGCGGCCCCGAGCGGAAACACCCCCCGGTATGTCGGCCATCCGCATTAAGCCGTTAAAGGTGCTGGAGCGTATTCCTGATGTGTCCCGGGAAGAAGTCAAAGCCACGGCACCCGTGTCTGAAAAAGAGCCGCCTGCCCGACCCGCGGACCACTATTCTATTCCGGTTCAAAAACCTGAACAGGTGCATGAGCGGGTAGATATTCCACCCGCTGTGGCCGCCGGGATATCCCAGAGCGTGCCTGAACCACCGGTAGAGCCCCCCCCGCCGAAGGCAGATGCCGAGACCCTTCAGTTTGACCGGAAGCGGTTTGTCTGGCCCGTGAAGGGCAGGGTGGTCTCGCGTTTCGGCATCCAGCCGAATAGCATGTACCATAACGGGATCACCATTGCCGCCGGAGAAGGCATGCCGGTGGTCGCTGCCGCCAGGGGGACCGTGATTTTATCAGGTTCTCTGCCGGGCTATGGAGAGACAATCATCATTCAGCATGAAGATCATTATGCCACCGTCTATACCAGCCTGGGACAACGGAAGGCCAAGCTCGATGATCGCGTCAAACAGGCCGAGAGGATCGGTTATTTGGGAAAAGGTGAAGAGAAGGGGGGCAGGCCGCGCTTGACTTTTGAGATCCGCTATCACAGTAAGGCGCGTAACCCGATGTTTTTTTTGCCGTAGAGGCGATGTGATTCATAAACAGAGACCGATGAAAAATGGACAACGCCCGCGGCTCAAAATCTTTTTCGCTTGAAATATGATAATGCTTATATACGTTTGAAATCGATAAATTAGCCATGGGGACATGACGGAGTCGTGTCCCCATCAACGAAAAATCTTTCGTTCATCGCTTGCGAACCATTTTTCATCGGTTATGCAAAGCTATCGAACAGTCAGGAGTTTATAAGAATGGCATTTTCATTTGAACAGGGGCCCATTCGGCCGCCCAGTGAACATAGAAGCCTGCTGATCCGTGTGACCAGAAACTGTCCCTGGAACAAGTGCGCCTTCTGTCATTCTTACCGCAATGAGCGGTTTGCCCTGAGATCTGTGGAGGAAGTCAAGCAGGATATACAGACTGCAGGTCAGATTGCCGACGAAATCCGGGCCCTGTCGTGGAAATTGGGGGAAGGGGGACATGTCAGCGAAAGGATCGCCAATGCCGTCTGGCAGCAGAACGAGTGCTATAATGAGTATTTCCGCTCTATCGCTGCATGGCTTTACTACGGCGGCGAATCCGTTTTTCTGCAGGACGCCGATTCACTCATCCTGAAGACGAAAGATCTGGTGGAGATCCTTTCATGCCTCAGAACGACATTTCCTTCGGCCAGGCGGATTACCTCTTACTGCCGTTCAAAGACGGCGGCCAGAAAGTCCGTGGAGGACTTCCGGCTGCTCCGGGATGCCGGCCTGTCCCGAATTCATATCGGCATGGAAAGCGGTTATGATCCCCTGCTGAAATTTATCCGGAAAGGGACCACGGCAGCGGAACATATCGAAGGAGGCAGGAGAATCGTAGCCGCAGGAATTTCACTGTCAGAGTATGTGATTCCGGGGCTGGGCGGCACAAAATGGTCGAGGGAACATGCCCAGGAGACGGCCCGGGTGATCAATCAAATCAACCCGGCGTTCATCCGGCTCCGGTCACTGCATGTTGTCCGTGACACCGATCTTTATGAACGGATGCAAAACGGGGAATTCACCCCGCTTGGCGAGGAAGAGGTGTTGCACGAAATTTACAAGTTCATCGAGCGCCTCGAAGGGATTGAGAGCACGCTGGTGAGTGATCATATCCTGAACCTTCTGGAGGAACTGGAAGGGAAATTGCCGGCGGACAAAGACAAAATGCTGTCTCTGATCGACCGGTACTTTGCCTTGCCGTCGCAGGACCGCATCATCTTCCGGCTGGGACGGCGGAAGGGCCTTTACCGAAGCCTTAATGACCTTGACAACCAGCAGACATATCTGAGACTGAAACAGATTGTCGAAGAATATGTGTCAAAGGAGCCAGAGCAACTGGATAGAGACATGAAAAGGTTGATGCATTCATATATTTAAAAAAGATTGACGAATGAGTAAAATTCCGGTAACATAAATGATTCAAATTTAGAATGGCAGGTGGTGTGTACTATGTTCAAAGTAGGGGATATGGCTGTTTATCCCGCCCAGGGCGTCGGTGTGATCGAGGCCATTGAAAACAGGGAAGTGATGGGCAATAGACAACTTTTCTATGTCATGAAAATAATGGGCAATGGCATGAAGATCATGATTCCCATGAGCGGTGCGGATGCCGTTGGACTCAGGGAGGTGATAGATCGGGAGGAGATACCCAAAATCTACGAGATCCTCAGAAACAAAGATGTGACTATAGACAAGCAGACATGGAATAAAAGATACCGGGAATACCTGGAAAAAATCAAGACGGGGTCGGTATTTGAGATCGCCCGTGTTTTGCGGGATCTGTTAATATTGAAAACCGATAAGAATCTGTCCTTTGGTGAGCGCAAGATGATGGATACGGCCAAGAGCCTGCTGATCAAGGAAATCTCGGTGGCAAGTAATGCTGAAGAGACCAAGATTGAGCAGGACCTGAAAACCATTTTTTCTTTTCAATAAATCATATGAGAAATTTATAAAGAAAGGAGGTGATTATTTATGACCGTAAAGATCCTTTTGGTCTTGGCTTGTTCTTTGAGCGGACTCTTTATTGCCAACATTTACTATGGTTTCCCGATTGCGATAATTGGTTTATTTATAGGATTTCTAATCGCTTTATTTGTTATCCAGATAGAAGAATCAATCCGGAAAGTATCATTGCGGGTCATCTTTGGCGGGGTTGTCGGGATGATCGTTGGCTTGTTGATCGCCTATCTACTGGCCTATGGTTTGAATTTTGTCGATGTGGAAAAACAACAGGTCGTCCCCTGGATTTATGCATTGCTGGCAGGCATCATGTCCTATCTGGGCCTTTTGATCGGTTCGAAGAAAATTGAAGAATTCAGCTTTCTTGGCTTTGGTCAGAGCAGGGACAGCAGCGATCATCGGGTTCTCGATACCAGTGTCATCATTGATGGCCGGATTGCCGATATTGCCGATACGGGTTTTTTGCATGGCAATCTGATTGTGCCGCGATTTGTTCTGGATGAATTGCAGTATATTGCCGATTCCTCCGATTCCGTGAAGCGCTCCCGTGGCCGGCGAGGGCTTGATATCCTGAACCGGATGCAGCGAAGCGTCGGGATCAATATCGAGATTATGGATCAGGATTTTCCGAAATTAAAAGGGGTGGACGCAAAGTTGGTCGCCCTCGCAAAAAAGATGAATGCCAGAATTGTAACCAATGACTTCAATCTCAACAAGGTTGCCGAACTTCAGGGCATCAAAATTCTCAATGTCAACGAACTGGCCAATGCCCTCAAACCGGTCGTTCTTCCCGGTGAGACCATGTCCGTCAAAATCATCAAGGAAGGCAAGGAACCGGGACAGGGCGTTGCCTATCTCGACGACGGAACCATGATCATCGTGGATCATGCACAAAAGCATCAGGGGGCCAATGTCGAGGTCCTGGTCACCAGCGTCCTGCAGACAACCGCCGGCCGGATGATATTTTCGGAACTCAAGAGCGTCACACCTGACAGGAAGGTCATCGGGCTGGCGACCTGATCGTCGCGCGAATGAGCCCGGGAAATAACCCCCGGGCTTTTTTTATCAACCTCTTTAAACGACCTGCGCCATGATGCGACGCACCCATCGGGTAGGAAACTCGCGTCTTGATCCAGGCGCATCTTTTGTGAGCCAACAATAGTATCCATCGTCTATGACAACTGTCGCCATCATCCCCGCCGCCGGATCCGGCAAAAGAATGCAGGGAGGTCTGTCCAAGCAATATCTACCGGTTAACGGCAAGATGATCCTGCTCCACACCCTCCGCGTTTTCGAACTTTCGCCGGATATCGATGAGATTATCCTGGTTGCCCCCGAGGAAGATATCTCGATGGTCCGGCAAATGATTGTTGAGCCCCGGGGAATGTCCAAAGTCCGTCATGTTATAGCGGGGGGAAAACAGAGACAGGATTCCGTCCGGAACGGGCTGGCCGCCGTCGGGGACCAGACGGATATCGTTTTGATTCATGATGCGGTCCGGCCGTTTTTATCAGAGAGTTTGATTCATCAAACCGTTCGGGAGGCAGAAAAACATGGCGCCGTTACGGTGGGGATGCCGGTGAAGGACACGATTAAAAGGGTTGATCCGGGCGGATGGATCGTCGAGACAGTGAACCGGCAGGTTTTATGGATGGCGCAGACACCGCAGGCATTCAGACGATCCGTGATTCAGGAAGCCTACCGCAGGGCCGATGAGGATCAGTTTTATGGGACCGATGATGCCTCGCTGGTTGAACGGATGGGACTCCGGGTCAAGATGATCGCCGCTTCCTATGCGAACATCAAGATCACGACGCCGGAAGATCTTCTCATGGCGGAATTTCTAATAAAAACATAAAGAGTGGAGGGATCTGATGAGAATCGGGTTCGGATATGACAGTCACCGCCTGGCGGAAGGGCGACGACTGGTACTGGGGGGGGTGGAAATTCCACATGACAGGGGCCTGTTGGGGCACTCGGACGCCGATGTGCTGGTCCATGCTGTTTGTGATGCCATTTTGGGCGCCCTGGCTGCCGGCGATATCGGCCGTCATTTTCCCGATACGGATCCGGCCTATCAAGACATTTCCAGTTTGAAACTGCTTGAGCATGTCCGGATTTTAGGCATGCAAAGGGGGTACAGCGTTCATAATGTCGATACCACTGTCGTTCTGGAACAACCCAAGATATCTGAGCATATCCATGCTATGGCGGCGAAACTTGCCGAAACCTTAAAAATTTCGGGGGAAAGTATCAGTATCAAGGTCAAAACGAATGAGGGGATGGGCTTTGTTGGACGTCGCGAAGGGGTAGCCGCTTATGCTGTGGTGACGATTACCAAAAGGGAGGATGAATGACCGCCGAAAAACCGCGTGTCCGGTTCGCTCCCTCTCCGACAGGTGATCTTCATGTGGGTAATGCCAGGACGGCCCTTTTCAACTATATGTTTGCCAGACATCATGGCGGCGAATTCATCCTGCGGATTGAAGATACGGATGCCGTGCGGACGTCAAAGGATTCTGAACGCCGGATCCTCGAGGACCTGGCGTGGCTGGCCATCGAGTGGGATGAAGGTCCCGGCGCGGGCGGTGAAAAAGGGCCCTATCATCAGCGCGAAAGGATTGATTTATATGGCCATTATCTGAAAATACTGATCCGGGCCGGATGCGTCTATTCCTGTTACTGTACGGAGAAAGAACTGGAGGCGGAGCGGGCGGAGCTGATTTTCAAAAAAATGACACCCCGCTATATGGGAAAGTGCAGGAGCTTGAGCGATTCAGAGTGTAAAAAACTGGCGGATCAGGGAAGAGTGCCGGCTTACCGCTTCCGGATCGGAAAAGAGAGCATCGCGTTCGCGGATTTGATCCGGGGCGCCATAAAATTCGACGCCGGGGCAATGGGGGATTTCATCATCGTTCGTTCGAACGGAATCCCCGCCTACAATTTTGCCGTCGTCGTCGATGACCACCTGATGAGCATCTCCCATGTGATCCGCGGAGAGGATCATCTTTCCAATACCGCCCTCCAGTTGCTGATCTATCAGGCCCTCGGTTTCAAACCGCCCCTCTTTGCGCATCACGCCCTGATTCTGGGAAAAGACCGGTCCAAACTCAGTAAGCGGCATGGGTCCGTCGCGGTCCGGGAATTCCGGGAAAGGGGTATTCTGCCGGAGGCTCTTGTGAACTATCTTACACTGCTGGGCAGTTCCTTTAGCGGCGGGCGGGAGGTCTGCCCCCTGGAAGAAATGATCTCTTCTTTTTCGCTCGATCGCGCCGGAAAGAGCGGGGCCATCTTCGATGAGGACAAACTGAAATGGCTCAACGGGACCTATATCCGCCAGGGGGATTTGCACAGTTTGACCGAACGATTACTGCCTTTTATCAGAGCTGCCGGTTATGATGTCGACACCCTTGATCGGTTGTGGCTTGAGAGGGTCATTGATACGGTCCGGGGCGACCTGGCGACGTTGTCCGACATTGGGGACCAGATGGATATTTTTTTCGACGACCGCTATGTCCTCTCCGGCGAGGCGCAGCAGTTTCTCGGGAAAGAACAGGCGCTGACCGTCGTCCGGGCGCTTCAGGAAAGCCTTGAGCATCCACATGCTTCTGCTGACAACAGCTATCGGCAGATCATCGAGGATGTAAAAAGGAAGACCGGTGTTACGGGAAAAAACCTCTTTATGCCGATTCGCGCCGCCGTGACCGGGAAAACGAAGGGGCCGGAACTGGACAGGGTCTTTGCAATCCTAAGCCCTGCATCCCTGAAACATCGGGTTGAAACAGCGATCAGCGGTCTGTCGGGGATAAACCGCTGATCGCCTGAATGGTCTTTACAGCGGAATGTTATTGTGCTTCTTTGACAGCCGCACCTCTGTTTTGTCTTTCAATGCATCGAGAAGCGCGACAACCCGCTTGCGGGTATCCCGGGGGGCGATGATCTCTTCAATGATGCCCATGCCGGCCGCAAAATAGGGGTTGTTGAACTGGTCTTCGTACGAAGCGACCAGCTCCGCTCGCTTGGCGGCGGGATCTTCCGCAGAAGAAATCTCCCTGCGGTAGATGATGTTGCAGGCGCCTTCGGCGCCCATCACGGCGATCTCCGCCGACGGCCAGGCCATCACATAGTCCGCGCCCAGATATTTGCTGCACATGCCGATATAGGCCCCGCCGTAATCCTTGCGCGTCACCACGGTGATCTTCGGAACCGTCGCTTCCGCATAGGCATGGAGCAGTTTTGCACCATGGCTGATAATGCCCGCCCATTCCTGGTTCGTGCCTGGCATATAGCCGGGAACATCCGAAAAGGTCAGCAAGGGAATATTGAAGGCGTCACAGAAGCGGATGAAACGGGAGGCCTTGTCCGAGGCGTTGACGTCCAGGACGCCGGCGCCGAACTTCGAATTGTTGGCGATGACGCCGACTGTCCGGCCCATGATCCGGATGAACGCAACGAGCATGTTTTTCGCCCACATCTCATGGGGTTCGAAGATTTCGTTGTTATCAGCCACCGCCATGACGACCTTCTTCATGTCGTAGCCGCGTGTGGCCTTGTCCGGAATGATTCCGTCGAGTTCCGGGCATTCCCGGTCCGGGCTGTCCGAGCAGGCCGCCGGCGGCAGGGAACTGTGACAACTGTCGGGCAGATAAGACAGCAAAGTTTTTACTTTATTGATGCAGTCCTCGTCATTCTCCGTGGCAAAATGGCAAACGCCGCTTTTGGTCGCGTGGGCCACGGCGCCGCCGAGCTCATCATGCGTGACCTCTTCGCCGATGACGGCCTTGATGACATCGGGTCCGGTGATGTACATGTAACTGGTCTTTTTGACCATAAAGACCCAGTCCGTCAGGGCCGGCGAATAAACGGCGCCGCCCGCCGTAGGCCCCATGATCGTTGTGATCTGAGGAATATATCCGGAACCGATCGTATTGCGATAGAAGATGCCGCCGTAGCCATCCAGGGCCGGGACGCCTTCCTGTATCCGGGCGCCGCCGGAATCATTCATGGCTACGAAGGGCTTCCGCGCAGCGAGGGCCATGTCCATGATCTTCCAGATTTTCCTGGCGTGCATTTCGCCGAGGCTGCCGCCTGAGCTCGTAAAATCCTGCGCGGCGGCAAAGACGGTGCGTCCGTTGACCTTCCCGAAACCGACAATCACGCCGTCCGCATTAATCTCTTTCTTGTCCAGACCAAACAGCGGCGAACGGTGTTTCACGAAAAGCTGAACTTCCTGAAACGTGCCCGGATCAAAAAACCGATCCAGCCTCTCCCTGGCCGTGAGTTTGCCCAGTTCATGCTGCTTGGCGATCATCTTCTCGCCGCCCATTTGCATGAGGGCTTCCTTCCTGGCTTCAAAGGCCTTGATTTTTGCCTGCGTTCCCTTCAATTCTTCTGTTGCCATAACTCCTGCGTCTCCTTTAGCTGTTATTGGGGGACGGAATCTGTCCCTGCCATGTCGTCGTCTCGCATACGATTTCCGCCTTGACCTCGAAGTCCTGTTGAGATATGGTCCCCGCAGCCAAGCTACTCCCGCAGAGCGGCCTCGCCTGGAAAAGGACTTTGCTATATCCGACGGGCATTATAAACAGGCTTCGAAATTTCGGGGCGCCAAATAACACGTTTGGGGATAAGTTGCAAGGAGGATCAATGATATTTATCGACGAAATAGACATTAAGGGGAAAAAAGTCCTTTTCAGGTTCGATTTCAATGTGCCTCTGGACAATAACCTGAAAATTACCGATGATACGAGGATCCGGGCCATTCTGCCCACGTTGAATCATGCCCTGGATGAAAACGCCCGGATCATCATTATGTCGCATCTTGGCCGGCCAAAGGGTAAACCGGTTCCGGAGATGAGTCTGGCCCCCGTAGCGAAAAGATTATCGCGACTGCTGGACAAAAAGGTGACAATAGCCGCTGATTGTGTGGGACCGGATGTGATGAAACTGGTTCAGGCCATGAATCCCGGGGAAGTGGTCCTGCTTGAAAATCTGCGTTTTCACCCGGAAGAGGAGAAGAACGAAGAGGGGTTCGCAAAAGAGCTGGCCCGTTTCGCTGATGTCTATATTGACGATGCGTTCGGCAATGCCCATCGCAGCCACGCATCCAATGTGGGGATTACCCGGTTTATCAAGACCTGTGCGGCCGGTTTTTTAATCAAGAAGGAACTTAACTATCTGATCCGGGCCGTTGAGAACCCGGCGAGGCCTTTCGCGGCGATCATCGGCGGCTCCAAAGTTTCGGGAAAGTTGGAGGCCCTGGTCAATCTGGTTGAGAAGGTGGATAAGCTCATCATTGGAGGCGGGATGGCTTTTACCTTCCTGAAAGCGCTGGGCTACGAGGTCGGCAGATCCATTGTTGAGGATGATCTGATCGACAATGCGCGGCAGGTCATGGAGACGGCCAGAAAGCTGAAAGTCAAATTTTATCTTCCCGTGGATTGCGTCATTGCCGAAAACCGGAGCGCGGATGCGGAAAGCAAAATTGTTCCGATCCAGGAGATGAACGGCCACTGGATGGGCCTGGATATCGGCCCGGCCACCATCATGCTGTTTACGGAGGCCCTCGGCAATGCCAAGACGATCGTCTGGAACGGTCCCATGGGCGTTTTTGAAATGGACGCCTTCAGTCGTGGAACGACTGCCATGGTCCACAGTGTGGCCAATTCCTATGCGCTGACCATTGTGGGCGGCGGCGATACGGATGTGGCGGTCCACAAGACAGGAGAGAGCGACAAGATTACGTTCATTTCCACGGGGGGCGGCGCCTGCCTGGAACTGCTGGAAGGGAAAGTCCTGCCGGCGATCAAAGCCCTGGAAGAATGTGACCGATAGACCCTCATGCGCACCCTTAGGATGATCCTGGAGTACGACGGCACGGCCTATCACGGCTGGCAGCGCCAGGCCAATGGCTTGACGATACAGCAGGTTCTTGAGGAAAGAATAGCGGTCATCGCCGGCGAAGCGGTCAAGGTCATCGGTTCTGGAAGGACGGACGCCGGTGTCCATGCTTTGGGCCAGGTTGCCCATTTCAAGACGGCCGCGTCCATTCCAGATGTCCATTTTCTGAAGGGAATCAACAGTCTCCTTCCCAGAGACATTGCCGTAAAGGCCCTGCAGGAAGTCGATCCATCCTTTCATGCGCGCTACGATGCAAAAAGTAAGGTTTATCTGTACCAAATCGTCAATAGTTCGGTACGTCCGGTCCTGTTGCGTCAATATGCGTGGTTTGTCCCGGGATCGCTCAATCTGGAATGCATCCGCGAGGCAGCCCTCCATTTCATGGGGACGCATGATTTTTCGTCTTTTTGCTCTGCTCATAGCGACGTGCAGGATCATATTCGAACCATTACGGACATCCGGATCGAGACGGGATCACATGGGATTATAAAGATTGCAATGGAAGCGGACGGCTTTTTAAGACATATGGTCAGGGGGATCGTCGGAACCCTGGTGGATATCGGCCGAGGCAAACGTTTTGTTTCCGATATGCAGGAAATCCTGCATGCAAAAGACCGGCGACAGGGGGGGGTGAATGCGCCGCCCCATGGATTGTTCCTGAAGGGTGTGAGATATTGAGGCGTATATGGCCCGAGAGCAGATGTTGTCCGGAAAAATCGTCATACTCCCCAAAGCGTTGACCCATAAAATCGCGGCAGGGGAAGTCATAGAGCGGCCGGCGTCCATTGTCAAGGAGTTGCTGGAAAACGCCCTGGACGCCGGGGCGACAGACGTACGGATCGAGCTTTTAAAAGGTGGTTGCGGCATGATCCGCATCACCGACAACGGCGATGGATTTGCGCCTGCCGATGTGCCGATGGCTTTCGAGCGTTATGCCACGAGCAAAATCTATGAATTTGACGATATTTACAAGGTCAGGACCTTCGGCTTCCGCGGCGAGGCCCTGCCCAGCATCGCCGCCATTGCCCGCGTGGAAATGACGACGAGAGCCAGGGGGGCGCTTTCGGGCAAGCGGGTGGTGGTGACGGCCGGACGCATCGGGGGGGTCATGGATGCGGGCTGTCCGGAAGGCACGACGATCACCGTGACAGAGATATTTGACCCGGTTCCGGTCAGGAAAAAATTTCTCAAGACGGATGCCGCGGAACAGGGGCATTGTATGGATGTTGTGACACGGACGGCCCTGGCGCATCCGCACGTGAGAATCCAGGTCACGGCCAACGGCAGGGAGGTCTTGAAAATACCCGCCACGGGCGATCTTTCCGAACGTATGGCCCTGATCCTGAGCATGGATGTGGTGGACCAGCTTCTGCCTGTGCAGGCTGTGAGGGACGAGACAAGACTGTTGGGATTCATCTCCCGTCCACCGTTCACGCGCTCCAACGTCAGGCAACTCTACAGCTTCGTCAACGGGCGCTATATCCGGGATTATCTTTTGAATCATGCTGTCATGACGGCTTACCGGAATCTGATCGAGCCCCGGAGATATCCGGCAACGGTCCTGTTACTCGATTTGCCGGCGCAGGATGTGGACGTCAATGTCCATCCGGCCAAAATGGAAGTCCGCTTCCGTCATCCACGGGAAATCTACAGCATGATCGTCGAGACGCTGGCACAGGTCCTGGCGCAGCTCTCGCCCGCGCCTGAATCCGGCCTGTACCGGGAGGCCGCAGACCCGCGGCGGACCACGGATTATCGCGACCGCGTCGAAGACGCGCTGAAACGCTATCGGCTTCCCTCATCCAGGGGGAAGCTCTCCTTTCCGGAAGCGATCCGGCAGGGGCCCCGGGAATTGTTTTCTGCGCCCATTGATCGCGGCGCCGGTGAAATTCCCCTGCAGGCGGCCTGCGAGCCGGCGTATGCTTTCAAATTCGGCAATATGGCGTATCTGGGCCAGGTTGCCTGCACCTATCTTGTTTTTTCGGCGCCGGAAGGGATCGTCGTGCTGGATCAACACGCCGCACATGAGCGGGTTCTTTTCGAAAAAATCAGAAAGAACCGTGGCGGCCACGGCATCGCCCAGCGGCTGCTGATACCGGAAATTCTGACCCTTTCACCCAAAGATTTTGTTTTACTTGAAGCATTATTGCCGATGCTGGAGAGAGCGGGGATCGAGGCGGAGTCTTTTGGCGGCAATTCAGTGGTGATCCGGTCCGTTCCCGTGATCTGTTCCGCTCTGGATGCCCGTGCCGTGATCCTGGACCTTCTGGGATCGCTCTCCGGCAGCGACCGGTTGTCGAGCCTTGAGGACCGACAGGATAAAATCTTCACTCTTTTGGCCTGCAAAGCTGCCGTCAAGGCGAATCAGCACATGACGCCGCCGGAGGTCGCGGCATTATGCCGTGACCTCGATGAAACACCCTATGCGGCGACCTGCCCCCATGGCAGGCCGCTTTATATCGTTCTGAACCTGGCAGAGCTGGAAAAAAGATTCAAACGAACATGACCGTCTGTGCTTCTAAACCCCGCCTGATTGTCCTTGCCGGGCCGACCGCCGTAGGAAAGAGCAAACTGGCTCTGCAACTGGCAGCGGCGGCGGGCGGGGAGATCATCAGCGCCGATGCTATGCAGGTATATCGCTTGATGGATATCGGCACGGCCAAGCCCACGGCTCGGCAGCGCGAGCTGGTCAGGCACCATTTGCTGGACGTGGCCGACCCGGACGAACCCTTCAACGCCTCGCTGTTCATCAAACACGCCCAGCCCGTCATTGAGGCGCTGCACATTGCGCGCAAGCCCGTCTTTGTCGTCGGCGGCGCAGGGCTGTACATCAGGGCCCTGCTGGGAGGGTTGTTCGCCGGGCCTGAGGCCGATGAAACCCTCAGGACATCGTACCGGGAGACGCTGTCAGCGCATGGTCCCGCATGCCTGTATGCAGAGCTGAAAGAGAAGGATGAACAGGCGGCTCGACGGATACATCCCCGCGATGCGGTGCGCATCATGAGGGCGCTGGAAGTCCTCGAAATAAGCGGAACATCGATTGTGGACCAGCATCGGCAGCACCATTTCGGCGGGCGGCGGTACGACTATCTGAAAATCGGGCTCATGCTGGAGAGGCAGTTCCTGTACGACAGGATCGGGCAGCGGACCGATCAGATGATGGCGGGAGGCTTTGTCGAGGAAGTCCGTCGCCTGCTGGAGATGGGCTACACGAGAACGTTGAAGCCCATGCAATCGCTGGGTTACAGGCATATTGTCCGCTATCTCCACGGACTTCAGGACCTTCCCGCTGCGGTTCAGGCCATTAAACACGATACCCGGCGCTATGCAAAAAGACAGATGACCTGGTTCCGGTCGGATCGGGAAATGATCTGGTTCAGGCCGGATGACGGGGATGCCATTGCGAAAACCGTGGCGTACTTTCTGTCTGAAGGATCTGATCAGAGCATTCCAAGCCCTCAAAATAGCTTGACTTGAAACAGCGATAAAGATAATTTAGCGGCCGTTTACCCAAGAGCGTGGACCGGTTAAATAAAGATGGACGTATTTTCCGGATAGCCCTTTGTGCCAATGTAAGTGAGGCGCATCTCCCCCTTTTTTGAATTCAGAGGATATGATTGAGGGTGGGAAATAGGGATGTCATGGGGAAGAAGCAAGCGCTGTCGATAATCAGAAAAATCAGGGAAGTATGTTATCTTAATTTTTTAAAGGGTCGTCAGGTTGATCACGGGGAGGATGAATGAACAAAGGGTCTTTAAGCAAAGCCTATGAGCCGCACGAGGCCGAAACGAAGTGGTACCAGTACTGGCTGGATCAGGATTTTTTCAGAGCGCAGGATGTCAGCGACAAACAGCCGTTCTGCATCGTCATACCACCCCCCAATGTAACGGGCATGCTCCACATGGGGCACGCCCTGAACAATGTCCTGCAGGACGTCATGACAAGGTTCAAACGCATGCAGGGATATAACGCCCTGTGGATGCCCGGGACGGATCACGCCGGCATTGCCACCCAGAACGTCGTGGAGCAGGAACTGGCCAAAGAGGGCCTCACCAGGCACGACCTCGGCCGCGAGAAGTTCATCGAACGCGTCTGGCTCTGGAAGGAAAAATACGGCGGCGTCATCATCAACCAGCTCAAGCGACTGGGCTGCTCCTGCGACTGGTCCAGGGAGCGCTTCACGATGGATGAGGGCCTTTCCCGCGCCGTCCGCGAGGTTTTTGTGCGGCTCTACCATGACGGTCTGATCTACCAGGGGGACTATATCGTCAACTGGTGCCCCCGCTGCCATACGGCCATATCGGACCTCGAAGTCGAATACGCGCAGGAGCCGGGCTTTCTCTGGAACATCCGCTATCCCTATGTGGACGGCAGCGGCGACATTGTCGTCGCCACCACGCGGCCCGAAACGATGCTCGGGGATACGGCCGTCGCCGTGAACCCGAAGGATCCCCGCTATGCCGACAAGATCGGCAAAGATGTGATTTTACCGCTAGTAAACAGAAAAATTCCTGTGATTGCAGATGATTACGTAACAATGGACTTTGGTTCCGGTGCCGTGAAAATCACGCCGGCATCCGATCCCAACGACTTTGCCATGGCGGGCCGGCATAACCTCGATATCGTCAAGATCATGGACGGCAGCGCCGTCATCAATGAAAACGGCGGCGCCTACCAGGGGCAGGACCGCTACGAATGCCGTGAAAATGTCGTCAGGGATCTCGAAAAACAGGGGTATCTTGTCGGTGTGGAACCCTATACGCGCAACCTCGGCCAGTGCTACCGCTGCAAAACGGACGTGGAGCCCTTTATCTCCAAACAGTGGTTCGTGAAAATCCAGCCGCTGGCGAAAGCCGCCAGCGCCGCCGTGATCACGGGCGCCACGCGCATCATCCCGGCCATGTGGGAGGCGACGTATTTTGAATGGATGAGCAACATCCGCGACTGGTGCATTTCCCGGCAGATCTGGTGGGGGCACCGGATCCCCGTCTGGTACTGCGACGGCTGCGGGCATGTCATTGTTTCGTCCGCCGATCCCGATCGCTGCACGGGATGTCAGAACGACAAGCTGCGGCAGGATGAAGACGTCCTCGATACCTGGTTCAGCTCGGCCCTGTGGCCCTTTTCGACGCTGGGCTGGCCGGATCAGACCGACGCCCTCAAGACCTTCTATCCCACATCGCTTTTGGTTACGGGTTTCGACATCCTCTTTTTCTGGGTCGCCCGCATGATGATGATGGGCCTTTACACCATGAATGATGTGCCGTTTCGGGATGTTTATCTGCATGCCCTGGTGCGCGACGAGCATGGCGACAAAATGAGCAAGTCCAAGGGCAATATCATTGATCCACTTAAAATGATTGATAAATACGGCGCAGATCCGTTCCGCTTTACGCTGGCGGCCTTCACGGCGCAGGGGCGCGATGTGCGCATGTCCGAGGAGCGCATCGAAGGCTACAAGTTCTTTGTCAACAAGATCTGGAACGCCGCGAAATTTTCCATGATGAATCTGGAAGATTATGTCGTTGATGATGAAACAGAGCCGGACAAAGCCGATCTGTCGCTTCCGGATCGCTGGATTCTGGCGCGGCTCAACCGGACCGTCGGCGAGGTGGTCCGGGGCCTCGATGAATACCGGTTCAATGAGGCGACCGGAAGCCTCTACCAGTTTGTCTGGCATGAATTCTGCGACTGGTATCTGGAGCTCATCAAGCCGGTCCTCTACAGCCGGGATCAATCCACGCCGCGGCAGGCGACGCAGAAGACGCTTTTTACAGCGCTCAGGGGCATTCTCAAGCTGCTGCATCCCTTCATGCCTTTTTTGACCGAGGAAATTTGGCAGACCGCCGTCGCGGACGGCGCTTCGATCATGGTCAGTTCCTATCCGGAAGCGGACAGGGGGCTTGAAGATGAGGACGCGGAGCGCCATATGGGCCTGATCATGGATTGCATCACACGCATCCGCAACATCCGCGGCGAAATGAATATCGCCCCCTCCAAAAAGCTCAATGTCGTTATTTCGGCGCCTGATGAGGCCCTGGCTGCCATTCTCAATGAAGGCAGGGATTACATCATCAATCTGGGCAACCTCGAAACGCTGACAATGGGCGTGAATCTGAATGAGCCAAAAGGGGCCGCCATCGGTGTGGTGGGTCCGGTGCGCGTCTTTGTCCTGATGGAGGGCATGATCGATGTCGCTGCCGAGAAGGCACGACTTGATAAAGAAATAAACAAAGTCGTCCGGGATCTCAGTTTAGTCTCCCAAAAGCTGGGCAATCGCGATTTTATGGACAAGGCGGCCGAAGCCGTCATCAAAAAGGAAGAGCAGAAATATCAGGATCTGCGTGAAAAACACCAGGTCCTGGAGGCGGCCATCAAGAAGCTGGAGGCGCTTTGATCCCTGAGCATATTGTCCACCCCTTGATTCGATCCGCGCTCGAAGAGGATATCGGCGCGGGCGATGTGACGACGACGGCCGTGCTCAGTGGGGCGGAGGCCGGAACGGCGCAGGCCGTGGCCAAAGCGGATATGGTCCTTGCCGGAATCGACGTGTTCCGGAGAACTTTTCTTTTGCTGGATACTGATGTTCGGTTCACCGGATATATTGAAGATGGCCGGGAAATCAAATGCGGTGAGATCCTGGCCGAGCTGTCCGGCAGGCTTGCGAGCATCCTGACCGCCGAACGGACGGCCCTGAATTTCCTGCAGCGTATGAGCGGCATCGCCACGACGACGCGACGGTATGTGCAGGCGGTCGCAGGGACGCGCGCCAGCATCCTGGATACGCGCAAAACCGCGCCGGGGCTGCGCGTCCTCGACAAATACGCCGTGCGCATGGGCGGTGGCGGCAATCATCGCTTTGCCCTCTATGACGGCGTCCTGATCAAGGACAACCACATCACGGCGGCGGGCGGTGTTACGCCGGCCATCCAAAGAGCGCGACAGAAAATTTTTCACGCGCTCAAGATCGAAGTGGAGGTCAAAAATATCGGCGAAGTCCGGGAGGCGCTGTCATCCGGGGCGGACGCCGTCATGCTCGACAACATGACGCCTGAGGCCATGAGCGAGGCCGTCCGGCTCATCGGCGGCAGGGTCCCCGTCGAGGCGTCCGGCAATGTCACACTGGCCAATGTCAGGCAGATCGCCGAAACCGGCGTCGATTTCATCTCCGTAGGCGCCCTGACCCATTCTGTCACAGCCGCGGATATATCTCTACTCGTCCATGTCCGGGCGTAAGGAACGCAGGCGCCTCATCCCTGACGGCTTCGTAAAAAGTCCGGATGCTGCGTTGCGCTGCATCCTTCGTCATTGCGGCGTACGCTAAAGTATGCCTCACTTGGATGGGGACACGACTCTGTCATGTCCCCATGCGTCTTGCCTGCGGACTTTTTACGAAGCCGTCGTTTTCGGCTCGTTTTTCGACTTTTTTTACGAGCTCGTCATCCCTCATTATGGCAAACGTGACTGATTTTACCCAGGAGACGCTTTCAGTTCATCTGAAGCGAAATCCATTCATTGCAGAGGCTCATTATTTCGAGACGGTGGGTTCAACCAATACGATTGCCTGTCAACTGGCGCTTGCAGGCGCCCGGGAGGGCGAGGTCGTTGTGGCGGGCGCCCAGATGAAAGGCAGGGGACGTCTGGACCGCACCTGGCAATCCCCGCCAGGGACAAACCTTTACACATCCACGATCTTGCGACCAAAGATCGAACCGGCCATGGCGCCCCAGATCACGCTGATGGCCGCTGTGGCCGTGGCGGACCTTTTTTCCGTCTTCTGCCCCGGATCAGTGTCCATAAAATGGCCCAATGATGTGCTGTTGCGGGGGAAAAAGGCCTGCGGCATCCTGACGGAGATGAAAGCCGCCGCCGGCAGTCTTGACTTCATCATTATGGGCATCGGGCTTAACATCAACATGAACCGGGAAGATTTCGAGCCATCTCTGCGCGAGGCCGCCACATCGCTGAAAATAGAGACAGGGAAAGACTATGATCGTCTCGACTTAATTTCAAGGCAGTATGACTTCATCGAAAAATGGTATAAGGTCTTCCTGATGGCGGGATTTTCCGGTCTGCGCGAGGCCTGGCTTCGGTATGCAGACATTCTGGGCAAGCGGATCAGGGTGGTTTACAAAGACGAATTACAAACCGGGATCGTGACCGGAATCGACAATGACGGCACAATCCTGATGCAGCGTGAAGACGGCGTCGCAGAAAGGGTGATCGCCGGGGACGTTCATATCTTGACGGCTGCGTAAAAAGTCCGGATGCTGCGTTGCTCTGCATCCTTCGTCGTTGCGGCGTACGTAAAAGTACGCCTCACTCCTCAGGATTTGCGCGCCTTGCCTGCGGAGCTTTTTACGCAGCCGTCGAATTTGGCTCAGTTTTCGACTTTTTTCGAGTTCGTCATGTCTTGAGGGGGTAGAATTATGCTTTTGGTCATCGATGTTGGAAATACGAATACCGTTCTGGGGCTTTATGACGGGGAACACCTGATTCACGACTGGCGGATCCGGACCGTTGTGGACCATACCATAGACGAATACGGGATGCTCATTTACAATCTCTATAAAACCAGCCGGATCGATTCACACAAAATCATAAAGGACATCATCATTTCCTGCGTCGTTCCGCCCATGCTGAATATTCTGGAGCCGCTCTGTCAGAAGTATTTCAACGTCAAGCCGTTGATTGTGGGTCCGGGCGTCAAGACCGGCATGCCTATTTTTTACGACAACCCGAAGGAAGTGGGGGCGGACCGAATCGTCAATGCGGTCGCAGGCTTTGAAAAATACAAACAGGATCTCATTATTGTCGATTTTGGAACGGCTACGACCTTCGATTATGTCTCGAAAAAAGGCGAATATATGGGGGGCTGCATCGCGCCCGGGATCATGATTTCAAGCGAGGCCCTCTTCGAACGGGCGGCCAAGCTGCCGCGCGTGGAGCTCAGCAAACCCAGAACCGTCGTGGGCAAGGATACGGTCAGCAGTATGCAGGCCGGAATCATGTACGGCTACGCAGGCCTCGTGGACGGCATTTGCGAGCGCATCAAGGTGGAGGTCAAATCGGATCCCCTCGTGATCGGGACGGGCGGGCTCGCCAGGATTGTGGCGCCGGAAACGAAGAGCATCAAGGTGGTTGACGACATGCTGACCCTCGAAGGGCTGCGGATTATCTATCTACGCAATCAATGACTACTTCGTGAAAAGTCCGGATACTGCGTTGCGCTGCATCCTTCCCTTCGACTGGCTCAGGGCAGGCTCTTTGCCGGTCATGGTGAGCCTGTCGAACCATGCGCGCCTTGCCTGCGGAGCTTTTCACGCATCCGTCGAATGTTACCAGTTTCCGGACTTTTATCAGTCCATCAACAAATAGTGCGACATAGCGCATCATAAAAAAGGGGGAATTTCCTGAAGGAAATTCCCCCTTTTTGTTTTAAGTGTGAAGTGGCTCAGGATTTCTTCGGCGGTTTCAGCATGATGAAAGCGATTATCATGCCGACAATGGCAAGGCCCGCCGTGGGATAGAAGGCGACCTGATAGGAGCCGAAGGCGTCTTTCGCCTGGCCCGAGATGATGCCGCCCAAAATCGCGCCGACACCGTAGGCGATGAAGACCAGACCGTAGTTTTTCGCGTAGTTCTTGACGCCGAAGAACGTGTTCGTTGACGTCGGGGCAATGGCAAGCCAGCCTCCCAGGCAGAGCCAGAAGCCGATGAAGCAGATTACATAGAGTATCACGTTGCCCTCGCCGGCGACCAGCATTCCGAGTGAGCACAGCAGGATAATGATGAATGAGATGATGGCCGCGCCGCGGGGCGAGAGCTTGTCGGTCAGGACGCCGAAGATGGGACGGCCGGCGCCGTTGAAGATGGCGAAGACGCCGACGAGCGTTGCCGCCGTGCCCGGTGCGATTTTGATGATTTCCTGGGCGACGGGGCTCGAGATGCCGATGGCCATGAGCCCGGCGAGGCATCCGATAATGTAGCACAGGAAGAGGCCATAGAAGGCCGGTGTTTTTGTCATGCCGCTGATGTCAAGATCGAGCGCAGCACCACCTGATGCAGCGGCCGCAGGCGGCGTCCAGCCGGCCGGTTTCCAGCCGTCTTTCGGGAAACGGTAAGGAATAAAACACACGCAGACGACAATCAAAAAGGCCAGGCCCAGATAAAGAAAGGCCCCCATGGGGCCGATATCGGGGTTTTTGATGAGTGCCGATGCCACGTTCGCCGACACGAAAGGCGACCCGCCGAAACCGGCCAGCGTGAGTCCCAGGGCGAGGCCCCGCTTGTCTGGGAACCATCGGCCTGACACGGCAAGGGGAACGCCGTATGACAGACCAACGCCGCCGCCGCCGATGATGCCGTAGCTGATCGCGAGCATCGTGATGCTCGTTGACTGGCTCGCCATCATCCAGCCCGCGCCCAGAATCACACCGCCCAGGAGGCCGAGATTCCTCGGGCCCAGCTTGGCCATCAACTGACCGCCGATGAATACCATGATGGCGAAGGCCGCCAGAAAGACCATGAAGGGCAGCCCCACCTCGGTGGCGCTGATATTCATCAATGCCCGCACAGGCTTAGCAAACACGCTGTAGGCATAAACGCTTCCCAGGCAGATGTTAATGATAAAGCCAAGTGCAATAAACACCCATCGCCCCGATTCCGCAGGCATTCCAAATAATTTTTCATTACTCATTAGGATACCCCCCTTAACGTATTTTCACATGCCATTTTTGAAAAACCCTCCTTGATAGTCATAATGCGCGAGTCCTTAGCATATTTGATCCGGCGTGTCTAATAAATTTTGAGTTATTTTAAGCTTCCCGGGCCGTCAGGCGTTCCAGGTCTTCCCGGGTGTTAACATTAACAAACATCCGCATATCGGGATCAAATGTTTTCAGGATAGCGTCAGAAATAGTCAGGCATTTCAGGCCCTTATAAAAACCAGTGACCTTCAGCTTGTCCTGGATGATCCGGCGCTGCATGTGGGGAAGGCAGCTTTTGGCATAGATCGCATGCAGGGGTTCGAACCCGTCCGGCGACTCCGGCACAACCAGGTCATAGGCAGGCGCCTGTTCCATCATCCAGGCGATAAAACGCGGGTTCAGGTAAGGCATGTCGCAGGCGGCGACAAAGGCATGCGGGCAGGTTGCATAGAAGAGACCCGTATAGATGCCGCCCAGGGCCTTTTTCCCGGAGTAGATGTCGGTTACAAGGGTTACGTCCAGATCAAGATAGTCGAGAGGCGAGTTTGTGACCACAATCACGTCTTTGAAGAGATCCCTGAAAATTTTCAGGATCCTGTCAATCAGCCGCTCGCCGTCAATGACGACAAAGGCCTTGTTCGTTCCCATGCGGGAATTTTCCCCGCCGGATAAAATGATGCCAGTCATGTGCCATCCCTCACACCGGCTTCCCTACAGGAATTCCGCTATCAGGTCAAGGATGACGACTTCGTAACAAGTCGATTTACCCCTCCCCTGGCGGGAGGGGATCAAGGGGAGGGGGAGGGAATTCTTGACTTTTTACGAGGGCGTCAAGGATGACGATGTTGGAAAGATGAAACCATTCCGGTTTTGACATATCGACTTTGATTGTGTAGAAGAGTCGCGGGAGGTCATTCTGACGTGTTCGGTGTGGCCGCAGGCATCAAACTGTTAACGATGCAGAGAATATTTGGATGATCTTGTGAAAACAGACAAAGATAAAGCAGGGCCCCTGTTCGTGCAGGAACCAGAAATCAAGGTCGGCGTGATCGAGGGGGTCCGGGAGCTGAAGGGGCGATTCAACGGTCCGTTCCGGCTAGACGGCGGCCGAATGTTTGCGGATCCTTTTTCAGTCGGGACGGCCAAGGGCAATTTGATTTATACCGATCAGGCGGGAGCGCAAATCGCCAGCCGACAGGAGCTCTGTTTCAGACCGGAGGAGGGCTCCACTTTTACTCTGACGGATGTGACCATCGGGATCCGGTTTCACTGGGAACGCAAACAACAGCAAACTTTTCAGGGCGATCTGCTGCTCATGAGCAGCCCGGAAGGGACCTTGACGGCAGTCAACCGGCTGTATCTGGAAGACTATCTGACCAGCGTCGTTTCGTCGGAGATGAGCGCGGCGGCGCCGCTGGAAATGCTCAAGGCCCACGCTGTCGCCTCGCGCAGCTGGCTTATGGCCATGCTGCAGCGACGCGGGAAAACGACCAATCCGGACGCTGACCGTCTGGAAGCGTCGGGGCTGGCCGGTGAAATCACGCGCTGGTATGGCCGGGAAGATCATGCCCGCTTCGATGTCTGCGCCGATGACCACTGCCAGCGCTATCAGGGCATCACCAAAATCATTGCCGACCAGGCGGCGCAGGCGGTCCGGTCAACGCGCGGGATTTTTCTCATGCATGACCGTGCGATCTGCGACGCCCGCTATCACAAGGCCTGCGGCGGCAGGACGGAAAGTTATGAAAATACATGGGAGGAAATCCCGGTTCCATATCTTTGCTCGGTCGTCGATGCGGATGTTCCCCATGAACCCGTCGATACGGAGGCAGCGGCGCAATTATGGGTGCATGCCCGGCCGGACGCCTATTGCAGCACCACCGATGAAATGCTGCTGCGCCGCGTCCTTCCCGACTTCGATCAGGAAACGGCGGATTTTTTCCGGTGGCGCGTGAGCTGCGGGCGGGAAGAGTTGGAGGCGATCCTCAGGGAAAAATCCGGCATCGATTTCGGGTTCCTGCAAAACCTCGTTCCCCTGGCGCGCGGTCCTTCCGGACGGATCATGCGGTTGCGCATCGAGGGATCGAAACGAACCATCACGGTCGGCAAGGAGCTGGAAATCCGGCGATGGCTCTCGCGGTCGCACCTGTACAGCAGCGCCTTCTGCGTGTCGGTTCAGCGCGACGCCTGCGGCCTACCGATTCGTTTCATCCTCGATGGCGCCGGGTGGGGGCACGGCGTCGGCATGTGTCAAATCGGCGCCGCCGTGATGGCGGAAAAGGGACACACGGCGGAAGACATTCTGAAACACTATTTCCGCGGCGCCGAGCTGAAAAAATGGTACGATTGAATGAAAAAACCAACAGGAGGTTAAGATGAAACTGCAGGATTTATTTAAGCTCAACGGAAAGGTCGCCCTCGTGACCGGCGGCGGGCGGGGCATTGGAAAATTCATCGCCGAAGGGCTTGCGGAAGCGGGCGCAGACCTCGTGCTCACATCGCGGAAAATGAAGAACCTCGAGGCGGCAGCGCGGGAAATAGCAACAAAGACGGGCGTTGCCGTCTTTCCGATCGCGTGCGATGTGGCCAAAGTGGAAGACATCGACAGCATGGTGAAGGCGGCGATGGAGAAATTCGGCCGCATCGACATTCTGGTCAACAACGCCGGGGCCACCTGGGGCGCACCCACGCTTGAATTTCCGCTTGAAAGATGGGATCAGCTCTTCAACATCAATGTCCGCGGCGTCTGGATCCTGACGCAGAAGGTCGCCGCCATCATGAAGGAGCAAGGCGGCGGCAACATCATCAACATCTCGTCGGTCATGGGCTTCCGGGGCTCGGATGAGCTGACCCATCCGGCGATCCCCTACAACTCCACGAAGGCGGCCATCAACGTGCTGACCATGAACCTGGCGGTCAAACTTGCCCCGTACAATATCCGCGTCAACGCCATCGCTCCCGGTTTTTTCCGGACGGACATGATGGCCTTCATCGAGAAGCCGGAATTCAAGACGGCTCACGATCTCGTCATCGACTCCATCCCGCTGCGGCGTGTGGGCGACGTGGATGACATGAAGGGGCTGGCTGTTTTTCTGGCGTCGGACGCCTCGGCCTACATGACAGGCCATGTCGTCGTTAACGACGGCGGCTTGCTGGCGAAATAGAGGTATGATCTTTGACGAAATCGGTAATAAGTCCATTTTCCCCTCCCCTGGCGGGAGGGGATGAAGGGGGAGAGGGAATCCCGAACTTTTTTACGATGGCGTCATCATTGAGAGGTTGAGGTCTTTTGGAAATGAAAGAAGAGCGCGCAGATCTTCGGCAAAAGGAAGCAGATGAACGATACCGCCAGATCTTTGAAAACATCCAGGAAGTCTATTACGAAACGAGCGCTGACGGAATCATCCTTGATATTTCTCCGTCCGTTGAACAGACGTTGCATTACAGGCGCGATGAATTGATCGGCACATCCCTGTCAACGCTTTGCGCCGATCAGGATAAGAGGGACAACCTGTTGAATACGATCAAGGAAAACAGTCAGGTAAACGACTATGAGGTGCTTCTGATCAAAAAGGGAGGACCGCTGCTCTGTTGCTCCCTGAGCGCAAAATACATACACGATGATTCGGGAAAATCCTTTTCTGGAATCATCGGTTCTCTCAGGGATATTTCCAGCCGGAAGCAGGCGGAAAAAGAGATCAGAGAGAGCGAGGCGCTCTATCGCGCCCTTGCGGAGAAGTCCCTGGCCGGCGTTTATGTCGTGCAGGACGGGGTGTTCCGGTTTATCAACGCCAATGCTGCGGACTACGTCGGTCATAAGAGAGAGGATCTGATCGGCAGAAAAACGCTCGAGATCGTTCATCCCGAAGACCGGAAAGAGCTGATTGCCAACGCCCGGGCGATGCTTCGCGACGATCATCATTCCCCTTACGAGTACCGGGTCATTACCAAAGACGGGCAGATCCGGTGGATCATGGAGACGGTCACCCCGATTGTTTACGAGGGCGAACCTGCGGTTCTCGGGAACTCCATGAATACATCCTGGACCCTCTCGAGAATGGACGTCGGAATTGTCGAGGCCATCATCGAGGCCGTTCATGACGGTGTATATGTTACGGATATGGACGGCTATTTCATTGCGGCCAACAAGGGGTTCGAGAGAATCACGGCCATCAACCGGGAGGAACTGATCGGAAAGCACACGAACTATCTCATTGAACGGAAATATATCACCGAAGCCGTCAATCTCGATGTGCGCAAGGACCAGAAGAGCCGATCGAAATTGATCCGCTATCCGAGTGGAAAGGAAGTGCTGGTATCGGCCGCCGCGGTCTGGGATAAGAACAGGCGAGCCGTCGGCCTCGTGAGCACGCTGCGCGACCTGACGGAACTCAATAACATGCAGAAGAAACTGGCACAGTCCAGCGAACTGATTGAAAAATATAAAAGGAAGCTGGACCATCTGACGGACAAGTTAGAGCTTAACAAGCACGAATTTATCACTCAAACAGCGGAAGGCAAACGTGTCCTGACGCTCGCGGAAAAGGTCGCCGGTTCCAATGTCACCGTCCTGATTACGGGGGACTCGGGCGTCGGAAAGGACGTGATCGCCAGATACATTCATAAGCACAGCAAGCGCAAGGAGAAGGGCGCTTTCACAAAAGTGGACTGTGCCGCGATGCCCGCAAACCTGCTGGAGTCGGAACTTTTCGGATACGAAAAAGGCGCCTTTACGAATGCCAGAAACGAAGGCAAAAAGGGATTGCTCGAAGTAGCCGACAAGGGCACCCTGTTTCTGGACGAAATCGGGGACTTGCCTTTTGAGCTGCAGTCCAAATTATTGAATGTGATCCAGGATAAAGAATTTAAAAGAATCGGCGGATTAACGACGCTGTCGGCCGATGTCCGGATCATTGCCGCAAGCAACCGCAATCTCGAGGAGATGGTCAGGAACCGTACATTCAGACAGGATCTTTACTATCGGTTAAGTGTCGTTCCCATCCATGTGCCGCCCCTGCGGGAACGAAAGGAGGACATCGTTCCCATTATTTTACATTTTCTGAATTATTTCAACAATATATATAATACGAGCAATTATATCTTCAAGGAGGCCCTGGACTATCTGAAAACTTACGACTGGCCGGGGAATGTGCGGGAATTGAAGAACATGATAGAACGGTTTGTGATCGTCAACCCCGATGCTGAAATTCAAGTCGCCGATATCGACGCCGAGATCAGAAACTTCTTCAAAGTTAACTTGACGCATCTCGATGAGATGAAAATCTGCGACCGGGTCGGCCCGCTGAAAAACCACGTGCACCAGCTCGAGAAGGAACTGATCAAGGCGGCATTGGAAATGCATCACACACTGGCGGAAGCGGCCGGCGATCTCGGAATCGACATTTCAACCCTGACAAGAAAAAAGCAGAAATACGGACTCCGTGAGGGCTCGGATTAAAAAGTAAAAATGGAACGGTCACCTTTTTAATCAAACCTCTCTTTTATTGTGCGAAAATGCATGCCTGTGCATTTTTGCACAGGCATGCATGGATAGTCCTCCGGGTAGTCATAATTATAATCCCTTTTAATTCAACATGTTATGATTCATTACCACCTTGGCATGCTCGTTGCTAAAGAGATAAGGCAAATTCACAAACGGATGATACTCTAATGTGAAATTATTGAAAGAAAGGAGGTGGAGAAGCTGTTTGAGGGTAAGGAAATGATAGATCAGGGGGCAGAATCTACAGGGTGGAGGTTAGCAAAATGGAAATATTAGAACAAGGCAGCGGAGAGATTTTCTCGAAAATCACCCCTGATGATTTCCGCAGTCACATGCTTGCCAAGACCGAAAGAGCCAATACGGACAAGCGTATGGATCTGAAGGAGGCTATCAAGCGTTTCATCAGGACGGGGGATTATATTTCCGTCGGCGGATGCAGCATCGTCCGCTTGCCCATCGCTTTTATCCATGAGGTCTTGAGACAGGGATATTATTTCAGAATGGCTGCGGGTACGCGGACATTCGATGTGGATCTGCTGCTGGATAACGACAGGATCATGGAACTGGATATCGGCTATATCCTGGGGCTCGAGATGCTGGGCATTCCGCAATATACCAGGACCCGCGTCAAGGAGAGGCTGGCAAAAGGCGAGCTCAAAATTACCGAGTGGTCGAATGGAACCATGGCCTGGCGGCACAAGGCCGCATCCATGGGAGTCTCTTTCCTGCCGGTGCGAAGCCTGGCCGGGACCGATACGTTCAAGCACAGCGCTGCGAAGAAAGTCAAATGTCCCTTTACGGGGATCGATATGATTCTGGTTCCGGCCCTGTACTGCGATGCGTGCATCATCCATGTGCACCGGGCGGACAAGTACGGGAACTGCCAGATCGACGGCATGCTGAATGAGGATCTGGAGAAGGCCCGCTCCGCAAAAAGTCTCATTATCACGACGGAAAAAATCATTGATACCGACGAAATACGCAAGGACGGCTCCAAAACCGTGATTCCCCAGTTCTACGTGGATGCCGTTGTCGAGATTCCCTGCGGCGCCTATCCCACGAATATGCCGGGACTGTACTACCTGGATCTGGATCATTTAAAAGCCTATGCAAAAGCCGCCGAGGATCGTTCCGGAGAGAGCCTGAAAACTTATTACCTCGACTATGTATTCGGGACGAATGATTTTGATGAATTTCTCGAAAAGTGCGGCGGACGCAAGCGGATCGAGGAACTCAAGAAAGTTGAATTGATGGAAGGGAGAGCCTGAGTGTCATGGAAAAGAAAAAATATAATCCGATCGAACTCATGGCGGTCGTCGCCTCGCGACACCTCGAGGACGGCAAAGTGATTTTTGCCGGTACCGGCATTCCCATGCTGGCCGCCGCACTGGCCCAGAAGATCCACTCTCCCAATCTGGTTCTCGTTTTTGAAGCGGGCGGCATTTCTCCGAAAGCGTCCATGTTGCCCCTTTCGGTGGCGGATTCGCGGACCACCTACCGGGCGATTTCCTGCGCGAATATGCCCGAAGCAATGGAGATGCTGCAAAAAGGGCTTGTTACGTACGCGTTTTTGGGCGGCGCCCAGATCGACAAATACGGGAATCTCAATTCCACGATGATCGGGGACGATTATTTGAATCCCAAGACGAGATTGCCCGGAAGCGGCGGCGCCAATGAGCTGGCCTCGCTGGCCTGGAAGACGTTGATCATCATGAATCACGGCCGCAGGCGTTTTGTCGAAAAAGTCGATTTTATCACCACGCCCGGCTATCTGGACGGACCCGGCGCCCGCGAGCGGGCAGGCCTGCCGCCGGGAAACGGCCCCCATCTCGTTTTTACCGAGCTGGGGATCTTCGATTTTGAGGAGAAAAGCAAGCGCATGCGCTTGAAATCCTTGTTGCCCGGTATTTCCCGGGAAAAGGTGATCGAGGAAACGGGGTTTGAGCTGCTGATTTCAGACCACGTAAACAGGGAGGAAGAACCGACACAGGAAGAACTCAGAGCGTTGCGGGAGGATGTGGACCCCTGGCGGGTGGTGCTCAGCCGGGGAGATAATAATCATTGACAAGAGGTATTGGCGGCGTTATCCAACAACATTAACGCGGCTTTTGAGGGATTGTCATCGCAAAGCGATGGCAAGGGGCTTCCCGCTGCAAACGGCGGGAAATAAACAACAAAGAAGAAAAGGAGAAAAAGCGATGAAAAAGAGTTTAACCATCATGGTCGCCGTCGTGATCGCGACGGTATTCTGCGCGGGCCTCGCCATGGCCCAGACCAGCAAGGTTTTCAAATGGAAGATGGTCTCCACCTGGACGCCGGCCATCGATCTGCTCGAAGGCGACAAGAACTTCGCCAAGCTCGTCAACGAGATGAGTGGCGGGCGCCTTCAGATCACGGTTTCGCCCGCGGGCGAACTGGTCCCGGCCAATGCGGTCTTCGACGCTGTTGCCAAGGGCTCCGTGGAAGCCGGCGGCGACTGGCCGAGCTACTGGGCGGGCAAGAACAGCGCCTTTGACCTCCTGGGTTCATTCCCGATGGGGCTGACCCAGTACGACTACATCAACTGGTACTACCATTTCGGCGGGAAGAAGATTTACGAAGACCTGTTCGGAAAATACGGCATCGTATATTTCCTTCACAGCGTAAGCCCGATGGAGTCAGGCATCCGGACCCGCGTCCCGATCAAGAATCTGGCTGATTACAAAGGCAAGAAACTGCGTATGTCCGGCAAGGCGCAGGGCCACATCCTTAAAAAACTGGGGGCCGCCCAGGTCATGGTTTCCGGCGGCGAGATCTATCAGGCCCTGCAACTGGGGACCATCGACGGCGCCGAGTTCTGCAGCCCCTCGATCGACTGGAAGATGGGCTTCGGCGAGGTGACTAAATACAACATCGGTCCCGGCTGGCATCAGCCCTCCTCGACCTTCGGCGTCCTGATCAATAAAAAGGCGTGGGAGAGCCTGCCGGCGGACCTGAAACTGGTCATCGAACGCGCCGCCCAGGCCAATATGGCCTACATGAGCAGCTGGTATGAGAGCGGCAATGTCAAGGCCCTCGAAGAATTCAAGAAAAAGGGCACGCAGACCATCCGTCTGCCCGAAAAGGATCTGAAGAAAATCGAGGAGTACGCCTGGGAATACCTCGTGGACGAGGCCAAGAAAAACCCCGATTATCAAAAGGCTGCTCTTTCCATGTTCCAGTATCTGAAGGATTTCAAAGCAACCAGAGATTTCCAGGAACCGTTTGCACAGGGACGGAATCCCTACACGATCCCGAAACTTCCGGGGATCAAATAAGCTCGTGAAAACATCGGGGCGACCGGCGTTCATCGCCGGGCGCTCCGATATTCAACAGAAAGAGGTTTCCGGAAATGCACACACTGCTTAGTATATCAAAGAAGATCGATACCTTAAACACGTGGACAGGCAAGGTCTTCAGTTATTTCTTGATCCCCTTGACACTGTTTGTCGTTTATGAGGTTATCACGAGGTCGTTCGGAAGTCCCACAATATGGACCTTCGAGGTGAGCAACATGATGTATGCGTCCCATTTCATGCTCGTGGCCGCCTATGGCCTCCTGATGAAATCCCATGTGAGCATCGATCTGGTTTCCAGCAATTTTTCGAGAAAGACGAACGCCGTCGTGTCCCTGGTCTGCTACGCCTTCATGTTTTTTCCGTTCATCGCCGTATTTACCTACTACGGCATCGACTACTCCTACACGTCGTGGAGTCAGCTCGAAACGTCATGGAGCGCCTGGGGACCGCCGTTGTATCCCATCAAAACCGTCATTCCCGTGACGGCGATCCTGCTGCTTTTGCAGGGCATCTCGGAAGTAATCAAGCATATAGGCGTTATCGTTGAAGAAAAGGGGGTGAGCCAATGAGTCCCGAACTTGCTGCAATCAGTATGTTTGTCATGCTGGTCATCTTTTTATTCATGGGGCATCCCCTGGCATTCGTTCTGGGCGGTGTCGGCGCCGTGTTCGGTCTCTTTTTCATCGGACCCCACTTTTTCGGCATCTTCATGGACCGGATCTTCGGCACGATGGACAATTTCGTGCTCGTTGCCATCACGCTTTTCGTTCTGATGGGAAACTTCCTGACGACATCCGGTGTGGCGGATGCGCTCTTCAAGTCCCTGCGGATCCTGCTCGGCCCGATACGGGGCGGCGTGGGGCTCGCCGTGATTCTGGTCTCCATTGTCTTTGCCGCCTGTACGGGCATCATCGGCGCCTCGGTCGTCACGATGGGGCTTCTGACCGGGCCGATGCTGCTGCGCTATGGCTATCAGAAGGAGATATCGACGGGGATGATCGCCGCCGGAGGCTCTCTGGGGATCCTGATTCCCCCGAGCATCATGCTCGTCATGATGGCCGATCAGGCGTCCATTTCAGCTGGGAAGCTTCTCATGAGTGGTGTCGTTCCGGGCGTGACGCTGGGGATACTGTATATGGTCTACATCGCCATTCGTTGCGGCGTTAACCCGAAGATCGGCCCGCCGGTGCCGCGGGCGGAACTGGAGCTGATTCCGTTCATCAAGCGCGTCACGGACACGCTGCGCTACGCCGTCCCGCCGATGATACTGATTGTGGCTGTTCTCGGGGCGATCTTTTTCGGTGTCGCCACGCCGACGGAAGCCGCCGGCGTGGGGGCCTTTGTCGCCTTTATCATGGCCGCGGCCTATCGCAAGCTGACCTGGCGGAACTTCACTGAATGTCTCTACCAGACATCGCGGACTACGACGATGGTCATCATCATCATCGTCGGCGCGACCTGCTTCACGGGCGTCTTCCTCGGCCTGGGCGGCGGCAAGGCCATTGTCGATTCACTGCTTGGTCTCGGCCTCGGAAAATGGGGCACCTACATCCTGGTCATGGCCATCTACGTCATCCTGGGATGCTTCATCGACTGGATCGGGATCGTCATGATCACGTTTCCGATCTTTTTGCCCGTTGCACAGGCGTTGGGCTTCGATATGCTCTGGTTCGTCGCCATGCTGGCGATCAACCTGCAGATGTCGTTTTTGACGCCGCCTTTCGGCTATGCCCTGTTCTACCTGTCGGGGCTCGGACTCGAGGGCGTGAAACTCAGCCACATTTACCGGGGCGTCATGCCGTTTCTGCTCCTCCAGTTGATCGGTGTCGTGCTCTGCACGATGTTTCCGGAGATCGTCACCTGGCTGCCCAATTTGATGCTGGGAAAGTAGGGGGCCGGATCGGCTCTCAATGAAATAAAACCATTTTCATGCTTCTTGCCCCCATCCTCACCGGCATGAATGGTTATCAAGAGAAGGGGGGAGAAAACCAGATTTTCTCCCCCCTTCTTTATGCCGGAAATTAGGGACGGGTTCACATTTTCAGGAGAAATATAACCCCGTCCCGGATTATTCCAAAAATGTGAACCTGTCCCCGATTATTCGAGTTTGTGCCCCTCGCGCAGATAGTACCTTCCCCCCTCCAGCATCCTGACCACGTCGTGTTTCACGAGTTCCTCCAGCGCTCGGGGCCGGTAGTCCCGCAAACCGATATTAATCATCGGACTTTTAACGTATGGCAGCTCCACGGCGGAGGTCGGATCGATCGCCTTTTTCTCCTTCAGATCCCGGATAATGAGGTCGCAGGCCTTTTTCATTTTCCAGCCGGCGATGCGCAAGGCGAGGATCACGGCGCCGATGGCGACGAGGACCATGAGAATGGTCTTGAGGGTTTCCGACATTGCTGTAAACTCCTGATGTGTCGTTCGTGAAACGTGACGCATATCTCGTCTCACGCTTCTTTACTAAATTTATAGCACCGACAGGGACGGGGGGTCAATAAAAATCAAGGCCGCAGACTTGCACAAATATGGGGACACACTTCCCATATTTTTTGTGGCGAGGACAGCCGTCTGAAAATTATTCCTGCTGGACATCTTTTAATTATACGTTTATATTTGATAAAATACATCTCATTCCCAATGGATCGGTTAGGAATACAAATAGCGTTTCGTTGTCAGTGGGCCGTCAGACCGAAGGACGGCCATATTTAGATTCAGGGAGGAACATGATTCGCATCAAAACGCCTTCACATGCGATCCTTTCGCTTGTCTCGCTTATCACCCTGTCTGTCGTCGCTTTTTCCGGGACCGCCTGTCTGCCGCCGCAGAAGCAGACCGGCGCGGTTGGTATAAAATGGGGCCGAACGTCATGAACGAGAAAAGTGTATCACATCACAAATGGTTGCTGCTTTATGTGATTTTGCTGTCCGTTATTGTCGTTACGGGGTGGTTTGCAACGGAATATTTAGGCGATATGGCCAGGCAGGAAATCGTCAAGGAAAATGAAGGGACGATAACGTTGTTTTCGACCCATCTGACGGATGAATTCAAGAAAATCGAAGGGGCTGTGAAGGCTCTGTCCGGTTCTCCCTGGATTGTTACCGCACTCATTTCCGGTAAAGATCAGGACATCGCCAACGCGAACGCTGCCCTGGATCGCTACAATTCAGCCATGAGGGCCTCTGTCAGTTATCTTATGGACAGCACGGGCAAGACGATTGCTTCCTCCAACCGTGACGATCCGGACAGCTTTGTCGGCAAATCCTATCAGTTCCGCCCCTATTTTACACAGGCGGCAAGCGGCAACAAGGGTCGATATTTTGCCCTGGGGATTACGTCTCTGAAGAGGGGATTCTATGCAAGCTTTCCTGTCCGGGACAGCAGGGGCGCCATAGTCGGCGTTATTGTAATGAAAACGGACCTTGATGACATAGAAGCAAATTTAAGCGGGCATTCCCACTTTTTTTTCATAAATCATCATGGCGTAATTTTTCTCTCCAGCAGTAAAGAGATGCTCCTTAAGAGCCTGTGGCCCGTAGGCAAGCAAACCGAGCGGGCGTTGCTTGCATCCAAACAGTTCGGTGAAAAACCGTTCGAGGCCGTGTTGTCGCAGGAAATTGCCGACGGCATGGATGTGACCTTAAAAGAAAAGCGCTATATTGTTTCACGCAGGGTTGTTGATCCGGAAGGATGGTCGGTAGTGCTTATGAATCCGACGGAGAGGATTTTTCTGTACAGGTCAACCGGCGTGATTTTGACCCTGTTGATCTGTACGTTTATCATCATTCCGCTTATCGTGAACTACAAGACAGCCCGATCGGCGGAATTGCTGCGTGTCAGCGAAAAACGCTTCCGCGAGCTGTTCAATACCATGAACAGCGGCGTCATTGTCTATCGTGCAAAGGATGAAGGAGAAGACTTTATCATCACCGACATCAACCCGGCCGGTGAACGGATCAGCCAGGTAAAAAAACAGGAGATCGTCGGCAAAACGGCCACGGACGTCTTCCCCGGTTTGAAAGAGCTCGGTTTGTTTGATGTCTTGCAGGAATCATGGAAGTCGGGAGCGCAGAAATATCACCCGGCCTCCCTGTACCAGGACAACCGCATATCCCATTGGGTCGAAAACAACGTCTATAGACTGTATTCCGGCGATGTTGTTGCAATTTACGATGACGTAACGGAACGCAAAAGGATGGAGGATGAGATCCGGGCATTATCGATTACGGATCAGCTTACGGGCCTGTTCAACAGGCGGGGGTTTCTGCCCCTCGCAGAACACCAGTTGAAGATCACCGACAGAACGAAGAAGGAGCTGCTGCTATTCTATATCGATCTGGACGGGATGAAATGGATCAACGATAGCCTGGGCCATAAAGAGGGGGATGACGCCCTCATTGAAGTGGCGGCTGTTCTCAATGAGACCTTCAGGTCATCCGACATCATCGCACGCATGGGTGGTGATGAATTTGCCGTCCTTGCCGTCGATATGACGGAAGGAAACGCTGACCTTCAAATGGTCCGGCTGCAGGATCAGATTGACATGCATAATGGTCGGGAAAACCGCAGATACAAGCTCTCGATCAGTGTCGGCTGTTCTTGCTATAATCCGGCAAATCCCTGTTCGATCGACGAACTCATGGCCAGTGCGGACGAGCGGATGTACATTGAAAAACGACGGAAACGCGAAGTTCGTGAAGCGTGACGCTTCAAGATAATGGGGACAGATTTCAAATCTGTCTCCATTATCTAAAGTCGTCATTCCCGCGAATCCCGGATCGGTGTCCGGGACAGGCGCCGGAATCCATGAAAATACTGGATGCCGGATCAAGTCCAGCATGACCAACAACATTGAAGATATGTCGTTGCGTATCAGATAAGATCATGGCGACAATTCTGATTATTGATCATTCGCAAACGGGCAATACGCAGAAGATGGCGCTGGCGATAGCCGACGAACTGCCAAAAACAATAAAAATAATATTGACTTATGATACTTATAGAGTAAACTGCCGACGAGTGTACAAAAGAACCGACCTGATTATCATAACTTTTCATAGACAAAGCCTTACTCAATTTTGAACTTGGCGGCGGACGCCGAACGGGACTTGAACGTGAACATGTATGCAACGGACAGCGGACGCTTTGAGAACCTTGCTGACGATACATGGCGGGCCACGAAACGTTATTTTAAAGATATGGTCATGACCGGCTCTGCGCGGGAATAATCGGGACATGTATGAAAACCATATTTGAAGGGAAGAAATTATATGCCGTAATAATTGCGTTTCTCTTGATTATTACCTTTTTCATCACCTTTCACATCATACGCAACCACTATCAGTATGTATTCAAGAATGTAATCACTGAAAATACATTAAATCCCGAAAAGAGTATTGCCCTCCTTGACCAGGAAGGAAACATCATATTCAGTAATGCTGTTCCCTATCAGGAGAAAATAACGAAATACCCTGATGCGCGTGTATTGGAAAAGGCAGTTTCAGGGGTCATTATTGATATGGAAATTGCAGATGCAAAAGAAAAGGGGAGTCTCTCCTATGTCTCCATTGCACCTGTAAAAGGGATGGGCTGGTCAGTCATTGTCGGGCAGGAGAAAAATGCAATCCTGAAGTCATTATACGGGTATTCCATCCTCTCCGCAGTTACAGGTTTCGTCATATTCCTCTTCCTTGCAGTCTCTTTGCTTTATTTCAGGAAGGAGCACAAGTATATGAAAACAAAGGAGTTCCTCCAGACGGAGGAGGTGCTGCGGAAGAGCAAACGAAAGTACAAAGAACTATTTGAACGGATAAGCAGTGGTGTTGCCGTGTATGAAGCAGTGGATGGTGGAGAAGATTTTATATTCCTGGATTTTAATGCAGCAGGAGAAGCGATAGAACAAGTAAACCGCGAAGATATTATTGGGAAGCGGGTTACAGAGGTATTTCCGGGAGTCAAGGCATTCGGAGTCTTTGAGGTATTTCAGAGGGTTTGGAAAACCGGGGAATCAGAATATTTACCAGAGAGATTTTACAAAGATGAACGCGACGCTGGATCTTGGAGGGAAAGCTGGGTCTATAAACTTCCCGGTGGTGAAATTGCAGCAGTATATAATGACATCACCTCCCGAAAGCAGACGGAGGAGGCGCTACGGGAGAGCGAGAGGAAATTCCGTGTTGCGCAGGAGCTTTCGCCCGATGGCTTCACAATTCTTCGCCCCATACGCGATGCCCGGGAGCGAGTTGTCGATTTCACCTGGGTTTATGAGAATGCCACGATTGCGCGCTTGAATGGCACCGATCCAAAAGCGGTGGTGGGCCGACGCCTACTGGAGCTGTTCCCCGGCCACAGCGGCTCGCAATTTCTGAGAGCCTATCAGCTGGTCGCGGAATCAGGGGAGCACTGCATCTTTGAGGACGGTTATCGCGGCGAAAGCATGTCAGAACCGACCTGGTTCCGGATCGTCGTTGTGCCGATGGGTGGGGACATCGCCATCCTGGCTCAGGACATCACCGAGCGCAAGCAGGCGGAGGAAGCGCTGAAGAAAAGTGCTCAGCTTTTAAGGGATACCGGAGAAATGGCCAAAGTCGGAGGTTGGGAGCTTGACCTCTCGACCAACGAGGTCTCATGGACGGAAGAGGTCGGTCGGATCCACGGAGTTGAGCCGGGATATAAGCCGAAGCTGGAAGAAGCCATGAATTTCTATGCGCCTGAATCCAGGCCGGCTTTAGAGGAAGCATTGAAGAAAGCTGCGGAAACGGGAGAACCATACGATCTTGAAAACCTTTTCATTCCTTCAGGCAGCAAAGATAAGATTTGGGTGCGGTCGGTTGGAATGGCCGTTTACAGCGACGGTAAAATAGTAAAACTTGCTGGGACATTTCAGAATATTGACAAATATAAAAGAGCGGAGGAGGCGTTACACCGAAGCGAAGAGAACTTCCGCCGTTCTCTGGAGGGGTCCCCGCTGGGGGTGCGCATCGTGACCGAAGATGGCGAGACCATTTATGCCAATCGGGCTATCCTGGATATCTATGGTTACGACAGCATTGAGGAATTTAAAACAACTTCCGTGGAGAAGCGCTATACCCCGGAAAGCCATGCCGAGTTCTCGATAAGAAGAGAGAAAAGAAAACGAGGTGATTATGTCCCGTCAGAATACGACATAAGCATCGTAAAAAAAGACGGTGAAGTCCGCCATCTTCAGGTTTTCCGCAAAGATATATTATGGGATGGTAATAGACAGTATCAAGTCTTATACAACGACATCACCGAGCGCAAGCGTGTGGAGGATACGCTGCGGGAGAGCGAGGAACGTTATAGGACGCTGATCGAGACCTCGAGGGATCTCATCTATACCGCCGACAGAAAGGGATCCATCACCTACATGAACCCGGCGCTTGAGAAAATCCTGGGGTATACCCCCCATGAATTGAACGGGAAGTCCTTTGCGGAGATTCTTGCACCGGATTTTGTTGATAAAGCGAGAGATCTTTTCAGAAGGGCCATGAAGGGGGAGCTTATTCCTGTTTATGAAGCAGAAATGATCCGGAAGGACGGAGGAAGGAATACCCTGGAGTTCAATGTAGAGACACTTTACGACAAAAAGGGCAAACCTGCGGGCCGCTATGGCATCGGCCGGGACATCACAGACCGCAGGCGGGTGGAGGAGGAATTGAGAACTTCTCGGAAACAGTTGCGAGATCTCGCTGAACGGCAGCAGCGGGCGCGTGAAGAAGAGAGGAGGATGATTGCGCGTGAAATTCATGACGAAATGGGAGGGGGACTTACCGGGTTGAAGATGGATCTCTCATGGATGTCACACAAGATGAGCGACGCAGACCCGGGTGAAGAGCGCGTTGCCTTGATGGACAAGATTCAGGCAGCGAATGCGTTGATAGATCAAATGATCCAGGTCGTCCGCCGTATATCCACGGATTTGCGGCCATCCATTCTGGACGATTTAGGGCTGATCGCTGCACTGGAGTGGCAGTTGTCTGAATTTACGAGACGCACTGAAATTCCGCATGAGTTCGCCACAACCTTCGAATATGTCAATATGGAAGAGGGCACAGCCACTGCTGTGTTTCGCATCTCTCAGGAAGCGCTCACGAACGTGGTGCGACACGCCCAGGCAACAAAGGTTGCCGTCGTTTTACGAGAGGGTGAGAGGAGTCTTTTTGGGGATGAAAGCCTTGTTCTTGAGATCAGGGACAACGGCAGGGGAATCACAGAGGAGGAAATTCAGAATTCAGAATCCCTCGGTCTGCTTGGCATGAAAGAACGTGTTATGACATTTGGAGGAGCACTCTCAATTCGTGGTGAGCCCGGTGGCGGGACCGCCCTGATCCTGAAAATACCCCGAAAGCAGGGAGACCTGTCATGATAAAAGTGATCATCGTTGATGACCATCCGGTGGTCCGGCGCGGCCTGAAGCAGATTATCGAAGACGAGCCGGATATGCAGGTTGCGGGAGAGGCGAAAAACGCCGGGGAATGTTTTTCGCTCGTTCGAAAGATGGAATGCTCTCTCGTTCTTCTGGATATCACACTGCCCGACAGGAGCGGTTTCGATGTGTTGAAACAATTGCAATATGAGCTTCCAAGACTCCCGGTCCTCATTCTGAGCGCTCACTCGGAGGACCAGTACGCCGTGCGGTTCATCAAGGCCGGCGCCGCGGGATACCTGATGAAAGAGGGTGCGCCGGAAGAACTTGTTAAGGCCATCAGAAAGGTGAATGCAGGGGGTAAGTATGTCAGCGCATCTCTTGCCGAGAAACTTGCTTCCCATCTCGATGCCTCGAATAAGCCGCCTCATGAGAACCTGTCAAACCGCGAATTTCAGATCCTGTGCCTGATCGCCGGGGGGAAATCTTTGAAAGCTATCGCGGATGAACTCTGTGTCGGCGAAAAAACAGTCAGCACCTACCGCAGCCGCATCATGGAAAAAATGAAAATGAGCACCAACGCGGACCTGACCCGCTATGCCCTCGATCATCACCTCGTCTGAACAACATCAATAGGCGTCGCCCCGAGGCAAAACAGCATACACGTAAATCACCTTTCCAGCTCGATCCGGGGTAAAAAGTACTCTCCAATCGCCGACCCGCAAGCGATAATCCCCCTTCAATTTGCCCGTCAAGTTTCTCACGGCAGGGTGCAACAGAGGATTTTCCGTCTGTTCCAACTCCAGCAAGGCACTCTGAATCCTCAGTTTTGCCGTTTTATCGAGTTTTAGATATTGTTTCTCGGCGGTGGGCTTAACTTCAATTCTCCAGCTCATGAAGTCCTTTCCCTTTGATACCTTTTGATACTTCTTCTTTGCCTTGCCCGATGATTTCGACCCATTCAGGTTTGGAGAGCAAATCAAGGGTTTCTCGGTGACTCTCAATATACTCGTCGATGAGGTCTGTGAGTATTTTCCCTATGTCCCTTTTCTCTATACCAGCAATAATCTTGAGAATATCTCTTTTATCCTCCGGTATCCGCACCGTTGCCGTATGCATATAAACACCCCCTTCGTCTATTTGTTCATTAGTAGCTTAAGCGACTAAAGGCTTTTTGTCAACCCCTTCCTTGTAAGGATTCCCCTACAAAAATATCAGGGTTCCCTGACAGACAAGTCCCGGTGATTGTGGTAGCACAGAATCAAAATTACGTCTTGTGAGGTCTGTCATGAAGGTTCTTATCGTGGATGATTCGAAGATCGTATGTAATGGATTGCAGCAAATGCTCGCCAATATTACCGGCGTTGAAATAGTCGGGCAAGCACACAATGCCCAGGATGCCATCCAATCCATCTCGGAAGCAAAGCCCGATGTGGTGATCCTGGACATACGCATGCCCGATAAAAGCGGCATCGATGTTTTGAAAGATATCAGAGATAAAAAGCTGTCGATCCGTGTCATCATGCTGACGAATTATCCGTATCCCCAGTATCGGAAGAAATGCGAGGAACTGGGAGCCGATTATTTTTTTGATAAAGTGACGGATATCGAAGAGATTCCTAATGTGATTGAAGAATTGGCAAAGAATAAACCGGAAAACGTGAAGAAAAAACAATGAATGATAACAATGTGGAAAGTGATCATGAGAAAAGGCGGGAGCAAAAAAACAAATGAATCGATTGATCCGGCTTGTTAATTTTAATCTTGACGATGGGAAGTTTGCCCTGTTCCTTTCCGCCGTCATGCGAATTATTCGGGTAGTTGAAATTACAAGCTTACCGAAGGCGCCGGAAATCGTTCTCGGCGTTATCAATATGCACGGCCTGATTATTCCCGTATTGGATATCCGCAAACGTTTCCAGCTACATCAAAGGGAAATGCAACTGGGTGACCAGTTGATTGTCGCATATACATCGAAACGCACCGTCGCGCTTCTTGTGGATTCCGTGAGCGATGTCATTGAAATTTCAGAGGAGAAGATTATCGCGGGTGAAAGTATCCATCCCGGGCTGGAGTATGTTGAAGGTGTTGTAAAAACGGAAGACGGTATGATTCTCATTCATGATCTCGAACAGTTTCTTTCCCTTCAGGAGGAGAAAGCGCTTCATGAAGCGATGGAGGAGTTGAACCAGAATGAACGGAAAGACTGATTATCAGAGCATCCCTAATGCGCTTCTTCTCAGGTTGAGCGAATATCTGACGGCTAAAACCGGTTTGCACTTTTCAAACAGGAACAGGAATGAACTCCGTCAGAAAATGACAGCCGCCATGGCGGATTTTGGCTTTGAAAATGTCGGTGAATTTATTGCGTGGCTTCTTTGTTCGTCGCCGACACAAAAACAGATTGAAATCCTTGCAAGCCATCTCACCGTGGGGGAAACCTATTTTTTCAGGGAGAAGAAGGGTTTTGAAATCCTGGAGCATTCCATTCTGCCGGGCTTGATTGATACCCGTCGAAGGACAGGAAAGCGTCTCAGATTCTGGAGCGCCGGGTGTTCCACAGGGGAAGAACCTTACTCCATAGCCATCCTTCTTGATAAATTGATTCCCGACCTGAAGGACTGGAACATTACCATTCTCGCTACGGACATCAACACCGCAGCTCTCCGGAAAGCAGATGAAGGGATTTATTCAGATTGGTCATTCCGGGATACGCCACCATTTTTTAAAGACAAATATTTTGAAAGGGTGAATGGCAATCGCTATTTGCTCCGGCCCGACATCAGGAAGACGGTCCATTTTTCTTATCTTAATCTTTCAGAGGATGTTTACCCCGCACTTCAGACTAATACCAATGCCATGGATGTTATCTTCTGTCGCAATGTTCTGATGTATTTTGCACCCGAGCATGTCAAACGGGCGGCTGAACGCTTTTACCGGTCCCTTGTTGACAACGGCTGGCTGATCGTGAGCCCTGTCGAGACGTCGCAGATTCATTATGCGCAGTATGCTACGGTCCGTCTTCAGGAAGCAACGTTCTATAAAAAGGATACCAGTAAAATAAAGCCGGAGAGGTTAATCGCAAAATATATTGAAAAAGAGATTATCCCTTCCCCGCTAAAAAAAGTTAAGCTGCGTAAATCAGAAAAACCATCTCACGCCGCACCCTATGATGCTCCAGGAAAGCCAAAGCAATCGGTGCTGACACCCCTTGAAGAAGCGTCCATCCTGTACCGGAAGGGTTTTTACCGGGAGGCGGAAGAAAGACTGAGTGCACTGATTTCCAACGGTAGCAGCAGCCAGGAGATGCTGGTTTTTTTTACAAAAATTCTTGCGAATCAGGGCAAGCTTGAAGACGCCTTCCACTGGTGTGAAAAGGCTGTCTCTGCCGATAAATGTAATCCTCTTTTGCACTATCTCCTCGCCGTCATTCTCGATGAACAAAAAAAAGGCGAAGAAGCGACGGCGTCTTTGAAAAAGGCGCTTTATCTCGACCATGATTTTGTGTTGGCGCACTTTGCCCTTGCCAATCTCTCTTTAAGACGGGGCAAGATTGCGGAAGCGAGGAAACACTTCGGCAATACCTCGGAGATTCTGTCGAAATGCAAACCTGATGAAATCCTTCCCGAATCGGAAGGAATCACCGCGGGGAGGCTTTCAGAAATGATCGGCGCCGTTCGTCTTGGGGAGATATGATGAAAAAAAAGAAAACCCAATCTGACAGGATTATAGAAAAGAGTGAATCTGTTATGGCAAAGCCGCTTGATGATACGCCGGATGAAAACAGAACCGTCCTCCGGTCAAGGGCAAAAAAGCTTGCCCAAGAGACAGAGAAAAGATCAGCCGATACAGACTATCTTGAGATTCTGGAGTTTCTCCTTGCCCATGAGACCTACGCCATTGAGACCCCCTTCGTTCGGGAAGTTTATCCCATGACGGAACTGACACCCCTGCCCTGTACTCCGGTCTTTGTGTTCGGCCTGATCAATGTAAGGGGTCAGATCCTGACGGTCATGGACATGAAGAAATTTTTCGACCTTCCGGAAAAAGGGTTTACCAATCTCAACAAGGTCATTGTGGTTAGAAAAGACGCCATGGAATTGGGAATTCTTGCCGATGAGATTATCGGCATCCGTAACATTCCGGTGAGCGAAATTCAACCGCCCCTTTCGACCATGACCGGCATCCATGCGGAGTATCTGAAAGGGGTTACCGGTGAAAGAATCATTGTTCTCGATATGGAAAGGTTTCTGACCGACAGGCGACTGATCGTGCATGAAGAGGTGGAAACATAAATGCACACTTGGCAAAAAGTGAGGAGGCCATATGAAGCATCTTAATTTGGGAGCAAAGTTTTTATCAGTGGGGCTTCTGGCGGTGGTAATTCCCATTATCATCATCGGCTTTGTTTCTGTTTATGAATCTTCCCGGAGCATTTCCAAGATGGGAAGGGAGGACATGGTCAGCATTGCCGAAAGTCTTTCAGGCGCCATAGGGCTTGGTATGGCTGAACAACTCATAACGGTCAAGAACGTGTCTTACTCCAACAGCGTCATCGCCGCTGCAGAAAAGGTGGCGAGGGACGGGGAAAAGAACAGTCAAAACGAGATTCTTTTTGTCCAGAAAGAACTCACAAAGATGAAAGACGCCGAAGGGGATCCGTTTTTCAAGTATGACCCTTGTCGGTAAAAACGGGGTCATCTTTGCCTCCTCTGAAAGTGGAAAATTCAAGGGGCTTAATCTTGCCGGCAGGGACTACCTCGACAAGGCGTTTAAAGGAACAGCTAATGTAGGTTCCGTAGTATTTTCAAGAGCCAGTGGCAGGGTCATCTGTACGGCGGCGAGCCCCATCTATGCTTCCACAGGAAAAGAAATCACGGGGGCTGTTGTGATCGCGATGGAACTCAAATTTCTTACCGATATCATTGAAAAAATAAAAATAGGCAAAACCGGCTATGTATACATTGTGGATAAAAACGACCTCTATGTTTACCATCCTGTAAAAGAAAATATATTGAAAGTGAATATTTCCCAGGTCAAGGGAATGGAGCCTGTAGCATCAATGACTGGCCAGGTGAAATCAGGTTTCGCGGAATATGAATTAGAAGGAATAAAAAAAATTGGCGCCATTGCTTCTGAACCCGCCACCGGATGGAGCGTTGTGGCCGCCATTCCAACAGATGAGCTGTTTGCTTCTGCCCGTTTTACCCGCAACGTGATCGTTGCCATCGGTATTATTTCTCTCATCCTGGCTTCCGGTTTCTTCTACTTTTTTGCCCGGAGCCTCACCCGTCCTTTGATCGATCTCGTGGGATCGGCCCAGAAGATTGCCGGGGGCGATCTGGCTGTGGCGGTGACTTCCGGGACGCGTCAGGATGAAATCGGCTCTCTTGCCCGGGCGTTTGCCCTGATGATTCAGTCTCTCAAGGAAAAGGCGCAGATAGCGGAGAAGCTTGCGGCAAGTGATCTGACGGTGAAGGTGACGCCTCTCTCCGATGCGGATGCCCTGGGGAATGCCTTCGCAACGATGGTGGAGAAACTGCGGGGTCAGATCCAGCAGATCATAGAAGGCGTCAATGTCCTGGCGTCATCCGGGAGCGAAATCATGGCTTCCGTGTCACAACTGACCTCAGGCGCTGCTGAGACGGCGACCTCGGTGAGTGAGACCACCACGACGGTGGAGGAAGTCAAACAGACGGCGGAGGTGACCAATCAGAAAGCAAAACACGTTTCCGAACTGGGCCAGAAGACGGCAGAGATTGCACGGACGGGTTTGAAATCGATTGAAGATACCGTCAGCGGCATGAACCGCATCAGGGAACAGATGGAATCCATTGCGGACATGGTTGTCCGGTTAAGCGAGCAGAGCCAGGCGATCGGTGAGATCATTGCGACGGTGAACGACATTGCGGAGCAGTCGAACCTCCTTGCCGTGAACGCTTCCATTGAAGCGGCGAAGGCAGGTGAACAGGGGAAAGGTTTTGCCGTGGTCGCCCAGGAGATCAGGAGTCTTGCGGCGCAGTCCAAGCAGGCGACGACCCAGGTCCGCAATATCCTCTTTGATGTCCAGAAGGCCATCGGTTCGGCGGTTATGGCAACGGAACGGGGAAGCAAGGCGGTTGAGGAGGGCGTAAAGCTCTCAACCCAGGCTGGTGAATCGATAGACACCCTGGCGGAGAGCGTTACGGAAGCGACCAATGCCGCGATCCAGATTGCCGCATCGAGCCAGCAGCAGCTCATCGGGATGGACCAGGTCGTTTCGGCCATGGAGAACATCAGGGAATCGAGCCTTCAGATGGCGTCCAGCACGAAGCAGACCGAGAAGGCCGCGCATGATCTCCATAACCTGGGACAGAGATTACAGGAGATCGTGAAGCTCTACAAGGTGTGAACCGTAAGGAGGGTTTATGAAACATCAGAAATTAGGAACGAAGTTTTTGTCAGTGGGGCTTCTGGCGGTGGTAATTCCCATCATCATCATCGGCATTGTGGCCATCTATAGATCTACGCAGAACACTTTAGAGATGGCCAAGCATAACATGCTGACCATTTCCCGCAGCCTTGCCGGCGCGTTGGAGATTGGATTAACCAAGGAACTTGAGATTGTGCATAATATGTCGAATTCGAATGCCTTGATCGAGGCGGCGCAGAAGGTTGCCCGGGATGGGATCGAAAACAGTCAGAAGGAAATCGACTTGGCGCAGAGGGAGTTGGGTAAGATCAAGGAGGCGACGGGTGAACATTATTCCAACATTCTTGCCGTTGGTAGGAACGGTATCAGCTTTGCCGATGGCTATGGGGGCAAAAACAAAGGAACCAATGTGACCGACAGGGAAACCTTCAAGAAAGCCATCAATGGGCAGAAAAATATCGGTGAAATGGGCTTCTCAAAGACAAAGGGAACGGCGATCTGTTTAGATGGCGCTCCCATCCGGGTGGACAAGGATAAACAACCCCTTGGTGTCATAATGACGGGTCTACAGTTCGAATTTTTTTCAGACATCATCGGCGCTGCGAAGATCGGCAAAGGTGGCTATGTATTTATTGTTGACAAGAACGGGCTATATGTCAACCATCCCGTGAAAACAAATATCTTGAAGGTGAATATCTCTCAGATCAAGGGTATGGAACCGTTGATGAAGGTCGTCGGCAGCGGCCAGGAGGGCATTACAGAGTATGTTGCGGATGGCATATCTAAGGTTGCCGCGATTGCCCCGGTGGGTATAACCGGCTGGAGTGTGGTGAGTTCCGTTCCCGTTGATGAACTGTATGCTCCCGCCCGTTTTACCCGCAACGTGATCATTGCCATCGGTATTATTTCTCTCATCCTGGCTTCCGGTTTCTTCTACTTTTTTGCCCGGAGCCTCACCCGTCCTTTGATCGATCTCGTGGGATCGGCCCAGAAGATTGCCGGCGGCGATCTGGCTGTGGAGGTGACTTCCGGGACGCGTCAGGATGAAATCGGCTCTCTTGCCCGGGCGTTTACCCTGATGATTCAGTCTCTCAAGGAAAAGGCGCAGATAGCGGAGAAGATTGCGGCAAGTGATCTGACGGTGAAGGTGACGCCTCTCTCCGATGCGGATGCCCTGGGGAATGCCTTCGCAACGATGGTGGAGAAACTGCGCGGTCAGATCCAGCAGATCATAGAAGGCGTCAATGTCCTGGCGTCATCCGGGAGCGAAATCATGGCTTCCGTATCACAACTGACCTCAGGCGCTGCTGAGACGGCGACCTCGGTGAGTGAGACCACCACAACGGTGGAGGAAGTCAAACAGACGGCGGAGGTGACCAATCAGAAGGCAAAACACGTCTCCGAACTGGGCCAGAAGACGGTAGAGATTCACGGACGGGTTTGAAATCGATTGAAGATACCGTCAGCGGCATGAACCGCATCAGGGAACAGATGGAATCCATTGCGGACATGGTTGTCCGGTTAAGCGAGCAGAGCCAGGCGATCGGTGAGATCATCGCGACGGTGAACGACATTGCGGAGCAGTCGAACCTCCTTGCCGTGAACGCTTCCATTGAAGCGGCGAAGGCAGGTGAACAGGGGAAAGGTTTTGCCGTGGTCGCCCAGGAGATCAGGAGTCTTGCGGCGCAGTCCAAGCAGGCGACGACCCAGGTCCGCAATATCCTCTTTGATGTCCAGAAGGCCATCGGTTCGGCGGTTATGGCAACGGAACGGGGAAGCAAGGCGGTTGAGGAGGGCGTAAAGCTCTCAACCCAGGCCGGTGAATCGATAGACGTCCTGGCGGAGAGCGTTACGGAAGCGACCAATGCCGCGATCCAGATTGCCGCATCGAGCCAGCAGCAGCTCATCGGGATGGACCAGGTCGTTTCGGCCATGGAGAACATCAGGGAATCGAGCCTTCAGATGGCGTCCAGCACGAAGCAGACCGAGAAGGCCGCGCATGATCTCCATAACCTGGGACAGAGATTGCAGGAGATCGTGAAGCTCTACAGGGTGTGAGAGCTCTCTTTTTGTCATTCCCACGAAAGTGGGAATCCATAATGAGTGGAAAACACTGGATTCCCGTTTGCACGGGAATGACAAGTTAGCGAAAGGGTTATATTGTGAAAATGAGGGCATAGAAGATGGTCAGCAAAAGTGACGAATTCGCAAAGAGGCTGCTCGCAACCTTCAGGGTGGAGGCGGACGAACACCTGAAGAATATTACATCGGGTCTCATTGAGTTGGAAACAGACCCGGATCTGAAGGTTAAAGCGGGGATCGTAGAAACGGTGTTCCGTGAGGCCCATAGCCTGAAAGGCGCTGCCAGGGCAGTCAACCAGACCAATATCGAGACCATCTGTCAATCCCTCGAAAGCGTTTTTTCCGTCATGAAACGCCGGGAGATTCACATGGTTCCTTTCGTATTTGACACCTTGCACCAGGCCGTGGACATTCTCAACGAACTGAATCTTTCTTTTCCGGAAGAGGTACGCACGGATAAAGAAAAAATTTCGAAAATTATTGAAAAAATAGCCAAAATAGAAACGGGGCAAGACGACGCTTTAAGCGGCATGCATGAACCACCGGCAATCCCAGTAGATAAGCCGGCTCGCCAACAGAAACCACTGCCTTTTGATACCATTCGCATATCTGTCGAGAAGATGAATACACTTTTAAGACAGAGTGAGGAAATGCTTTCGGTGAAATTGATGACTGATCAACATTTGGGGGACATACACGATCTGATCCACATGTTCGGGACATGGCAAAAACAATGGTCAAAGATATATCCGACCATCTGCGAGTTCCGTCGTCTCCAGGAGAGAAATGACAAGCAGGGCAAGAAAAGAAGAAAGGACGACAAGCAGAATTACAAGGTGTTAGAGTTCGGCGATTTGACGCATGACCATATGAAAGCGCTTGAAAGCAAACTGATCGATCTCAGGAGAACCGGCGACCGCCAGCGTTACACAACGGAACTGATGGTGGATAATCTCCTTGAGGAAATGAAAAAAATTCTCATGCTGCCATTCTCAACATTGCTTGAAGCCTTCCCGAAATTTGTACGCGACCTGTCACGTGATCAGGGCAAAGATATTGACCTGGTGATCAGCGGCGAGGAAATCGAAATAGATCGCCGGATATTGGAAGAAATGCGGGTCGTTTTCATTCATCTCCTGAGAAATGCGATTGATCACGGGATTGAAAAACCGGAAGTCAGGTTACGGAATAAAAAATCGCCCCGCGGCAAAATTAAAATCATGGTTACAAGCATGGAAGGCAACAAAGTGGATATCCTTCTTTCTGATGATGGCATCGGCATGGATATGCAGGCATTGAAAGATGCGGCAATAAAACGCGGCATTATTTCATTAGAAGATGCGGCGAAGTTGACCGACCAGGATCTGCCGGCTATCGTCTTCCAATCAGGCGTTTCGACAAGCCCGATCATTACGGATCTTTCCGGTCGGGGTCTCGGGCTGGCCATTGTTCGGGAGAAAATAGAAAAACTTGGCGGGCAGATCGTGCTCGAAACACATCAACATACCGGAACATCATTCAGAATGACTCTGCCTCTGACACTGGTTGCGTTCAGAGGGCTTCTTGTGTCGGTTGCAGAACGTGAATTTATCGTTCCCACGACCAACGTGGAAAGCGTTGTCAGAGTGAAGAGGGATGAAATAAAAACAGTGGAAAACAGAGATACGCTGTCTCTAAACGGTGTTACTATTCCTCTTTTGAGACTCGCAGATGTTCTTGAACTTACGGAAAAAAATGGAGACCTGACCATGATGACCGTTCTGATTCTTGAGTCACAGGGGAAACGGATCGGCTTTATTGCCAATAAGGTCTTAAATGAGCAGGAATTCCTCATTAAAAGTTTAAGCCAACCCCTTGCCCGCGTACGAAACATCGCCGGTGCGACCATTCTCGGGTCAGGCAAGGTAGCGCCGGTTCTCAATGTTTCAGATTTGATGAAATCCGCTGCGAAAGCTGCCGTCTATGGTCCAAAGCCAGGCAGGACCGAAGCAAAGGGCGAGGAGATCAGAAAATCCGTTCTTGTGGTTGAGGATTCCATTACATCGAGGATGTTATTGAAAAACATTCTGGAAACAGCCGGTTATCTTGTGGCGACGGCTGTTGACGGAATTGACGCGATGACGCTGCTGAAAACAGAGAAGTTCGATGTGGTGGTATCTGACGTGGACATGCCGAGGATGAACGGGTTTAACCTGACAGAAAAGATACGGGGGGATAAAAAACTGGCCGAACTCCCCGTTGTGCTGGTTACCGCACTGGAATCCCGTGAAGACAAGGAACGGGGCATCGATGTCGGCGCAAACGCCTATATTGTGAAGAGCAGTTTCGACCAGAGCAATCTGCTGGAAGTGATCAGGAGACTCATTTAGTCACAATGGAGATATAAATGATCAAAGTTCTCATTGTTGAAGATTCCCAGGTCGTACGGGACTTTCTGACTTATATCCTTTCTTCCGACCCTGCCATCCAGGTCATCGGTACGGCGGGAAACGGCGAGGAGGCCATTCAGGCAGTCAGAGACCAGAGGCCCGACATCGTGACGATGGATATCAACATGCCTAAGATGGATGGGTGCGAAGCAACGAGAATCATCATGGAAACGACACCCACTCCGATCGTCATCGTGAGCGCAAGCTGGGACCCCAAAGAGGCGGAAAAGACCTTCCGGGCGATGGAGGTCGGCGCCCTTGCAACCGTTAGAAAGCCGGTTGGGGTTTCGCATCCGGATTATAAAGACCAGGCCCAAGAACTCATCCAGACGGTAAAACTGATGTCTGAGGTGAAAGTGATCAGACGGCAGTCGCGAATAAAACGCGGGAAAGGTATTCCCGCAGGGCTGGCCGTTAACGACCTTATCCCCTCAACAACGGATGTGAAAGTCGTTGCCATAGGCGCCTCGACAGGCGGCCCGCCAGCGATAGAAGCGATTTTATTGAAACTGCCAAAAGACTTTTGTGCCCCTCTTTTAATTGTCCAGCATATTGCACCGGGGTTTGTTCAGGGTTTTGCGGACTGGCTTGCGAATTCTTGCCGGTTCCCAGTCAGGATTGCCACACAGCATGAATTCCCCCTGCCGGGTCATGCCTATATTGCCCCGGATGGCGTTCATATGGGAGTGGATGCCGGCGGAAGGATTGTCTTTGATGGAAGCAAACCTGAAAATGGGCTGCGGCCCGCTGTTTCATATCTTTTTCGTTCGGTTGCAGAGGTTTTTGGAAAAAACGCTGTGGGCGTGCTCCTTACAGGCATGGGGAAAGACGGGGCTTATGAGTTAAAAATGATGCAAGACAAAGGCGCCATTACCATTGCGCAGGATAAGGAGAGTTGTGTTGTTTACGGCATGCCGGGTGAAGCCGTGAATCTGAATGCCGCCACCTACGTACTTTCTCCGCCAAAGATTGCAGAACTTCTTGCGGGGCTGCTGAAGGCAAAAATGGTGAGGAACGGATAAAATAAAAATTAACGGGCAACATTCAAGGAAAAGCCGGAGGGGACACTGGAGTGGCAAATATGGATAAAATAAAAGTTCTCATTGCCGAGGACAGCATCACTCAGGCCATGCAATTGCAGCATATCCTCGAAGAGAACGGCTATGATGCAACCGTTGTCTCCAATGGAAGTGAGGCCCTCAGGTCGATCAGTAAATCTAAACCAATGATCGTCATTTCCGATATCATCATGCCGGAGATGGATGGCTATGAGCTCTGCCGGCAGATCAAAGCAAATGAGTTATACAGGGACATATCGGTGATCCTTCTGACATCTCTCTCCCAGCCACAGGCGGTCATCTGGGCGCTGCAGTGCGGCGCCGATAAATTCATCACCAAGCCCTATGATGAAAACCACCTGCTTTCAACGATTCAGCATCTGAATGAGAATCTGAACAGTCAAGATCCCCCTCAAAAAGCTATCAATGTCTCCTATAGAGGTGAAACCTATTTTATTGATTCAACCCGATCACAGATTATCAACCTTCTTCTTTCCACATATGAAACGGCGGTTACAAAGAACCTCGAACTGATCGAAGCACAGGATGAACTGAAAAGACTCAATCAAGGCCTCGAAGAAATAGTCGATCAAAGGACAGCAGCCCTTCGTGTTGAAGTGAACGAACGCAAGGCAGCGGAGGCGGCTCTTCAGGCAAGCAACGATGAAGTAAAGACGATGTCACAGCAGCTCTGGCAGGCGGAGAAACTGGCAACGATGGGGGAACTGGCGTCGAGTATTGCCCACGAACTGAACAATCCGCTGGCCACCGTCAGCCTGAGGGTTGAATCGCTCATCGCTCAGTCAACCGGGGATGATCCGCGCCGGCGGGAACTGGAAATCATCGGGAAGGAAATCGAGCGGATGGGCAATCTCGTGAGTAATCTCCTGCAATTCAGCCGCCGGAGTCAACAGCAGATCTCCACGGTGAACGTGTGTGAAGAGATCGAAAAGACGCTTGAACTTATTCAGTACCACTTGCGCAAGCACAATATTGCCGTTGCACGGGAATTCAAACCCGAGGGGCCGCTTATCCATGCAGATCGTCAGCAATTGAGACAGTTGTTTCTGAACCTGTTCACAAATGCAAGCGATGCCATGCCTGAGGGTGGAACGCTTACGATCCGCGTGACCAGGCGTCCCGAAGAAAAACAGATCTGTATCGAGATTGCCGATACGGGTGTGGGCATACCGCCTGAGATTTTACCCAAAGTTCTGGAACCCTTCTATACCACGAAACCGGAAGGAAAAGGCACAGGATTGGGATTGGCTATCTGCAGGCGCATAGCTCAGGGACACGGTGGAACACTCCATATCACAAGCGAGGGAGGTCCCGGAAACGGGACAAGGGTATGTATCACCCTGCCTTTCTCAAATGGAAATAATGCAGCATCGTCTAAGGGATGAATGACCAATGAAACAGGTGGAGGAGGATATGAAGAAGAATCATGATAATTTCAAAGTGGGCCGCATCATGATCGTTGATGACGAAGCCGAGCTGATGACGGCCCTGTGTGAGGCGCTCGCCGGTCAGGGATACGAAACGACGGGATTTACCGCCGGCGCCGACGCACTGAAAGTTCTTTTGGAACAGGATTACGACCTGCTTCTGACTGATTTGATGATGCCGGAAATGGATGGCATTGCCCTGCTTCAGGCCGGGCTTGAAATTGATCCGAATCTTGTCGGCATCATCATGACCGGACATGGGACGGTTCAGACGGCCGTGGAGGCTATGAAGACAGGCGCGTTTGATTATGTCCTGAAGCCTTTCAAGCTGAATACGCTTCTGCCGTTGCTCTCCCGTGCCATGGAAGTACGCAGTCTGCGGATGGAAAATATACAGTTGCGGGAAACGGTGGCCATTCATGAACTGGGGAAGGCGATCGCTTTTTCTTCCGATCTGAACGCCATTTTGAATAAAGTCGCTGATGCCACCCTTCAACAATGCACCGCGGATGAGGTGTCCATCATGCTGCCGACCCGTGACGGCAAGGAGCTTTATATCGCTGTTGCCCGCGGCGGGCACAATGACTATATCGGGGAGCGTGTGCCGATGGAACGGGGCATTGCCGGCTGGGTGGCGCGTAACCGCGAGACCGTGATCATCAATGGAAAGGTTGATGATCCACGTTTCTCTCCTATCAATCCGCGGACCGATATTCGTGCCGCCGTTTCCATGCCGATGATGGCCGGAGGCAATCTGCTGGGCATATTGAATGTCAATATCACACGAAGTCATCGCCATATGACGCTGGGACAAGTGAAAGCGCTCAGCATTCTGGTGAGCATCATTTCACCCATCCTGGAAAATACATGGTTGAATATACGGATCCGCCAGGCTGAAGAAAAATACCGCTCCATCTTCGAGAACTGCGCATCGAGGGCATCTTTCAGATCAACTCCGGAAGGTCAGATTCTCACGCCAATGCAGCAATGGCAACCATGTTGGGCTATGATTCTCCCGAGGAACTCGATGTCTACCAGTGACCGATATTGCCGCGCCTTCAACGCTCCGTGAATCCGGAAGAACGGACAAAATGTCCAACGCTGATAACCTTGAAGACGAAGGTGCAGGTAAAATCATTTGAAACCCAATTTTACGGAAAGATGGCCGCGTCGATTCGGGTTCAGTCAACTCCGTGCCGTCTGTGATAAAAAAGGCCGGATATTGCTCAATATGAAGGCTCGTGGAAGATATCACGAACGGAAACTTGCGAGAAAGACAGACAGGTCCTTAACCAGCGGATTCTTGAAACACTGAACCGTCCGAATGAAATCATCAACCTGATCCGCGATATTCTTCATCTGCTGAAAGAGCACACCGGAATCGAGGCTATCGGCATCCGCCTGCGGGAGGGTGAGGATTTTCCCTACTATGTCGCAAACGGATTTCCCCCGCACTTTCTGGAGGCTGAAAATTATCTCTGTGCACGGGACAATGCCGGTGAAATAATTCGTGATTCTCAGGGAAATCCCTGTCTCGAGTGTATGTGCGGCAACATCATTTGCGGCCGGACAGATCCGACATTGCCCTTCTTCACGGAGGGCGGCAGTTTCTGGACGAACAGCACAACGGAACTTCTGGCTTCGACATCGGAGGAAGACCGTCAGACCGCGCACGCGCAACCGCTGCAATTCGGCGAGGGGTATGAATCGGTAGCGCTCATTCGCGCTGCGCTCGGGAGATGACGTCATCGGTCTTTTACAGTTGAACGATTCACGACCGGATTGCTTTTACGCAAGAAATGATCAGTTTTCTTGAAGGAACCAGCGCCAGTATCGGTATAGCGGTTGCGCGCAGGCAGATGCAAACAGCCCTGCAATCATCGCACAACCGGTTAAAGACGGTTTTAGACGGTATCGATGCGCTGGTGTACGTAACTGATATGAATACCTATGAAATCCTATTTATCAACCAGTATGGCGAAGGATATTTGGGGAAATATTGAAGGAAAAACGTGTTGGCAGACGATCCAGGCCGGGCAGACCGGCCCCTGTCCCTTCTGTACGAATGACAAGATTGTGACGCGTGACGGCGTTCCCACGGGCATTCACATTTGGGAATTTCAGAATTCTGCTAACGACAACTGGTATAAATGTCTTGATCAGGCGATCTCATGGATCGACGGCAGACTGGTGCGAATGGAACTTGCCTACGATATCACAGAGCAGAAATTGCTGAAGAGACAGTGCTCCGCGAACGTTCGCTGACGGACCGCATCATGAAGACCAGTCCGGCAGGTATTACGGTTGTTGACCGTAAGGGGCAAATCATATTTGCCAATAAACGGGCTGAGGACCTGTTTTGTCTCACGAAAAATGAAATCACCCAACGGGGCTATAGCGCTTCCGAATGGCATATTACAGACTTTGACGGGAATCCGCTTCCTGAAGAGCAGTTGCCGTTCACCCAGGTGATGAACACCGGCAATCCGGTCTATGGGGTACGTCATGCCATTGAATTGTCCGGCAGGCAGCGGGTGTTCCTCTCAATCAATGGTGCTCCCATCTTTGACGAGCAGGGTCATGTCGGTGAGGTTGTAATGACCATTGATGACATAACCAAATACAGGCAGGCCGAAGAAAAAATTCATCAGGGTATCAAACAGTTAGAGAAAAGCTTGGGAGACACGATAAAAACAATGTCGATGGTTGTGGAAACGAGAGATCCGTACACGGCAGGTCATCAGAACAAAGTAGCCATGCTTGCCGCCGCCATTGCTAAAAAAATGAGTCTTTCGGAAGAGCAGATCAAAGGCATTCAGATGTCAGGGGCCATCCATGACATCGGCAAGATATACATACCAGCAGATATTCTCAGTAAACCCGGCAAGTTATCGAATATTGAACTTCAATTGATCAGGACACACTCTCAGGCAGGTTATGATATCACGAAGAATGTCGATTTCCCCTGGCCTGTAGCGAGAATCATCCTGGAACACCATGAGAGAATGGATGGCTCCGGCTATCCTAATGGGGTGCTTAACAATGATATTCTTCCGGAAGCAAGGATTATCGCTGTAGCCGATGTGGTTGATGCCATGGCTTCTCACCGCCCATATCGCCCAAGCCTCGGAATTGACGTGGCTCTGAGAGAAATCGAAAAAAACAAAGGTGTTCTATATGACTCAGATGCGGTGGATGCCTGCCTGATGTTATTCAGGGAAGAAGGGTTTAAACTTGAATGCGCATAATATTAAATGGAATATTAACCCATTGTTCGCACCGTCAGGCAGGCATCCCCATGAGAGATCAATCCGGGACAAAGCAGGTTTTAGGTGGAAGGATTCGTAGCACCAGATTAGGAATATTGCTGAATGTAGTAATTGGTATCGTATTCATTATCGCTGCTGTCATTATTGTCATATCCGTAAACTACAGTATGCGCCGGCAGGCACTCAATGAGGCGCAATCAAAAGCCAGAATCATCCTCGACAGGAACTTCGCAACTCACACCTACTTTTCACAGATTATGAAACCCCGTATTCTCGCATGGAGCGAGCCATTCCGGTCAAGGGATTACTTCGACCACACCTGGATGTCTTCCACCTATACGATACGTGAGATTTAGAAGTATTTCAAGACTTTTAATCCTTCAGGATATTTTTTTAAAGATGCGGCCCTCAATGCGAGGAGTCCCGAAAATGAGGCGGATGAATATGAGCGTGCATTCCTTGAGAAGCTGAATGCCGACAAGAAGCTTGAATCTGAATCCACGGTCCGTAAAGTCGATGGACAGCCCTATCTCTTTGTATTAAGGAGAGGCGAGGCCATGGAGGCATCATGCCTGAGGTGCCATAGTCATCCCAAGAATGCTCCGAAAGGATTGACTGATTATTACGGTTCGGAAAGGAGTTTTAACCGTAAGGTAGGCGATACGGTCTCCGCTGTTTCCTTCCGCATTCCCCTCTCGGAAGCCTATGCAGCAACAAACATATTTTCCCTGAAGCTTTCCGCCATTCTGCTCAGCGTTCTTGTCTGCCTCTTTACCATTCAATACTGGTTTTATAGACGTTACCTTCTGAAGCCCCTGCATGTCATCCAAGAAAAAGCATCTCAGATTGCAATGCATGAGGAGCATCTGGGCGAACAAATCCCTCAACCCTTTGGAAGAGAATTAGGCGAACTCACAGCTATCTTTAATGAAATGTCGGTAAAACTCCGTCATGATAGAGACCATCTGGAAGAACTCGTTGATCAACAAACGAAGGAGTTGCAGGAAGAGAAAGATTTTGCCAAAAGCCTGTTTCAAACAGCACAAACCATTGTTTTAGTCCTCGATACAACAGGGCATATTGTCAGTATCAATCCATACATGGAAGCGATTTCAGGCTACACGCTTAAGGAAGTTTAGGGGAAGGATTGGTTCTCTACTTTCTTACCGGAGCATATTAGAGATCGGGTAAGAGAATTATTCCTCAAAGCCGTTTCTGATATCCAAACATGTGGGACTGTCGATCCAATCGTGACGAAGGACGGTCGTGAACGCATAATTGAATGGTACGACAAGACCCTCAAGGATGAAAAAGGCAACACGGTCGGCTTGGTCGCCATTGGACAAGACATCACCGAGCGCAAGCTTGCGGAGGAGAAGATCAGGGCATCGCTTCTGGAGAAGGAGACGATGCTGAAGGAGATCCACCACCGGGTAAAGAACAATCTCCATGTAATTTCGAGCCTCCTCAGTCTTCAGTCCTCCTATTTACAGGATGAAAAAGCCAGGGAAATGCTCCAGAACAGCATGGACCGGGTAAAGGTCATGGCCAATATCCATACCATGCTCTATCAGTCGGAGGATCTGGCAAGGGTCGATTTCGGCGGATTCATCCGGGATCTGGCCGGCCGCCTGCAGCAGTCTTACGGGATTGCAGGATCACCGGTAGAGATTCATGTAGATGTTGCTGATGTATCGCTGACCATAGAAGCATCGATTCCCTGCGGCCTGATTCTGAACGAACTGGTTGCCAATGCCTTGAAGCATGCCTTTCCGGAAGGAAGAGGCGGAAGGGGGGGCGAAGTTCATATCAGCATGACAAAAGCAGGAGACGAGTTTGTGCTTACGGTTCGGGATAACGGGATCGGCTTTCCCGCAGCGATGGATTTCCAAAACACAAAATCTCTGGGACTGGAGCTGGTGAATCTGCTGGTGGGGCAGATGAACGGCACGATCGCTCTTACGGTCGATGGGGGTACCACATTCACGGTAATATTCCCCGCAGTGAGCGAGGGGGCTTCATAAGAAGTCCCCCAAACCGTCATACCGGCGTAGGCCGGTATCCAGAACTGCTTAAAAACACGGGATTCCGTGTCAAGCACGGAATGACAAAACAGTGAATAATCGACTTTTTACGAAGCCGTAAGCAAGAGATGATTAGACAGGTCGCCGTCAGGCGCTGTCGGGCTGCCGGCCGAGAACCCTGAAAATCTTCATTTTTTCCGAATCGTTGTCCGCGGCGTAAAGGCCGATCTCTTCGACATGAAGGGTGGATTCACAGGCGTGGCGGGTTTTTTCGCTGATCAGGATGCCGTTTGGCCAGGGTTTGCACAAGGACTGCAGCCTGAAGACAAAGTTTACGGAATCGCCGATGACGGTGTAATCCATCTTTTTTTCGAAACCGATATTGCCCACGACCACTTCGCCCGTATGGATGCTGACCCCCATGGTCAGGGAGGCCCCAAAGCGTTTCTGGAGATAATCGGTGACGCCTTCCATGCTTTTCTGCATATCCAGCGCCGCCGCGACGGCGTTATCGGCATCCGCCACGCTTGAGACGGGTGCGCCGAAAAGCGCCAGAAAACCATCCCCCAGATACTTGTCCACGATCCCGTGATGCCTGAAAACAACCTCTCCCATGGCGGCGAAGAAGTAATTCAGGATGGCGACCGTCTTCTGGGGGCCGACTTTATGGGAAAGGACGGAGTAACCGCGGATATCGATGTTCAGCAGCGTGATGATCTTGAATTCGTCTATGACGGGCCTTTCTTCCGTGCCGAGCGTAATCTTGTCGATGACTTCCTTGGGCACGAACTTTTGAAACATGTTGCGGATGCCCCGTTCCTTTTCGGCGATGGTCAGCGTTTCACGGTAGAGGCGCGCGTTTTCCATGGCGATGCTGACCGTTGTGGCGATAGACTGCAAAAGCTGCATATCACCCTGCAGGAATTCTCCCCGGCGCTTGTTCAGCACTTCGATGACGCCCAGCACTTTTCCCTGGGAGATCAGGGGGACGCAGAGGACGGACCGGGTTTCAAAACCCGTCATGCGGTCGAAATCCGTCTGGAAATAATGGGATTCTTTTACATTCTTGACAATCAGAGGCTCCCCCCTTGCTGCGGCATAGCCTGCAATGCCTTTCCCGAGCTTGAACCGGCTTCCCTTCAGGACATCGACGTTCATACCGACATTGAAGGCCATTATGAATTCCAATTCGTTCCCGTCCAGCAGTAACAGCGAGCCGGCCTCCACATCCATAACGACCTGGATCATGTCCATGGTGTGTTTCAGGACCTTGTCCATGTCGAAAGTCGATGCGGCGAGGGCGCTGCCGATCTGTCTCAAGGTATCCAATTCCCGGTTCCGCCTGGCGAAGTCGATGAGCAGATTTTCCTTTTCGATGGCGCGGGACAGGCTGTCCGCCATGGCTTCGATCACGGCGCTTCTGTCTTCCAGTGCGTCGGTCAGGATGTTACACATCACCAGGACGCCCGTCACACGACCCTCCACTTTCAGGGGCGTCAGGAGTGCGGTACGGACTCGATGATCCAGAAGGATCTCTTTTTCAACGGGATGTATCAAAATACCCGTATCGCGGAGAATGAGAGATTTCTGCTGTTTCATCGCCTTGTCAAAAACAGTGCCGTCGCATGGATATAAATGCCCCTTGTTGATGTTGATCGGAATCGAGGCCTGGAAGTCGGCAACGAGCAGGTTCTGCCGGTTTTCTTCGTCGGCGATCAATATGAGGGCCAGGTCAAAGGCGATCACCTCCCTGATTTCGTTCAGGATGGCATGAAACAGTTCGGTGCTGCGGAAACTCGAGTTGATGATCGAAGACAGGTTTTCCATGGCCCTGAGCTGGATGGATCGGTTCTCGCTTTCTTTTAACAGGCGGAGGTTGTCGAAGGTGAAAGCGGCGTTGCTCAACAGGGGAACAAGGATGTCCACGTCCTCCTGCGTGAAGGGGGTTTCGGTCTTTCTTCTGGAAATGGTCAAGACGCCGATGACATCGTTGATCGTCTTCAACGGCAGGCAGATGAACGATTTTGTCGTGTATTGAGGCCGGGACTTACGACCGAAACGCATGTCCGTTTCAATATCCTCCACGAGAAGAGGCGCCTTGTTGATGACGGCATGCTTTGCGATACTGTCGGCAAAATCGATGCGCATCCCCTTTGGGGCGAAATCGCCCAGACCAATGCTGGCCTCTATAACAAAAACATCCCGCTTCGGCTTCTCCAGGATCATGACGGATCCGATATCCGCACCGGTCAGCTTCAAGGCCCGCTCCAGGGTGATATAAAGCAGGTCCTCCGTGTTGAATGTCATATAGCAAAGATCGGATAGTTCTCTTAATGTGGAGATATCCGATGTCTTTTTTTCCAGATGCCGTATGTTGCCCCTTAATTCACGCTCGATGGTCTGAAATGAATGAACGATACTCTTGAGTTCATCTTCCGGCTGAAGCGTTTGAGACGGTGAAAATTCATCGGCAATGGTTTGGGAAAGGCTTTTCGAGACGCGGATGAGTTCATCGAAGAGCTTGCGCAGCATGATAAATCCGAAGAACGAAAAAATCAGCAGGGAGATGAAGTAAAGGGGGATGTGTTGGTCGCTCAGGATGTTGTATTTTACGGCAAAGTACATGAAGCCCGCAATGGGCGCCAGAAAGAAAAGCCCGAAGATGACGGAGAGTTTGTAATTGAGGCTCTGGTCATCGATAGAGTATCTGCTAAACCACTTCCTGAGATTCATGACGGCTGTTTCCCCAATATGGTAAACTCGAAAAAGTCCAATACCTGTCCGGACTTTATCGAGAAGAAAGATCAGAGACCTTTGAAAAAAGAGCAGCACCCATATGTTAAATATAGATGAATATCAGAAACCTGTCAACGTGATTCCGGAGAAAAAAGGGGGGGACACAAGTTCATCATGATCGTTCCCGAATTGCCCCCGCGCATTTGACAAAAGGACTGATATCGTTTATATCGGCCCCCATGAATATGAAACCCGTTCCGGTCCTTGTGGGCGTCGCACAGGTCACGCAGCGAAAAGACACGAATCTTGTTCTCGATCCGTTTGGTCTTATGATTCAGGCGAGCCGTCTGGCCCTTGCCGACACCGGGGCGGACGGTTTGCCCGGCCTGATCGATACGGTCTGTGTCGTCAACAGCTTTTCCTGCGACGATGAAAATTTGCCGGACAAGCTCAGCCGCGCACTCGGGCTCAATCCACGGGAGGTCGTTTATGCGCTGATCGGCGGCAATACGCCGCAGATGCTCGTGAATGAGTTTTCGCGGGACATCGCGGCGGGCCGGAAGCAGGCGGTTTTGATTGCCGGCGCCGAGGCCATCCATGCGATGGTGAGGGCGGCGCGGGGGAAAGCAACACTGGACTGGCCGGACAATATCACCTGGCGACAGGTCTGCAACGCCGGTATGCCCGTCAATTTCGACACGCTGCTGCGCATGGGGTGCGAGCATGAAGCGAAGAGGCGGCACGATGCCGGCGAAAAATACCTGGAACCGAACAACCTCGCCGAGGATGCCTTTGACCTCTTTCTTCCCCAGTTCATGTATCCCTTCTTTGAAACGGCACTGAGGGCCTCGTCAGGACGAACGCCGGAGGAACACCGCCGTTACATGGGCATCCGCTGCGAACACCTGGCCGGCATCGCCGCCCGGAATCCCCACGCCTGGAACCGGAAGGCGGCCACGGCCGACGAGATCACGTGCAGCACTGCGAAAAATCACTACGTTGCCTATCCCTATACGGTCCGGATGGTGGCCAACATCAACGTGGATCAGGCAGCCGCCGTGATTCTGACGAGCGTTGATGCAGCCGAAAAGCTCGGCATCGACCGCATGCGCCGGGTGTATCCGATGGGAGGCGCTGAATTCAGGAATATCTGGCATGTGAGCCGGCGGCCCTGTCTGCACGATTCGCCGGCGATTACGGAAGCGTCACGGCTTGCCCTGGGGCAGTCCGGTATTTCTCTGAATGAGATCGGCGTGTTCGACCTTTACAGTTGCTTTCCTTCGGCTGTGGAGATTTCGCGCCGGGCCATCGGCATTCCCGAAGACGACGGGCGGGATCTGAGCGTCACGGGCGGACTGGCTTATTTCGGCGGTCCGGGGAATAACTACTCGCTGCACGCGATTGCCTCCGTCGTGGAGCGCATCCGCCGGGATCGCTCGTTGAAGGCGATGGTCACGGCCAACGGCTGGTTCAACTCGAAACATGCCGTCGGCGTTTACGGCGCCGAAGCGCCGCTTCATCCCTGGGACGACCGGGATGACGAACCCATTCAGCAAGCCATTGACGCGCAGTCCCTGCCTGAGCCCGTGGAGAGGGCAGAGGGGTTTTTAACGGTTGAGGCCTATATGATACGTTACGGACGGGACTGCCGGCCGCAACGCGGGACGGTCATCGGCCGCCTGCCCGACGGACGGCGCGCCCTGGCCGACATTGATGCGAGCGTACAGGGGCTGCTGAAGCTCGAGCAGATCGAACTTGTGGGTCGGACCGGCAAGGTCCGCTTCAATCCCTTGGTCAAGCGCAACCTGGTCGCCTTCAGCGCATCTGTGTATGATCCCGGCCAATAAAACAATTGCAGCTTCGTCAACTTGTCTGCTATGAGAGAGTCGTTTTAAAGGCTGGAGGCGAAACAATGCCCGACCCTTCAAAAATTAAATTGCCGGCCAGGATGGATTCCCTGTACGCCTTTATGGAGCAGGCGACCGTCTGCGCCGGAAAACAGGGATTCTGTCCGGGACGGATCAACGACATTGAACTCGCGCTGGAAGAAATTATTGTGAATATAATCAGTTACGCCTACCCAGGGGGAGAGGGGCACATCGAGGTTATCTGCTGTCCCGATGCCCGCAACCGGCTCGTCTTCGAAATTGCGGACAGCGGCGTTCCCTTCAACATGCTTGCCTGCGGCGATCCCGACAGGACCGCGGAAATCGAAGAACGGAATATCGGGGGCTCGGCATTTTCTTTGTCAAGCAACTCATGGACGAGGCGCATTACCGTCGGGAGGACGACCTGAATATCCTGACGATCGCCGCATCCGGAAATCGGAAAGAAGATCGGGATGGCGTGGAATAACAAAAACAGGCAGGAGATCCTGTTCGAAATCAAGGCAGGCGCCCTGCTGCTGCAGCATAACATGTCAAGCCACCTGCTGGGCGAGGCCCTCTACGCACAGATGGAATACGATCGCCTCGTGGAACAGTTCCACGCGGGCCATCGTGAATGGTGTTCGGACGAGGACTACGAAAACGCAAAACGGGATTTTGACGCCTTCATCCGGCTGCTGGATACGGCCATCGAGCAGGGCCGCCGCGAGTCAAACCATTCGGAAAAATCATGAATTTGCAGGGACTACTCGGATTTTCAAGGTCTCCCTTTCATTTTGTTTCGGCAAGTGTTATAAACCAACCGTCCTGCACAAAGGGGCTGTCCCTTGATGCGCGGGTAAATTTTTGAACAGACCATCAGGAGAAAATAACGATGCAGGCGGACCAGGGCGAAAACGGCGCGACAGACGCGACAGATGTTCCATTACAGCAGTGTGAAGATCGTCAGCAACTCAGCAATGAACGGATCATAGAGCCGGTCAACGCCCTGCCGGAGACGACCATCGAGGCGTTGCCCGAACGGTCCCGGGCGGCATGCGCCCGCGCAGGATGGACGAAACTGCTGCCGGTTCAGGCCCGGGCCATTCCCTATCTGATGGCCAAGCGCAACATCATGGTCCAGTCGCAGACGGGCAGCGGCAAGACAGGGGCTTTCCTGCTGCCGATCCTGGAGCGGATCGATATGGCGAAACGGGCCTGCCAGGCCCTGATCCTCGTGCCGACCCGGGAACTGGCCCTCCAGGTTTCCCGCGAGGCGGAGCTTCTGGGAGGCGATTTCGGAATACGGACGGCCGTGGTCTATGGCGGCGTCAAATACGGCCCCCAGCTGGATGCATTCCGGGCCGGGGCGCAACTTGTCGTGGGGACGCCGGGGCGTATTCTCGACCACCTGCTCAAGGAGACACTCTCTCTGGAAGCCTTGCAGATCCTCGTGTTTGACGAGGCCGACCGCATGCTCTCCATGGGGTTCTATCCCGACATGAAGCGGGTCCAGCAGTTCCTGCCTTCCCGGCCGATCAGCGGCTACATGTTTTCCGCGACTTTTCCGGGATACGTGCTGCGCCTGGCCGGGGACTTCCTGCGCAATCCGGAGTTTCTGAGCCTGAGCAGGGATCATGTCCATGTCGTCGGGACGGATCACATCTACTATCTGGTGCCGGGAATGCAACGGGAACGGTCGCTCATCCGGATTATTGAAATGGAGAATCCCGTTGCAGCGATCATTTTCTGCAACACAAAATCGACGGTGCACTTCGTGACCGTGGTGCTCAAGCGTTTCGGTTACGACGCCGACGAGCTAAGTTCCGATCTTGCCCAGGTGGCCCGGGAACGGGTCATGGGGCGCGTGCGCAAAGGCGCCCTGCGTTTCCTCGTGGCGACCGATGTGGCGGCTCGCGGCATCGACATTCCCGACCTGTCTCACGTGATCCAGTATGAACCCCCGGAAGATCTGGAGCTCTACATCCACCGGGCGGGGCGCACGGGGCGCGTGGGGGCCAGCGGCGTGGCCATCTCCATTGTGGCCGGCATGGAACAATACAAGCTCAGGGAGATATCCCGCAGCTTCAATATCGCGCTGCAACAGAGAGCGCTTCCCATGGATGAAGACGTGGCTGCGATCGTTTCCCAGCGCGTGATTGCCTTGCTGGAAGCCGAACTGCGTTCCCGCGGCAGCCTGGAGCTTGAGCGCATGCAGCGGTTCATCCCGCTGGGCCGCAGCCTGACCGAGGCAGAGGAGGAATCGCCCCTGATTGCCATGCTGCTGGACAACTACTACCAGCAGACCCTTCATGCCCCTCCGCAGCCGCCTCCGGCGGATGCGCCGGTCGAAAAGGAGGCGTTTGAAAAGGAGACATTCAAGGACAAGAAAAAACCGCGTCCCCGGCGGCCGGACGACCAGCGCCGACGACGCGGCTTTAAAACAGGCTGATTACGGAAAACGATGCGGGAATCCGGGTCTTCAAGTCTGATGCCCCCGTAATAAGCCACGAATTCCCTCCCCCTCGACGGGGGAGGGTTAAGGTGGGGGTGGCAAATACCTGGATTCAATCATGTCTGTGCGGTTGCTATCAATAGAAATTCTTTCCGAAGAGCTTTTTGCTTACGCCCGTGAGGTCCGCCCATTTCATCGGACCGCCCTTGTCCGCCGGGAAACCGACGCCCCAGATCATGCCCACGTCGATCATGCGCACGTCGTCCACCACTTTCCTCTCCAGCAGGTCCTTGCCCGTCTTGACCATCGCCTCTAACAGCCCGTCCTGGATCTGTTCCGGCGTCAGGTCGCGGGGTTGGCGCTTTGCGATCAGGGGCAGGACCTCCGGATCGACGCTGCCGTCTTTGACGAAGAAGCCCTTGCCGGATTTCTTGAGGCCCAGGCGGCCGGATTCGACGACGTTGGCCAGCGTTTCCTGGCGGATGCCCATGCCCTTGAAGATTTTGTAGGGGATGTCGATGCCCACCTCGTCCGTGAGACGGATGGGGCCGACGGGCATGCCGAAGTCCAGCATGGCCTTGTCGATCTTCTCGATAGCGTTGCCTTCCTCGAGGTAGCGGAAGGTTTCGATCAGCATGGGGAAGAGCAGGGCGTTGACGACGAATCCCGCATTGTCGCGGCAGACGATGGGACGCTTTTTGATCAGGGCCGCGAAATTCAGCAGGTTGTCGATTACATCCTGGCCGGTCTGCTCGCCCTTGATGACCTCCACGAGCTGCATGAGCCAGACGGGGGAGAAGAAGTGGACGCCGCCGAAACGTTCCGGATGCGTGACGTATTTTGCCATGGCGGTGATGGGAATCGAGGATGTATTGCTGGCAATGACGCAGTCGTCCTTGACGACCTTGCAGAGTTCTTCATAGACCTGCTCTTTGACCTTGATGTCTTCGAATACGGCTTCAATGATCAGATCCACATCCTTGAAGGCGTCGGTGTATTCGGAAACGGCGGTCAGGCGGCCCATAACGGCGTCCACGGGCTCCTTGAGGCGCTTCTTTTCGGCCATGCCGTCGAGGATCTTGCGAACGAAGGCCTTGCCGGGATCGAGAGCTTCAGGAAGGTCCTTGATCAGGACCGGAATCTGCGTGTTTCTGATGATATCAATGGCAATGCCGCGGCCCATGGTGCCGAAGCCCAGGACGGCGATTTTGTTGAGCGGTTTCGGCTGGAAGCCTTTGGTCATCATGGCTTTGGGCTTGTCGGTCATGCCCTTGATGAAGAAGGTATTGATGCTCCCCTTGGCCTGAGGCGTCAGGACCACTTCCGCAAAATTGTCGATTTCCTTCGCCAGACCTTCCTTGAGCGAAACCTTCAGGCCCTCATGAATGGATTTGAGCGCCAGAAAGGGGCCGGGAATGTAACGGCCCTTGGTCGCCTTGAGAATGCCCTGGCGGGCCATCTCCGCAATGGCGTCGATCTGCGAAAAATCATGGGTCGGGCGTTTCAGATTTGCCGTGCCGGCGTTGATCTCGCCGACCAGTTTTTTGGCTTCGGCCAGCAGGTCGCCGTCCGCGGGGACCAGACGGTCCACGACGCCGGTCTCATAAGCCTTGGCCGCGGGCATCATGGTTCCCTTCAGGATCATCTCCAGGGCGGGATAGCCGACCAGTCGCGGCAGGCGCTGCGTGCCGCCGCCGCCCGGGAAAAGGCCCACGTTGCATTCAGGCAGGCCGATCAGCGTGCTTTTGCCTTCCCTGGCGATGCGGGCCGTGCAGGCCAGGGCAAATTCGAGGCCGCCGCCCAGGCAGTAGCCGTGAATGGCGGCGATGGACGGATAATTGAAGGCGTTGAGCTTCGCGAAGGAACCGTGGAACAGATTCAGCATGTTGCGCGCATCCTCGGCTTTTTCAATTTCCGCGATCATTTTCAGATTGGCGCCGGCAAAAAAGTTGTCCGGTTTGCCGGAAATGAAAATCAGGCCCGTGATCCCCGCCGTCTTGTCGAGCTCACCCATGAGCTCGTCGAAACTCATAAAGGCCTTGTCCGTCCATGTGTTCATGGCGTCGCCCGCGACATCGAACCTGACGACCCCGATGCCGCCGTCTTCCACTTTCAAATCAAAGATCTTGCTCATTGAACACCTCCTTAAGTTTATTATTTTATCGTCCTTGAATCATGACGACTTTGCAAGAAAGCCCACATACCGCGGTGATACTTTTGAGTGCTCTTATCATATTTTTTTGGAGTTCTGCAATTTTTCAATCATGCAGCCAATTTTGACGACCTCGTAAAAAATCGAAGGTCGCCTCTTTTTGTCATTCCCGTAAAAACGGGAATCCAGTGTTATTATACAGTTACATTCTGCCTGGATTCCCGCCTACGCGGGAATGACAACTTTTTACGAGGGCGTCGATTTTTCGGTGCGGCGCAAAGGCCAATTGTGCTAAGATGCCCGCAACTCATTGAAGGAGCGTAAAACATGAAAATCCTGTTTGCCGCACATGAAAACGCCTGGGGTGGATTTTTCGGACTGATTAAAACAGAACTGCCGCAACATTCTTTTGAAGCCAGCGGACGCTTCGCCTTCGAGAGCTTAAAGGGATTCGATATCCTGATACCGACCATGAGCATCGTCGGCAGGGAGCAGCTTGCCACGGCCGACCGCCTTCATCTCATTCAACAGTGCGGCGCCGGGCTGGAGGGCGTTGATTTTCAGGCGGCGCGGGACAGGAATATCCGGGTGGCCAATGTTCCCAGCGATATATCCGGCAACGCCGATTCCGTGGCGGAACTGGGCATCTACCTGATGCTCGGCCTGTCGCGAGATTTCCGCAGGATGGCCCTGAGCCTCGCAACCCGGCAGACGGGGACGCCCAAGGGGCGGGCTTTGTCCGGCAAGACGGTGGGCATCATCGGCCTCGGCGGCATCGGCCGCGCCCTGGCCAAAAAGCTCAGGCCCTTCGGCGTTCGCCTGATGGGCGTCAAACGCCATGATCCGCAAAAGGCGAAAGAGGAGCTTGGCCTCGAATGGGCCGGGACGCCGGAAGAGATGGATGTTCTTTTGGGACAATCCGACTATGTGGTGCTCTGTCTGCCGCTGACGCCTGAAAACCGGCACATGATCGGAAGGCAGGCCTTTAATGTGATGCGGCCGAATGCGTTTTTGATCAACCTGTCCCGGGGTGGTCTCGTTGACCGGGACGCGCTCGAGGAGGCGCTCGCTGCGGAGCGGATCGCCGGCGCGGGCCTGGATGTATTCTGGGAGGAGCCGGTCGATCCGGACGATCCAGTATTCAGATACAATGTCCTTGCAACCCCCCACATCGCCGGATCCACGGACGTTTCCATAAACGGCATCGTCAAGGCGGTGGCTGAAAATATCAGACGACTAGAGCAGGGACAGGAACCGCTGTATCAGAAAACATATAAAGAGAGCATTTTTAACCGGTGAAAAGAGGATAACCCCACATTTCTGAAGGCCACCGTTTTCATCGCCCCCCCCTTCCTAATTTTGCACGGCTGCGCCACAAAGGGCACGCCCCTCTCAAATGACCCTCTTTGTAATGGACGACAGATCGCTTACGGTTTAGGCGCTTCTTTCCAGTTGACTTGCATGAAGTCCAGATACGACTGTACAGGCGTATCACCCAATCTTGCGGCTGTTATCCAGTCTCCAACGGCCTTCTCGCGATCTCCAATATTCTGGTAAGCATTGCCACGCAAGCGGTAGGATAAGCTGTCCCGGGGATTTTCAGCAATGATTTCAGTAAACGTCTTTATGGCGCCGGTATAATCACCGGCGTTCATCTGCGATCGACCCCCGTCTGTCGAGCTTTTGACCACCGCAAGCTTTGATTTTTCATCCACCGCAGCCGTGGCGCCACTGACAGGTTCTTGTTTTGCTGCTGTTTCCCCCGGCTTGAGATCTTTGTCAACCGCTCTCTGTGTCCGATCAGCGATAGATATGCGTCTCTCCTTTGTTCCGGCATATTTGCCTTTTGCACGCTGCTTTTCGGCAATCGAAAGAGAGAAGGCATTCAGGGTCGGGTCTTGTATCGCATGAACGATAAAATACTTCGATGGGGCCATATCCAGCACAACCCTCAACTTTTTTGTGTCCTTATCTAAATAGCTCCTGATTTTCTTTACATATTTACCGGACACCGGCATGTTGCGATGTTTCGGCGCTATTAATGAAACACCCGTAAAGTCCATAATAAGCTTTGCTTTCTTGCCTTCCAGTGACGATACCTCTGGAACACAGGTCCGGCTGCACAGGACTGCAACCCTTTCCTGGCCGTCCTTGTCCGCTATGAAAACAATTCCTTTAACGCTCAGTGTCGTTGTTTGATCCTGAGCCACACCAATGCCGTAAGAACTTAATATAAGACAAACAGCAAAACAGGTTAAAACCAAATATTTTTTTTTCATGTCATCCCTCCCCAAGAAGTTCAGTTTACCAAATGCAAACGACCATAATGATGCATTATACCATCACTGGCATCCGGATAGCCAGAAAAAAACGCCGCGTCGCTGAAGGCGGATATAATAAGACGCGTCTTCCATCCGGAAGTTCCAATTCTGATGGTTAGCCACTGCCATATCGGCAGGTAAAAAAGAGGGGCGTCCTGTGGGCATATCATTCCCCCCAAATTCTACTTGCTCACGGTTCACCGGTAATTTGTATGTTGACCGCTACAATCCCGTTCGAAAGCTCACGGGGGCTCTTTTCGACTTTAATCCGGCCGATTGTTTTGATTCCATGCAGAAACGCGGCGAGATTCTGCGCCGCAACCTCCGCCTTGACAAATTCTCTTGCGTCCCGACGCTGCCTCTCGATGAGACGGCCGTTGACCTGGCTGAGGCGTTCTTCGATCTCCCGGACTGCGACATGCACATCTTTGACGTGAATGGTCAGATGAAAAGCGGGCGGCTGGATGGCGGCATCCGTTGCCTGTGATGGGGTGGGCGCGGCGCCGATATGGACCATTTCCCCCTTTCGGGTATGTTCGGGCGGGGTCGTTTCAAAAGCCTGCGCTGCCTCCTGCTTTCCGGCCCGGTCTTGAGCCTTGCTCAAGGGTTCCGCGCGCAGCGCCAGGCTCTCTTTTTCCCCGGGCGCCATGGCCGGGACTGCGGTTTTTGCCATTAACGCCCGCTCTTCCCGAGGCGGTGATGAAGAACCGGCCATCCAGTCGGCTTTCGCGGCATGTTCAATCGGCGCAGCGGCAAACCCCTGCTTCTTTTTATCGGGAAGTTCTTTTGCAGGCGCTTTCATCACAAGTCTGGCCGCGGCAGGCGCAGCCGGGACTTTGCGGGATTCAGCCGTGGTTTTGTCTTTTTCGGGTTCCGGTGCGGTGATCGCGAGCGGCGACAGGTCTTTCAATTCCGGTATGACCGTCCGGTAAATGGAGAAGGCCATGACGGCAACCAGCAGCGTCGCGAAGGCCTGGAGGGGGACCTTGATGTAAAGCGGGTAGAAGAGTTTGCGCAGGATTCCTTGTTTTTGTGCGGCCTCTTCCCGGACGCGGGCCATGATCCGCTGCTCGAAGAAGGGCGGCGGCTCCACCTCCGGGAGGTTTTGCACGATTTCCTGCGCCTTCCTGAGGGCCTCGCAAGCGCGACTGCACTGCGCACAGGAAGCGAGATGACCCTCGAGAGTCTCTTTATCTTCTAAAGACAGCAGACGCTCCAGATAGGCCGGAAGCCGGCTTTCGATCTCGTTGCACGTCATCTCAGGTCACCGAATACTTTCAGCAGACCGTCTTTCAGGGCGTTTCGGGCGCGGAAGAGCCGCGACTTGACAGTACCATCGGGCAGTTGCAGCATTATCCCGATTTCTTCGTAGGAAAATCCCTGAATGTCCCTGAGCAAGAGGACTTCCCGCTGCTCACTTTCGAGGGTGTTGATGCACTCCTGAACCTTTGCATCCCGTTCCCGTTTTTCGATCTGTTCGATGACCGACGCCTCCCGGCAACAGACCTCATCCAGAAAACGTCCATCTGCCGATGTCGCAGGATCGTCGAGAGAAGCCCCTTCGCTGCGTGAACGAGCGGCCCGCTGCGCCACGCGGCTTTTAGCGTGATTGAGGACAATGCCGCAGAGCCAGGTGGAGAACCGGGCGTCCCCCCGGAATTTTCCGATAGCCCGCCAGGCGGCCAGGAAGGCCTCCTGCACCACGTCGCACGCCTCGTCATAGTCGCCGGTCATGCGGTAGGCGATGTTGAGCATCTTCTTCTGGTGCCTCCTGACTAAAAATGCGAATGTGTCAGTTTCGCCCCTTTGACAGCGTGCGACAAAACCGGCATCGTCGTCCTCGATGGTCCGGTTTTGTGCGTCAACTGGATCAGGGTTCTCCGGCAAGGTTTTTCCTCCTGTCATGGCGTGCGGAGCGAGGCGGTCCCATAAAAGGTCTTTACCCGATCAGACTACCATGTTGTAGCGCTACGCGCAATGACAGAAAACCCGTCGTTTCCGTTTCACGCCCTGTCAACGCCTGAAGCTCATTGGCGGCGGAGGGGCATAGCCGTCATTGTCCCACAGGCGGTTGTTGGGCCGGTGGTACGGTCCGGTGCATGCAATCACGCCCACTTTGCAGAGGGTTGAGCGCCATTCGTACTTCAGATAGATGGTCTCCGCCGCCCGTCTCTCAGACTCGAAAGCCACGATGTGCGAGGGGGAATATTCGTCCCGGCCGTAGCCGGTGCCGGTCCTCTCGGTCGCCTGTTCGGACCGTGCGGCATCCTGCTTCATGCGCATACCGGAAGCTGAGGGGGCTGCACGATCGGCCTGCATTTTGTCAGCGGCATACGCCCCTTTCCCTGTCTGGTCGCGCTCATAGGATGGGTTTGTCTGGGGCAGGGGGACCGGCAGCCTGCAACGCCGCACCTCCGGATAGACCGCTACGGCGATCACCCCCATGGCGCTTTCATCGCCAAAAGCCGCGGCATAGGAATCGGGCACGTCGGTAAAATAGAATCGATTGATGCGATCCTGGGCCGTCCGCCAGCCCGTGAATGCTCCGGAACCATATGGTTCAAGGATGTACATGCGCTCGCTGTTTTTAAGCCATGATTTTGTGCCGCTGATAATGTTCCGGCCATCCACGGCAATGACCAGACCGACCCGCCGGTTGAGCCGGTTTTTCACTTCGATGCGGTAATGGTCGCCCTTGATCGCCTCTGCATACACCTTGCGTACATCGCGGCTCATCTTCACGGGGTAAACCGGCAACATCCGGCCGTCATCGCTCACGATGCGCACTTCCACGGCATTTCCCACGACGCCTGCCCAGGCGCTGGCCGTACACATCGCGACGGCCAGTAAAACAATGATGATGGTTTTCATGATTCGTTCCTCCTTGAAATGTGTTTTTGTATATTTAGACAGTCTGGGGCCGAGAAAAGTTCCAGGAAAGTTGAGATGTGTGCATTTTCCCATGACCGCTGCACGTCAAAATATATTCCGTGCGCACCGTTTGACATTGTGAAGATCGCCCATATATTGAAATCAAGGCATATACGGGAGGTTGAAATATGAACAGCAGAACAATACTTAAGTATTTGATATATATCACATTGGTTCTTTTTCTCTTCGGTTGTCAGGGAAAAGAGACCGAGTTGAGGAAGGAGGCAAAGATGTCGGAAAACAGCATAGCCGCCGGGATCGCCACGGAAACAGCCACATTTGCCGGAGGCTGTTTCTGGTGCGTCCAGACCGCGTTTACGAAGGTGACGGGAGTCGTGAAGGCCACATCCGGTTATACAGGCGGAACAGGGGAGAACCCGACGTATGATAACTATATGAAGACGGGACATATCGAAGCCGTTCAGGTTCTTTACGATCCTGCCAAAGTTTCCTATGAACAATTATTGGACGTGTTCTGGAGACAGATTGATCCCACCGATCCGGGCGGGCAGTTTGCCGATCGCGGTCCTCACTATCGAAGCGTCATTTTTTATCATGACGATCAGCAGAGGCGCCTGGCCGAAAAGTCGAAGGACGACCTCGCGAAGTCCGGGCGGTACAGCAAGCCGGTCGTGACTGAAATCATCAAGGTTACACGGTTCTTTGAAGCGGAAGATTATCATCAGGATTATGACCGGAAAAATCCCTTGCAATACAGGGACTACAGGCAGGGGTCAGGCCGCGAGCAGTATCTGCAAAGAGTATGGGAAAATGAACGCAGCGAGGCCGGTCCGCTTTCGCGACAGCCCTATAAAAAGGCGGATGCTCAGACCCTGAAGAAAACACTGACCCCGCTTCAGTGTGAAGTCACGCAAAAGGACGGCACCGAGCCGCCCTTTAAGAACCTTTACTGGGATAACAAAAAAGAGGGCATTTACGTGGACGTGGTCAGCGGCGAGCCGCTTTTCAGTTCACTGGACAAATACGATTCCGGTACGGGGTGGCCCAGCTTCACGCGGCCCCTCGAGCCTGAAAATATCCTGGAAAAAAAGGACAATCGTTTATTCATGGCGCGCACGGAAGTCAGGAGCAGGCATGCCGATTCACATCTCGGGCATGTTTTCCCGGACGGTCCCAAGCCGACGGGGCTGCGCTATTGCATGAATTCGGCGGCCCTGAGATTCATTTCAAAAGAGGAGCTCGAAAAACAGGGCTATGGCCAGTATCTGAAATTATTCCAGAAATGATAAGCCCGTTCACTACCGCTCAGTGGCAGTCGATTTTAAAAATGAATATTACGGATCGAAGGGGAGTACTTCCGTTTCTAAACAAAGCGACATAATAAATTGCGTATAACGTCATTCCGGCGAAAGCTGGAATCCATGAAAATACTGGATGCCGGATCAAGTCCGGCATGACAAACCACATTGAAGATATGTCGTTGTGTATAAATCAAAGATGAAATCGAGGCGGCAAGGAGGAGGCGACGAGGCGTATTGTACATACGTTGAGGAAGCCGACGACGACGCCAACAAAGATAGCGCTTTGATTTAGAATTGGAATAAGGTTGCCGCTTGCTTCGTGTCATCGCTGCCCAAGTGCATGTCCTTGAAATCATTCGTCCACTTCCGATATTTATTTGAATGGGACGCTGTTCTGAATTACCACTTGGCGTAGTGTTCTTCCGTAAAGCCGGAGACGTTTTGCAGTTCGCAGACCTGATCCCCGTACCTCAAAGTCCCTTCAAACCGGCCAAAGGGCTGGTGAAATTTGCTCACGATGAGGCCGGCATTAACATTCGCCGAACGCTTGCCCTCCGGCAGGAACCGGAGCCGGACCCGACCGTCGTTCGATTCGATGTGCCAGGGCTTCAGGAGGTCCAGATCGTCATACCGGAAATCCACAACATCCGTCTTGACAACATGGCCATTGACCCAGAATGCGTTTTCCGTAAATCCCGTTTCGTTGACACCCTGGACAAGATTGAAGCCGATGCGGTTCCCTTCCTTGTCCATGCCGCCGCCGGAGGCCCAGTTCCAGAAGGTCTGACGGGCGAGGTAGCCCAGCGTATAGTCCCGGACACCGAAAGACTGCCCTTCCTGAATATCCCACGACACACCCTTGAAGCGTATGGTCCCCCGGACGGGGATGCCTGCTTCCTTGTGGGTGTAGTTAAAGCCTTTCAGGCCCACTCGGGTCAGACAGACAAGGGGCTCCCGGCATTTGCGGAAAGAAAGGCTGACGGAAAGCTCTCCCTTGATGGATCCCTCGACAATGATGGTTTCGGGATCGCTCGTCATTTGGACCGCCGTTTTCCCGCGCTCGAAAGTGATTCCACCTGTCAGGGAATTTCCCTCAAAGATCGCAGCGCCCCCGCCAGGCGTGAGGATATCATATTCGCTGATCCGGGCGCTCTTACGGTCAAAGAGATAGGCAAACATATTGCACATATAACCGAGACGGACGACGGCTATGCCGAAGATGATGTCGTTGTTGCAAACGCCGAGGTATTCCCAGCGCTTGATTCGGTACTTCAGAATCCGGCTCTTGGTGGAAGATGCACCGTCTTTCGCGCCGTATGGACGGAAATCGTCCAGATTGAGGGATGTCAGGGGTCCACTGTAGATGCCGAAACGGGGCCGCCCATCGATGCCGATCAAGAAGCTTTCATTTGCTGTATTCATGTTCGCCCCCTCATTTGGTAAAAGGATCGTTCCGTCACCCGCACCGAACGGAATCGGACATCAGACTGTTGTATCCATATCATAATTATCAAGAATCAACATCAATGATAACGGATTGGAATCACATATTTTCGTCAAGGTGGACGATTTATGGAAGTGCGCTTTAATCGGAGGAACCGCCAAAATGTCAAAGAAAGAACAGGCCAGCCAGTTGCCATATTCTTGACAATGGCATTGTAATTTGATTTAATCTTAACGGTTGAGATAGTCCGGATATGCAGGAGATTCAGGGAAAAATGAAAGAATTCATCTTAGCGCTCGATCAGGGAACAAGCAGCTCCAGGGCAATCGTGTTCGACCGGAATGGCCTTCCCGTAGCGGTTGCACAAAAGGACTTTACTCAGTATTACCCCAAACCGGGCTGGGTTGAGCATGATCCTGAAGAAATCTGGTCAACGCAAGCCGGAGTTGCGCTTGAGGCAATAACAAAGGCCGGACTTGAAAGTGCCAATATTGCGGCAATTGGTATTACTAACCAGCGCGAGACAACGGTTGTATGGAACAGGAAGACCGGAAAACCGGTTCATAATGCCATTGTGTGGCAGGACAGGCGTACCGCCGACTATTGTGAAAAGTTAAAGAGTGAAGGACAGAGCCGGAATATCCTCGAAAAAACCGGACTTGTCATCGATGCATACTTTTCTGCAACAAAGATCAGGTGGATATTGGATAACGTGAAGGGCGCCAGAAAACTTGCTGAAGATGGACAGTTGGCATTCGGAACTGTCGATTCGTGGCTGGTATGGAATCTGACCCGTGGGGAATTGCATATTACAGATGTGTCGAATGCTTCCAGGACAATGCTGTTTAACATCCATTCTCTTAAATGGGATGAAGAATTACTCAGGATTTTTGGCGTTCCCTCAAGCATGCTTCCTGCGGTCAGGTCGTCCAGTGAAGTATATGGCAAAACTGCCGGTCAGTTTGCCACTGCAATACCTGTTGCAGGTATAGCCGGTGACCAACAGGCGGCTCTGTTCGGTCAGATGTGTATAGAACCGGGGATGGTAAAGAATACTTACGGAACCGGTTGCTTTATGATGATGAACATCGGCAATAAGCCGATAGAGTCAAAAAGCAAGCTTCTTACAACTGTTGCATGGAAAATAGGCAGGGAGGTGCAATATGCTCTTGAAGGAAGCATTTTCATTGCTGGAGCCGTTGTTCAATGGCTGAGCGATGGCCTTGGAATTATCAAAAAATCAGGTGATATAGAGAAACTGGCTGCCAAGGTGAAAGACACTGAAGGAGTCTACTTTGTTCCGGCTTTCGCAGGACTGGGTGCACCACACTGGAACCAGCACGCACGTGGAACCCTGGTTGGTATTACAAGAGGCTCAACTTCTGCACATATTGCCCGTGCTGCTCTCGATAGTATCGCATATCAGACACTGGAAGTGCTGCTTGCCATGCAAAAAGATTCAGGGATTGACATCCGGGAGTTACGGGTTGACGGGGGAGCAACAGTAAATAACCAGCTTATGCAATTCCAGTCCGATTTATTACAGGTAAAAGTGGTACGTCCAAAGATTACTGAAACGACAGCCCTGGGAGCCGCCTATCTGGCAGGGCTTGCCGTGAATTATTGGAGCGATATCAAAGAGGTTAGGCAACAATGGCAAATGGATCGTACCTTTTCTCCACAGATAAAAGCCGGTGAGACCCATTCACTTGTTAAAGGCTGGCATCGTGCGGTGAATGCATCCAAAGCCTGGGCAGATGATTCAAATTAATAAGATATTCCCAATCCTTGCCTCGAACAGTCACGCAGGGGAACGGCTCGAATCCGACATTCCATTCATCTCCGTAAAAACCCGACGGTATCCATCTGAAACCATTGCCGTTGTCAGGGCACGCCGAATATCCCTGCGGGCATGCGAGGGGATCTGCCGTCGCCCGCGAGTGGCCGCAGAACGGCATTGGCGGGCACTCTCCCGATTGCCGGTGACTGCGTTCAGAACGCTTCCGTATTCCCTGTATCCCGCGCAATCGACGGCGCCGGCGCCGACGCCGGTCAGAGGAGGGAACTGGCGGCAGTCCGTGGGCCTTACCTCATAGATCACGCATACTGAATGCCGGGAATCCAGGAAGCAGCAGTCCGTCGGACGGCCGGCGTTGTGGGAGAGACCCTGCATGCGGAGCCGCTCCTGGATGGCGTCTATGGGCTCTCCCAGTGCCCGTGCGATTTCGGGCAGCAGCTCCAGTTCAATAATCGGTTCGTACTTTCGGCAGCAGTTGCCGCAGCGGTGACAGACAAACGGGACGAGGATGTCGTATTCCCGGCAGGCGATGACTTTGTGCGGATAGAGATGGGCAGACCTGTTCATTTATTCATGCGACTTTCGGTAACCGAACCGCTGTTCAAAGACAGGCGCAATGAGATTGTCCACCGGCACATAGTCATCTGTCAAGGTTACGGCATAACGCTTGCCGGTATCGAGCGCTAACATCTCCGGGGACGGAACGCTGGATACCATCTTTTCTCCTTTTATCGCTTTGATTTTCCTTGCAAAGTCGTCCATATCCATCTTATGCGAACCGGCCGTGACGATGCAGGTGGATATTCCCGCCGGCTTGTTGCCGGAAAACGGGACAACAAGGTTGACGTGGCCTTTGCCGAAGACCGTTTCGAGCGTCTTGATGTAAGATGGCAGAAATTGCCCCTTTTGCACGTCGTCGACCAGGTTGGCCAAGAGAATGCCGTCTTTCTTGAGCAGGGGCTTCAGTTGCGCTGTAAATTCTTTCGTCGTCAGGTGATAAGGAATGGACAGGTCATTGAAGGCGTCCAGAAAGATAAAATCGTACACTTCCCGTTGCGTCTGATTCATCACGAACCAGCGTGCGTCTTCGTTGAAGGATCTGATCCGCGTGTCCCCCGATATGCCCAGATATTGATAGACGATCCGCGTGATCTCGGGATCGATCTCTACGACATCCATTTCCACCATGGGATATTTCTTTTCGATATAACGCGGAAAGGTATAGCCACCACCTCCGATAAAGAGCATCTTTGCGGGACGGCTGCTGATATTGGACCACAGCAGAAACTCATCAAATATTTTCAGGTAGCTGTATTCGAGATGATAAGGATCTTTCAGGTCGGTGTAGGAATGGGTCAGGTTATCGATGATCAGCGCCTCGAGCGTGGCGCCGCCCTGGGCGGAGGGGGTCTTTCTAAGCTTGAGCGTATAGTAATTGCTCTCTTTGTAAAAATAGGTATGTTTATCCAGTTGCGGCTTGTAGGCATAGCCGTGAAAGGCCCCAAAAAAGGAGGCAAAGATCACCACGAACAGGGCCACGATTTTTTTCTTCCTGAAAAATTCTCCGAATACCAGCGCCGACACAATCAGGATGATGCCCATCGTCAGAAGGATATTCCGGGTTCCCATCCATGAGATCAGAAAGAAACCCGTGGCAAACGTGCCCAGGATGGAGCCCAGCGTGGAGAAAGCATATATTTTGCCGATGATGTTGCCCGTATGGTTGAGGTTTTTTAACGTCAGTTTTACCACGACGGGCGATATCATGCCCAGAATGCAGGACGGCAAGAAAAAAATGGCCGAGGTCAGGATCAGGATGCGCAACATCAGGGCTGTATTGAGCTGAGCCGCGCCGATCAGATTTGCGAGCGGGGCGATCGCCAGGGCGCCGATCCCGGAAAGAAAAAGCAGCCAGCCCAGCGTGGCGGGCCTGGGATATCGGTCGGCGATCCATCCTCCCAGGTACGCCCCGATGCTGATGCCTGCAAGGACAACGCCGATGATGCTTGTCCAGGTATAAAGCGAAACGCCGACATAAGGCGCCATGATGCGACCGGCCACCAGTTCGATGACCAGCGTACAGAAGCTGGCGATAAAGACGACCATGTTGGCTTTTATAACTTCCTTTTTGATAATCCGGTTCCTCCCTTCTTGTTTATATCCCTGTTCTCTCTACGGACAGAGGGTTTTTTCGTTTACCGACAGGCATCCGGATTATGTGGATTCGACCATCCGTGCGACCATGAGGCCGGTACAGGTTTTGTTCCCGGCCAGATAGCGGTCGAGCGTTTCCGCGGAAACGAGCACGCGGCCGGCAAGGCTTGAGGCGTGCAGCAGATGAAGCCTCTGACCCACATGGATGGCGATGCCCGCATGGGTTACATCCAGACCCTCTATCCGGGTCGTTATGGCGATCAGATCCCCGCCGGCAATACGGCCTTCCAGTTTCTTCAACGCCGCCTTCGGGATATAATGGCGCACGCGCCGCTGCATGCGTCTTTCCACGGCCCGCATTTGCCGGTAAACGGCGCGGTCTTTCAATGCCGGATACTGATCCGGATGCCCCGTCATAAAATGAATCTTTTTTAACAATAGCCGTCCGCCCAGGACAGAACTTATATCTTTCATAATGCCCTTACGCTGGTTGTCGAAGAGCCAGTCGGAGAAGTAATGCAGGCGGGATGCGTAGCCGTCCGGACGGCCCCGGCGATAACGCATGAACGTCAGGGCCTCCCGGTAGCGGGCGAAAGAAACTGGGCCTGACGAAAACAAATGCGCCAGGACGACGCAATTTTCCACAAAGGTAAAGCAGTCGAACTGCCGCAGATTGATGACCAGCGCCTCCGGCCCCTCCATTTCGAGCGTTCCAGCCGCATAGGGGGCGCCCAGAAAATGCCTGCCCACGGCGAGTATGCGTTCACCGGCGGCGCCTGCCTTGTCCCGGTCGAAATTCTGCGACAGCGCATTAAAAATTTCTCGATCTCGAAAATCCACTGCCGTCATCGACGGTACCTTCCGTAAGAGAACAATCAGTTGGTCTCTATAAATATTCGACGAACAGAGTGCATTATATTAGAAAAGATTTAAAATGCTATATTTTTTGGGTCTCCGGTCCGGTTTCGAAGAGCCGGTCCGGGGAAAATGTCCACTCGCCGGAATCAACGAGGGCATGCAGCGGATTAAACGGGAAGGGACGTACGACCGGACTTGCCGCCGGATGTCAGATGCGGTCGAGGGGGCTTTGCAGGCTGCGGATATCTCGGGCCATTACATGGGTGTAGATCTCCGTGGTCTTGACATCCGCGTGGCCGAGCAGTTCCTGGAGGACGCGGATATTGACCCCGTTTTCCAGCATATGAGTGGCGAAGCTATGGCGCAGGGTGTGGCAACCAACCCGCTTGTCGATCCCGGCTTGTTGCGCGGCCCGCTTCACCGCTTTCTGCAGGCCGGATTCGAGAACGTGATGACGCATTTCTTTACCGGAGCGCGGGTCACGTGATCGCTCCTTGGCAGGAAAGACCCACTGCCATCCGGTCTCCCTCGCCGCATTGGGGTACTTTCTGGCAAGAGCTTCAGGGATATAGACCTCTCCGAAGCCTGCCTCGAGTTCTTTATGGTGGAGAGACTTCACAGCAGTAATTTGCGATTGCAGTTCGTCACGCAGGTTTTGAGGCAGCATGGTCGTTCTGTCCTTTCCGCCCTTGCCGCCTCTTATGAAGATCAGGTTCTGGCCAAAGTCCACGTCTTGGACGCGCAGGCGGATACACTCCATCAGCCGCAGCCCGCTGCCGTAAAGAAGCTTCGCCATCAGGGCGGTCTTGCCCTCCATAGTGGTGAGAAGTCGCTGAACCTCGACTTGAGTCAGGACAGTTGGTGGACTTGTGAGGCGCTTGCTGCGTGCCGGAGCTATCTCGCTATCCAAGGGTATATTCATGACATTTTTGTAAAGGAAGACAATGGCGTTGAGCGCCTGTCTTTGTGTTGCGCCGGACACCTTGCCCACCGTAGCAAGATGGGAGAGAAACGCTTCGATATCCTTTGCCTTAAGAAGGCGCGGGTGTGTTTTGCCGCCAAAGTAGTGGATGTAGCGCAATATCCATTGACAATAGGTCTGCTCTGTTCGATAGGCATAGTGGTGGTATCGCAGAACCTCTCTCGTCTGGTCCATTAACTTGAGTTTGGGATTCGGATGAAACTTCGGTTTGGTTTCCATATTCAATATGTCTATATCTCAATAAGTGGAATTCGGCAAGCAGTTTGTAATAAGCGGAATATAATATGACTTTTTTCCATGTTTTATGCTATGAGCCAAGAATAAGTGGAAACGTCGTCCACCTATGGGAGGTGATATGGCGGAATATTTTCCACGTATTACACTGTTATGAACCATCGAGAATGAAATGGAGGGTAAAAAGATGAAACAAGACTTTGTATCGTGTGAATTTCGTTGTTCCACCCTGTGCGCCCATTGTGGAGAACCAATTATGCAAGAGTTAATTAACGCCACAAAAGATTCCGGTGGTTTTATCAAAGACAGTGGTAGGTTTGAAGCAGCTGATAAAATTTGCGCCACGTGTAGCTCCTTTAAGCTAAATCAAACTGGATTACGTTGAGGTCATACAGTCTTGGGTGAAGTAGTGTTGCACACAACGTCGCCGCACGATTAAATTTACTGTGAGGGATTACGCCTTGTTCATCGCAATACTGAGACAGATCAGCAGATATATCCCATTGCTTGTCTTTGTATTTGAGAATCATTTGAATCTGAAAGAGCCCTTCATGGCCAGTCACTCCGGCTTCCTGTTTGCTGCCCTGCTTTGCTGATATACCCTTTTTAAACTTTTTCATGGTAATAACCTCCAAATGGTATTAATAAAAATTCATAACCAAACACTCCAGCGGACGCTACGCGCCGCTGACCTTTGCGTTAGCCGAGAAGGAAAAATATGGATACTGAAAAGTTCATAACTGAATTCCAAGATTACCTTGCCCCGAAACTCGACACCTACGAGCAAGCCATTTATTTATATATCTTTCGACACACGCGCCTCATCGGACTTGACGAGGCCACCATCGGATTCAAGTCCGCACGAGCTCGAATAGCTTGCGGGATTGGAGAAAAGGGCAAGCCAATGTCGGAGAACACCGCATATGTCAAACTCCAATCCCTTGCTGACAAGGGTGCGATAACGATTCTTCGAACTGAGCACTCTGGTCGCCTGATTCGACTCCACCTCCCAAATGAGATCTCAGGTGTTATCCCGACCAAAAGTGAAACTCAAGCACAGAATCTTGATGAAATGGATTTCTTTGAAGTCCCTGGGAATCGACTTCTGATTTTGGAGCGCGAATGCCGGCGCTGCTTTTATACTTTGCGAGAGTTGGACGAAAAGAACTTCGTTATTGATCATGTCGTATCGCGACCGAACGGGAATAATGGCTATCGCAACGTCGTCGCCGCATCTCGGGAAGCGAACAACCGGAAGGGCTCAATGCCAGCCGACGATTTCATTCGTAAACTCTACCGTGACGGATTTCTCAACCAGGATGAATTTGAAGAACGATTAGTTCAACTCAACAGACTCAAAGCAGGTGATCTGAAGCCACAATTAAAAAACGGCTAACAACCGCATCAACTCGGACTGGCAATTCCGCTGCGCTCCATTGCCAGCCGGTTATGCGGAGCGTTAGACATGAGCAGAAACTGGAAGGACACAATTCAAATGGCAAGAGAAGGCTCAGTTAAGTACCTGAATACGGCAAAGAGTGGCAAGAACGATGAGTTCTACACGCAGCTTTCCGACATCGAGAAGGAGCTGCGGCATTACACGAAGCATTTCAAGAACAAGACCGTCCTGTGCAACTGCGACGATCCGCAGGTCAGCAACTTCTTTCACTACTTCTCGCACAACTTCGAGAAGCTGAAGCTGAAGAAGCTGATCACCACCTGCTACAAGAACTGAGAAGCCGATCTGTTCAGCAAGCACAAGGCGGACAAGGGAATCTACCTCGAATACGACGGCGAGCAAAAGGACAACCGGGTCCCCGACCCCGCGAAGATCGGCATCCACAAGCTAAAAGGCGACGGCGATTTTCGCAGCGAGGAATGCGTCAAGCTGCTCAAGCAAGCGGACATCGTCGTCACCAATCCGCCGTTTTCGTTGTTCCGGGAGTACGTTGAGCAGTTGGTGAAGTACGAGAAGAAGTTCCTGATCATCGGGAACCAGAACGCGATCACCTACAAGGAGGTTTTCAAGCTGATCAAGGAAAACAAGATCTGGCTTGGCTACAGTATTCGCAACCCGTCGGCATTCGTTGTGCCGGATCATTACGAGATGCATGAGAACGAGAAGCTCGGGTTGACGAGAACGGGACAACTGGAGTAGTTTCGGAATACGCCTGCTGGTTTACGAACCTCGACATTCAGAAGCGCCATGAAGAGCTGATTCTCTACAAGACGTACAATCCGCAGGAATATCCGAAGTACGACAACTACGATGCAATCGAGGTGTCGCAAGACAGCAGATATTCCCGATGGACTACGACGGCGTGATGGGTGTGCCCGTCACCTTTCTGGACAAACTACAATCCTGACCAGTTCGAAATCGTCGGCTCAGATTACGAGGTGAATACTAGGGGCTACATGCCTGAGGCTTCATGAAGACGAGGCTGGACCGGCAAGACTGACCGGGGCTACGTCAATGGCGAAGCGACTGTATCGCGCGCGATCCTTATCCGCAGGAGAACGAAGTAAATGAAAATCGAACTCAAAGAAATCACCATCAAGAAGCTAACCGACGGCTTCGCGGACAACGCCGAGCAGGGAGTCGTCGCGTACGGCGGGAAGCTCGACATTCGCCCGCCGTATCAGCGGGAGTTCATCTACAAGGACAAGCAGCGGGATGCGGTGATCGACAGCGTCCGCAAGGACTTCCCGCTGAACGTGATGTACTGGGCGGTGCGCAATGACGGCAATTACGAAGTGATCGACGGACAGCAGCGCACGCTTTCAATCTGCCAGTACGTCAACGGGGACTTCTCCATCAACGGGCTGGCGTTCCACAACCTGCAAGACGATCAGCAACAACAGATTCTTGATTACAAATTGATGGTCTATTTCTGCTCCGGGACTGACAGCGAAAAGCTGGATTGGTTCAGAACCATCAACATCGCTGGCGAGGAACACACCGATCAGGAATTGCGCAACGCCGTGTATGCCGGGCCGTGGACAGCCGATGCCAAGCGGTATTTCAGCAAGACGGGTTGCGCGGCCTATGGGCTGGCGAGCGATTACCTGCGGGGCAGCCCGATCCGGCAGGAATATCTGGAAACGGCGATCGACTGGCGCTCGGAGGGAAAGATCGAAGAGTACATGTCGAAGCATCAGCACGACAAGAACGCGACGCCGCTGTGGCAATACTTTCAGAAGGTCATCGGCTGGGTGAAGGCGACGTTTCCGGAGTATCGGCGAGAGATGAAGGGGGTGGATTGGGGAGCTCTCTACAATCAGTTCAAGGACAAAGAGTTTGATACGGACAAGCTGGAGAAGCAGGTCGCCAAGTTGATGAAGGACGACGATGTGGAGCGGAAATCGGGAATCTACCCGTATGTGCTGGATGGGGATGAAAGACACCTGAACATCCGCGCGTTCTCCGACAACATGAAGCGGGAAGCGTACGAGAGGCAAAAGGGAATCTGCGTGAAGTGCAAGAAGAAGTTTGAGTTGGACGAAATGGAAGGCGATCACATCAAGCCTTGGCACGAGGGCGGGAAGACCAACGCGGCCAACTGCCAGATGCTGTGCAAAGACGACAACAGAAGAAAATCGGGAAGATGAAATGGTCTAACAAATCAATACAGCGGACTCGCTACGCTCCCCGCTGATTTCGTCGTTGGGCAGACGATTTTCTTAGGATGGTGCCTACTATGACCAAAAAGCGGATTTTCACGATAGGGTTCGAGCTACCCGGCGATGAGTTCGAATACATCCCGTTCGAGTCGGATCACTCACTTCTCGATGCCGATATCGTCTTGTACGAGGTCGGATTTGGCCAACTCTACGCTGGTGAGGATTACGAAGGGACATCACTCTTCAGTAAGTCCACCTCTCCACATGTTGTCCAATATGTTAATCACTGGCGCAGCGAGTCGACCGCCTTCGTGAATGCGGGAAAACTCGCGATCATCTTCATTACCAAGCCTCTTCGGTACTTTCGCTACACAGGCGATAAGACGGTTAGCGGTACCGGTCGGAGCCAAGTTACAACAAACCTGGTGACACCGGTGTCGAGCTACGACGCCATTCCCAACATCACGCAGGTTGAAGGCAAGACGGGTAGAGAGGTGAGACTAACGTCTGAGGCGTCATACATCGGACCATATTGGAAAGAGTTCGCCGGGATCTCGGAATACCAAGCATTCATAGATGGCAAGTTCACTCAGAAAGTTTTAGTGACAAAGACAGGCGAAAAAACCGTCGGCGCCGTTACTCATGGTAAGGGTACGATTCTCTTCTTGCCCCCGCTTCGTTTAGATGAGAAGAGGTTTTTCAAACACGACGCCAAGAAGAAGCAGATGTTCTGGACAGGCGAAGCGATTAAGTTCGGCAAACGTCTCCTCGGCGCAGTTGTCGCACTTGCGCAGGCTGTCAAGTCTAAGTCAGCAATGCCACCTCCGGTATGGGCACAGGACCCAAGTTTCGCGACGGCCGAGGAGTCGCAGATTCAAGCATCGATCTCAAAAGTGACAAAGGATATCGCTTGTCTGCAGTCTGAAACGAACTAAGCTGGAGCAGCAACTAGCGGAGGCTGGTAAACTTCGCAGTCTGCTGTACGAAACTGGTTCACCCCTGGAGCAGGCGGTCCGAGATGCACTGATACTCTTCCGGGTTCTCTGTGAGCACCTACAAGGAAGCAGACTCTGAATTTGATGTAATTTTCGAGAGTTCAGAGGGTCGCTTAATCGGCGAAGTGGAAGGCAAGGATAATCGTGCAATCAACATTGAAAAGCTTGACCAACTTGAACGTAACTTACGAGAGGATTTCGCAAGAGATGAAGTCGGCGAGTTTGCGAAAGGCGTTCTCTTTGGTAATGCAGAGCGGCTTACGCCGCCGAGTGAGCGGGGTGAGAGCTTCTCGGCAAAGTGTATTACTGCATGTAAGCGAAGTGGGATAGTTCTTGCTCGTACTACTGACATGTTCGGTCCCGCACGGTACCTTCGCGAGACGACGGACCCAAGCTATGCAACGGCTTGTCGCAAAGCTATCCTCGAGACGGCGGGAGATATAGTCGCCTTCCCCCCTCCGCCTGCACTCTCTCCCCCTGAAATAATCGCAGCAGACTCAAGTACACCGCAAGAGCGTGGCGTCGGACAGAAATGAATTGCCGAACGGGGAGATAGGTAACAGATTGTTCTGGGTACATGGGTAACACTTCTATTATGTAAAAGCCCAACAAGGGCAATACAGCCGATCTCTACGCTCCGGCTGATTTCGTCGTTCGGCAACATAAAGGAAATACAAAAACAAATGGAAATCTCGGTTAAAAATGATTGTTTTGGGGTGAACTGGCAAACAGTATCGGGAACACTGAAGTCAGTCGGAATGGCCTACCATGAACCTGAAAAGCATAAAAAGGCATTTGAAGCAAGTTATACAAAAGTTTTTTTGTATAACGCTGACAAATTAGTTGGCTTTGGTCGTGCTATTTCAGATGGCACCTATCAGGCAGCAGTATATGACTGTGCTGTGGCTATAGAGTACCAAGGAAAAGGCATTGGTAGAATGATAATGGAAAACATTTTATCTAAACTGCAAGATTGTAATGTCATCCTATACGCCTCTCCTGGTAAAGAAGGTTTTTATGAAAAACTAGGTTTTCGGAAAATGAAGACTGGGATGGCAAAATTTATAAAAAGTGAATCAATGCAAGAACGGGGTTTCACAGAGTAAATACTGATATAAATAAAAACGCCGAACAAGCGGGTCAACCTGACCGCCGGAAGCAGCGTTCTCTGAATCAAGTTCAGTGGCGGCGGCAGGTCACCCTTGGCGTTAGCCATAAGATACACGGAGGACTATGGCATCTGACAAGAATTTCATTGAATTTATTGTCGACCAAATGGGGGATGCTGGATATATTTCTCAAAAGAAAATGTTCGGTGAGTATGCAATATACTGCGATGGCAAGGTTGTAGCTCTTGTTTGCGACAATCAGCTTTTCGTAAAACCAACTGATGGCGGCAGGGCGTATATTGGCGAAATTGTTGAAGCGGCTCCGTACCCGGGAGCTAAGTTGTATTTTCTGATAGAAGATAAATTTGAAGACAAGGAATGGATCAGTGGTTTAATCAAGATAACTGAGCAAGAGCTTCCTATTGCAAAACAAAAACGAAATAAATCAAAGGGAACAAACAAATGAAATTCGGTTACACCATAGTTTATGTTGTGTCAGTTTCCGAAACGCTGACATTTTATAAAGAAGCGTTTGGTTTTGAAACGCACTTTCTTCATGAATCGGGCCAGTATGGGGAATTGGAGACAGGAGAAACCACGCTCGCCTTTGCTTCTCACTCATTGGGGGAAATGAATCTTGGCGGCCGTTATCAAAAAACTAATCCCTCGAAGGCCCCATTCGGGGTTGAGTTGGCGTTTGTTTCTGAAAATGTCGAGAAAGCATATGCCAAGGCAATTTCCGCAGGTGCTGTCTCAATAAACCCACCGTCCAAAAAACCATGGGGACAAGTAGTGGCTTATGTTCGGGCCAAAGAAGGGTCTCTCATTGAGCTATGTTCTCAAATGGGTGGCTAACAAGTGCAACCCAGCCGATCGCTACGCTCCGGCTGATTTTTTCGTTCGCAGCAAAGGAGAGAGATGATGAAGGTTGAAACAAATATCCCTCGGGTACATAACGGATTCAACTGTAAACCGGTTACAAAACATTTGGTGAGCTTGGTCATTTGCCTGGTGTTCCTGGCTTTGGCCTTTGGAACGGTGCGGGCACAAGCTGAATGGCCCCATGTCGTTCTTTCCAAAGATGGCATACCGATTTCGTACGAGATCTACGGTACCGGAAATCCGACTCTTGTGTTCGTGCATGGATGGAGTTGTGATGCCCGTTACTGGCGTGCCCAGGTGCCATATTTCTCCAAAAAGCATCGTGTCATCATTCTTGACCTTGCCGGCCACGGCCATTCAGGAATGTCGCGCACGAAGTATACAATGCGCGCTTTCGGAGAGGACGTTTGGGCAGTAACAGAATCAACGGGTAGCCATAGCGTCATTCTGATAGGCCATTCCATGGGCGGCTCGGTGATTGCAGAAGCGGCTCGACTTATGCCTGGTCGCGTTATCGGCTTGATTGGTATAGATACACTTGAAAATATAGAGTACCCGATGACTTGCGAAGAGCTCACAAAGATGATCGCACCGTTGGAGAAGAATTTCCAAACAGGAAGTCGGCAGTTCATAGGAGAGATGATCTTACCCCAAACGGATCCGCAACTTCGCGAGTGGATTCTTGCAGATGTTTCGGCTGCGCCACCTGCTGTTGCCTTGAGTGCGATGAACGAAATGATGTCGCAGTACATCACAGGTGAAGCGGCAAGGATATTTGAACAAATCCGCATTCCCGTCATAACCGTTAATGGAGATTTGTGGCCCATCAACTATGAAGCGAACCGGCGGCATATGTTTTCTTACGATGCCATTGTCATGAAGAAAGCGGACCATTTCTTAATGATGAATCGTCCGGAAGAATTCAACCGTGCATTGGCGAAAGCAATCCATATACTTTTGGAGAAACCAGTTAAGGAAAGAATTCGAACAAACTAATCCAGCCGATCGCTTACGATCCAGATGATGTTTCCGTTATGTGATTCATCTGCTCTATGAAAGCCAAGGAGGTGCGCCCTTATGCCTGCAATACTTTGGACTGGGAAGCTATCACTTCCAATGATGCTGGTTGTTAACGCCAATAACATCCTGGCCTGGCTTACGGGTAACGCGAGGGACACGGCCGCCATGAAGAACCGCGTCAAGCGGGGTTATGACGGAGTTTTCTCTGAACACGTGACAAGGTATGATGAGTTAGGTGCTGTATTTCAGGCAAAGGCTGCAAAAGCCCAGCTCGAAGATGTTAACTTCCTTGGTAAGGAGGTACTTGACGTAGGTTGCGGTACGGGGATTATGTCCTTCCTTGCTCTACAGAGAGGCGCGGCTAAAGTTGTCTGTGGTGACATTTCCGATTACATGCTCACCGTTGGCCAGGTCAAAGCGGAAAGGCAAGGTTACGGCAACGACCGAATTGCATTTCGACAGCTTGACGGCGAATCTTTGCCTTTTGAAGATGCAAGTTTCGATATCGTTATGACTGGAATGACGCTGGGGTTATTTCCCAATCCGGAAAACGCCGTGGCAGAGATGGCTCGCGTTCTTCGTTCCGGCGGCCTTCTTTCAGTCGGCGCTCATGGCCCGGAACATTATTGGGAAGCCTGCGACGCCTCGTTCCGTGCAATCAACAAGTGGTATGTCCTCGGCTACCGTCTGGAATTTTGGCCTAGGAAGGAAGCAGCGGTTCGGCGACTTCTGGAGGAGGCCGGCATCGTTGATATCGGAATCAGCCGCATCATTTGGCGAAACATGTTCGGCAGCGGAGAAGAGGCGTATGACTTCTTTGCCGCTCTTTCCTCTAACTGGTGGTATGCCAAGGTCCCGCCCGCCAAGAGAGACGAAGAAAACAGAAAAACACGCGACTACTTTGAACGCAAGGGCGTCGCGGTCATTACGGATGACATCATACTCGCGTATGGGCGGAAAACATGACGTTATCGATGTTCTCAACTCTTCAACCTCTGAGGAGCTATATAACCCGACGTTTCACCGGATAGCTTACGCTCCCGGTGAACTTTTCGTTGGCATCATAAATAATTTTTTTGACATACAAAGCTGCTGCACGTATAATACACGTGTACTGGAGGTGTCCTATGCAGAAGAAATTAACAATAACAGTAGATGAAGAAGTATATGCAGGGCTCCATAAAATCATTGGCCCACGCAAAATAAGTAGATTTGTTCAAGAAATAGTCCGTCCCCATGTTGTGCGCCCTAATTATGAGTCTGCATATGCCGAGATGGCGAAAGACAAAAATAGGGAGAATGAAGCCCTGGAGTGGGCCGAAAATACCTTCAAGGATATGGATCATGAAGCGGTGTGAAATCTGGTGGGTAAATTTCGACCCTTCTGTTGCTGGGGAAATCAAGAAGAAACGTCCTGCCGTAATCATCAGCAATGATGCGTCAAATAAATTTCTTAATAGAGTTCAAGTTGTTCCTCTCACGAGCAAAACAGATCGGCTCTATCCCAGTGAGGCGCTGGTGGCTTTTGATGGTAAAGAAAGCAAGGCAATGGCAGATCAATTGGCCACGGTAAGCAAATTACGGCTTTTAAACTGTGCCGGTGTTATTTCCGAGGAGGATATGCGCAAGGTTGAAGAAGCCGTTAAGATCCAACTCGGTATTCATTAAGAAACCCTGCATAACCAGCGGCTGGTTCGGAATGGCGCAAGCGTCAGCCGCACAGCCGCGCCGTTGGACCGCAACACATATAAAATATGAATGTTTCCATGAGGATGTGGTTTTCTACATTGAAAGGGGTGACGTATTAGACGATTTTCTTCATCCCAACCAGCAGGCATACCCCGGACAGCGAATCATGGTCATCGGTATTGCCGATTACGCTTATCTTGTACCTTATGTTGAGACCGAGGAAGAGTTATTTCTGAAAACCATTATTCCAAGCAGGAGGGCAACACAAAGATATCTTGGAGAAAAAGTATGAAGACTAAATTAACGAAAGAAGAAAAGGAAATACTCGATAGCTTCGAGAAAGATGAATGGATCCCCGTTACAAACCTTGAGAAAAGAAAGAAAGAGTTGGTCGCGTACGCCCGCAATACCTTGCGAAAAGACAAGAGACTGAACATACGGATTTCTGAAAGAGACCTTCTTGAACTTCAGAGAAAAGCAGTTAGTGAAGGCCTACCCTATCAGACTTATGTATCAAGCATCATCCATAAATTCATCAATGGGTCTCTGGTTGAAGCGGGAAAATAAAACGGCCAACCATGTAATCCATTATCAAAGTTTGGGTAGCAGAGCGTCTTGAAAAGACGTCTTGAAAACCTTCTAAACGCCTAATTTGATTTCATCGTGTCCGTAAAGGAATTGTTCCGCGCAGATCTCCGGTCGTCTTTTAACCGAAGACATGCCTGCTCAGTATATCCCACGCCTTTTCTTTGATGAAGCCGGTTACCTGTCCCTCTTGCAGGACGATGACGCCTTCATCACGGAGATCCTTCAAAACCTCAGCGATATCAATTGGGTCCTTGCCGGTGTAACCTGCCAGTTCCACGGCGGGGATCCGGCCGGCCTCCAGGGGCCACTCCTTGAAGAAATAGAGAACGGCCATCAGTTTGATCCATTCCTGGGTCAGCTCTTCCAACGCCGCATTCGTGTTTTTAATGCGTCGGGAAAATTCCTTGAGCATAAAGAGGGACATCTCCCCGCTTTCCCGGATGAGGTGACGGAAGGTGTCGCCGTCAATCGCCGCCAGATGACAAGCTTCGCTTGCAATGGCTGAGGCGGTCCGCGGTGCATCAATCAGGGCGGACATTTCACCGAAATAGGCGCCCGGTTCCAGCTCGGCAATCACCTTTTTGACCTGGCCCGCGCGTTTTTCCAGGCGCACCCGGCCATTGAGGATGTAGTACATCTCCCGACCGGGATCCCCCTCTTTGAAAATATATTCTTCTTTCGGATAGATGTGTCCGAATTTCCGGAACAGCTGCTCATCCGTAGCGGCACGGTCTGTTCCCGGCTTGAGCAGCGCCTTCTCCAGCAGGATCATATCCCGTCTCTGGTATGAAGAAATGATTTCCGCGCAGAACAACAGGATGAGTGCCATATAAAAAACCCAGATGACAAGGATGACGACCGTTTGCAGGGATCCGAAAATCACATTATAGCTGGTATAGTGGGATACATACCAGCCGAAAAAATGTTTGGCCATTTCCATCAGCACGGAAAAAATAGCGCTGCCGATCAGGGCGCTCCACCAGCTGATCCTCACGGGGGGGATCACTTTGTAGACGATGGTGAAAAACAGTACGGTGATGAGATAGGGCAGGGCATAACGGAAAAAGAAACTATGGATAATCAGAATTTCACCCTTGAAGATGGTGGGCTGCTGGGCCAGAATCGCGGTGACGGAGGTGACCCCAACGCTGGCGATGCCCACCGCCCACATCATGGGGATCATGGCAATGGCCAGAAGTTTTGATGGAATATAGTTGCGATAGGATTTGGCCCGGAAAATAAGGTTAAACGCGGTCTCGATGGCGCTGAAGATCATCGAGGAAAACCAGATCAGTGTGATGATTCCAACCCAACCGAGAACGTTCTTCTTTTCATCGATCCGCCCCAACTGATCGAGCAGGTCTTCGGAAAAATAGGGATGCAGTTCCCGGATGCCCTCGAGGATTTCTTGCTGAATATTCGGGTATGTCCCGAAAAACTTACCCGCCACAAGGACGGTCAGGATAAAAAGCGGAATGATGGATAATATGGCGTAAAGGGAAATAGCCGCCGCCTGATTGGTGTCGCCGTTGCTCTCGTAATTTTTAACGGTATCCCGCAGAATATCCCGGACGCCGGCAATAGTCAGCCGGGCGTACCGTAACAGGGAATCCCAAGGATGAAGATTTGCATTAAGAAGACGGGTCATGGGCTGTTCTTTGAAGATACTCCTTGCGGCTATTGAAGTATCTCCGATTTTGATGTGGTCGCTCGTTCTGTATGTGCCGGGAAGTATAGGCAAACCCTGCGGGACTGTCAAGCAAAAACGGGTCTCCCTGATTCAATCGTTGGTCCTCCTGGATTTATTTTTGTGTGCGCCGCAGTGACGAAGGATATGGTGCAAATTGAGCATCCGGACTTTTTACAAGGTCGTCACCTTTTCCATGGCGGTCAGATATTCCTGATGGTGTTCCTTATAGAAGGCGAGGGCCTGTTTGTAATTCCGGCCGAGGAGGCCGTCATGAAACATCTGTTCTATATCCTGGCGCCGGCGAAGGATGAACTGGGAGTGCAGAAGGATCTTTCTCTCCTCGACGGACAGCTTCTTGAGGCGGTCCTGCAGGATGTTCTGGGCGCGGGGCTGATACATCCAGAAATACAACAGGTCGAGGGCGTTGATGATCATGATTTTTTCAAGGTCCTTCGCTTCGCTGCCGGAGGTGTCGATCGTCGCCGCGGGCGCCGCCGGCATGGACAGCATATCCCCCTCGGGGAAAAGCAGCTCCAGCCTGGCATAGGCGTCGAATAACTGGGGCAGCTTGGCGGCATAGTCACGGGCGCGCATGCGCATGTTGTCGAATCGGTCGGCCAGCCCCTCGATCACAGCGGCCACGGAATCGGATGCCAGTTTGGAAATCACTGCAGCCCACTGCTGGAGGATGCCGTTGACCCCGCTGATCCCTGCCATGGTGAGAATCGTGCCGATTCCTGCGTTCAAAACAATGGCGATCGGAATGGACAGAATACTGCGAAAAGCGCTTCCCACAATGGCAGCCCGCTGCAGGCCGCGCAAGACGTTATGACTGGACAGATACAGCCCGTTCACGAGGGCAATAACGGCGTACAGGACAATGGGATTGCTGGCCGTGGTGATTCCGAGCAACCCCTCAAGCAGGAGGGTTTTCGTGAAATAATCGAGCAGGGGAACAGAAAACCCTGTGAACATCAGGGAATCGGCCAGGCGCTCCCAACTGACATAATCTTTCCAGCGCAGCAGCGTTGTGCGCCGCAGGCCGCCGCCGCCCAGGACCGACTGGATGACATTGCGTAGCCCGGTTATTCCGAACCAGATGATGGCGCCGCCGTAAGCCAGAACCCACCAGTCCTTGCTTAGGTAAAACGTCAGAAAGGCGGGAATGAAACCGAAGGCCACCTTCAGAGTCGTTTTCAGGTGGCTGTTGAGGTATTTCCAGGAAAATCCCGGATAAGACGGCGGCGTGGTGTCTTCCAGTGTCAGCCGGTTGCGGCGCTCCTCACGCACGGCGCTGAGTGTCGCGATATTCCCCGGCGCTTTCATGAACGTCGAGTAATTCTGCTTGACCCATTCTTCGCGGCGCCGCTGACCAAACAGATGCATGCCGGGAAGGGACCGCACCAGCCGGTAGAACGCATTCACCCAGGCGCTGCCGCTGCGACGGGGAATATAGGTTTCCCGAAGATAGGCGCGCGTGACGACAGGAATCAACTCGCCATAGGGCACGGCGGCATGCTGAATTTCTTTTTGCGCCCGCTGAGGCAGGGTTTCCATGATCGCAAGGCCCATGCCCTGGAGGTGGTGGGAACGTCCGGTGGAATCGCTGCCGATACGCGCGCGCAGCGGGGATTGCTTGTAGTACGATCTCAGTCCGGGAATATCGAGGAGTATGCCGCGCAGATTCCGGATCTGCTCCGGCGGTTGATCTGCGGATGCTTCCTGTTGGCCGATGATGCCAAGAATCACCCGCTTCAGGGCGATGACGTTGCCTTCATTGAGCGCCAGTTGCAGTTCGTTGATTTCCGGCGTGATCACGCTTTTGCCGGAGGCATAGTCCTTTAAATTGAAAACCTCCAAGTGCGTGATCATGCCCTGGCAGTCGTAGATAAGCTCCAGAATGTCTGCCGGGGTCAGTCCGCCCGGATTCAGCGTGATGCGGAAACTTGGGTGAAGTCCCCGGATGCGATTCATCAGGGCCGGCGGAGTCAGCTTGAGCAGATCGGGCTCGTCGGGTGAATCCCCGGGAATGTTCGGGTCGGGAATGTCCGGATTGCAGGCGGGCCTCAAAAAGCGCTCGACAATGGCTTCCGAATCCAGGGCGTTCATTTCCTCGACAAGGCGCTTGATCCGGAGGCGTTCTTCGGCGGGCGCCCGAAAGGACTGTTCCCGAAGGACAACCACGCGTTCCTGCATGATGGGGAGCAGGTGCAGGTGGATGAACTCCGCCAGGTGGAGATTTGAAACCTGTCCCGCACCCACAAAAGACAGGAAATCCGCTTTTGCAAGCACGGGAATCTGAATGTCAAAAGCGCGCTCAATCAGGGGGCGGTGGCGATGGTTGAAGGCATTCAGGGCCTTCAGGACACAGGCGGCGTGGTATGTGGAAACCTCGCGTCCCTGCGCCATAAAATCCTTAACGGGTTTCTCCGCCAGGAAATTCAGGAAATCTCCGGTATCGGCAAAACCGCTGGGAACCCAGACAAAAGGGACAAAATGGTCGCGGAACCTGGCGTGCAGCGACAGGCCGATACGAATGGTCATGCGCATGATGTCCGCGGCTTCAAGGAGCTCGGCCGCCGCCTCCGGTTCGATGTAATTGTAATAAATCACCGTCAGATGGCGGATGCCCTTGATCCAGGCATCCATGACCAGATGAGTCGGCGACTTACGCCCCTTGGTGTTCGCATCGTGGACATGATCGTCGAAAGCGATCTGGTTCCAGGCTTCCGGCATTTCCAGAAGATGATAGCGGCGCAGCAGGGAGCGGATGACCCGGGGTTTCCCGGACCGCGCCGTGCGGAAGTCATGGGCCAGTTCGAGCTGTCGGCGGCGATCGTCTCGCGTCCGCACGAGTTCCTTCATGATCTGTAAAAGCACACGCGCCGTGTTATTGCGCAGGGGGCCGCTCGTAGCGCTGAGCACTTCTTCCCGGGCGCTGCGCAGGGCGCTGACACGCTCAGAGGCCATTCCGACCTCCAGGGAATCCAGGAAATTGAGCATGGCGACTGCGAGTCGCAGACCCGGCGCCGCCGCCAGCTCTTTGATGCCGTGGGGATGCAGATACGGATTCAGAAGGTTTTTGAGGGATTTGCTGGATTTTGCTCTGCCGAGGACATCGTTGAGCATGACCAGCAATTGCTGGTCATTGCGGTCGAACAGCAGTGGCGAGATCGGCTGTTGCATGAAAAAACCCCCCGGCGACGGACGAAACCCTTAAATGACAGCGGGATGAATAGATGCTTTTTCTATCTTAATCCACCCCAATGCGCAAGTTAAAGCTGGCGATCAACCGGCATGATGCTGGCGAACATCCTCCCCGTGGCTGCATTTGCTCATTACTCCGGCAGGGAAACATGCGAAAGGTTGTCATGCCGGGGGAATAACATCACATGGAATTTGTCCCGCGCCGGCGAAAAGGATGGTGTGAGGAAGGATGAAAAACTATTTGCAATCAAGTTGCACTTAATGTAGAAGAACACATGATCCAGACAAACGAACACTGTAATGCGGCGGAGACCCTGCAGGGCGCCGGCCTGAGCCAGACGACCCAGCGGATGGCCGTACTGGAAATCATCATTAAGGCGGACGGACCGCTAAGCGCCGCAGAGATCCTGAGCCGGACGGATCCCAAGCAGAAGATCAACAAGGTTACGATCTACCGGATTCTGTCCTCCTTCAAGGAGCGCCGGATCATCCGCGAGCTGCCGACGGATCAGGGCATGAACCTTTACGAGATGGCGTGCCGGCACAATCCCATTCATCCGCATTTTTATTGTAAAACCTGCCGGATCATGTCCTGCCTGCCGCCGCTCACGCTATCTCAGGCGATGGGTTGGTTCGCCGGTTCCGATAACTTCCGGATCGAAGACGTGCATGTGAATCTCAACGGCGTGTGCCGGAAGTGTCAGGACCAATCCTGATGCAAGCGAGTTGCAAACAGGGAGAGAAACAAAGATTGGGTACACGGACGACGGGCAGAGATATCAAGGGGCTGGAAATCGTCGGCAAGGGACTGGCTGTCGCTTTGGCGGCTTGCATCGTGATGGTGTTTATAACGTCCTGCCAGGCGAAGCAGGAAAAAGCCGGGTCAGGCAAGCAGTTGATCGTCGTTGCCTCGCTGTTTCCCCTTTATGATTTCGCCCGGAACATCGGTCAGGACAGGGCGGATGTTTCCCTACTGCTGCCTCCGGGTCTCGAAGCCCACAGCTTTGAACCCAGGCCGGGCGACATGGTCCGGTTGAATCAGGCAAGTGTCTTTATTTACACGAACAGCGTGATGGAGCCCTGGGCCCAAGACGTGCTCAAGGGCGTTCAAAACCGGAGCCTGAAAGTTGTTGAGTCGGGCCGGGGCGTCGCCATGATGGTGGGTCATGAAGAGCATGCGACCGGGAATAAAGCGGGTCATCGACATGACCATGATCGCGACGGCGCTGACCCCCATATCTGGCTGGATTTTTCCAATGCCATAAACATGGTGGATCATATCCTGGCCGGATTCATTGAAAAAGATCCCATGAACCGGGCCTTTTATCAACAAAATGCGGATGCCTATAAAGCGAAACTCAACGAACTGGACCGGCAGTTCAAAGAAGGCCTGTCGGGATGCGGGAAAAGAATAATCGTTCATGGCGGCCACTTTACCTTCGGGTATCTGGCACAGCGTTACGGACTGAAGTACGTGGCTGTTTCGGGTTTTTCCCCCGATGCGGAGCCGACGCCGGCCGGGATGGTCAAAATCAGCAAGACCCTGAAGGCGAACGGCCTGAATCAGCTTTTTTATGATCCCCTGCTCTCTCCCCGGGTTGCCGAATCAATAGCCCGGGAAACCGGGGTATCCCTGCTGATGCTGCACGGCGCCCATAATGTCAGTAAAGAGGAATTTGATCGAGGCATCGGCTTTATAGATCTGATGCAGCGGAATCTTCAGAATCTGAAACGGGGGCTTCAGTGTCCACAGCCGTGATCCATGTCGAAAATCTCTGTTTTCAGTATCAGGCCGTCGAGGTCCTGACCGATATCTCCTTTGAAATCACTGCCGGAGATTATGTGGGGCTCGTGGGACCGAACGGGTCCGGGAAGACGACGCTGGTCCGCGCGATCCTGGGGGTTGCACGATCCTTGACCGGCAAGGTTGCCCTGTTCGGGCAGGTCCTTGAACAATTTCAGGACTGGCATAAGGTCGGCTATCTGCCCCAGAAACTCGGCGGATTCAATCCGAATTTCCCGGCCACCGTGCGCGAAGTGGTTTCCCTGGGCTTAATTGCCCGAAAGTCATTTCCAAGACGTCTGGGCCGGAACGATCAGCGCGCCGTTGAGCGGGCGCTGGAGCGGCTCGACATCGCGGATATCGGGCAAAAGCTTATCGGGGAACTCTCAGGTGGCCAGCAGCAGCGGGTGCTGATTGCGCGTGCCCTTGTCGGTGAGCCGGAACTGATCATTCTCGATGAACCGTCAACCGCGCTGGACCCGGAAACGCGGGAACATTTTTTTGCCATCCTGCAGGATCTCAATCGGAACAGCCGCGTGACTATGATCCTAGTCACCCATGACATGGGCACGATCGGTCAATATGCCGACAAGCTGCTCTACATCGACCGAAAGATCATTTTTTACGGCGGTTTTGATGAATTCTGCAGGTCTGAGAACATGACCGCCCTGTTCGGGGGAGGTGCGCAGCATATTATCTGCCACCGCCATGTTGCATAATTATTTGTAAATATATGAATATTATTGAGTATATGCAATACGGCTTCATCCAGCGGGCGCTGATTGCCGGCTGCTTCGTGGGCCTGCTGTGTTCCTGCCTGGGCGTGCTTTTAGTGTTGAGGCGGCTATCGCTGATCGGCGACGGGCTTGCCCATGTCACGTTCGGCAGCGTCGCCATCGGCATGGTTTTTAAAATCTACCCCCTTTACGTCTCCATTCCCGTGGTCATGCTGAGTTCCCTGGGTATTCTGAGGCTGACCCAGAAGGCCCGGATTTACGGGGATGCGGCCATCGGTGTCGTGTCGTCACTGGGGATTGCCGGCGGAATCATCCTGGCCAGCGTCGCCGGAGGCTTCAACGTGGATCTCTTCAGCTATCTCTTCGGCAACATCCTGGCCGTCAGCGATGCCGAGGTCGTGATCTCCGTCGTCTTGTCGCTGCTTGTGCTGCTGCTGATTTATCTTTACTATCATGAACTCTTTTCCATTACCTTTGATGAGGAATCTGCCCGGGCCTCAGGCATCAGGACGGGAAAGATCAACGCCATGCTCGTGTTGCTGACCGCTGTGACCGTGGTGCTGGCCATGAATGTGGTTGGGATCATGCTTGTTTCGGCACTGCTGATTCTGCCCGCCGTCACGGCGTTGCAACTGGCGCGCGGATTCGCCCATGCCATGCTGATCGCCGCGCTGACGGGCGTCTGCGCTGTCGTGGCGGGCATCTTCGGCTCACTGATGTTGAACCTGCCGACAGGCGCGGCCATCGTCATGATGAATCTCCTGTTTTTTCTGGCTGCGCTCGGCGGCAAAGTTTTCATTGCAAAATGCCGGTCCCTGAAGTAGTTCAATCGAAAAGTATGCAGGATTACAACATACCGAATCGATAATGCCTTGTCTCCATTCTTTATAATAAATTCTAACAACACCTTGTCTGGATGTTATACGCTATTCGTCAATGATGTCCGCAGTGATTGCTATTCGTTTATTCTACCTGCGTCTCGTAAATCACAATTGGGCTCATGGGAAATGTCAATGGAATCAAAAAACGACCCCATCGACATCAACGAAGTTTTTGAAAAAAAGATGGCTGAGGATCAAAAGGTTTAGGCGCAAAGGACTGAATCTGCAGTTCCTGTCGATGCTGTTGTGATATCAAAAGTCAAGGAACTAAAGGCGATAATCGGAAAAAACCGATAGATCGGGTGCGGTTCAAATGGGAGCGATTTCACATACTGAGCCCTTACTGAACTGTTTGCTTGATAAATATGATCTATTATGCAAGATTACACAGAGTTATGGTTTATTTCGTGGCAATGAACGACAGGTGATGCGAATTTTGACTGGAATCGGATAGTTAATAAATCCAGTCACTCCCGCTCACACGCGTTGAGCGACGGAACAGGGTGTTGAAATGGGGTTGATGAAAATGGGTACGATCGCCAATATTCAATTTCAGAAAAACCGGATCGAAGAATTCTGCATCAAATATCATATCGGGCGACTATCCTTTTTCGGATCGGTTCTCCGGCAGGACTTCCGGCCGGACAGCGACGTGGATGTGCTGGTGGAGTTTCAACCCGGTCGGCGGGTCGGCTACATCAGACTGGCCGAGATGGAACTGGCGCTGTCCGACATCCTGGGACGCAAAGCGGACTTGCGGACACCGGCGGAGCTAAGCCGGTACTTTCGGGATGAGGTCATGGTAGAAGCGGAGGTTCAGTATGTCGAATCCTGATGTTGTCCGTGTCCGCCATATGCTGGATGCGGCACAGGAGGCATTGTCGTTTGTCGGCGATAAGTCGCGATCGGAGCTTGATGCGAACCGGATGCTGACCCTTTCCCTCGTCAAATCGATCGAAATAGTCGGCGAGGCGGCGTCCAGAGTATCATCGGCATTTAGTGAAACACACCCGGAAATCCCCTGGATGGTTATCGTGACCATGCGAAATCGACTGATCCATGCCTATTTCGATATCGATCTTGATCGCGTATGGGATACGATCATCGACGATCTGCCGCCCCTTATCCACGAGTTGAAAATGATCCTGTCGATGGAGAATGGGAGATAAAGGAATCCTCCGTAAACAATGGGGAGGTGCGGGTCGAGTTCGACCTGCCGGCGGATTCGCCCATGCCATGCTGATCGCCGCGCTGACGGGCGTCTGCGCTGTCGTGGCGGGCGTCTTCGGCTCACTGATGTTGAACCTGCCGACAGGCGCGGCCATCGTCATGATGAATCTCCTGTTTTTTCTGGCTGCGCTCGGCGGCAAAGTTTTCATTGCAAAATGCCGGTCCCTGAAGTAGTTTAGTCCCCGCTCGTTATACTTCATACTCTCACCTCACAGAAGCAATGTGTTATAAAATGAACACGGCTGGACCACTTCCAGCCTGTGGGATTGCGCCGATCGCGGAGCATTCCCGCCTGGATGACGATTCCGGCCACTGTGACGATGGCAGAGCATGAGGACGTGTCTGACCGGAATCAGTATTAGCCAATTCGGTAACATAACTTACAGCACACAAAATACAGGGGTTGAAGAAAGGAATAAAGATGAAAAACGAGGATGTGATTCTTTTCAGCGGAGGCGCAACCGGGGCCGAAGCGGAATTTGGTGTGAATGCCGAGCGTTTTGGCATTGATGAAGTTAATTTTACGTTTGAAGGACATAACAGAATCAGGCAGCGCGGCCTGCGTGTTCTGACTCGCGAAGAATTAAAAAATGGAGACGTGAGCCTGGAGTATATATCACGGTTGATGAATCGCCGTTACACGGATAATCCCACCTTTCGCAAAATCCTGCAAAGTATCTGGTATCAGATCAACAATGGACAGGAAGTTTACGTGATTGGAGAGATCCTGGCGGATAAAACCGTAAAGGGCGGGACGGGATGGGGTGCTGAGTTCAGCAAGCTCTGCAACAAACCCCTGTATGTATTCGATCAAAAGCGCAATGCATGGTTCAGTTGGAATCATACCGATTGGGTTGAGCGAAAAAAAGGAGACGAGCCTGTCATCAGTCATGATCATTTTGCAGGTACGGGAACACGCTTTCTGGAAGAAAACGGCAAAAAAGCCATTCGGGAACTGTTTGAGAGAACATTTATCATTTAAAAGCAATATACGACGGGAAAGAGCTTGCTGACAGCGCTGCTGTTCAGTAAAGATTTGATTCGCCGCCGATGAACCATTTTTCAGCGGTTATGAAAAACTTTGTGATTATGGAACGTACATCTGCGATCGCCCTGGCTATCGCGCTGTTGTTTTCCCTGACTTTCTGGGCCTGCTCGGGCGGTCAGGATAAAACCGAAGCGCCGGCAGACGCACCCCAGGGCGTTGCGGAACCCGCCTGCGGCGACATCATGGTGGAGGGATCCATCGGAGACGCCAGCAACCTGATTCCCCTGCTTGCTTCGGATAGCGCATCGCATGAAGTCGCCGGAAAAGTCTATAACGGTTTGGTCAAATACGACAAAAACATCAATGTTGTCGGCGATCTGGCAGAGTCCTGGGATATTTCCCCGGATGGTCTGGCGATCACTTTTCATCTCAGAAAAGGGGTCCGCTGGCACGACGGCCACCCGTTTACGGCGGAGGATGTTCTGTACACCTACGGGGCTACCATCGATCCCAAAACGCCCACGGCCTATGCCGGTGACTTCCTGAAGGTCAAAAAGGCGGAGGTCCTCGATTCCCATACCTTCCGGGTCACGTATGACCGGCCGTTTGCGCCGGCTCTGATGAGCTGGGGGGCCGCCGTCCTGCCCAAGCACCTGCTCGACGGCAAAGACATCACGCGGTCACCGCTTGCCCGCCGTCCCGTCGGGACAGGTCCGTATAAATTCAAGGAATGGGTGACGGGCCAGAAGATCGTACTCACCGCCAATCCGGACTACTTCGAGGGGCGCCCCTACATCGACGGCCATATCACGCGCATCATTCCCGATAACGCGACGATGTTTCTGGAGCTGCGGGCCAACGGCATTGACCGCATGGGTCTCACGCCGCTGCAATACAAACGCCAGACGGAAAACAATCTCTTCCGCAAGAATTTCAATAAGTACCGTTACCTGTCCTTTTCCTATGTCTATCTGGGCTATAATCTGCGCAAGCCCCTGTTTGCGGACAAACGCGTCCGCCAGGCCATTGCCCATGCCGTCAACAAGCAGGAAATCATCGACGGCATCATGCTGGGGCTTGCCCGGGAGGCCACCGGCCCCTACAAGCCCGGAACCTGGGCGTATAACGACCGGGTCAAGACCTATCCTTACGATCCGCAGAAGGCCCGGGCGCTGCTGGCGGAAGCCGGCTGGCGGAACAGCGGCGGCGACGGCGTCCTGAAAAAAGACGGAGAGCCCTTCGTCTTTGAAATCATTACCAATCAGGGCAACGAGATCCGGGCGAAGTGCGCTGAAATCATCCAGAGACGGCTTGCCGAAGTGGGTATTACCGTCAAGATCAGGGTCCTGGAGTGGGCCGCCTTTGTGAACGATTTTATCAAGAAGGGCCGGTTTGACGCGACAATCCTGGGGTGGACGGTCTCCATGGATCCGGATATCTACGATGTCTGGCATTCCAGCAAGACAAAACCCGACGAACTCAATTTTATCGGTTACAAAAACGCGGAAGTGGACGAGCTGCTGGAGAAGGGACGCAGCACCTTCGATCAGAAACTCAGGAAGCGATGTTATGACCGGATCCAGGAAATCATGGCTGAAGATCAGCCCTATCTGTTCCTGTATGTCCCGGATGCGCTGCCGATCATCCAGAAACGCTTCCGGGGGATCGAACCGGCGCCGCTGGGGATCGGCTATAACTTCATCCGGTGGTATGTGCCCGCCGCAGAGCAGAAGCTCGCGATGACACCCTGACGGGCGTGAATTGTTGCAGGCGCCGGTTCGGTGTGGCGCCATGTCTTTCATCCGCCGCTTCGGGCATTCCGAAGAGGCGGGTGCATTCTCAGCAGCGGCAGTGATTGCAGGCGGCTTCCATACTCACCGGAGTCTGAGAGGATCACAAAGCCCTTGGGCTTGCCCGGAGTGGTGTCCTCTCTGCCGGGCAGGGAGGGAAAGTAGGCGGTGAGATTGTGGCGGCGCAGGCTGTCGCCGATCAGCGCCAGATTCATACGCCTGAAGAGGCCGCAGCGGTCGAAAGCATAGCCGTCGTCTCCCGGCACCTGGAAGTCATCCACCATCACCACGAAGCGGCGCCAGTGTGAGGCGATGAGTGCGACCTCCTCAGGCAGGGGGTAGTCGCTTCCCCAGTGGGCGTCAAGGTAGAAAAAACACTCGCCGTCGGTCAGATCGCGCCGGCCTGCCATATCGCGCAGGAAGGCCCGGGAATCGCAGTTGTGGAGAGTGATTGGTTGCACATGCCGCAGACGGTTCCGGGCAAGGGAGTGCAGTAGCGGATTGATCTCCGCGGAATGGACGGGAATCCCTGCCGTTTGGGCGAAATAGCCCGCGGAGTCGCCGAGGTAAGTCCCGGTCTCAAGAATGCAGGAGAAGTTGTAAGTGCGCAGGAGTTCCGCGAATATCTGCTTGCGGTTGACCGAACCGTTCAGGCCGGCGGCCTCGATGGGAAGATATTCCGGGGAGGTGAGCATCACGCGGACCACGGTCTCGAGATCGTTTATCCGGTCGAGCACATCCCTGAGGTAATGGTTAATAATCACCTTGAGCATATTGATAAGGAGTTCCTTCTTTACGGTCAGAGCTTAAGACAAGAGAAGCTTGTAAGTCAAAAGGAGGTCTGTTGACTTCAGCTTGTTGTTCGAATCAATTGGAAGAACCTTTCTTCTGACTGACGGGCGCCTCCGAGATATCGAGTACGTAAATTTTTTCCGCCCTGTAGAAAGCCGGCTCCACTTCATAGCTCATGGAAGGCGACAGATCCACGACGATGCGCAACTGGCGGGATGCATGATCCAGGTTGGAACGGATCTGCCGGATCAGTTTCCCACGGACCTGGATTCTCGACAGTCCTTTCCGGACAGACGATATATTTCTGATGTCGATCACAATTCTCGGATCCTTCCCCTCGATGCTGAACAGTTCCGGCGCCACGTCCCGGTTGAAATCAATGAAAACCTTTTCATGTCCCGCCGGTTCAAATTTTACGACAATGTTTTTGACTTCGAGGGGTGATTCCTTTATGGAAGCCTGCGCCGTCCGTATCTCCTGAGAAAGGTTTTCGGTTTTCCGATCCTGCCCGTTCCCTGATGCAGGATGCAGCAAGATCAACCCGGCGAACAAGGCGAGAATCACATTTTTCAATGTCTTACAGGTGCGCGCCATAGTCGAGAGCCGTTCGGTCAAGCGTTAACTTCATGGTTTCATGGATCAGTTCACGAGAACCGATTAAAAAGGGGTGATACTCGAGCAGGGTCTCTTCCGCGGCCAGCCGAATGTCCGTCAGGAGCGGGTATATCCGGCGCTTTTCTACAATCAGCTCGGCCAGCGTGATCTTCATGCTTTCCTCGGCTTCCCCGCCGGCCAGGGTGACGGGATAACAGGATATGCCGGCGAAGGTATCGCGCGTTCTTCCCTGAGGCTGATAGACCGTCATCTGGCGGGACCAGCGCAGAAAAAGCGCCGGATTGATCTTAAAGGCCGGCGACCAGAAGTAAACCGGGGTGGACGCAAAATCGGGATGCATGGCTTTTGGCAGGTTTGCCAGCCGGATCAGATCCGCATAGGAGTTCAGGGCGATGCCCGCGGCAGAGGGTTTCATGCGCCAGAAGGGCAGATAGATAACGGTTTTATCGGTCCCGGCAGTCTGCACCGTGAAGGGGACTTCCACAAGCGTTTCTCCGGCGCACTTCCAGGCCGAATCGCAATTCCTGCAGGTCAACACAAGCACGTCCCTTTCCCCCTGCAGATCCCAGCCGCACCGGGGACACAGCGTCGGAATGAACCGGATCTGCCAATCCGGCGGCCGGGCATCGGAGGCGGGCTCATCCGGCCACGCAGACAGGGGTCTTTCAAGCAGGGCGTCGTACAGGGTTCCGTTTTCGCAATAGGCCGGCGCATAGACCAGGCTGATCGTCTCGCCGATAAAGGCCCGGTAGAAGACAGGTCCCCCTGGACCTGCCGCTTCGATGGCCGGGATGACGGTCTTAAACGGCAGGCTGATATCGAGAAACCGGCCTTTCATGTCCGGCGAGGCAAATTTCAGCGTCATGACCTGCGGCCTGACTCCCAGAGAGCAGGGAAGACCCGCGCCGTTTGTCGCCAGGAGACTGGTATCGATGAAACGCGGCCTGATTTCATTGCCCTGTACGGAAAAGGAAGCCCCTTTCAACCGCCAGTACGGCAGGTAGAGCATGTCTTTGCCCTGCCTTTCCGGTGCCGGGATGCGGTAGCGGAAATGATCCTTCGTCACGAGATAAAGCCTGATCCGGCAGAAAGGGCACGCCAGAATGCGGTCTGCCTCATCCAGCAGGACTGGCGACCCGCATTGTGGGCACTGGTGTTTGATTGTCCAGCCGGCGTTGTTCACCGCCATTCAACCTCGCAGACAGCCGAGGCCGCTCACAGACGCACCACCGACTGCATGAGGATGGCGGCAAGCAGCAGGATTCCAAAGACCGTATCGAATTTTGCCGTCAGGGCGTCGGCCATATCCGGGATCTCTTGCTTGAAGGTTCTCAAAAGGCTCCATGCGCTCGGTAGCGACAGAACAATCAGGAATCCCCACAAGCTCAAAATGCCCGCCATCATCATCCCCAGGACGCAGGCATAAGCGGCCACGATGAGCCCTGCAAACAGGATGTAGCTTCTCCGGATTCCCAGGAGGATGCCCAGCGTCTTGACATTATGCCGGGAATCATAATCAATGTCCCGCATGTTGTTTGCAAGCAGAACGAGGGCCACAAGGATCCCGAAGGGAATCGAAATGTACAGCGCCTTCAGGGAGAGCATCTGGCGTTGCACCGCATAGGCGCCCTCAACCATGAGCGGCCCCCACATCATGAAAACGGAAAATTCGCCGAGGGCGCGATGCTTGAGCTTCGCCGGTCCGGCCGTATAGAAAAAGCTCGTCAGCAGCCCGACCACGCCGATCCACAGAACATGGGTTGAACGAACAAACGCCGTTGTGACGCCGATGGCGAATGTGACCGCAAACAGAACGATCGCCTGCCGCAGGAGCTGGCGCGGCGTCAGCATGCCCGACAGGATCGGATGGGGACGGTATTTCGCCGTGGGCGAATCCGGTTCATCAATCTTGTAGAGGGTATCGTAATAGTCGTTGATGACATTGGCGGCGGCATGGAAAAGCGTGATGCCGACGGCGGTTATGACAAACCATGCCCACAGGATCGGTCCCTCTTCTGCGGCCAGCATCGTTCCGACGGTGACGGACATGAGCGACATCGTGAATGACCAGGGGCGTGTTGCAATCACGTATTTCTTGAGCTGGGTTAACATCATGACTCCTTGAATATCCTTGAAAAAATGACTCGTTATCGCATTCCACCACACCGGCGAATCGCGCCGCCCCGGTTTTCACGCAGGGCCTGCCGATGATCATTTTACGCGATAAGGTTGCCGGTAAAGCAGGGGGTCTTCATACCATATCCTGTATAATTGTCAATCTTTATGCTTGACGATGCGGAAGACGAAAGGTCTGCCCGGATGGGGTAAGATTTGTTTTTCCTGTTTTCCCTTGACAGCGGGTTCCGCAGTTTTTATATTCAAGGCCGGAAACAACATTTCAGTCTTTTCTGCGGCGGCGGCATTGCCGATGCCGCATCGGCGATGGTTCATTCCATCGCCGCAAGAAAACAGACACGGAGGGAAGCAAATGAAACGAGTTATTCTGTTTATTGTCACCAACCTTGCCATTATCCTGATTCTGAGCGTCGTGCTCAATCTGCTGGGGGTGGATCGCATTCTCGATGAGCAGGGGGTCGGCCTCGACATGGCCAATCTGCTTGTCTTTGCGGCCGTTTTCGGCTTCGGCGGCTCATTCATTTCGCTGGCCATGGCCAAGTGGACCGCCAAGCGGATGACCGGCGCCAAGGTCATCGAATCGGCGAGCAACGAGGTCGAGGCCTGGCTGATCAATACCGTCAAGCGGCAGGCGACTGCCGCCGGCATCGGCATGCCGGAAGTGGCCGTCTATGACGCGCCGGATGCAAACGCCTTTGCCACGGGAATGCGTCGGGATCATGCGCTGGTGGCCGTCAGCACGGGCCTCCTGCGGGTCATGCCCCGTACGGAAGTCGAGGCGGTTCTGGCGCACGAGATCAGCCACGTGGCCAATGGCGACATGGTGACGCTGGCGTTGATTCAGGGCGTCGTCAACACATTCGTCATCTTTCTTTCCCGCGTCGTCGGGCATTTCGTTGATCGGGTCGTCTTCAAAACGGAAAGGGGAACTGGTCCCGCCTTCTTTATCACAACCATTATCGCCCAGATCGTTTTCGGCGTCCTGGCGAGCGTCATCGTCATGTGGTTCAGTCGGCAGCGGGAGTTCCGGGCGGATGCGGGAAGCGCGTCCATCGAGGGGCGCCAGAAGATGGTTGCGGCCCTGCGCCGCCTCCAGAAGACCGTTGAGCAGCCCCATCTTCCCGAGCAGATGGCGGCTTTCGGCATTTCGGGGGCGCGGGTGTCCGGCATCCGGAAGCTCTTCATGACCCATCCGCCCCTGGAGGAGCGTATTGCGGCCCTTGAGGCGGCGAACTGATCTTACCTCACCTCGCATCCCGGCGGTCCGGGTAGCGGTCCTGCGGGGCCGGGACCGAATGTCAGGGGCGGCACGGAAGGCGGCATCAGGAACGTCGGAAGTTCAGGCTCTCCGGGCAGCAGTACCGGCGCGCTGTCCGGCCCCGACACATATCCGTACTGTCCCACGGTGTAAATCTGCGACCCCGCCTTGTTGTAAACGATGATCGCGCCCTCGAAAACCTCGATATAGAGACCGTCGGGCAGCACTTCCGCAATCCTGATTGCAGAAAGTGGCTCCGAAGCCCGTGCCTCTGATACCCGCGACGGCCGTCGGCGTGGTCAGGCGGTAGCCGTCCATATTCCCGCGTTTACCGATCAGCCCGGTGACCGTCCGCATGCCGCCCTTGGTCAGGTTGTAGAACGACCGGTCCTCGCCGGGACGGTCCTTGTTGAAAGTGAACTGCTCTATCTTAAAATGCGCATTGGGGCGAAGAGTGATATCGCTGTTGTCGCGCATCTTGAGCCGCGCATAGGTCCGCTTCTCCGTGATCAGCACATCCCCCTCTTCCACCGCGGAATTGATGTACAGCGCCCGGACGCTGCCATCCGCCTTCTTTACCATCAGGGGGCCGCTGAGATGGGTGACCGTTCCGGCCGGTTCGGCCCCCCAGGCCGGGAATATCGGCGCCAGAAAAACCAACAGGGCCAATGTCAGCTTAATTGCAATAGTTCTTCTTGGGTTTGAGATCATCTCCAGCGCCTCCAGCCGGTGAACCCGAGGTCCTGAAAAGGGACGGATCCACCGTATTGATAATTGATTTCACCAGAACCTGAAGCGGTTCCGTCAGTTCCTCCGTAATGGGGAAGTAGATGACCGTAGAGCTGTCTGTTCCCGGCACGATGCTGGGTGTCTTGCAAGCGCCCGCATAGTCGATGGTGCCTGCCGGGCATTGGCAACCGGTGCCGATAAACACCTTGCCGCCGGGGCAGGCGATGGGCTGGCAGAGATTGCCGACCAGCTCCTGACCTGTGGGGCAGATGATCGCCTGACAGGTATTGCCTACCAGTTGCTGTCCCGTCGGGCAGGTAATCGCCTGGCAGGTACTGCCCACCAGATGATAACCCGTGGGGCACGTGATGGGTTGGCAGACACCGCCCACCAGCTCCTGGCCTGTCGGGCAGGTCGGTGTCGGTGGGGGTGCCTCTGCGTTCAAGTTGGGATTCCTGGTGATCGTGCCTGAAGGAGCTTCCGGCGACACATTCTCGATGATTTCATTGCCTGCCGAAAGCGTGATATTTCCTAACGTTGCCTTCACGAGGCCGTCTAGTTTCAGGATATCTCCCGTTTTGCCTGGTACGGGCGGATTGCCGCCCGCCTGCAGCGTAATGTTCCCGGTGTCGGATATCACACCGTCCACGCCGATCGTCAGTGGGCTGCTGGTGCTGATCGCTATATTTCCTTCAGCATAGACGCCGTTGGCCGTGAGGGGTCCCGTGTTGCTGATGGAAATCCCTCCTGCCGGTGAGTCTCCTGCGAACTGGCTGACCTGTGTGTTGAGGGGCCCGATGTTAGAGTTGGCCCATGCGTCAAGCTTCGATCCGGATATGATACCGCTTCCCGATATGGCGCCGCCGCTTGTAAGGTAGACGACCCCCGTTGAGGCGCCAATGTTGCCGCCGACGATAAGGTTACCGGTGTTCTCTATTGTAATGTCGCCGCCGCCGGAATTCGAGATGCTGCCGAGCGTTATCGGCGCCCCCAAATTGTCGAATAAGATGCCGCCGCCACCGGTGTTGGTGGCACTGAAGCTACCTACGGTGTTGGATGCATCGTCGAGCTTCGTGCCGCCCGCGCTGCTGGTTGACAGGGAGTTGGTTTGGATGACACCGCCACCACCCTGGGATATAGTTCCGCCGGCAGTCAGGTTGATGCTGCCGGAGGCGGTCAGGCCGCTGGAAACGTTTATGCCGGTACTGCTTCTCAAGGCGAGCGAACCGAAGTTTCCTGACACGTTGCCGATGCTGTTGGACGTATTGTTAAGCGTGTATATGCCGACGCCACCGCTTGGCAGTGCCAGTGTTGAAGCAGTAATGCCCGTGCCGGCTCCCTGGGTAATTGAACCGCCCGAATTAATACTCACTGTTCCAGTCCCGACATTAATATTTCCTATATTGGCGATTCCGCCTGCGCCCGCATTCATGGTAATATTGAAATTGCCCGGTAGAGATGTGGTAATGCCAAACGAATCCATGTTAATTGCATTGCCTGCTGTGATAGATAAAGTCTCCGCTGCGCTGAGGTCCATAACCAGTGAGTCATTAAAAATAATGTCATTTGTAGCAGTCAAGTTAACATTCATCGCGGTTAATCCATCAAGCAAGGTTTTATCTACAAAATAATCAATTGTTGGAACGGGAGTCGTAAAATCTGGAGGAGTGTTATCTTCAGTTGCGCCACCAGGGTTATGACCGACATACAAATCACCCGGATCGAGCAGCAATGTTCCCGCTTTTCCCTTGCGTGACGATAAATCAGCAAAGCCATGGAAGCCAAGATTTTTCTTTCCCGACACCTCCGCAAAACCGCCGTTGCCGCCGGCAGCCCCGCCCCTGGCACTGATGGAGCCGTAAAAACGGGTCCAATCATTTGCCCACAGGATCACCTTTCCGCCGTCGCCGTAGGTAATGGCATCGGCCTTGATGACCGCATCCTTCCCGAGGTAGGTGGCCTCTGCGTTCTGTATGTCGGGGTTCTTCCCCTGGTAGTCGCCGCCCACGAGCACGGTGCCACCGCCCTGCTCGCCGGAGGCGTCGATCTGCGCTGCATCAATGACCCCGACCCGGGTTCCGAGGATCTGGATCGTGCCGCCCCTGTCGCTGCTTCCCTTCGCCTCGACGACGCCCGACACCAGCGTCGTGCCCTCTGTTGACTGGACGGTAATGTTGCCGCCTTTTGGTCCATTGGCGGTGGTCACGCTGTCCTTGTCAAACGTGATGTCTTTCGTTGCCCGGAAGCGGATGGCGCCGGTCTTGTCCATGACTGCGCTGTCGGCGCTGACGATCCCCCGGTGTCGGATGAGCCCGCCGTAGATGCCGATCCTGCCCGCCTCCGCGATGATCCGGCCGAGGTTCAGGGCCTCGTTCCCCGGGGCGCTGACGACAACGGCGATCTCGGGCGTCGTGCTCTCGACGAGGCTGACCTGCCGGCCGGCGGCCAGCAGGATGTCGCCGTTGGGGGCGTTAATGACGCCGCTGTTGGTGATATCCGGAGCGATCAGGTAAATGCTGCCGCCCGCAGGCGTGCGGATCGCCCCCTGGTTTTCGATCCTGCCGGCAAGCGGCCCGCCGCTGAAGTTGATCCTGCCGGCCTTGAAGTCGCTGTCCGTGATGTTGAGCGTGGAGGCGACAAGGCCGTTGACGTCGATTGTGGCGCTGGGGCCGATGAAGATGCCGTTTGAGTTCACCAGATAGACCCGGCCGTTGGACTGCAGGGCGCCGTAGATGGCGCTCGGGTTGTTGCCGATGACACGGTTCAGGACGGCGCTCGTGGCGGTGGGCTGGATGAAGCGGGTGAGCTCGCCACCCGCGATGGAGAAGTCCTGCCAGTTGATGATGGCCCGGTCGCTGTTGGTGACGGACAGGGTCTTGCCCTGCGCGGTGAAGCTCGCCTGGCCGCTTACGACCTTCGGGCCGAGCGGGTTGGCAAGGGCCAGTTGGGGGATCAGTATCCCCAGGAGCACGGCTGTGCCGAGTCCTCCCCGCAGGCGCTTCAATATCCGGATATGATGGATCGGTTTCATGGGCTAAAACCTCCTGTCTGATCGTGTCTGGAAACCTGACGACTTCGTAAAAAGTCCGGATGCTGCGTTGCGCTGCATCCTTCGTCATTGCGGCGTACGTCTATGTACGCCTCATTCCTCAGGATTTGCGCGCCTTGCCTGCGGAACTTTTTACAAAGCCGTCGAAATCCAACCGCTTTTCGACTTTTTACGGGTTCGTCAAACCTTTGAAGAGAGAAAACCCGTCAAAACGTCAGCATTGCCCTGAAGTGAACCCTGCTGTCTCCCGACCGTGTGGCGCCTTCCCCCGGGAGTGAACGCAGGGCATAGCCCCAGTCCAGGGCAAAAATAAAATGTTTCGACCAGGTCAGCCGCAGCCCGGCCCCCGCGGAGGCAGGCTCATTTCGGTCCGCCTCCCCGCGGGCGGGATGGTTCTTGAAGGTGACCCCGTCGTCGTAGAAACCGAGCAGTCGCAGTCCGGCTTTGGGGATGAAGAGAAAGCGGGCCAAGTCGGGCGTGTAGATCTCCGCCGTGCCGGCGTATCCCTGGTCGCCCGATACCTCGCGCTCCTGGTAGCCGCGCCCCCCGGCGCTTCCGCCGAACCCGAACCGCTCGCCGGAGATTAATGTATTGTCGGTGTACTGGCCGTTGAACAGCAGCCGGAGCTGCCAGTCGCCAAAGAACGCGTGCCCTGCGTTGGCGCCGAAACGAAGGATGGTGTAATCAACGGGCGGTTGACCAGGCTGTTTGTCATAGTCCGACTGTTCGCCGCTACCCCAGCGGTCATTGCGAACCACTCCGAAGTAGATGCCGGCGTCGCCTCCCGTGAAGCCCAGCGCGCCGCTGTAGGTGAGGCTCAACGGATGGGCGGTCACCGTGGTGTCGCCGGTGCTCGTGATGTCGCCGAACTGCATCGCCAGATTCTGATCGTAGCGGCGGTAATCCAGGCCTCCCACCAGTCTGTGCTCGTACGCGCCGAAACGGCGCAGGTTGTAGTTATACCGGATGCCGGAGACGATCCCCTTGCCGCTGGAAGTGATGTTGGAAAGAAAGCTCGCCGTGTCATCCCCGAGGTTGATCTGCATGGTGCCGGAGTCCACGTCCGAATAGCCGCCGAAGATATCCATCGAATCGCCGAAGCGGTAGATCGGGATCCGGTAGGATGCGCTGTAGCTGGCGACCTTGTCCATTTTATCCGGGGAGGTGGCAAACTGAATCGTTCCCACGTGATCGCGGTTGAAAAGGTTGAAGTGCTGACCCATCAGGCCGAGGCGGTAGTCGCCGGTGGCTTTGTTGCCGGTGTTGTCGAAGGTCAGTCCCAGCCTCCAGGGTTTTTCGTCGGTGATCTTCAGAACGGCGTTGAGTTCGTCTTCGTTCGCGCCGCTCTGCAACTGCAGGGTCGCCTTTTTGGCCGGGTTCTCGTTGACGACGCGCAGGTTCTGGGAAACCTTGTGGACCAGGGGAGACTTCCCCTTTTCCAGGGTCGGAAAGCCGGCTAAAATGTTGGCTGTACCGAAATGCTTGTTCCCCTCGACGGAAATGCCCGCGATTTTGGATTCGATGACCGTGATGAGGACATCCCCCCCTCTGAGCTCCTGCGCCGGCAGGACGACCATCACCGAGTTGTACCCCTTGCTCCGGTAGGCTGTCTCGAGCGCCTCGAGCGCCTGCTGCACATCCCCGAAATCGCGGTCGGGGCCGGTGAAGGGCTTGACAAGCGCCGCAATCCGGGCCGCGCCGAGAATAGTGTCACCCGTAATCACGTACTGATTGACGGCAAAACGGGGAACAACGACCTGCTCCTGAGCGAAAACCGGGGAAGCCATGATCAGAAGCACCGGCATGAGCAACATCCTAAACAATACATTCATGGTCGGCCTCAAATAGAATTATATTGATGAGAAGTCCCTTTTTGTTGACGAAGCATTAGAGCAATTTTTCTTCTAATGTCAAGCTAAATTACTCAGAAAAAATAACGTTTAGGATATCCGTTCGCCACACTGGTTGCAGAACGCGGCGTTGGCGATATTTTGATATCCGCATTTCGCACAGGTTCTGGCCTGCGGTTTCGCCTCCACGGGAGAGCCGCACTGGACGCAGAATTGGGCTTTGGCCGGAAGATTCTTGCCGCACCGGGCGCATTTCTGGAAGACCAGAATCTGGTGGCCGCAGAGATGACAGAATTTGGCTTCGTGGGGGACCTCCTGTCCGCAGTCGGGGCATCTGGATGCTTCGGCTGCTACCTGCTGCTGTCCCTGAGGGGCCGTGCCTGCCCGGAATGCATCGGCAAACATGGCGGGCATCATGAATCCCATCCCCAGGCCCATGCCTGCGCCGGCCTCCCCCTGTGTCTGCGCGGCCGTTTCCATGGCCATGGCCGCCTTCATTTTTATGAGTTTGTTCAGATCGTCAAAGACGCCCAGCCGGCTTTTGTCGTCAATCGCCTTTTGCACGTCCGGCGGCGGTGTAATCGCGTTGATATACAGATCGGTCAGCCCCAGGCCAAACCGGCTGAATTCATCCTGGAGCAGTTTTTTCAGGTCTTCCGAAAATTCATTGTACCTGGCCGGCAGATTGAGGATCGTATCGAGGTTTTCGCCCATAAAATCGTTGAACCGCGAAACGATGACCCGGCTCAGGTATTCTTCAATCTCTTCGGTGGTGTAAACGCCCTGCGTTCCCACGAGGCTGTTGATGAAAAGCACCGGCTGAAGAATCCGGATATTGAACATGCCGAAAGCCCGCAGCCGGATCAACCCCAGCTCGGCGTCCCGGAAAGCCACCGGGTCCCGGGTGCCCCACTTCAGGTTGGGAAAGACCCGCATGTTCGTGAAATAGACCTCCGCGCGCAGCGGGCTGGTCATGCCCCAGGGCAGGCTCAACACCTTGGTCAGGATGGGGATGTTGGCCGTTTTGAGGGTGTGCCGGCCCGGGCCGAAGGCGTCGAGAGCCTTGCCGTTATAAAAGAAGACGGCGGCCTGACTTTCCCGGACGGTCAACTGGGCGCCGAATTTGATTTCGCCGGAACCCTTCTGGGGGATCCGGTGAACGAGCTCTTTGCCTGTCGTCTCAAACCATTCGATGACTTCCAGAAAAACAATGTTGTCGGTTCCCATGATTCACATTCCTCCTGTGCAGTCGGTGTAGGTTGTTTGATCCCGGCGAAGCCATTTTTCAAAGGTCTTATGATTTCATTGCGGCGAAGCTTACGCAAGGCCGCGCACTCTGTCAAGATGAAATCGGGATTTGATATTTCACGGCAAATAAGGTATGTCTGGGCGCATGAAAAAGAAAATCGTGGAATATGCTAAAATCTATCAGGGAAACGCCTTGATCGCCGATCCGATCCATCAGTACGCCTGCTTTACGGTGCCGATGGGCGATGGTTCGCCGGAGCGGACGGAAAAGGACCTGCTGGATTCTCCCTGGCTCCAGCGGCTGCGGCGCATCGGCCAGTTGCAGAGCGCCCGCTGGGTCTATCCCGCCGCGGAGCACAGCCGTTTTCAACATTCCCTGGGCACGATGCACGTGGCCGGTGAGTTCGGAAAAACGCTCTATCCGAGCCTCCGCGAGGTCTGCCCCGAAGCGCCTTCAGCGAATTATGTGGAGGCGCTGCTGCGCCTTGCCGGTCTGCTGCATGACGTCGGTCACGGGCCTTACGGACATTTCTTTGACGACCATTTTCTTAATCAGTACGGGCTGACCCACGAGGTGCTGGGTCAGCAGATCATCATCCGGAGGCTGGGCCGCATCATCCGTCAGATTCAGAGAAGCCCGACCGGTTCGTTTGCCGCCGGAGAATCCCTTGATCCGCGCCGGATCGCCTATCTGATCCGGATGCCCGGAAAAAGCGCGGATGTCCAGCCGAGATGGCTGCAGCTCCTGCGGCAGCTTTTCTCTGGAATTTACACGGTGGACAACCTGGATTATGTGCAGCGGGACGCCTATATGACGGGCTTTTCTCTCGATATGGTGGATATCGCCCGGCTCAGGTTTTACAGTTTTTTCACGCGGGACGGGCTGACGCTGCATCAGGCGGGAATCTCGGCGCTCAACCGATTTCTGAACGCCCGTCTGAACCTCTACACCAACGTCTATTTTCACCGGACGACGCGGGCGCTGGATCTGCATCTGCAGGAAATTTTCCGGGATACCCTGAACCTGATCCTGCCGGGCAATCCCCTGGAGCGGCTCGATGCGTACCTGGCCTGTGATGAGTGGCGCCTGTTCGATGAGGTGCGCCGGTGGCCGACCGGCGCGGACCCGAAAAAACGGAAACTGGGCCGTGAATGGGAGAAGCTCTATAACCGGCAGGTCAAGTGGAAAATGTCCTTTTCCACGGAAATGTCGATGGATCAGCTCCAGCGCGGCATGAATTTTTCCACGGCGGGCGACTATGAGCGGCAGCTCCGGAAATGCCTGCCCGCATCATTGAAAAAAATGGACTTTCGCGTCGATCTGGCCACCCAGGATCCGCGTCCCCTCAATCCCATGACGGCAGCGGAAAAACGCGTGAATATTTATAACCCCATGACCGGCATGACCTCCCCGGAGCCCTTGAAGGATCTCTACCGGTACATTCCGGCCCGGGTCGTGCATTTCCGGGTTTTTTCCCACAGCCACCAGTACGATGCCGAACTCTCGCAGGCCGCAGAAAAAGCGCTGAGCGACCGGGATGAAGGCCTCAAGACCAATCTATGATCGCACCCGACGATACAACCGATCTGACCCTCTTCGTCCGGACATCCGAGGAAGACGTGGTGCGCTGGGACCGCCGGCGCATCGTGGAGGCGCTGATCCGTGAAACGAACATTGATGGCGATACGGCGGAAGAGATCAGCCGGGAGGTGGAAAAGCAGATCGTCCGATCCGGCATCAGCCAACTGACCACCCCGCTCATTCGCGAGCTTGTGGACGCGAGGCTGATCGAGCGCGGGCTCGATCATGCCCGGCGCATGCATGCCCTGATCGGCTTTCCGCTCTACGACGTCCGGCAACTGATCTTTTTGCAAAACAGGGAGAGCGCCAATGTCCCCCATGGTCCGGAAGGGACGAATCTCGTCCTGGCTGAGGGCATCAAACGGGAGTACGCGCTGCACGATGTTTTTTCCCAGGACATTGGAGACGCTCATATCACCGGGGATTTCCACATCCACGGTCTCGGATTTATCGACCGGATCTACAGCTCCAGCCAGTCCCTCGAATATCTCAAGAAATTCGGATTGAATCTGCCGCATTCGCTGACGGTGGCCAAGCCGGCCAAACACGCAGAGGTTCTTCTGGCCCACATGGTGCGTTTCGGGGCCATGCTGCAGGGGCACTGCGCCGGGATGATCGACTGGAGCGCGGTCAATTATCTCTTCGCTCCCTATCTCGGCGGGATGAGCGACAAGGAGATCCGGCAGTTTGCCCAGATGCTGATCTACGAGTTTTCGCAATTGACCGCCGCCCGCGGCGGGCAGGTCATGTTTACGGATATTCACCTGCACTGGGATCCCCCGCCATATTTTGCCGATACGCCGGCAATCGGACCTGGCGGCGAATACACCGGCAAAACCTACGGGGAGTATGAAGCGGACGCAAAGCGCATGATCTGGGCCATTATCGACGTCTTCAAAAAGGGCGACGCCACGGGCAAACCCTTCATTTTTCCGCGCCCCCTGGTTCACTTGACGGCGCAGTTCTTTCGGACGGCGGGACATGAGGCGTTCCTTGAACATGTCTGCGGGGCGGCCACCGAAAAAGGCAATCCCTGCTTTATCTTCGACCGCGAATATCCCCCGTTGAAGGCGTCGCTGGAAACGGCTGCGCGTCCCGGTGAAATATCGGCGCCCTGGCAGATGCGGACCGCTGCCATTCAAAGCATCACGCTGAATCTGCCGCGTCTGGGCTACAAGGCCGGCGCAGACAGCCGCCGGCTGTTCCTGCTTCTGTCGGAGTTACTGGACCGGGCGGCCCGGGCCCATGTCCAGAAGAAGGACTTCATGGAAAAGCTGCTTTCCCATGGCGATCAGGGCCCCCTGTCCATCCTGACCATGGACCGGGACGGGGCGCCCTATCTGAGAATGGGGCACGCCTGCTATCTCATCGGCATGGCAGGGCTCAATGAACTGGTCCGGATTCACCAGGGGCAGGAGATGCATGCGTCGATGGAAGCCCGGGACTTTGGTTTGAGGGTCGTTGCGCATATAAAGGACGAGGCCGACAGCCTGGCAAATAAATACGGTCTGCGCTTCATGCTGGAACAGACGCCTGCAGAGACCACGACGCACCGTTTTGCGCGTCTGGATATGAGGTATTTCTCGCCGGAGGCGGGCCATCAGGTCAAAGGCAGCATTGCGAAAGGGGAGGTCTATTATACCAATTCCACTCATCTGAATATTTCGGCCTGCCTCAACCCCATGGACAAAGCCGCCTGGGAGGGTGAATTCCATCCGATGATCGGGTCAAACGCGATTACCCATTTCTGGCTGGGGGATCAGCGGCCAGCGGCAGGAGAGCTGGCCGCTTTTATCGTAAGGGTCTTTTATGAAACACGGAATCGCCGGGTTCTGCTTTCGCCGGATTTTACAAGCTGTCATGCCTGTCAAAACACTGCGGACGGACTTTATGCAACCTGTCCTTCCTGCGGATCCCCGGCAGTAGAAGGCATCGCCAGAATTACCCAGTATTTCAGCCGGGTCTCGGGCTGGAACAAGGGAAAACTCGCCGAGCTCAAGGATCGGAGCCGGACGCTCTCCTTCCTTCCCTGATTCCGTCAACTTTGCTTTTCATATCTATACAAATCCGCTTGAATTAATCGGCCCCGCGCCCTTGACACGGAGGAGGTCGATAAATATATTAGCCGCGTTTGGCTAAGGCATATGGGCAAAATAAATCAAGTGGATGCAATAGGATGCACGATTATATCGTAAAAGTCTTTAATGAGAGCAACCGGGTCAAGGATATTTTTCTGAACGAAAACCTCGGCAGGATCGCTCAGGTGGTGGATGTTGTCACGGCCGCGCTGAAGTCCGGCCACAAGATCCTGCTGTTCGGAAACGGCGGGTCTGCCGCTGACGCCCAGCATATCGCCGGTGAATTTGTGAACCGGTTTCTCATTGAGCGGCCGCCGCTGCCCGCGATCGCCTTGACGACCGATACCTCGGTCATAACAAGCATCAGCAATGATTATGAATTTAGCGATGTTTTCAGCAAGCAGATCCGGGCTGTCGGACAAGCCGGCGACATCGCCTGGGGGATGAGCACCAGCGGCTCGTCGCCGAATGTCGTGAAGGCTTTTGAAGCGGCGAAGAAAATCGGCATGATTACGATCGGTCTGACCGGGAAGGACGGGGGAGAGATTGCCAGGATGGTGGACCACTCGCTCAATGTTTCTTCCGGCAACACGCCGAGGATTCAGGAGACGCATATCACCGTAAGCCATGTGATTTGCGAGCTCGTGGATGTGAAACTGTTTCAGAAACCTGATCTGCAGTAAGCGGAGCAGGTTGCTTCAACATAAGGATTGGCACGGCATGGTTAAGAAATTAAAAAAAGATACGGCCCAGGATATACATGGATGTCCGGAAATGCACGCGGAGGTTGATGCGTCGGGTGACGATAAAATCGACATCGGAACCCTGACGGAAAAACTTCAGGATAAGGAAAAAGAAGCCGCGGAGAACTATGATAAATACGTACGGGCTGTCGCCGAACTGGAGAACTATAAAAAAAGGGCCGCCCGAGACAGGGCCGATTCCCTGAAATTCGGGCAGGAAAATTTGATCAAAGACATTCTTCCGCTGATGGACTCTCTGGACCGGGCGATGGAGCATGCCTGCAAGTCAAATGATTTCGAAGCGTTCAAGTCCGGTCTTCAGCTCCTGCAGAATCAGCTTGGCAGTTGTCTCGGCAAGCAGGGCGTCGCGCCCATCGAGGCCGCCGGCCTGGATTTTGATCCGAACGTCCATGAGGCCGTCTTGCAGGTGGAAAGCCCGGACCACGGGCACAACCAGGTGGTTCAGGAGTTTGAAAAAGGGTACCTGCTCAACGGCAGGCTGCTGAGGCCGTCCAAGGTGTCCGTCTGCAGGCTGCCGGCAAAACAGGATGCGCACTGATGACGACTTCGTAAAAAGTCCGGATGCTGCGTTGCGCGACATCCTTCGTCGTTGCGGCGTACGTAAAAGTACGCCTCACTCCTCAGGATTTGCGCGCCTTGCCTGCGGAGCTTTTTACGCAGCCGTCGGACTTGGATAGTTTTCGGACTTTTTGCGTGTCCATCAATAATAGAGAATTTGTTGTATAAGAAATTGCAATAATTGCGATTAATGAAGGAGGATAATTACCATGGGTAAGATTATTGGGATCGATTTGGGAACGACAAATTCTTGTGTCGCCATTATGGAGGGACGAGATCCCGTCGTTATCGCCAACCAGGAGGGAAACCGCACGACGCCCTCCATGGTGGCTTTTACAGAAGGCGGCGAGCGTCTGGTCGGCCAGGTGGCCAAGCGCCAGGCCATTACCAACTCGGAAAATACAGTCTATGCGATCAAGCGGATGATCGGGAGAAAATTTGCCTCGAAGGAGGTTCAATACGACAAGACCATCAGCCCTTTCAAAATAACCGAGGCCGGCAACGGAGACGCGCAGGTGACGATCAGAGGGAAGAATTACAGCCCCGCTGAGATTTCGTCCATGATTCTCGTCAAGATGAAGCAGACGGCGGAGGACTATCTGGGCGAAAAGATCACCGATGCGGTCGTGACGGTTCCGGCTTACTTCAACGACTCCCAGCGGCAGGCCACCAAGGACGCCGGCAAGATCGCCGGTCTGAATGTGCTCAGAATCATTAATGAACCGACGGCAGCCGCGCTGGCTTACGGTCTGGACAAGAAGAAGGATGAGAAGATTGCCGTCTTCGACCTGGGCGGCGGGACGTTCGATATCTCCATCCTGGAGCTTGGCGACGGTGTTTTTGAGGTCAAATCGACCAACGGCGACACCCATCTGGGCGGCGAAGACTTTGACCAGCGCCTGATCGATTATCTGGCCACGGAGTTCAAGAAGGACCAGGGCATCGACATCCGGGGGGATAAAATGGCCCTCCAGCGCCTGAAGGAAGCGGCGGAGAAGGCCAAAATGGAGCTTTCCACGGCCATGGAAACGGACATCAATCTGCCTTTTATCACGGCCGATGCGAGCGGTCCGAAGCATCTGAATATCAAACTGAATCGGGCAAAGCTGGAAGCGCTCGTGGAGGATCTGATCGACAAGGTTGCGGGTCCCTGCCGGACGGCGCTCAAGGACGCCGGTCTGACGCCTGCGCAGATCGACGAGGTCATTCTCGTCGGCGGAATGACGCGCATGCCCCGGGTCCAGCAGAAGGTGAAGGAAATCTTCGGAAAAGACCCTCACAAAGGGGTCAATCCGGATGAAGTTGTGGCCATCGGGGCCGCCATTCAGGGCGGCGTTCTGACGGGCGATGTGAAGGATGTTCTGCTGCTGGATGTGACCCCCCTGTCCCTGGGGATCGAAACGCTCGGCGGGGTGCTGACCAAGCTGATCGAAAAGAACACGACCATCCCCACGAAGAAAAGCCAGATCTTTTCGACGGCGGCGGACAATCAGCCGGCGGTCAGCATTCATGTCCTGCAGGGCGAACGTTCCATGGCGGCCGATAACCGCACGCTGGGCCGTTTCGAACTCGTCGGCATTCCGCCGGCGCCCCGCGGCATGCCCCAGGTCGAGGTGGCCTTTGACATCGACGCCAACGGCATCGTGCATGTGTCGGCCAAGGACCTCGGGACCGGCAAGGAACAGAGTATCCGCATCACAGCCTCCAGCGGACTTTCAGAGAAGGAAATCGAAAAACTCGTTCGCGACGCCGAAGCGCATGCCGAGGACGACAAGCTCAAGAAGGAGCTCATCGAAGCCCGCAATCAGGCCGACGCCATGGCCTACAGCGTGGAAAAGAACATCAAGGAATTCGGCGACAAGATCGACGCCGCCGAAAAGGCCAAGATTGAAGATGGCATCGTCAGGGTCAAAAAGGCGATCGAGGGGGACGATGTCGATGCGATCAAAAAGGCCCAGGAAGACCTGACCAACGCCTCGCATAAACTGGCCGAAGCCATGTATGCGAAGTCCACGGCGCAGGACGGTCCGGGGCCGCAGACCGGTGCGGGAGCGGGCGCCGGCGCTCAGGCGGGAGCGGGCAAAAAGGACGACGATGTGGTGGATGCGGACTTTGAAGAAGTGAAATAGCAAGAAAAAAGAGAAACAAGAAAAAAGGGGGACAGATTTTAAAATCTGTCCCCCTTTTTTCTAAATCTGTCCCCATTTATCGTTTTATCTGCCCATCGAGGATGAAGTCACCGTTTTTTCGGGTAACCTGCCGGACGGATATTTTCATGGCGTGGTCCATGATGCGGATGCCCAGATTGCCCACGGATTCAATACCCTTTCCCACGATTTTCGGCGCGATGACCACCACGATCCGGTTCGCCAGGCGCTGCCGCAATACGGATGTGATCATGGCGGCGCCGCCTTCCACAAGCACGGACGAAATGTTCCGCCTGCCCAGTTCGATCAGGAGTTTCTCCAGATCCACCCGCTGCTGCGGGTCGCTTTCGACCATGACCGTCTCGATGCCCATTTTATCGAGCCATGCCCGTTTTTTGCGGTCGGCGGCTTCCGTCGTGGCAACGATCGTTCTGGCCCTGTCCTGGTTTTTTAATACGGCGGCGTCCGGGGAAAGGCTCAGGCGGGTATCGACAACAATCCGGACCGGATTGCGTCCCTGCACGAGCCTGACCGTGAGTTGCGGATCATCCATGGAAACGGTGCCGGAACCGACGACGACGGCGTCATGGGCGGCCCTGAGGGCGTGGGCGAACCGGAGGGACGCCGGGGAGCTGATCCATCGGGAATGGCCCGCAGCCGTGGCGATCCGGCCGTCGAGCGTCTGGGCGAACTTCAGGGTCACAAAGGGAATGCGCGTCTGCATGAAGTGGATGAACCGCTCATTAAGGCGCCGGCACCGTGCTTCGAGGACGCCGACGGTGGTGGGAATGCCGCACTTGCCGAGGCGCTCAATGCCGCCGCCGCAGACCAGCGGGTTGGGGTCCGGCATGCCGATCACGACCCGGGCGGGCTTGACGGCAATCAGGCTTTCGGTACAGGGTGGCGTCTTGCCGTGGTGGCAGCAGGGCTCCAGTGTGATGTAAACCGTAGCGCCCTCGACGGATTCGGAAGCGCCGTGCAAGGCGTTGATTTCGGCATGGTCGCCCCCGAAGCGCCGATGCCAGCCTTCGCCGATGATCCGGTTGTGTTTGACAATCACGGCGCCGACCATGGGGTTGGGGCTGATCCATCGTTCTCCCCGCCTGGCCAGTTGCAGCGCCCGCTTCATGTAGTATTCATCCGTCATGCCGCTTCCATATACCATCCATCCGGAAAATGCAAAGCCGACGAACTTTTTCTATTGCCTGACGGCCAAATTATGATATGACACCGATGAAAAATGGCTTCGCCGTAGCTTAAAATCATTTTCGCTTGAAATATCATAATGCCTGAACAAGTATGAAATCAATAAATGAGTCATGGGGACATGACGGAGTCGTGTCCCCATCAACGAAAAATCTTTGATTCGCCGCTCGTGAACCATTTTTCATCGGCTATGCAAAGTATTTTTATCATGAAAGGAGAACAGGCAGATGATTGAAGGCGTCATGGTCAAGAAGTTGCGGGTCATTCCCGACGAACGCGGCCGCTTGATGGAAATCCTGCGGGCCGACGACGAAATATTCAAGGGGTTCGGCCAGGTTTACATGACCACGGCCTATCCCGGCGTCGTGAAGGGCTGGCATTACCACAAAAAGCAGTGCGATAACATGGCCGTGGTCAGGGGCATGATGAAGATTGTTCTTTACGATGGCCGGGAAGGTTCCGCCACGCACGGTCAGATCAATGAGTTCTTTGCCGGGGACCACAACCCGATTCTGCTGCATATTCCGTCCGGTGTGCATCACGGCTTCAAATGCATTTCCCTTGAGGAGGCGCAGGTGGTGAATATCCCGTCGGAAACCTATAACTATCAGGAGCCCGACGAGTTCAGAGTCCATCCCCATGACAACGCCATTCCCTACGACTGGCAGCGGAAGGACGGATAAGCGACGGCATGAGCCTTTTTCCCGAAATCTTCTTTTTTGCGGTGGGCGCTGCGATCGGCAGTTTCCTCAACGTGATCATCTATCGTCTCCCGGAGGACCAATCCATCATCCTGCCCGCGTCTCATTGTCCGGCCTGCAGCCATGCCATCCGTTTTTACGATAACATTCCACTGATCAGCTATCTGATCCTGAAGGGCCGGTGCCGCCATTGCGGAGGCGGCATATCCCTGCGCTATCCCATGGTGGAGATGCTGACGGCGATCCTGTCCCTGATGCTTTACTGGAAATTCGGACTGTCCACGCAGTATCTGTGCGCCTTCCTGTTTACCTGTGCGCTGATCGTCATCACCTTCATCGATCTGGATCATCAGATCATTCCCGATGTCATCTCCCTGCCGGGGATCCCGCTCTTTTTTCTGGCGGCGGTATTCGTTATGAAGCTTCGCTTTCTTGACGCTTTTCTGGGTTTTCTCATCGGCGGGGGCGTTCTGTACGGCATTGCCTTTGCCTATGAGCTCATCACGAAGCGTGAAGGCATGGGCGGCGGGGACATCAAGCTCCTGGCCATGATCGGCGCCTTTTTAGGCTGGCAATCCCTGCTGTTTGTCCTGCTGGTAAGTTCCCTCACCGGGGCGGTGGTGGGCGTGGCCGTCATGCTCGTCAGAGGGCAGGACATGAAATATGCCGTTCCTTTTGGTCCGTTCCTGTCCCTGGGGGCCGTCGCCTACCTCTTTTTCGGCGCCTGGTTGTCCGGCTTCTTCCTTCCTGGTGTTTTCATCAGCGGCCGGATGTGACGATTATCTCCTGTCAGGTGTGAAAGATGTCACACTTTATCCTGCTGATTCCTCTTGACAATCGCCCTGCTTTCCCCTTATGATGCAGCCGAATGCCGACATTCAAGTTCGGTTTTATCATGCAGGTGAAAGCGGAAGCAGTTTATATTAATATGAAAATGGCTCCAAATATCTGATAAGTTTCATGCTTCGCTGTATCAAGCGCAGGGCATGAGGGTGAGTTAAAAAAGAAAGGATGATGGCGACGCAAACCGTGCGAGCAGGCAAAGGGTTTTCACTCGTTGAAATATTGATCGTCATCGCTCTGATCGGCATACTGGGCGCTGTTTCCTTGTTTGCCTGGCAAGGCTTCCGGGATAATAACAACCTGAGAACAGCGGCCAGGGCGATCGAGACCGATATAGCGGCGAGCAAACAGAGGGCTGTATCCGAAGGAATCCGGTATCGCCTGACTTTCAGCGCGGGTGGAAACAGCTACACGATCGCAGCAGATCCATTTACAGCAGCGCTGACACAAACAAGGTTGCTTGCGGATTTTGGGCCGGGCCTGACCATCGTCAGTACAACTTTTGCGTTGGGCCAGTTGACCTTGCTTTCCCGCGGCACCTTATCCGGCGCCACGGGCAGCGTGACCTTGACAAACGGCAGGGGGTCGCAGGCCATCATCACCGTTAATATCACAGGAAGGGCACATGTCCAGTTTGCCATGCAATAACCGGGGATTCACCCTTGTAGAGGTGGTCGTCGCCATGTTTTTGACCGTCGTGGCTGTGCTGGCGCTCTTCTCGCTGCAGCCGACGGCCTGGCAGACGGCGGGCCGGTCGGATTACCTGGGTCGGGCATCGGGCATACTGCATGAAACGCTGATGACGCAAGAGGCCCTGATCATGAACCCCTGCAACGCCGTAACAACCGGCCAAACCGGCCCGATTCAGGTCTTCGCCAGCGGTCAGGCGGCGGCCCAGCCGGGGGACGCACGGTTTGACGTCACCACCACGATCACGGGCCTGGCGGCGAATGTCTGGCGCATCACCGTGCGGGTGGCCTGGCCCGGTCATACAGGAATTTCCGAGAGCCTTGTCGTAACCAGACAGGAAGGTTTTCGCTTTCCGGCGGGGTGTGCAAACCAATGAAACAGAGAAACGGATTCACCCTGGTAGAGCTGATGGTCGCCGTTGGCGTGACGATGGGGCTTCTGGCTGCCGTCTATATGGCCGTCAATTCCGCACAGCGCCATTCATCCGCGATCGAGAGGAAAGTGACGGCGCAGCAGGATGCCAAGCCGGCTCTCGATCTGATGGTCATGGAGATTGGGATGGCTTCGTATAATCCGAATCGAGCAAGTGGAAACTGGCTGGTCGCGGCTGACTGCACGACCGTTTCTCCCAACCAGGCTAACCGGGGCATCCAGGAAGCGACCGCGAACGCGCTGACCGCGGAGATGGACATTAATGAAAACTGCACCGCCGACAACGATCCGATCTGCATGCGCAGTTATGCGGGGAACCCGAACCCGAACGAGGTGATCCGCTACAACTACGATACGGCCAATGAATACATTACTCGTTCGACGAGTTGCGGCGGCGGTCAGCCTTTTCTCGGTGATACGGCCGCGAGCGGCAACCCCCGGACCGTCCGGGTCATCAACAGCACGCTGGGCATCCCCGTCTTCCGCTATTATGACGGGACGGGAACAGAGATATTTCCCACAACAGCGGATCAGACACCGATTCCCAATATCCGCCGGATCGATATCGTCCTGGCCCTGGAAACGGAAAATGTCGATCCCAACACGGGCCAGCGGATGCGGCTGATTTATTCAACGAGCGTCATACCGAGGAACCATGCAATTTAGTAAAGGAATTCTGTCCTCCGAGAGAGGCTTTGCCCTCATTACGGCCATTATGGCCTGCGTGATCCTTTTCGCGCTCGCCATACTGATTCTGAATTTAGCGACCGGCGATCTGCGGGTCAGCAGCAGAAACGTGGGCGACAAGAAGGCCATGAGCGCCGCGGAAACGGGTATTCACCGGGCGATGCAGAATTTCAATCCCCAGAATCTGGTGGCGACGGTTGTCACCAGCGTCCAAGTCGATCCCGCCAATGATCCTGCTTCCGTCTATACCATTGGCGCGCCCGCCGCGCCGGCGACCGGCCCCCTGTTCCTGCCCATGGAGGGCTACTCCATCGGCGGCGGTCAGTCCTGGGGGCAGCGGCGGTATGAGGTGAACGTCGAAGGGCGCAACACCGCGTACGGCACCCAGGTGGATATCAGGACCGGCGTCGGATACGGACCGGTGGAAGTATCCACCATGTTCAGGTAAGGAGGTTTCCCATGAAAAAGACCATACCGACGGCTTTTTTGATCGGGTTTATGCTTTTTGGCATGTGTTTTTTTGCGCAAAACGTTTTCGCCGCGCAGCCACCCGAGGGGGAGGAGGCCCTCTTTACGACTTCCACATCACCCGACGCCTTGATCGTCCTGGACCTGTCGGGCAGCATGCTGTGGACGCCGGCGGGTGCAACCATGTACGTCAATTCATCGGTGAGCTGCGTGGGCAGCGGCGTTGCCCATTATACATCCTACGGCCCGACCCACACGAAGAACTGCACGATCGATCCCTACGGCACCGTGCCGAGGTTTGACGCAAGCGCTTCCTGTACGGGGCCCTTCTATACCACAAACACGGGGCGTCCCTATGACTGCCGCCGCGTCTTGATCGCCAGGCGGGCCATCTTCGACATCCTGGACGACAATGACGACAACACGATCAACAGCGCCGATGAGGGCAGCCTCGGCGTGCGGATCGGCTACATGCGCTTTACCGACGGAGACGATACGGCAGGGGATTACAGCTCCGGCAACAACAAGTACATCCGGGCCATCGGCTCAAAATACAGCCTGACCTACTGCGCCAGCAACACAAGCTGCACGCTCGCCAGCTCGACCTCGGGTGCCAGTGTCATCGACAGCGATGACTGGCCGAACAGCGGAACCCCGCTGGTCTCATCCCTCAATGAGGCCAAGCTCTATCTGGACGCCCACAAGGCCTTAGACTCTGCCCGGGATTGCCGCCAGAAATTTGCCATCCTGATCAGCGACGGCGCCGATACCTATTCGTGCGGCGGCAACGGCTCGGGGTCGCAGGCCGACATGGACCGGAGGCGCCGGGAATCGGTGGCCAAGGCCAAGGCGTTGGCCGATGCGGGGTACAAGATTTTTGTAGTCGGCTTCGGCGCCGACATGCCTGCTGTGGACAAAAATACCCTGAACTGGATGGCTTATCTCGGCGGGACGGACAATCCCAACGAGGCTAACGCGGGCAGCACAACGGACTACGATCCGGCTGCGGCCACGACCTGCGGCCCCACCTCCGCGGTCAACGACCCAGGGACGGCGACGCTGTCCGGTTACGCATTTCTGGCCGCGGATGCCGATGCTCTGGCCACGGCCCTCAAGACGGCCATCAACATCATCCGCCAGGCCAACTATTCCTTCTCCCAGGCGTCCGTCCAGTCCGTTCGGGTCGCCGACGAGAACCACCTCTACGAAGGCTCCTTCGAGCCTGTGGGCGACGATCCTTTCTGGAAAGGCCACCTGAAAAAATACAATATCAACGCCGATGGGACGGTCGGAGCCTTGCAGTGGGACGCCGGTACGGTCATGCAATCGGGGGCGGCAGGCGTCCGGAGCATCAAAACCCTCAAAGGGGGTGTCCTGACGGCCTTCACGACGGCCAACATCACCGCCGCCGACGTGGGTGTCGCCACAGACGCCCTGCGCGATGGCGTCGTGGGTTACATCCGCGGCGAGGCCACCCGCAACCCGGAGCAGGACGCGGGCGGCCTGGTCTGGAAGCTGGGAGACGTCTTCCGTTCGACGCCCATCACCGTCGGGACGCCATCGGCCTTCTTCGAGGATGCCCGCGACGGCAACAACCAGTTCGCCGCGCACCGGTCAAGCCACGTGCGCACCTCCGCCGTGGGCAATCGCCTGATCGTCGTCGGGGCGAACGACGGCCAGATTCACGGCGTCAAAACCAGCGACGGTTCCGAAGCCTGGAGCTTCATTCCGCCCAATTTGATGACGAAATTGAAGAACATGACCCACAGCAGCCACCCGACTGCCCTGGCCCACCAGTATTTCGTGGACGGCCCCGTCACTGTGGCCGACGTCTGGCTGGGCAGCGGCGACGGCACAAGCAAGACGGCCGACTGGACGACAATCCTCGTCTTCGGCCTGGGGCGTGGGGAAGTCAATTATTCCTGGAGCTCGTCCTCATCCTGTGATTCCGGGATCAGCAGCACCTATTCCGCCGCTTACCCCTACTATTGCGGCTACTGGGCCATTAACCTCAACGATTCGCTGAATCCGGCCTATATGTGGCGCGTGTCCCCCAGCGCGAGTCAGGCCCCCTATCTCGGCGATTCCTGGAGCAAGATGATGACCGGCCGGGTCAGAATCAAAAGCGGCGGCGTGGAGCTGGAAAAGTGGGTCGGTTTCATCGGCGCCGGATACAATGCCGGGGACTGCGTCGGCGGAGGCTCCTGCGATACCCGCGGCAAGGGGTTTTTCGTCGTGGATCTCAGCAACGGCAACGTCCTCTGGAGCTACACCCTGGCGGACAACGGCAACATGAAATACAGCATGCCGGCCGCGCCCGCCATCGTCGATACGGACAACGACGGCTTCATCGACACGGCCTATGTGGGCGACCTGGGGGAGAATATGTGGCGCTTCAAGTTCTGCCGTTCCGGCGACATGCCCGATTGCGGGATATCGGGAGAGACGACCAACTGGAGCGGCGGTCTGTTTTTCGACTCTGCTGCCGTCAGCGGCATCCGGCCCATCTATACCATGGCGGCCGTAGCCAAGGACACCGCCGGCAACCTCTGGGTTTACTGGGGAACAGGGGACAAGACCGATCCCACGGCGCCGAGCGCCCAAGAGCGATTTTTCGGGGTCAAGGACAATGACCGGACCAGCACGTACGGTGTCAGCGACCTCGAAAACCTCGTGTCAGGAACGGACCTGATCTACGATTCCACGACGACGACAAGGGTCGGGTATTACATCGGACTGCCTGGCCATGGAGAAAAAATCCTGGCCGACCCGACCGTATTCGGCGGGGTCGTCTACTTCACGACGTACACGCCTGCCTACGCCAATAATCCTTGCGAGCAGGCAGGCGTCGCCACACTCTATGCGATCAATTATACAACCGGCGGCGGCGCCCTGGAGGGCGGCGCGCGCTCAATGGAGATCGGCACCGGCATTGCCTCGGCGCCGGTCATCTCGCTGCCTCCGGACAGCGGGCCGCCCGATCTCTACGTGACGACGAGCGGGGGCGGCGGAACCTCGGCGAGCACGCAGCGCGTCAATATCACCCCCGCCGGAGCACTTAACCGGACGAACATGCTCTATTGGCGGGATCAGCGCATCCAGTGACGGAACATTCAAAACAGCCGTCAAAGTTCTGATTCCGGGACGGCAGTCCAGATACGGTGATGAGTTTTGTCAAAGAAACCGGGAAAAGGTCCGAAATCGGCGGCGGCGAAGAAGGCCGCTGCCAAGGCAGTCGCGAAGCTCAATGCCCTGCAATCGTCAATGGAAGCAAAGAAGGCTGCTGGCCCATCGGCGGCAAGGCGGAAGATTCCACTAAAAGAGATTCTGATTATCGGGGGCGGCGCCTGTGCGCTGGTCGTCCTCGTCTATTTGATCTCTTTCTCCCCAGTGAGCAGGGAGGCGCCGCCCGGGGCGCGGCCGCAGACGGCGGCCCAGCCGCCGGGACTTTCCGGGTATGACAGGAAAGACTTTCCGGCGATTCGGACGATCCGCTTCGAACCGCCTCAGCCCACCCGAATGGATACCCTCAGTGCCGAGGTCCTGGCCGAGGCCCCCGATCCAGAGCGTCTCACCTATGCCTACGTCTGGAAGGTCAACGACCAGGTTGTCGAGAATGCAAAGGGTGACACGCTCGACCTTTTGGCCCTTTATCTTAAAAAGAGAGACCTCATCACCGTAAGCGTGACGCCCTATGATGGCGGACGCGCAGGCTTTACCGTGGAAAGCCCCGTTGTCGCCGTCCACAGCATTCCACCGACACTCGATTTAAAAATGCCGCGTCAGACGAGGAAAGCTTCAGAACCTCTGGAAATGCAGCTCGTCAGCCGCCATCCGGACAGCGACGGGGTCACTTACAGCCTGGAGGCCCCTGTCGTTCCGGGCATGTCGATCGATCCCACGTCCGGCAAAATAACCTGGATCATCCAGCCGGACCAGCAGGGAACCATCCATTTCAAGGCCACCGTTGTGGACACGGAGCAGACGAAGGTGACCAGAACATTCAATGTAAACGTGGAGAAATCCCACCGTGCATCCGCACCGGCGGTCGCCGGGCCGGATGTTAGTCCCGTGCCGAGACTGGCCGTGGAACCCCAGCCCCCTAAATGACGGAGGCGGATCGCTCCGCGGTCTCCTCCATCGTTGACCATTTTGAACCGGACCGATGATATAGGCTGCAGACCCGAACAGATTGCTTATGCCTGGCGCGGATCTGGAAAAATACTTGACAGGACGAGCATCTGAATATAGAGTTGAAAGCGGTAAGCGGCTTTCATGCTTGTGCCGGACGATCGTAGCGATCAATGCATCGGGGAAGGGAATCGGATATGGGATCGAATCAAAAATACTGTGCCATATGCGCCTGGCGAGCCAATTGCCAGAAGAAATTCAGTGTGAGCACGGACGCGACGGGCCAGGTTCACTGCCCCGATTATTCAAGGGATCTGGCGATCAAGGACCGGGATATCGAAGAGGTGCTCCGGAAGGAAAAAAACGGATAATTCTTGACCTGAAGATGGAAAAAGTGTGACAAGTGATGGCGTTGGTGCATCATCACTTGTCATTTTTTATTATGAGCGCTTTGCATAACCGATGAAGAACAGGATTGTTGCAATATTGGAGCAGGCTCTGGCCGCCTGCGTTCAGCAGGGCCTGCTGACGGCGGCCGCGATCCCGGCTATAGAAGTGGAGTTGACAAAGGATCCGGCGCATGGCGATTACGCCACGAACCTCGCCATGATTCTGGCATCTCGGGAGAAAAAGACCCCCCGCCTGCTTGCCGGAATGCTGTCGGAGGCCATCGCTGATACCGATGGAATCCTGGAGGGGATCGAGATCGCCGGACCCGGCTTCATGAATTTCTCTATCCGGACCGAGGCTTGGGTAAAGGAACTGACGGCCGTGCATGCCCAGCGGGAGCGCTTCGGCATGATCGATTTCGGCCGGGGGAAGGCTGTGCAAGTGGAATTCGTCAGCGCCAATCCGACGGGTCCTCTGCATATCGGCCACGCCCGCGGCGCCGTGGTGGGGGATATCATCGCCAATCTCCTGACGGCGGCGGGGTATGCCGTTTCCCGGGAATACTACATCAACGACGCCGGCAACCAGATGCACAACCTCGGCCGGTCTCTGTGGTATCGGTATCGGGAGCAGATGGGGCAGTCTGTAGAATTTCCCGATGGCTGCTACCGAGGCGATTATATGAAAGATCTGGCGGCACGGGTGATCGCCAGGGACGGCGGCGCCTGGCTGGCGAGCGATGAGGAAGCGGTCATCCCCGCGTTTACGGATTACGCCGCCGGGGCGATTCTGGAGGGCATCAAAGAGGATTTGCAGGCTTTCGGCGTGGCCTTCGACTGCTATTTCAGCGAACGGGACCTCTACCGGGACAACCGCGTCGGCCGGCTTCTGGCTGAGCTGCAGGAAAAGGGGTTTGTCTATCGCGAGGGGGAAACCCTCTGGTTCAAAACGACGGCCTTCGGCGACGACAAGGACCGCGTGGTGGTGCGCCAGAACGGAGAGCCCACCTATTTTGCAGCCGATATTGCCTATCACGCGAACAAATATGAGCGGGGGTTCGATCGCGTGATCGATGTATGGGGCGCCGATCATCATGGTTATGTCTCTCGGCTTTACGCGGGGATCCAGGCGCTTGGCCACTCCCCGGAGGACCTGAAGATTATTCTCGTGCAGTTGGTCAACCTGCTTAGGGACGGCAAGCTCGTGGCCATGTCCACTCGTTCCGGTGAATTTGTCACCCTGCGGGAAGTGATCGACGAGGTGGGGCGCGACGCGGCCCGGTATAACTTCATGATGCGCCGCTCGGACAGCCATCTGGACTTTGATCTGGAGCTGGCAAAAAAACAATCGAATGAAAATCCGGTTTATTATGTCCAGTATGCCCATGCACGCATCTGCAGTATCCTGAGAATGGCTCAGGACCAAGGTTACCGCGCGCCGGTCGATGGGGAAGCCGCCCTGAGCCGGTTAAAGCTTTCCGAAGAAATCGACCTGATCAAGGCCGTCACGCGTTTTCCCGACGTAATGGAAGGGGCCGTCAAGGCCCTTGAGCCGCACCGCCTGACCTTCTATTTGAATGATCTGGCCGCCCTGCTTCACAGTTACTACAATAAAAACAAGGTCCTCTCTGAGGATCAGGCCATGAGTGAGGCCAGGCTGTATCTGGTGGAATCCGTGCGGATTGTTTTGCAGAATGCCTTAAAATTGCTGGGCGTATCAACACCGGAGCGCATGTAGCGTCCATTGTCGTTCATCGGCCGTCGATTTTTCGATCCATTACGGGCGGCGAATGTGCCGGAAACTCCCATGATGACCAAAAATACCCGTAGATTTGAAATGAAACTGGGGCGGATCGGATTGATCCTTTTTTTTCTGGGCATGTCCGGCCTGTTGTTTGGCGTCTTCCTGCTGGGTGTGACTGTGGGCAAAAATATCGATACCTATCCGGAAAAGATGGCCCGTTATCTTCCCGACAGGATCAAAACCCTGATCAGTCGCATGAAACAGGACACGACGGTGCCGGCTGTGGCCATGCGGGATGATCTGAAGCAGGAAAAACCGGAGCCGGAGCCGGATATGGATCTGACCTTTTATGACAGGCTGGGCAAGCGTAAAGCGGATTCGAAGGGCGGCACGGCGCCGGACGGCATGATTTTGCAGAAAGCGCCGGCAGGGGCGGCTATGAAAAAGCCGCCGCCGTTGCAAGCGACGCGACCACTTGAGCCAAAATCCCCAGGGCCGGCCCCGGCGGTCCAGGAAGCGCCGCCGATAAAGGAAAAATCGGAGGTGCAGGGAAAATTCATGGTCCAGGTCGTGTCCTATCAGGAAGAAAGCAAGGCAGAGGCCCTCGTCAGAAAAATTGCTGCCATGGGTTATGCAGCGCGAACGGAAGTGACGGAGTTGCCGGATAAAGGGAAATGGTTCCGTGTCGTTATGGGGAAATTTTCCAGCCGGCCGGAGGCACAAGCGGCAATTGACGCGTTGTCGAGAAACACCAAAGGCTTGAGTTGTGTCATCCGTTCTACGGCGTCAACCGGGAATTAAAGGATTGGGCCATTATTTTATTGATGCGAGCTCATCATGTTTGAAAACCTGACAGAAAAATTAGACGGTATTTTCAAGAGATTAAAAGGTCGTGGCCGTCTCGATGAAGACAACATTCAGGGGGCGCTGCGTGAAATCCGCATGGCCCTGCTTGAAGCGGATGTGAATTTCAAGGTGGTCAAGAACTTCATCGAAGATGTGCGTGTCCGTTCCGTGGGGCAGGAGGTTCTGGAGAGCATCACGCCGGGCCAGCAGGTCGTGAAAATCGTCCACGAACGGCTCGTGGAGCTCATGGGCGGTGTCAGTTCACAATTGCGGTTCGGCAGCCGGATGCCTGCACCCATCATGCTGGTTGGCCTTCAGGGGTGCGGCAAGACGACGACGGCCGTCAAACTGGCGCATCACGTGGCCGGACTCCATAAAAAAGTGTATCTCGTTTCCGCCGATGTCTATCGTCCCGCGGCCATGCAACAGCTGAATGTCCTCGGCCGGCAGATCGGCGCCGGTATTTTCGATGCCGCGGGAATGAGCGATCCCGTCAACATCTGCGTGCAGGCGGTCGATGAGGCCCGCCGCAACGGCTATGAAGTCATCCTTATCGATACGGCCGGCCGTCTGGCAATCGATATGGAAATGATGAACGAGCTCCAGCGCATCAAGGAGATGATCCATCCGGCGGAAATCCTGTTTGTGGCGGATGCCATGACCGGTCAGGATGCCGTGAACGTCGCGGCGCGATTTGACGAGCGGCTCGGGATCGATGGTGTGATCATGACCAAGATGGATGGAGACGCCCGGGGCGGCGCGGCCCTGTCGCTCAAGGCCGTTATGGGCAAGCCGATCAAGTTCGTCGGGGTGGGCGAAAAAATCGATGCCCTGGAAGTGTTTCACCCGGACCGCATGGCTTCCCGCATCCTCGGCATGGGCGATATCCTGAGCCTCGTGGAAAAGGCGCAGGCTACGGTGGATGAAAAAGAGGCCCGTGAACTCGAAAGAAAGTTCCGGAAAAACGAATTTACGCTCGAGGATTTTCGGAATCAGCTCAAGCAGATTAAAAAAATGGGCTCCCTGCAGGATATCATCGGCATGATCCCCGGCTTCGGCAAGATGAAGGCATTGAAGAATCTGACGCCCGACGAAGGAGAGCTTGTGAAAGTTGCCGCGATCATCGATTCCATGACGCGGAAGGAACGCATGAATTATCTGCTCATTGACGGCCAGCGGCGGAAGCGGATCGCCAAGGGCAGCGGCGTCTCGGTGCAGGATGTCAACCGTATGCTGAAAAACTATATCGACATGCGGAAAATGATGAAAAAAATGACGTCCGGCGGGGGCATAAAGGCCTTAAAAAGAGGAAATTTCCCCTTTTCATCATAAAAAAAGTATGATAGACGGGCTCATCGATCCATCTGGACCATGAGGGATCAATATTTTCAGGAGGTTTTATAAATCAGGATGGCCGTAAAAATCAGACTGACACGCATGGGGGCGAAAGGCAGGCCCGTATACCGGATCGTTGCTGCAGACTCGGCATCGCCAAGAGACGGAAAATTTCTGGAGATATTGGGAAATTATGATCCGAAAAAAGATCCGCCCGAAGTGAACCTGAAGGAAGATCTCGTAAAAAGCTGGCTGGCCAAGGGTGCGAAGCCGACATTGACCGTATCCAAAATCTTGATAAAGAAGGGTATCGCCATCCCTGCGTAGTCATCATAAACCGGTTTATGGTTAACAACGGGAAACAATCTCAAAATGTGTCTGGCGTTTGTTGATGAAGAATTTTGGAGGTTGTGACGATGAAAGACTTGATCAAGTTTATGGCTCAGGCGTTGGTGGATCATCCCGAACAGGTTGAAGTCTCTGAGGTGGCCGGCGAACAGACATCTGTGATCGAGCTCAGGGTGGCCAAAGAAGACCTGGGGAAAGTGATCGGTAAACAAGGTCGGACGGCAAAGGCCATGAGAACCATTTTGAGTGCAGCCTCCACGAAGATTCGTAAAAGAACGGTGATGGAGATTATCGAGTAGAAGCAATGGGAAAAGACGATCTCCTGGAGATTGGGGAAGTCGTCGGACCCCATGGCCTGAAGGGACGGATTAAGGCGAAGTCTTATCTGGTCTCAAAAGGGTCCACCCAACGATTGTGCGAAGTTTTCATCAGCAGGTCAAAAGAGCCGGCCGTGCGTTTCCGGGTCAAGACCCTGCAGGTCGAGCGAAGAACGTTGTTGCTGGAGCTTGAGGGAATTGAGGACATAGCCGCCGCCGCGCGGCTTGCGGGTTGCCGGATTTTTATCCCCCCGGAAAAACTGGAAAAGCTTCCGGAAGATGAGTATTACTGGCACGAGCTTCTGGGGCTTCAGGTTACGACGGAAGCAGGTCAGCGTCTGGGCCGGATCGAATCGATTGTCCCCGGTCAGAACCATGACGTTTATGTGTGTGCCGGCCATGAGCGGGAAATTCTGTTGCCGGCCATCGGGGAAGTGATCCGGGAAATCGATATCAATGCCGGTGTCATGGTGGTGAGACTGCTAAAAGGACTTTGACGGCATGATCCGGTTTGACATCCTCTCCGTTTTTCCCGGAATGTTCACGTCCGCCTTTGCGTGCAGCCTCCTGAAAAAAGCACAGGAAAAGAACCTGATTGAAATACAGGTTCATGATATCCGTCATTATACGCAGGACAGGCACCGGATGACAGATGACGCCCCCTTTGGCGGCGGGGGCGGCATGGTCATGAAAGTGGAGCCCATTGACCGGGTCCTGCAGACCGTGGCGCCGGACCGGGACCAGGCGCTGGTTGTTCTCCTGACGCCTCAGGGAGAGACTTTCCGTCAGAAAATTGCAGAAGAACTCGCAATATATCCGCGCATTGTTCTGATCTGCGGACATTATGAAGGCTTGGACGAGCGGGTCAGAGTGCATCTGGTCGATCGTGAAATTTCCATCGGAGACTATGTTCTGACGGGCGGGGAACTGCCGGCCATGATTCTTGTGGATGCCGTCGCGAGGCTTGTCCCGGGCGTTCTTGGGAATGCGGTGTCCGCACAGACGGATTCGTTTGCCACGGGGCTGCTGGAATATCCGCAATACACGCGCCCGGCAGAATACAGAAACTGGAAAGTACCGGACGTGCTGATAACGGGCCATCATCGGGAGATTGATAAATGGCGGCGCCGGGAATCCCTCCGGCGGACCCTGACCCGGCGACCGGATTTACTGAAACAGGCCGACCTCTCAGCAGAGGATCTGGCAATGATAGAGGCGTTTAAAGGCTTTCGGGAAGGCGCTGAATAGGCCGTCCACGATTGCGTGGAATAAGGGATCGATAAAGGAGTCTTGAGGTATGAATATCATTGAAAGCATTGAAAAGGAACAGTTGAGGGGGGATGTTCCCGATTTCCAGTCCGGAGACACGGTTCGGGTGAATGTGCGGATTATCGAGGGACAGAAGCAGCGACTGCAGGCCTTTGAAGGCGTGGTCATCCGTAAAAAGCGCGGCGACTGTCGGTCGAGCTTCACGGTTCGAAAAATTTCTTACGGTATTGGCGTGGAGAGAACCTTTCCCCTCCACTCACCGGTCATCGACAGCATTCATGTCGTTACCCGCGGAAGGGTCCGTCGTTCCCGGCTGTATTATCTCAGGGGCCTGAGAGGGAAGAAGGCGCGGATCCGCGAAAAGGGAAAATCATAGCAGGGCCTTCGGCACATTTCGTCGCTTCCGTAAGGAGGAGGGGCTTGCAGGCTTGCCAGAATCCTCACCGTTGATGATCCAGTTCGAACTCCGTGCCCGTCAATGCGGATACCAGACGATCGCCGGCGTTGATGAAGCCGGCCGGGGGCCGCTGGCGGGGCCTGTTGTAGCGGCCGCGGTGATTCTACCGCCGGATTACCGGCATCCGGAAATCAACGATTCAAAACAGCTCACACCCGGGAAAAGGGAACGCCTCTATGAAGTGATCAGAACGGATGCCCTTGCCGTCGGTATCGGGGTTGTTGAGGCGCCTGTCATTGACCGTGTTAATATTCTGCGGGCGACGCTGATGGCTATGCGGGATGCTGTCCTTGACTTGTCGCGGCTCCCTGATTTTCTGCTCATCGATGGAAGAAACACCATTGACGTCCGGACGCCGCAGGAGACCATCATCGCGGGAGACAGGAAAAGCATCTCCATTGCCGCAGCTTCCATTATTGCCAAGGTCTCGCGGGACAGAATTATGGAAATCTATCACCGCCAGTTTCCCCAGTATAATTTCCTGAAGAATAAAGGTTACGGCACGGATGAGCACCGGGAAGCCATTCAGCGTTGCGGGCGATGCAAGATTCACAGGCTTTCATTTACCGTCAAATCATCTGATCATCAGCCCTGCCTGTTATAATCCCGACAGTCCATGTCTCAATGCAGCCAAAGGGTTCGGTTTGTGCGACAGACGGGTAGCATCGTAAAAATTAAAAAAATTACAGAGAACGCTAAAGGTCAGGGGACCATGACGCGAAATGTTAAAGCGGCAAAAGACATGCGGCGCATCAGGACGGGGAAACGGGGCGAAGATCTCGCGGTCGCCCATCTGCGCAAGGAGGGCTACCAGATCGTCGCACAGAATTACCGGTGCCTTTATGGGGAAGTGGATATCGTTGCGCGGGACGGCGACACCCTTGTCTTTGTGGAGGTAAAAAGCAGAAAGTCAGAAACATTCGGCCAGCCGCAGGAAGCGGTGGGTCTCGAAAAACAGAAAAAACTATCCCGGGTTTCCCTCCATTACCTTCAGCAACTGCGGCTTGAAACCTGCAATGCCCGCTTTGATGTCATCGCCGTCAGGATGTCGCCGGACGGAACCCGGATCGACCTGATCCGGAATGCCTTTGATCTGATTCCCTAACGGTTATGCGAAGCTCTCAATTAGAAACGGGTCAGAGGGGGGCTGCCGATCGGGTAAACGTTGAAGCCGATGTCAAAGCAGCGCTGATGGTCGAGGATGTTCCGGCCATCAAAGATGAAGGCCGGCTTCAGCATGAGTTTGTATATTTTTTCAAAATCGAGTTTCCGGTATAGATCCCACTCCGTCATCACCGCAATGGCGTGACATCCGGCCGCCGCCGCATAGGGATCTTCGATATAGCTGACCTGTCCTTGCGCATCCCGCAGATCGACGGCGGCATTTCTGAGCGCCTGCGGATCCGAAATGACCACGACGGCTTTCTCCGCCAGGAGGTTTTTCGCGATATAAATGGCCGGGCTTTCACGGGTGTCTCCCGTATTGGCCTTGAAGGCAAAGCCCAGCAGGCAGATTTTCTTGCCCGCCAGGGTGTTGAACATGGCCTTCAGCATCGTCCGCGTAAACCGGACCATTTGATCATCGTTGATCTGGATCACGCCTTCCCAGTAATCCGCCACCTTATCCAGGCCGTAATTCCGGCAGAGGTAAACGAGGTTCAGGATGTCCTTTTTAAAACAGGAGCCGCCGAATCCTACACTGGCCCTGAGGAATTTGGAACCGATGCGGCTGTCCATTCCGACGGCCCGGGCCACTTCATCAATGTTCGCCTCCGTTGCCTCGCAGAGCGCCGAAATGGCATTAATAGAGGAGATGCGTTGGGCGAGAAAGGCATTGGACACCAGCTTGGACAGCTCACTGCTCCAGATATTCGAGGTAATGATTTTATCCGCCGGTACCCAATGCAGATAAATGTCAATCAGGGCCTGTCGGGCCACCAGACCGCGCTCATTTTCCCGTGAGCCGATGAGGACCCGGTCGGGTAGTTTCAGGTCTTGAATGGCTGAGCCTTCGGCCATGAATTCGGGATTGGACAGCACATCGAAACGCACCTCGTTGCCCGTGCCGTTGAGAATCCGCTCCATGGCCAGAGCCGTTTTAACGGGGAGTGTGCTTTTTTCGATGACGATTTTCTGGGATTCGGAATATTGGAGGATTTGCCGGGCTGTGGTTTCCCAGGATTGAAGATCCGCCGCCATGCCCGCGCCCTCGCCGAAGGATTTCGTCGGCGTATTGACGCTGACGAAGATTATGTCGTTTTCCCGAATGCCCCCGGCAATATCGGTGCTGAAAAAAAGATTTTTCCCACGGGTTGTCCGGATCAGCTCCTCCAGATCCGGTTCATAAATGGGCAGCGAGTCGGAGTTCCACTGCTCGATCCGCCTGGGGTTGATATCCACCACTGTAATTCTGTACTCCGGGCACTGATGCGCGATCATGGCCATGGTGGGCCCGCCGACGTAGCCCGCGCCAATGCAGAGAATGTTCTTGTTATGCGCCATGTCTGTTCTGTCCTTTGCCTGTAATCACCGTGCGAAAATAGGCGATGGTTTTTTCGATGCCTTCCTCCAGGGGAATTTTCGGCTGCCAGCCCAGGGTTTCCCGGGCCAGTCGAATGTCCGGTTTGCGCTGTACCGGATCGTCCTGGGGGAGGGGCCTGAAGACGATTTTTGCACGGCTGCCCGTCATACGGATGAGCCGCTCGGCCAGTTCAAGGATTGTAAATTCGCAGGGATTGCCGAGGTTCACGGGGCCGAGAAAGTCATCCGGCGTGTCCATCATCCGAATAATGCCGTCAATCATATCATCCACATAGCAGAATGACCGGGTCTGTGAGCCATCCCCGTAAACCGTGATATCCTGATCAGTCAGAGCCTGGATGATGAAATTACTTACAACCCTCCCGTCGTTGACGGCCATACGAGGCCCGAATGTATTGAATATACGGACGATTTTGACATTCACGGCATTTTGCCGGTGGTAATCCATCATCAAGCATTCGGCGGCCCGCTTGCCCTCATCATAGCAACTCCGGATACCGATGGGATTCACGCGGCCCCAATAGGCTTCCGGCTGCGGGTGTATTTCGGGATTGCCATAAACCTCTGATGTTGAAGCCTGCAGGATCTTTGCTTTCACGCGCTTGGCCAGTCCCAGCGTATTGATCGCGCCCATAACGCTGGTCTTGATCGTTTTGATCGGGTTAACCTGATAATGTACCGGGGAAGCGGGACAGGCCAGGTTGTAGATCTCGTCGATCTCCAGATAGATCGGGTTGGTTATATCATGCCGGATCAGTTCGAAGTGTGGGTGCGGGAGAAGATGCAGGATGTTGTTTTTACTGCCCGTAAAAAAATTATCCACGCAGATGATGTCGTGTCCCTGCTCAAGAAGCTTATCACAGAGATGCGAACCTAAAAAACCTGCGCCGCCGGTGATCAGAATGCGTTTCATCATTTTTCCCGTGAGAGATTGCTATTTTTCAATGTCTGCTGGATATTGGACAAGGAATCTGTTATTTAAACATAAATATACGGTCTGTCAATCAAATATTGATGAACGCAAAGCCAATGAGTCATGCCGGAACATTATATGTCGTCGCGACGCCGATCGGCAACCTTGAGGATATGACGCTGCGGGCTATCCGGATTCTCAGGGAGGTCGGTTTGATTGCGGCGGAAGATACGCGGCATACCCGCAAGCTCCTCAATGCCTATGACATCCACACACCCTTGATCAGCCTGTACGAGCATAACGAAGAAGGCAGAATTCCATCGCTGATTACAAAAATGAAGGACGGCTTGTCCATGGCCCATGTTTCCGATGCGGGAACACCGGGGCTCTCGGACCCCGGATTCCGCCTAATCCGCGCCGCCCTTGCCGATAAAATTTCCGTTGTGCCCATTCCGGGCGTTTCGGCCGTGATCACAGCCCTCAGCGCCTCCGGACTGCCCATGAACCGCTTTTTATTCCAAGGGTTCCTGCCGGCGAAAACCACCAGACGGCGGCAGCAACTTGCGGAATTGGCAATGGAAACCCCAACGCTGGTTTTTTTTGAATCTCCCAACCGCTTGTTGTCAGCCCTCCACGATGTTTTCGATATCATGGGAAATCGCGATGTCGTGGTTTGTCGGGAACTGACCAAGATTTATGAATCTTTTTCCAGAGGAACCGTACACGAAGCGATTCAGGCGCTGGAGGGCCGGCGGATCAAAGGGGAAATTACATTGCTTGTTTCCGGCTGTCCGGATGCGAAACCCGAATGGTCGGATACAGCCCTTCTGCAACATTTTGAGCAGTTGCGGCAGAATCCCGCACTGTCCCGCCGGGACTGCGTGGACCGGGTTGCCGCGGAAACGGGCGTACCAAAAAGCCGGGTTTACAGGCTGACGGTCACAGAATGACAAAATGAACTGCTTGAACTGATCCGGGAGTTGTGGTAACGCTTGCCCTATCTGTTTTGCAGTCAGGGAAAAAGCAGGCGTGAACGCATTTTGAAAAGGAGGTTTTTCCGGTGGTGGATGGACAGCAGACAGCAGTCGGGGGGCTTAAGCCTTACTGGCGACCCCTCAAGCCGGGTGAAACAGTTTATACCCTGAATGATATTGTCTCGGGGCCGGAGGAAGCGCAGGACAAATCCCCGGTGATCCACGAACAGGAGATAGGAACCATCTCCGAGACGGAGTCGTGGATCGCTCCGGTGCAGATTCCGGAAAATATCGAAACGATCATCTGCGAGACAACAGAAAGACTGGTCAGGAACCTGGCGCCGGGCATTATTGAAAGGGTGATCCGGGAAGAGATAGAGAAGCTCAAGATGGAAAGCAGCTGAAGAAAATCGGGGCTCCCGGAAGCACAGACTTTTGAAATGCCGGCCGGGAAGGTTGACTGGTTTACAGGCTCCGGTACATAGCTGTATTTTTTATCATGGCGACGATCATGACGGCCGGCTTTGGCGTACGCTCCGGTAAGACCGTCGAAATACCGAGGGATTACATGAAAGTGGAGGACAAGAATACCGGAGTGGACCGGAATAAAGAACGGGATGAGTCAAAAGAAAGATAAGGTTCTGATTTGTAGATGAATATTCCGAATTTCCTGACACTGCTGAGGATTATCCTTGTTCCGCTCTTGGTGATTTTTCTCATCAACAAGTCATTTGTGAAGGCCCTGATTCTTTTTGCATGCCTGGGTTTGACCGATGCCCTGGACGGGTTTCTAGCGCGAATCCTGGATCAACAGACCGTTCTGGGGTCCTACCTGGATCCCATCGCGGATAAGGTGTTAGTCACGACCTGCTTTCTGTCATTGGCCATATTGAAGGTCATTCCCGGTTGGCTGGCTGTTGTGGTCATCAGCAAGGATGTCATTATCCTTCTGGGCATTGCCGTTCTTTCAATCATGAACATTGCCTTTCGGGTGCAACCCCTTTTTGTGAGCAAGGTCACGACAGCGCTTCAGATTTCCGTCGTTTTTTTTGCCCTGTTTTTTAAAGCCTTTCCGATCTTGGCCATCGACGGCGCCTGGCTCCTGCTGCTGTACTGGTCAACGGCTGCCTTTACCGTTTTTTCGGGGTATAAATATGTGGTCAAAGGCGTCAGGTTGATCAACAGCACCTAAAAACCGGACAGAGCGATGAAACAATGATATTTGCTCTTGACATAACAGCATTTTCCTGTTAAAAAACTCACCTTTTTGGGGGTAAATTCACATGTAGGCACGTAGCTCAGGGGGAGAGCGCCATCCTGACGCGGTGGATGTCCAGGGTTCAAATCCCTGCGTGCCTACCAATTTATAGTCCCGGATTGACGTCATCCATCTAACGGTGGGCCAAGGGCATCAACAACGGCAAGGCTGATGATGCCCTTTATTTAATGGCGGCAGTGATCTGAAGATCACGGAAAATTTTGTTCAGTATTTATTTTAACACACGCTATCGGCTTTACTATGAATGAAATCAAAATCGCGTTGCCCGACGGTTCCGAAGGGGCCTATCGAGCAGGCGCGCCTGTTGCGGAAATCATCCGTTCCTGGAAGCCGGAGGTGCTTTCATCGACGGTCGCCGCCAAAATCAATGGGCAGCCGGTCGATTTGAGTTCCCCCGTACAGACCGACGGGGTTTTATCCCTCATCGACGGTCAATCGAAAGAGGGCCTTTCCATCCTCCGACACAGCAGTTCCCATGTCATGGCCCAAGCCGTTCAGGACATTTTCAAGAATGTACAGGTCGCTATCGGTCCGTCGATCGAAGACGGATTCTACTACGATTTCGAGTATGCCGAAACCTTCACACCCGAGGATCTGGAAAAGATCGAAAACCGTATGCACGAGATTGCTGCGGCCAATCATCCGTTCAGCCGGCAGGACGTGTTACGTGAAGAGGCCGTTGGGCTGTTCAAAGGCAGGGGCGAATCCTACAAGGTCGAGTTGCTGAACGATCTGCCGGAGGAGGTCAAAACGGTCAGTCTCTATACGCAGGGCGGCTACCTGGATCTGTGCCGGGGGCCTCACGTTCCCGCAACCGGCATGATCAAAGCCTTCAAACTGCTGAGCGTGGCCGGTGCCTACTGGCGGGGCGACGAAAAGAACAGGATGCTGCAGCGCATATACGGGACGGGTTTCGCCACACAAGAGCAACTGACCGAGCATCTGCACATCCTTGAAGAGGCAAAAAAGCGGGATCACCGTAGGCTGGGCCGGGAACTGGACCTCTTCCAGATGAACGACGAGGCAGGGCCGGGGCTGATTATCTTTCACCCCAGAGGGATGCTGCTGCGTTATCTCATCGAAGAGTGGGAACGCCAAGAACACCTGAAACGGGGCTACGATATGGTCATGGGGCCTCAGATCCTCAAGGCCGACCTCTGGAAGAAATCGGGCCATTACGAACACTACCGGGAAAATATGTACTACACGGTGGTTGATGAGCAGGAATACGGGATCAAGCCGATGAATTGCCTGTCCCACATGCTCATCTACAAAGCGAGAATCCGCAGTTATCGGGACCTGCCCCTGCGTTATTTTGAGTTGGGCACGGTGCACCGGCACGAAAAGACCGGCGTTCTGCATGGTCTCATGCGTGCCCGCCAGTTCACTCAGGACGACGCCCATATCCTCTGCACGCCAGACCAGCTCAATGCCGAGATCCGAGCCATCGCGGATTTTGTGGCGTACGCCATGAAAATCTTCGGATTTGAATATGAAGTCGAACTGAGCACCCGCCCGGCCAAATCCATCGGGTCTGATGCAGACTGGGAGATGGCGACATCCGCCCTGAAGAACGCCCTGAATGACAACCGGATAACATACGATATAAACGAGGGCGACGGCGCCTTCTATGGGCCGAAAATCGACTTCAAGTTGAAGGACGCCCTGAAAAGGAAATGGCAATGTGCCACCATTCAGTGTGATTTTACCTTGCCGGAGCGGTTCGATCTCAGCTATATTGGCCCCGATGGTGAAAAACACCGGCCTGTCATGCTGCACCGCGTGATTTTGGGCGCCATCGAACGGTTCATGGGAGTCCTGATTGAACATTACGCCGGCGCCTTCCCCATCTGGCTGTCGCCTGTGCAGGCTGTCCTGCTGTCCGTGACGGATAAGCATATTCCCTACGGCGAGGCGGTCTATCAGCGGCTGATCGATGCGGGTGTCCGCGTGGAAAAAGGATTTGACAACGAAAAACTCGGCTTCAAGATCCGGCAGGCGCAGATGCAAAAAATTCCCTACATGCTCGTGATCGGCGACCGCGAAATGGAGGCCGGGCATATTGCTCCACGCCGGCGGGATGGGAAAAACCTCGGTGCCATGACCCCGGATGAATTTATAGCGCTGCTGAAAGAGCAGTGCACACAATATAAATAGCTTATAATATCTGCAGGAGGTGACCTATAAGTAAAGAGTTAAAAATTAACCGGGAGATCAGGGCCGCCCAGGTTCGCGTGATCGATGCCGAGGGAAAGCAGCTGGGCATTATATCCTTAGCGGATGCCCTGTCGGAAGCGGCGAAGGGGGGGCTGGATCTGGTCGAAGTGGCGCCTACATCCGAGCCGCCCGTATGCAGAATCCTGGATTATGGGAAATTCCGATACCAGCAGAGCAAAAAGCTCCAGGACGCCAAGAAGAGCCAGACCACCATACAAGTCAAGGAAATCCGGCTGAGACCCAAAACGGAGACGCATGATCTGCAGGTGAAGGTCAAGCACATCAAAAAGTTTCTTGATCAGCACGATAAGGTCAAGATCACCATGATGTTTCGGGGACGTGAGATTGCCTACTCGGAAATAGGCAGAAAAATGATGGAGGACATCCGCGAGGCTTTGGCGGAGGTTTCCATCGTCGAGCAGCAGCCGAGGCTGGAAGGCCGGAACATGATTATGATCCTGGCGCCTCCGAAAAAATAAATTGTGAGGTTTGCATAACCACTGAAAAATGTTTCGCAAGCGGCGAATAAAGGATTTTTCGTTGATGGGGACACGACTCTGTCATGTCCCCATGACTAATTAATTGATTTCAAATATATTAAAGTGTCATCGTAATTTCTATCGAAAAAGATTACGAGCCGCGACGAAGCCATTTTTCAAAGGTTTCAAATAGTGAAGAATTAAGGATATCGTTTTCTGACATCATTAAAAAAGGGGAAAAATCAATGCCAAAAATAAAAACACACCGGGGTGCGGCGAAGCGTTTCAGCTTGACTGGATCCGGAAAGGTCAAAAGAAGCAAGGCTTACGCCAGCCACATCCTGACATCCAAGACACGAAAGAGAAAAAGAAATTTGAGAAAAGCAGCCATTCTCGACAGATCCGATGAGCGGGAAATCAAGAAGCTGATACCTTATAAATAACCGGATACAGTCCGACGCAAAAAATCACTCGATCAGGAGACAGGAAAAATGCCGCGGGTAAAAAGAGCCGTAACAGGCAAGAAGAAAAGAAGGAAGATTTTAAAGATGGCCAAGGGCTTCTTCGGGGCAAGGAGCCGCTTGATCAGGACCGCCACCGAAGCCGTCGAAAGGTCCATGAAATACGCTTTCCGGGACCGACGGGTGCGCAAGCGAGATTTTCGGAAACTCTGGATTGTCCGGATCAATGCCGCAGCCAGACTTAATGAAATAGCTTACAGCCGTTTAATCGACGGGATGAAAAAGGCCCATATCGAAATTGACAGGAAGGTGTTGGCTGATCTGGCGGTGCATGATGCACGGGCATTTTCGCAAATTGTGACCATCGCAAAGGAAAGCCTGGCGGCATGATCAATGACTTAGAGGAGCTCCGGGTCAGAGCGTTTACCGAGCTGAATCAGGCGGAAACGGAAGAAACGCTCCTTGCAATTAAAACCAGATACCTTGGGCGCAAGGGGCTGCTCACCAACCTGCTTCGGACTGTCAGCCAGGCGCCGCTGGAAGAAAGGCCGCTTCTCGGCAGGCGTTCCAATGAAATGAAGGAGATCCTTGCGGAGGCGATCGACAAAGCCCTGCAGCGCGTGACCCAGAAAAAACGGGAACAGGCGCTCCTCGAAGACAAAATTGACGTCACTCTGCCCGGTCGGGCTGCCCGGCCTGGCAAGCTTCATCCCATTATCCGGGTAAGCCGTGAGATTCGCGAAATATTTACCGGCCTGGGATTTTCCGTTGTGGAAGGTCCGGAGATTGAGCTGGATTATTATAATTTCGAAGCCCTGAATATTCCCAGGGACCATCCCGCAAGGGATATGCAGGACACGTTTTACATTGAAGAAAATATCGTCCTGCGGACGCATACGTCTCCCGTGCAGATCCGGACGATGGAGAAGCTCAAACCACCCGTACGGATCCTGTCGCCCGGCCGTGTCTACCGGCCTGATTCCGATATTTCTCATACGCCCATGTTTCATCAGATCGAAGGACTGCTCGTTGACAAGGGCGTTACCTTTGGAGATCTCAAAGGCGTACTGACGTTCTTCATCGAAAGAATATTCGGCGAAGACACGGCCATCCGGTTCCGCCCCAGTTTTTTCCCGTTCACCGAACCCAGCGCTGAGGTCGACATCCGGTGCGTGATTTGCAGGGGGGGTGGCTGCCGCGTCTGCGGGCAAAGCGGTTGGCTGGAAATTCTCGGAGCGGGAATGGTGGATCCGGAGGTTTTCAAGAATGTGGGGTACGATCCGGAAACAATTTCCGGTTTTGCTTTCGGGCTCGGTCTTGAGCGGATTGCCATGCTCAAATACGGCGTATCCGACATCCGGCTGTTTTTTGAGAATGACTGGCGTTTTCTGGAGCAGTTTTAATGTTCGTTAGTTTGCGTTGGCTTAAAGACTATATCGACATCGACCTTGCCCCGGCAGAACTGGCAGACCGTCTGACGATGGCGGGTCTGGAGGTCGATAACGTCCGGGAAACGACGCCTGACTTCAGCCGGGTGCTTGTCGCGAAAATCCTTTCCATCAGACCCCATCCCGACTTGGAAAAATTGTCGCTCTGTGAGGTAACGACGGGAGCGGACATCCTGCCGATCGTCTGCGGCGCTAAAAACATTCAGATCGGCGATGTTGTGCCGCTGGCCATGGTCGGAGCGGTCATCCCGGGCGGGGATACCATCAAGAGTTCCCGGATTCGCGGCGAGCTCTCGGAAGGGATGCTCTGCTCCGAGGAGGAACTCGGTATCGGTCCGGACCGTTCGGGCATCATGATCCTGCCGGCCGAACTCCCGCTCGGACAGGATTTGATCGACGTCCTGAACCTGCGGGACGTTGTCCTCGATATCGCGATCACCCCGAACCGGTCGGACTGCCTGTCCGTCATCGGCGTGGCGCGGGAAATCGCGGCTCTGACGGGCAAAAAACTCAGAGCGCCGGAGATCATCCTGCAGGAAGATGACGAAGATATCAACGGCATCACATCGGTCCAGATTCTGGATGCCGACCTCTGTCCCCGTTATACCGCTCGCATTGTCAAAAATATCGCCGTCCGTCCTTCTCCGTTCTGGATGCGCCGCCGGCTGGAATCTGTCGGTCTGCGCGCCATCAACAATGTGGTGGATGTAACCAACTTCGTCATGCTGGAATGCGGTCAGCCGCTGCATGCCTTCGATTACCGGTTTCTAAAAGAGGGACGCATCGTGGTCAGAAAATCACGACAGGGGGAGACCTTCATTTCTCTGGACGAGAAGGAACGAATGTTGCGGGCCGACACCCTGATGATCTGTGACGGAGCCAAGCCAGTGGCCATTGCCGGCATCATGGGGGGGCTCAATTCGGAGATCCAGGATGACACCCGCATGGTGCTTCTGGAGAGTGCCTATTTCAATCCCACCTCGATCCGGAAGTCATCCCGCTGGCTGGGCATGAATACCGATGCCGCTTTTCGGTTTGAACGGGGAATTGATCCTGAGGGCGTGGTGCACGCGCTGAATCGTGCCGCCCAACTGATTGCTGACTTATCAGGAGGGGCCGTCTGCCGTGGCTATATTGATCAATATCCCAAGAAAATAGAATCCCCACGGGACATTCCCCTGCGCACCAGAAGGGTTCGGGATATTCTGGGAAAAGCCATCGCACCGGCTCAGGTTGTGCGGATTCTGAAAAACCTCGGGATGGCCGTTAACAAAGCGAACGGCTCTCATTATCATGTAACGCCACCCACGTTCCGAGTGGACGTCAGCCGGGAGATCGATCTGATCGAAGAGATTGCCCGGCATTATGGCTATGACCGGATTCCCGTCACACGACCGGCTATTTCATTCATGTCCTCAAGGCCAGAACAGCGAAAAGTCTTGGAAGAGTGTATCCGTACCTTGTTGAACGGCTATGGTTATTCAGAAGTGATTACCTACAGTTTCATTCCGGCAATAGCAGTCGAACATCTGGGGTTGCCGGCCGATGATATGCGCAGAGCGACAGTAGCGATCCGAAATCCTCTCACGGAAGAGCAAGCCGTGATGCGCACGACGATGATATACAGCCTGCTGGAAACCATGCGAAGGAATGCAGATGCGGGTTGTTTTGACCTCAAGCTGTTCGAGATCGGAAGAACTTACCTGGCCGGGCAGGCTGGAACGCTTCCCACAGAGCAAAACAGAATTGGCGGCATTCTGACCGGCGCCCGATACGATGACGGTTGGCATTATTCCGGTCTTGCGTCGGATTTCTTCGACCTCAAGGGGTGTCTGGATGGTCTCTTTGAGCATTTGAAAATCGCCGCAGTGAAATTCCGGTCGGATCTTCGGGAACCCTTCCTGCATCCGGGCCGCTCCTGCGGCATCACAATCGGGGGGGGCGTGGTCGGATTCCTCGGCGAGGCTCATCCGGATGTCCTGGCCAGGATGGATCTGAAGAACCGGGCAATTGTCTTTGAAATGGACCTGGACGTTTTGTCTCGACATTTTTCCGGGATGCTGGCCTATCGGGACATCTCCAAGTTTCCTTCCAGTTCGCGGGATGTGGCCTTTCTGACTTCATGTGACTTGACGGCGGAAGAAATAATTCAAATTTCGCTTGATATGTATGAAGAATTGCTTGAAAAAGTATGTATTTTTGATGTATATGACGGCAAAGGGATCCCGGAGGGCATGACAAGTCTGGGGTTAAGGTTCTCTTACCGTGCGCATGACCGGACTTTGACGGATCAGGAAATCAGCCGCGCACACAATGCCATTGTGCAAAGAATTGTGGAAAAAAGCGGAGCTAAAATCAGGTAAATGACAATAAATATGACAAGAGGACAGGAGGAATAAAATGACCAAAATCGATATCATTCACGATGTTTATGACAAGTTGGGGTTTTCGAAAAAGGATTCAGCCCGGATCGTAGAGTCTGTTTTTGATATCATGAAAGACAGCCTCGCGCGCGGTGAACGCATCAAAATTTCCGGTTTTGGCAATTTCCTCGTGAAGGAAAAGAAATCCCGTCGGGGCAGGAATCCACAGACCGGCGATGAGATCCAAATCACCGCCAGGAGGGTGCTGACCTTTAAATCATCACAGGTGCTCCGCAAAGCCCTGAATAAATGATGGAGGCTGGAGCCCCGGATGCTTCTGTTGAGCAATCCTGAAAACCAAGCTAACCCATTGAAAAAGTGGCCAACGCCTGCGATTGGGGAATCTTTTTCGATAAGAAAAAGACCAGGCGTTGTCATGATGTTGGACAAGACGTTGACGTCAGCTCTAAAAAGGTGAACATTTGATTCGCCGCTTGCGGATCCTTTTTCAACAGAAGGCAAAGTCCTTACAAGCATGTGGCGGTTAACCGTTATGCGCATTGATCTTAGGACTGAGGATTGGCATGGATGCATCGATTCCCGACAAAATCTATTTCCGGATTGGTGAAGTCGGTAAGATCCTCGGCGTAGAGCCTTATGTGGTCCGTTATTGGGAGTCGGAATTCAAAGCTGTCAAGCCAGTTCGCACCCGGTCCGACCAGCGTCTCTACAGGCGCCGGGATGTGGAAATGCTCCTGACAATCAAGCATCTCCTCTATGTTGACCACTTCACCATTGCCGGCGCGAAACGAAGACTGGCCATCAGAGGGAATGATGAAGAAAACGACGATGGCGCCGAGGAATACAAAAGCCGGTTGATGGAGATAAAAAATCTCCTGCAGCAGGTGAGAGAAATACTGCAGTGATCGGCCTTTCCGCGGGAGCTGGCGCGTTAAAATGACAAAGCCGATTAGATGTTAATCGACTTTGTTGTCTTTCGGATTACGGGCACTGCTATTTTTTATTGGCGCGCTTCGAGGCTTTCAGGGGATTTATTTTCTGAACTGCTTCCTTGACGTCAATTTTGATGTGAGTGGCCATCGCGCATCTCCCCGATAACCATTTAACGGCCGGTTCCGGATAGATCTTGCAATACCTCCCCGTGGGGAGATCCGTAATTTTGATACAGCCCTCGCATTGATCGACAACGGGATGGCAAGCGTCTCCTTTGAATCCGCAGCCCTTTTTTGACATAAAGCCACAATCGACGCCAGCCTTGATGGTTTGACAAATCATTTCGAAAGTTCCTTTCTTACATTCATCATGCGAGGCCCTTGAAATAGCCCCTACATATCCGTTAATTTAAAACTTTTTATATATAGCATAGTCAAAAATAATTGTCAAGCAAAAAAAGATATTTATTTTAAATTATGGGTTGTTACGAAAGCTAATATTCGGCAAGAAGAAGGACGAAAATATTTTTACGAATCGCACAATTTTGCTTGATTCTCATATTTCTTTGTGTTAGGCATTGCGAAACCTCGGCTAGAAGTGCGGCATCTCAGGCTGGTTCGATTTTAGCGAGGGTTGGTGTATATTGGGTATGCCGTTTCACGGGCGATGATTAATTGGTGATTTAATATAAAACAATAGTTGTTTTTTCCTGCGGGAAATTGCGGAAACGCTGATGCGCGAAGAATGTCGGCCCGTGTGGAGAGGGCCGGTTAATTTAACAAAACAATGTTGAAAGGGGGAACGGAAGGCATGACAAAGGCAGAACTGATCGGTGCAATGGCTGGTGGTGCAGGGATTTCTAAAGCGGCAGCAGCAAAGGCCTTGGAGTCCTACATTGGGACGGTCGCGAAGGAACTCAAGAAAAGCGGGAAACTGGGCCTTGTTGGCTTTGGGACATTTTCTGTGATCAGGAGAAAGGCGAGAGAAGGCAGAAATCCCCAGACTGGAAAAACAATCAAGATAGCGGCGAAGAAAGTCGTGAAGTTCAAGGCTGGTAAGGCTTTAGCCGACAAAGTGAAATAATTATTTTGTTAGGCATTATACCACCAAGGCCTCCGGCGTTGTCTTGTTCCGGAGGCCTTGGTGCGTTTAGAACGGACGGAAAAGTTCCTTGGAGCGCAAATGGTAACAAGAAAACGGATATTAAGCGGAATGCGTCCGACGGGAAAGCTTCATCTGGGCAACCTGCAGGGAGCATTGAAAAACTGGATTGATCTTCAGGAGCAACAAGGATTTGAGTGTTATTATTTTGTGGCGGACTGGCATGCTCTGACCAGTGATTACAGCGATACAGGCGACATTCAAGGCAACCGTATCGACATGATCATTGACTGGCTAAGCGCCGGACTGGATCCGGAGAAGAGCACCCTGTTCGTGCAATCCGACATCAAGGAACATGCCGAACTGTTCGTTATTCTCAGTATGATCACCCCGCTCGCATGGCTGGAGCGCAATCCGACCTATAAAGAAATGAGAGCGGAACTATCGGGGAAAGATCTTTCTACGTTCGGTTTTTTAGGCTATCCGGTATTGCAGGCCGCTGATATTATTATGTACAAGGCCAGTGGTGTGCCGGTCGGCGTCGACCAGCTTCCCCATGTGGAGCTCACCCGGGAAATTGCCCGCCGCTTCAATTTCCTGTACAGGGAAATCTTTCCCATTCCGGAACCGCTGCTGACCGATTTCCCAAAGCTGCTCGGCATTGACGGGCGGAAAATGAGCAAGTCCTACGAAAATTCTATTTATATCAGTGATCGGGGAAAGGTTCTGAAGGACAAGGTCTCCGCCATGTTCACGGACCCGCAACGCATGCGAAGAAAGGACCCGGGGAGACCGGAAATCTGTAATGTCTACACCTTTCATCAGATCTATTCGCCGAGGGAGGATGTAGAACGTGTCCGTGTTGAATGCGGCAATGCCGGCATCGGTTGCACGGATTGCAAACGACAATTGTCCTCCCGTATTGCAGAGGCCATGAGCCCGGTGCATGAACGCCGGGATTATTACCTTCATCATCCGGACGAGGTCCGTGCCATAATCGAGAACGGAAACGACCGGGCTGCCAGGATTGCCCGGCTTACGATGGAGGAGGTCCGGGAAGCGGTTAGAATTTGATATGGCTTATGAGATCAAGCTTGACATCTTTGAAGGTCCGCTGGATCTGCTATTGTATCTCATTAAAAAAAACGAGATTGAGATCTACGACATCCCCATTGCACTGATTACCCGGCAATATCTTGAATATATTGAAATGCTGCGCTCCCTCAATCTCGACCTTGCCGGAGAATTTCTGGTGCTTGCAGCGACCTTGCTTCACATTAAATCCAGACTGCTCCTGCCGGTGGAAGAAGATCCGTCAAATCAGGATGAAGATGATCCCCGTGCCGAGCTGGTCAGACAGCTTCTGGATTATCAAGCCTTCAAGGAGGCGGCGCTGGAGCTGGACAGAAGGCCGTTACTGGAAAGAGATGTTTTTACCCGGCACTGCCCTGTGGCCGAGCCGAACGATTTGGAAGACCCTGGGGTCTTTGTGGAAATGGATGTCTTTGATCTGGTCAAGGCCTTTCAACAGATTTTGGCCCGGCTGGACAAGGCCGATATGATCGAAATTGAGGCGGAGGAGATGTCCCTGGCCGACCGTATCAATGAAATCATGGACCGGCTCATGGAACGCAAGCACCTGACTTTTATCGAACTGATCGGAGCAAGAACCGACCGCCGTTGGATTCTTTTCACCTTTCTGGCACTATTGGAACTCATGAAACTCAGATTGATTAAGGCATATCAGAGTGAATCCTACGGAGCAATCCGACTGTTTCTGGCCATGGAGTGATCAATGGAGGAGAAGAAGGCAATCATTGAGGCCCTGTTGTTTGCATCAGAGGCGCCGTTGTCAGTCGAGCGGATAGCAGAAATCCTGGCAGGGACCGAAAAGGCTTTCATCAGCGGGGCGCTTCAGGAACTGGCAGGAGATTATGAAGAAAGAAAGGGAGGGGTTTGCATTCAGGCCGTTGCCGGCGGATACCAGTTCCAGACCCGTCCCGACCTCAGCGTCTGGGTAAAAAAATTAAGAACCGCAAAGCCGGTAGGAGTGAGCCCGGCCGCCCTGGAGACGCTTGCGATCATTGCCTACCGTCAGCCGGTTGTCAAGGCGGATATCGACAGGTTCCGCGGAGTAGATACCGCGGGTTCCCTCAGGGGACTGCTGGAGAAGAAGCTGGCCAGAATCGTCGGGCGCAAGGATGTTCCCGGCAGGCCGATTCTCTATGGAACAACTCGCAAATTCCTTGAGGTTTTTAATCTTCAGGACTTGTCGGCCCTGCCGACCCTTCGAGAGCTTAAGGAATTGCAGGAATGAAAGCGCGCACTCAGAAAATCATTGCCCAGGCCGGGGTTGCGTCCCGGCGCGCCGCTGAAAAGATGATCCTCGAAGGCCGGGTCACGATCAACGGCATGCGGATTGTTGAGATGGGCGCCATGGCCGATCCGGACAAAGACGATATCCGTGTCGACGGCCGTCTGATTTCCGTCGCAGAAAGCAAGATATACCTGTTGCTGAACAAGCCGCGCGGATATGTCACGACCCTCGACGATCCTCAGAACAGGCCGATCGTAACAGACTTGCTGCCCGGTATCCATGAACGTGTTTTTCCCGTGGGGCGGCTGGATTATGACTCGGAGGGCCTGTTGCTGCTGACCAACGACGGTGTGTTTGCCCAGAGGCTCCAGCATCCTCGGTATCAGGTGACCAGGACGTACCGGGTCAAGGTGGAAGGCCATCTGTCGAACCGTGAAATGCATGCGCTTTCCGAGGGCGTTTCCCTCGATGACGGATTTTTTAAACCGTTAAAGGCAGTGCTGGAAAAAAAGAGCACAAAAAGCTGCTGGGTCGCCCTGACCCTTGCCGAAGGCAAAAACCGCGTTATCCGGCGGGCCTTTGCGGCGCTCGGCCATCCCGTGGTCCGGCTCATACGGGTGTCCTTATCTGATCTTGCGCTGGGCGAGTTGAAGCCGGGCGCCTACCGGCATCTGACAAGGAAAGAGGTGTCCCGGTTAACAATTGCGTCAAAACCGGCGGATTATTAGAAAATTTGTCTTGACATTCATCTTAAAATAAATAATAGTCGCCGAAACTAAAAACATATTACCATGTTAATGAAGCAGGCCTGCTTAATAGAGATGAGATCTAATTTTTTAGGATCAGGCATTGTGAGGAGGAATTATGAATAAATCCGGGCTGATTGAGGTGTTGAGCAAAAAGGAAGGCTTGACAGAGAAAAAGGCGATTGATGTTGTGAATCTGATTTTTAAGGGATTCACGGATGAGTTGAAAGAAAGCGGCAGGATTGAGATCAGAGGTCTGGGGAGTTTTGTCGTCAGAGACTATCAGGCCTACACGGGCAGGAACCCGAAGACCGGTAAAAACATCAAAGTGGCGTCCAAAAAGTTGCCTTTCTTCAAAGTAGGCAAGGAATTGAAGGAACGCGTAGACGGTAAAAAGTAGTCCATCCCATCAGCGCCGGCAAGCCTCAAGAACAGTTTTGAATTATTACGGAGTCGTAACAGCGGGGGGGTCTATGATGACCCCCCCCTTTTTTTCGTTCAGCTCATGATTCCCTCTTCCCGGAAACTGAAAAACCGGTTCTCGCCGATAATAATGTGATCATGCACGAGGATGTCAAGGACCTTTGCCGTCTCCTGAATGGTCCGTGTCAGGCGGATATCCGCATCCGAGGGGCGGACGTTGCCGGAGGGGTGGTTGTGGAGCAGGATGATCGCCGAAGCCTTTTGCTTCAGGGCGTTTTCGAGAACTTTCCGGGGATAGACCACGGCCTGGTTGACGATGCCTTCCTGAATAGACTCATCATCGATGATCCGGTTCTGTGCATTGAGGTAGATTACCCGGAACTGTTCATCCTTCAGCCCGCCGAGGACCGCCTTGCAGTAGTTCACGAGTTCGCTCGTGCACGTGATCTGGGGCTTCTCCATGGCCTGCTGCTTGAGATACAGCGCGCAAAGGTCTTTGAGCAGCTTGAGCGCAACGGCTGAAGAGGGACCGATGCCCCGGACCTTCTCGAGATCGGCCATATCTGCGTCGATGACGCCCTTGATGCTGTCAAACGCTTTCAAGAGCGCCTTGGCTGTCGGTTTGACGTCTCCATTCCGCATGACGTAAGTGAGAAGCAGTTCGAGTGCCTCGTAATCATGGAATGCATCGATACCGGAGGCGCGATATTTCTTTCTCAGGCGCTCCCGGTGCCCTTTGTGATCTTCCAGATGATCAGCCATTCTGCTCCTCGGAGGTCGAAACGCCGGCCGGCGCGTCGGCCGCGCCGGCGATCGGCGGTACACGTGAAAGATTCTACGCCAGGCATTCGTTGACAAAATCCCAGTTGATCAGCTTGTCGATCACCGCGGCCAGATAGTCCGGGCGGCGGTTCTGATAATCGAGATAATAGGCATGTTCCCAGACGTCCAGTGTCAGCAGGGGCTTTAGGCCGTGGGCGATCGGCGTGTCGGCATTGGCCGTCTTGACGATTTTCAGTTGTCCGTTATCCAGCACAAGCCAGGCCCAGCCGCTGCCGAACTGCGTCGTTCCTGCTGTTTTGAGCTCTTCCACGAACTTGTCGTAGCCACCCCAAGCCGCGCTAATCTTTGCGGCAATCGCCCCGGTGGGGGCTCCGCCGCCGCCCGGCTTCAGGCATTGCCAGTAAAACGAGTGATTCCAGATCTGTGCGGTATTGTTGAAGATGCCGACTTTGGCTGCGTCGCCGGCTGTCTTTTGAATGATGGCCTCCAGGTTCTCCGTTTCGAACGGCGTTCCGGCGATCAACTTGTTTGCATTGTCAACGTAGGCGCGATGGTGCTTTCCATAATGAAATTCGATGGTGCCGGCGCTGATGACCGGCGCCAGGGCGTCTTTCGCGTAGGGCAGATCAGGTAATTGAATAGCCATAATGTCTCCTTTTTTGATTTTCCAAATATTGTTGAAACCGTCAATACCTATTTTAATCACCGGGAATCACAATCTTCCCGCTGGCCACCATCTCACGCAGTTCCTTCTTACTGAATTTGCCCACGCTTGTTTTCGGGATCTGGTCCAGAAAGACAAAGTGATCGGGAATCCACCAGCCGGCCTTGACCTTGTCCTTCAGAAAGGTCTGCAATTCCTCTTTCGTGAGCGTTTCGCCGGGCTTCAGCACGACACAGCCCAGGGGCCGTTCCTGCCATTTGGGATGCGGAATGCCGATCACGGCCGCTTCGAGCACCTTCGGATGGGCCATGATGAGATTTTCGAGATCCACCGAAGAAATCCACTCGCCGCCGCTCTTTACAAGATCTTTGGTGCGGTCCACAAGACGGACATAGCCCTCGGCGTCGATGGTTCCGACGTCGCCGGTATGCAGCCAGCCGTCCGCGAATACAGGCCGGGACCGCTCCGGATCGCGGTCATACTCTTTGGCGATCCAGGGGCCGCGCAGTAGAATTTCCCCCCCTTCCTTTCCGTCCATGGCGACTTCCGCACCCCGCTCATTGACGATCTTCATCTCCAGTCCGGGGGCGAGCAGTCCGATGCTGGTTTTAATCTCGTAAATCTGTTCTTTGGGCAGATCAAGCATGTAGCTTTTGGGAATGGCAGCAAGGGCCAGCGGGGTGGTCTCCGTCATGCCGTAAGCCTGGATGATGGGGAATCCGTACTTTTCATTCAGCCCCTCCATGAGAAAACGTGGGCAGGCCGAACCGCCGGAAGCAATTGATTTCAGAGACGAAAAATCATGGAACCCGCCGCCCTCGAGATATTGGTAGAGCATCAGCCAGATGGTGGGCACACCGCAGGTGAAGGTGACTTTTTCATCGGCAATAATCCGGCAGAGGCGCTCCATATTGAGAACCTCGCGGCCGGGGAATATCTGTTTGCATCCCAGACCGACACCGAGGAAGGGGATGCCCCAGGCGTTGGCATGAAACATGGGCACCACGTGCAGCATGCAGTCCTCTTCCGACCCACGCAGGGTGACGCCGGCGGCGTAGCTATGCAGGATGAGTCCCCGGTGTGTGTAAACGACGCCCTTGGGGTCGCCCGTGGTGGCCGATGTGTAGCACAGCAGCGCCGGGTCCCATTCGCTCAAATCTTCCGGAAAATCATAAGTATCCGGGAACTTCGCGATCCATTCATCATAAAGATAAACCGGCGAGAGCGTGGTCTGGGGCATCTGGCCCGATTGCGAGAGAATGACGAAATGCTTCACCGTCTTCAACTGGTCCTTGATCAGTTCGACAAAGAAAATCAAGTCTTCCTCGATAAAAAGGACTTTGTCCTCGGCATGGTTGAGCACATAAACCAGGTGGTGCGAAGGAAGGCGGAAATTGACCGTGTGCAGCGTGGCGCCCATGCAGGGAACGCCAAAGTAAAGCTCCATGTGGCGCTGGCTGTTCAGGGCGATAGAGGCCACACGATCCCCTCTTTGAATGCCCAGCGAGGCCAGGGCATTGGCGAGCTGGCATGTGCGTTTGAAATAATCGGCGTAAGTATACCGGAAGATCTCCTGGGGATAGATGGAGACGAGTTCCTTTTTAGGGAAATATTTTGCCGCCCGCAACAGAAATGTTCTCAACAACAGGGGATAATCCATCATGGCCGTGTTCCTCCTTTTTTAAAGAAAAGACAGCAACATCCAATCCATTGTCAATGGTTCCGATCACCTGGCTGGTTCATCACCTCCTTTTGGCGGCCATAAGATACCGGCTGGGAACAGACGGGGAAGAATCCGGATTATTATTCCGGTAAACATAAATGCCAATCCTGTCATTCCCGCGAAAGCGGGAATCCCGGACAGGACTGGATGCCGGATCAAGTCCGGCATGACAACCTATGACATGTTTACTTGCCGGAGTAATAATGACTCGGGTTGATTGAAGCTTTAATAAATTACCACCGACGGCCGAAAAATGCCAGGGAAAAAATATTTCAGATCCGAAAGGCAGCTTTCCATGCGTTCATGTCCGAAAGGGCACGTCCGGCATAGGCCAGTCCCCGGTCTTTCTTCGCCGTCCTATGCTCCAGCGGCGCAAAGAGACCGAAGTTGACGTTCATGGGCTGGAAGGTTTTGCTTTTCGCGTGCGTGATGTGGTGCAGCAGGGCGCCGATGGCAGTCGTCTCCGGCGGTGCAATGATTTCCGTCCCGGCCGCCAGTGCTGCGGCGTTGAGGCCGGCCAAGCAGCCCCATGGCGGCGGACTCGACGTAACCTTCCACGCCCGTGAGCTGCCCGGCAAACAGGATGTTCTCATACGCGCGCAGCTGCAGCGTGTTTTTCAGCAGCGCCGGCGCATTGATGAAAGTGTTGCGGTGGATGCTGCCGTAGCGCGCGAACTCGGCCTGCTCCAGTCCGGGAAGCATGCGGAAGATGCGCCGCTGTTCGGGCCAGGTCAGCTTCGTCTGAAAGCCCACCATGTTGAACAGCGTCATCGCCCGGTTTTCGGGACGAAGCTGAACGACCGCATAGGGCCGGCGGCCCGTCCGCGGATCAATGAGGCCGACGGGCTTCATGGGGCCGAAGGCCAGGGTCCGGATCCCGCGTCTGGCCATGACTTCCACGGGAAGGCAGCCTTCGAAGCATTTGGCCTCCTCAAAAGATTTGGGGGGGACGTCCTGAGCTTCCGTCAGGGCCTTCCAAAAGCCCTCATAGACTTCCTTTTCGAGGGGGCAGTTCAGATAATCCCCCTCGTCGCTCTCATAGCGCGATGCCCGGAAAACCTTTTCTAAGTCAATGGATTCTGCATCAATAATCGGTGAAATGGCGTCATAGAAATAGAGATATTCTGCGCCGGTCAGACGGGCCAGGACGCCGGCCAGCGCATCGGAGGTCAGCGGACCCGTCGCGACGATCACACGCCGGCCCGCGGGAATTTCGGTGAGTTCCTGCCGTATGATCCGCAGTTCCGGGCAGGCGGCCAGCCGGTTTTCGATATATTGTGAAAAATCGGTCCGATTGACGGCCAGAGCGCGCCCCGCCGGGACCGCCGTGGCGTCGGCAGCCGCCATGGTCAGGGAATCCAGCCGGCGCATCTCTTCCTTGAGCAGGCCGACGGCGTTTTCAACGGGATTGGCGCGCAGTGAATTGCTGCAGACCAGCTCGGCCAGTAGCGGGGACTGGTGAGCCGACGAAAACCGTTGCGGCTTCATCTCGTACAGCAAGGCCTTAAATCCCCGCCGGGAAAGCTGCCAGGCCGCCTCACAGCCGGCCAGGCCGCCGCCGATAATGATCGTGGAAGCGTTGAGGGTCATGCCCCGGGTTTGATCTTCACGATATTCTTGCATTCGGGGTAGCCGGAACAGCCGAGGAAGCGGCCGAATCTGCCGCGTTTGATCGCCAGGGGCCGGCCGCATTTTTCGCAGGGGGTGTCCGTCATTTCCGGGGCAGGGGATTTTGCGGTTGGGTCCGCGCCCTTTTTCGTCCTGACAATGTTCTTGCATTCGGGGTAGCCGGAGCAGCCCAAGAACGGGCCGAATTTCCCGCGTTTAACGAGCATGGGCAAGCCGCACTTCTCGCAGTTTGTATCGCTCGGCTCCTCCTTGACGGGCGTCATGGCGCCGTTCTCATCTTTTTTAATGTTGACGATGCTTTTACATTCGGGATAGCCGGAGCAACCGAGGAACGGGCCGAACCGGCCCTGTTTGACCGCCATGGGGCGGCCGCATTTTTCGCAGGCCATGTCCGTTTCCATCTTCTGCGGTTCGGGCGGCAGGACTTTTCCCTCATTATCGCGCGTAAAGTTCTGCGTGTTCTTGCAGGCCGGGTAGTTTGAACAGGCCAAAAATTCTCCGTTGCGTCCCCATTTGATGACCATGGGGCTGGTGCATTTTTCACAGGTCATGTCGGTGGGCGTCTCCTGCCGTTTGACATTGCGCATTCCTGTTTTGGCCTTCTCGAGCTCGGCTGCGAAGGGGATGTAAAATTCGTTGAGCGTATCGAGACGCTTCAGTTTGCCCTCTTCAATCTTGTCCAGCATGCCCTCGAGCGAGGCTGTGAAGGCCACGTCCAGCTCGCGCGGAAAATTCTTGACGAGCAGATCCGTCACAACGCTGCCGAGGTCGGTGGGGTGGAGCCGCTGCTTTTCGAGGCTGACATACTCTCTGTCTAGGATCGTGCTGAGAATCGCGGCGTAGGTACTCGGCCGTCCGATTCCGTTCTCCTCGAGTTCGCGCACGAGCGTCGCCTCGGTAAACCGGGGTGGAGGCTGGGTGAATTTCTGTTCCGGCTTGAGCGCGAGCAGTTTCAGAATCTCGTTTTCTCGCAGGGCGGGAAGAATCCGGCCGAATTCACCTTCGTCGCCGTTTCCGTTGTCTTCCCTGCCTTCCGTGTAGACAATCGTGAAGCCCGCAAATGTCATGACCGAACCCTGGGCACGGAAGGTGCAGACACCGGCGGCAATATCGATGGTTGTCTGATCGAATACAGCCGGATTCATCTGGCTGGCCACAAAACGGTTCCAGATGAGCTGATAGAGCCGGAACTGGTCGTTGTTCAGATGCAACTTGATGTCCTGGGGCTTGTATGCCATCGCGGACGGGCGGATCGCCTCGTGGGCGTCCTGGGCTGTTCCGGCATTTTTGAAGACGCGTGGTTTCGCAGGCAGATAGTCCGGAGCGTAGTTCTGATGGATATACGTCCGGGCCTCTTTCAGGGCCTCTTCGGCAATCCGGACGGAATCGGTACGCATATAGGTGATGAGCCCCACGGAGCCTTCTTTTCCGAGCTCGATTCCTTCGTAGAGTTTCTGCGCTACACTCATCGTTTTTTTTGCCGAAAAACCAAGCTTCCGGGAGGCTTCCTGCTGCAGCTTGCTGGTCGTGAAAGGAGGCGCCGCCGAGCGCTTCATCTCCTTCTTTTCGACCTTGCTGACGACAAAGGGCGCAGTTTTGAGTTGCTCTACGATCTCGGCCGACTGGCTCCCGTTGACGACTTTGGCCCTTCTCCCGTCGAGTTTGGCCAGGCGAGCCTCGAACGGTGGCGGGTTTGAGCCTTCCAGAGACGCCGTGATGTTCCAGTATTCTTCCGGAACAAATTTGCTGATCTCCGCTTCCCGGTCGCAGATGATCCGGAGTGCGACCGACTGAACCCGTCCCGCGCTCAGGCCGCGCTTGACCTTTTCCCAGAGCAGGGGGCTGATCTGATACCCGACCAGCCGATCTAGAATCCGGCGGGTCTGCTGGGCCTCGTACTTGTTGAAGTCCAGGTCCAGGGGCTTTCGGATGGCCTCGATGATCGTGTTTTGGGTCAGGTCGTTGAACAGGATGCGGCGAATGAGCTTGCCTTTCGCGGCAATTTCATGTGCGATGTGCCAGGCAATGGCCTCGCCTTCGCGGTCCGGGTCGGGCGCCAGATAGATGTTCTGAGCGTTTTTTGCTGCTTTTTTGAGCTCGGCAATGACCTTCTTTTTTGTTTCGATCACCTCATAGGTGGGTTCAAAATCGTTTTGAATATCAATGCCAAGCTTGCTCTTCGGGAGATCCATGACATGGCCCATCGAAGCCCGCACATCGAAATCATCTCCGAGGTATTTCTTGATGGTTTTGACTTTCGTGGGTGATTCAACAATGATCAAAGATTGCGGCATACGGGTTAAGGCTCCTTGCGTACATATATTTTGCCCGGCTTTTGCTCGATGGCGTCCTTGAGCTCAAGGCTCAGAAGGCTGCTGAGGACTTCGGCTGCCGTCCGTCCGGTGGACGTGATGATCTGGTCGATATGGAGAGGTTTTTGCGAAATGACCCGCCATACCGCTTTTTCGTTCTCGGTGTATGTCCTGTCCGGGACAGTCTCGCGTTTTACCGGGTGAGACGTCCTCGCCGTTCCGGGGCGTATGCGTTTTGACGGATGCCGGCATCCTGCCGGCTTGCGGCAGAATTTCCTCCAGGATATCATCGATATTTTCGATAAGTTTCGCGCCCTGCTTGATGAGCCTGTTCGTTCCGCGGGAACCCGAGACATCGATGCTTCCCGGGACGGCGAAGACCTCCCGCCCCTGCTCGAGCGCGATTCGGGCCGTAATCAGGGAACCGCTCTTTTCGCCGGCCTCGACCACCACCACGCCTAAAGAAAGACCGCTGATGATCCGGTTCCGGGCCGGAAAGTTCGGGGCGTTGGGCGGGGCGCCGAACGGGAATTCCGAAATGACAGCCCCGTTTACGGTGATATCGTTGCAAAGCTTCTCGTTTTCAGGAGGATATACAATATCCACGCCGCATCCAAGCACGGCGATGGTTCTTCCCCTGCCGGCCAGGGCGCCCCGGTGCGCGGCCGAATCGATCCCGCGGGCCATGCCGCTGACGATCGTTGCCCCGCGCAGAGCCAGTTCACGGCAGAGTCTCTCCGTGGTGAACAGGCCATGCGCGCTGGCGGTTCGGGAGCCGACAAAGGCGATGTTGATATCATCGTCCCTCAGGCTTCCCTTGACGTATAGATAGGCCGGGTTGTCATAGATGCACGCGAGGCGTTGGGGATAAAGGGGGTCTTGAGAGGTGATGATGCCGATACCGGCCCGCTGTGCGCATTCAATCTCTTTTTCAACCTTTTCCCAGTCTGCAAAATCCTTGATCTGGTGCGCCGCCTTTGCTCCGATGCCGGGCACGGCCTTGATCATCGAAAAGGGGGCGTCGAAGACCTGCCGCGGCGACCCGAATGCCTCCAGCAAGGCCTTGAAGCCCACATTGCCCACGCCCTCTACCCATTTCAGGGCAATCCAGTCTTTCAGGTCGCGATTCGTCATCTTTGTTTATTTTCCATAAAAGAGGCGGCAAGTTATACCGGATCATTTTTTAGTGTCAAGTTTTTAATTTTAAAATAGTTGCGTTCTTTGGCCGTATGGATTAGAAAAGCGCAACACATGACAAACTTGTTAAAAAAGTCGAAAAATGAGCCGAAAACGACGGTTCCGTAAAAAGCTCCGCAGGCAAGGCGCGCAAGACTTTTCATGAGAAATGATGCGTACTTGCACGTTCGCAGCAATAACGAAGGATGCAGCGCAACTTGAGCATTCTGACTTTTTTACGAAGGCGTCACACATTGAGGGGCACTGGTCATGAATAGACGCTCACATGGGATGATTTTCACTACAATCATCTTTGTAACTTCATTGATGATTTTAGTTTGTTTGCCTTTTTTGAGCCTCCAGCCGGAAGACGCAAGCCGCACAGGGGCTGATCTTATCCAGTTTACCGCTACGGTATCGGCAGGGGAATTGCCGCGTCAGCCCGGGCTGACCATCATGACGGCTGAAATCGATCTTGGCCAGATAGGCCCCGGGGGGACGCGTAAAGGTGCTATATCGCTCAAAAAGACGACATCCGGACGCGTGACCTGGTCTCTAGCGGCGCCTGCGGACTGGAACGTCACGGATGAAAAAATGATGACAGGTGTTTTGGACAAAGACGTCGATCTGTTGCAGATTCAACTGAAAATCCTGAAAGATGAGCCGGTTCATAGCTGGGTAAATGAAAAATCCGCACGCCCTGCCCAGTTGCTTTTTGAAGCGGGTGGACAGGCTTTGGCATTCACCAGGAAGATCGAGCCGGGCCATCATCATGTCCGTGTCCGCATAGAGACCGACGGCGGCCCGAGGGCTTTTGATATTCTCTTCAAATTGCTGGATACGGCGGCACAACCGATACTGGGCATTGATCCCATGCAGATCGATTTCGGCACGGCCACACGGGGTGAGAAGGTCAGCAGACGTGTCAAGGTGGCCAATGAGGGTTGGGAAACGCTTAAATGGCGCGCTTCTGTCGCGAGAGCGATCGCTTCGGATGCGGACAGGGCGTCAGACACAGGGAAATATGTTTCCTTCCTGAATCACGAGATTACGGGCAGCGGCCACTACAGGGTGGCGCGCCATCTCAAGGAGGGGCTCGAATTGCCGGATAAATGGGCGGAGAATCAAGGTTATCCCTATGCCTCAGCGGATGGCCATACGCTGAGGTATCATTTTACAGGAACGGGGATTGCCGTCTATTTTTGGACGGGACCGGCAACGGGTCAATTGACGGCTTTTGTGAATGATCGTTTTTTGTTTCAGCAGGAAGGGGTGTCGGAGCAAAAAGAGCGGTTTAAATGGCAGGTGGCCGAAGGATTATCTCGCGGTTCGCACGTCTTGACACTCGTTAACAGGAATGGGCCCGTTGCCATTGAAGGAGTCAGGATTTACGGTGGCAAAACCATGCCATTAAATCCGGGGTCTATCGCCATCTCTCCGGACAATGGCGCGGTGACCCGCCAGACGAATTACGTCAACATTACGGTAAATACCCTGTTGTTGTCGCCAGGCCATTATAGTGGCTACATTCTATTTGATTCCAACGGAGGCCAAAAAGAGATTGAGCTCTCCGTGGATGTGATGGCGGATAATATTTCCAGAATCATGAATGTTTACCGATACGTTCGGGGCCAGGACTATTTCCTGACCACCAATCCGCAGGTTGAGTCTCCCACCCTGCAGGCCCGCGGCTATACCAATCAGGGAATTGCCTTCCGGCTTTTCAGTCCTGATATGCCCGGGACAACGGAATTTTACCGGTGGTTTCATCCGCAGAAAGGCGACCATTTCTACGGATATGATCTGAAAAATACAAAAAGGCCCATTCAGGGATACATCCTGGAAGGGTCTATCGGGAATATTGCCACATCCCGTCTGACGCATACGCGGGAACTTTACCGATGGTATAATCCGTCCAGCAAACATTATTTTTATACCGTCGATCCGAAAGGGGAAGGAATACAAAAAAAGGGTTATCAGTATGACGGCATTGCCGGTTATGCAAGGCCTTGAGGTGGTTCAAAGACCTGCTTTCGCCGTAAGATTGGTCTTGACAAAAGAAATCAAAGGGGATATTAGCCTCTTTCTTTTTAAAAGACGGGGCGATCGCCGATTATGCGCCAGTAGCTCAGCTGGATAGAGCAACGGACTTCTAATCCGTAGGTCCCGGGTTCGAATCCCTGCTGGCGTGCCAGATATGATGGTGGGTGTAGCTCAGTTGGTTAGAGTGCCGGGTTGTGGCCCCGGAGGTCGAGGGTTCAAATCCCTTCACTCACCCCATTTTTAGTTATCCAAGGCGTGAGAAGCCATAATGCGCCCGTAGCTCAGTTGGATAGAGTCGCAGACTTCGAATCTGTTGGTCGTACGTTCGAGTCGTACCGGGCGCGCCAGACAAAATGGACAAAAGACCATAATATAAGTTATAAAGGGCCCTTAGCTCAGCCGGTAGAGCAACTGACTCTTAATCAGTAGGTTGTCGGTTCGATCCCGACAGGGCTCACCAATCAAAACAAGGGGTTAGGCAATAACAGCTTAACCCCTTTTCCTTTTATTGCTACCTTGTTGATACCCTCGGAGAACGTTTTTCGTGATCATTGATGAACTTCCCCTCATCCATGATTGCTTATTGTAATATCTACAAGTCAGTCCGACTACCATCCCATCGAATCCATGATTAAAATGTAACCAACTGTAATAACTTCTGAGTTTCTTGATGTATGTTGCATTGCATAAACTATGGTCGAATATTCAAAGTATTATCTTGACTTTATGTAATTAAGAGAGGATTGTCTAAGGTAAGTCGCATAGCGAGGCCGAGGGGGTTAATCTCTCTGACACCTCTACCCCACAAAGGGGCTAAATAAAAACTGAAACCCTGTCTATTACGATTAGATGGGGTTTTTTGTTTTTTGGACGAGAAATAAATAAGAGGAAACGGGGAAGAACATGAAAACTTATAATGTTTGGTACAGAAAAGAGCCAACCTATTGGTTCGATGAGAGTTTAAAAGTTGAGGATATTTCCAGTACGTGTCTCCCAGTCTGTCAGATTCAAGCTGATTGTTTAGAAGAAGTATTTAAGAATCAGCAGGCAGAGGTTTGGCATCCCAAGGTAGAAAGGGAAATGACGGATGTCATAAAAAGATTGGGATTACGTAATACCTCAATGAGCGTAGGAGACGTAGCAGAGGTTAATGGGAAGTATTATCAAGTGGATCTGTCATGTTGGAGAAAAGTTAATTAATGTAGTCATCTACAAAGCGTTAAAATCATTCTAGTATCCTCTATCGCTATTGCCATTTGAAAGCATTGTCGGGATTCTTTACATAATCAATATTCAATGTATTACTCCGGCAACAATAAATGCCAATACTGTCATTCCCGCGAAAGCGGGAATCCAGAACAGGACTGGATGCCGGATCAAGTCCGGCATGACAACCTTGATATGTTTACTTGCCGGAGTAATAACTTAGTACAGCGTTTCGTGATTACGGTGACGCTCAATTTGTATCCAATCCCGCTATGATCAGCAATGCGGCTTCGAAAAATACGTAACCGAACTTATGAAATGGAGCACTTAGCATGAAATGGCAAAATTGAAAAAACAACAGTTCAGGAAGCAGCAAATGCTCTCACTACTTACAACAATGCAATCTATGTGATGAGATTATACCGGTGATTGCGACTTGAAGTGCACAAGAAAAAGGCAGAGCCATTTCTGACCCTGCCCTCCCAAGTAAGAACCACGGTATTAGAACGCGTCACCGAACAGGTATCTTGTAGACTGGACCATTAGCGGGCAGAACAGATTTCTTCCATTGTAATCATTTCAGGCTGACCAGCCAACATAGGCATTCCCTTGGCAAGAAATGTTTGGAAGTGAGGTGAAGCCATGTGGGCATCCAAAGCGGCCTTGTCTTTGTAACGCTCCATGAAAACGAGTGTGTTGGGGTTTTTAGGGTCACGGTTCAGCGTGTATGAAAGAGTGCCTTCTTCCTTTGCCACCTGCACCATAAATTCCTTGATAGCCGCAATAGCCTCTTCCACTTTATCCACTTTAACGGGCAACTTCGCAATCATTGAAACCATTTTACTGCCTCCTTCCATTTGGGTGAAATAATTTGTTGGAAAAAATAAATTAGGGAAAACTATTTAGGAGAAAGTTTCAGGCCCCCAACGAGTTATGATACCTTCCCGGAGGCTATGCATCGGCACCTTCCGATGAATCCTATTCACGGCGAACTCCAGAAGGCTAAGAGTGAGGTTGATGGGGTTACTGAGCGAATATGAGAAACGCCGACTGATGAATGCGCTTATGAGAATGAAAAGTCAAGAGGATAATCGCCTCTGTTTTCATTATTGATTACCGTCCGAAAGAGTGGCTCTCCGTTTGAACCGCGGGGCGCTTTGTTACAGGAAGCAGTGCTTATTGAAAACAGTTACTTGGCCACAACTGTCAATTCTATATTTTTGCCAGTTTTCTTGCCCAAAGTGTCAGCCAGATGACGACAGATATCATCATTGCGACGCCGAGCTAATATGCCACCATTGCCCACAGCCAGATAGTACGAATTTCAGGCCATGTAACGCCTTGACCCCAGAAGCAAAGTATTGCTGCCGGCTGCCTGGGCATGATCAGCAAATAAGCAATCCATTGAATCAGCAGGATACAATAGGCAATTAGCACAGTCCACCATCCAGCCACTGCCGCAGCCCGCGCTTTTTATAAATATGGGTCTTCTGGGTTTGTTGTGTATAAATTAGCTCGATTTCGGTTCTTTGATAAATGAGGTTATGACTTTGGTGCTATCTCCAGACAGGATTAAACGACTTGAGGAGATTGGTTTCAAATGGAGATTACAAGCATAAAGTGTCCTGAACAGGGGTATAGTCTTAAAAAATTACTATTTGAAATGATGGATACAGAAACGATTACCGGCTTCACTCTTTCAGGAATAAGCAAATGCTGTTTTCCTGATGGCTGTGCGAGAAAAAATACGAAGCAGGATAACAAGGGATCGATAAGTTCACCCCCGTTTATAATTTCTGTTCTATTGCATCAGTGTTGCATTATGACAGGGTATCGAATATCTTTGCAATAAGGTTCATCGTGGTGAGAGCAACATCAAATGGAATTTATGAACTCTTACATATTTTGCAGCCCTAAACTGATTGATCCGCTTGACGAGGTTCAGGAGATTTATCAGGTGATCCGCAGAGTGCCTTGGCTGCCTGACTAGGCAATGGCCATGTCGAGGTCAGGAAAGGAAGTTGCTTGGCAGGAAGCGTATAACCGACTTTTTGAGATAGAATTTGAAAAAATCGGTGGCTGGACGCTCCACCCTGTTCTTTGCGAAAAACTGAAGCACAAGGATGATTTTGCAAAAAACGACGTTTTCGTTGAAATTCAGTTCGGGAACTCGTCCACCATCTATCGGGACTATTATAAATTCCACTATGGCTTGGTCAACAAGCTCCTATCCCTGTCTGTCTTGATCGTTCCGACTGATCCCCTGCGGTTTTTCCCTTCACGCAATCCACAAAGCGAGAGCTTTGGAAAACGCCTCCACTGTGTCATTCCCGCGCAGGCGGGAATCCAGAAGCTCTTGAAAAGACTGGATTCCCGTTTTCACGGGAATGACAAATTCCCAGGTTTCGGGAGAAATTCAAAGGTCTCAAAGCATAAACAACATGGCATCTTTTGAGTATGCCCAAGCACATTTTTCAGCCCTGACTATTCCGGTCCCACTGCTGCTGATCGGGCTTTTGCCAGATAACGGTAAAGCATAATAGGTTTCATAAACACCCCGGTTTATTTTTCTCCCGTTCGAACGGTGTTTATAAAGGACCCTGACGTCAATTTCAGCTAAACAACAATCATCTCGAAAAAGCTGTGTAAAAGCGGTTCCAGTCATGATGAGCGTGTATTTATCATGTTTCATGAATTCATGCGGTACAGGGCATCGTCCGCAGGCAAAAGGCATAATTTTCAGTCATGCAGATGCAATAACTCACTCCCCGATGATCTTGACCAAAACCCTCTTCTTTCTCCTGCCGTCGAACTCACCATAGAAAATCTGTTCCCAAGGTCCGAAATCCAGTTTGCCATTAGTGACAGCGACAACAACTTCCCGACCCATGATCTGCCTTTTTAAATGAGCGTCACCGTTGTCCTCACCTGTCCTGTTGTGCCGATATTTTGAAACAGGTTCATGCGGAGCAAGCTTTTCAAGCCATTCCTCATAGTCCTGATGCAAACCGGATTCATCGTCATTGATGAAAACCGAAGCTGTAATGTGCATTGCGTTGACCAGTGCCAGCCCCTCGGAGATGCCGCTTTCCACCAGGCAGTGCTCGACATGAGCCGTAATATTGACAAACCCGCGACGAGCGGGAACATTGAACCAGAGTTCCTTGCGAAAAGATTTCATGAGACGTTCACCTCCCTATTTTATTGCGGAATTTGGCAGTGAAAAAAGAGACCTTTTAAAAATGGCTTCGCCGCTTACAAATCATCTTTCACTGATTATGCAAAGCACTCAAAGGATCAATGGAAAGCATATTTTGGCGGTTTGATCGCCCTGTAGGTACCCTACCGGGAAGTCAGAAAGCGGTCGATGACGGTTGTCACGTCTACGACGAGCGTTTCGAGCCGTGCATCCCGCTCTTCTGCGTTCGCCCCGATCATGAAGGGAAAAACATCGATGGCCGCTGAAAAAACCGTCTCCAGCGTCGCAACGGTCGCGTTCATTCTCTCTTGAACTTTTTGCCGTTTGCCGTAATCGTCAGCGTCCTGTTCGTTGTATCCAAAATCATCGACAATCAGAATCTGACCGATGGCATCGAGGCGCAGGCTTGTTTTGAGTATCTGCCAGAAGCGGGTGTCGGCTTTATGGACACCCATATCCGCCGAGTTGGCGACGATGCAGCATGCGGTCTGTGGATTCAGGGCGGCTTCCGTTGCGGTTACCGCCTTGATCTGCCAGTCGCCGAGGAATTTGATGATGATGCCTGTCGCTTCCGCATAATGATCCGTCGCGATGACGGCTTTGACGGAAGGGTGCGCGTCGATTTTGCGCAAAACCTTTTCCCAGCGCGGATCGATACGGGAATATCTGAAATAGCGGTCGACGAAAGTGGAGACGGCATCGGCAAGCCCGGCGCGCCGATGCAGGGGCATATCCGGATTCAGCACGGCGACGATCTGCCCGAACAGCACTTTCTTGTAACCCGTGGCGGTCGTGCTGCCTTCCATCCAGGTCGGATTCACGAGCCGCTCCCAGAAAATGCGCGGGCTGTCGATCCCGAAAGCCCGCAAGCCGCACGCTTCGAGTTGTTGCATCAGGAAGTCGTGGCCGGCAAACAGGGGGGCTTCCAGGCTCAACGTTCCGGAATAGTCGAATAGAATCATTTTCCCCGGTGACATGATCAAAAAGATTCCTTGAATCTCTCCCTTTTGCAAAGATGGTGAAAGGGGATTTATCAGCGGTGATGCTGTCTCCCCCTTTGTTCCAGCGCGGACTGAATGATATTGTGGAGTTCCAGCGCGGCCCGCTGTGGATCGGGGGCCGTGCAGATCGCGGAAACCACGGCGACACTGTCGGCGCCCGCCCGGATGACCTCCGCTGCGTTGTCGGCATTGAGACCGCCTATGGCGACGAGCGATCGGCGTGTCGCGGCCCTGATCCGGCTCAATCCTTCCAATCCCCAGTGCCCTTTTGTATCGGTCTTTGTCGGCGTCTTGAAGATGGGGCTCACGCCCAGATAATCAACGTTAAGCGCCTCGGCCCGTTCCACGTCTTCCCAGGTTTCCACGGAAAGACCGATCAGCGCGCGGGGTCCCAGGAGCTTTCTGGCGATTTCACAGGGCATGTCGCGCTGTCCGACGTGAACGCCATGAGCCCCGATGGCGAGGGCCACATCGATACGGTCGTTAATGATCAGGGATGCCCGGAAGGAGGCCATGCTCGCCTTGATCCGCTGTGCTACTTCCACAAAATCGCGGGTCGAAGCGTCTTTTTCGCGCAACTGGATACAGGTTGCGCCGCCCTGAAGAGCCATGAAAACCACCTCTTCGACGGTTCTGTGACCGCAGAGTGCGCGATCGGTCACCAGGTACAATCCGTGCATCTCAGCTCTCCGTTTTCAGGCGGTGCTCGATGTCGCTCTCTGATAACCGGTAAAGGGTGTCGAGAAAGCGGACTTGCAGGCTGCCGGGTCCCGGGACGTCCTGCGAGGCCATTTCGCCGGCGATGCCCATGACCGCCATGGCCTGAGCCGCCGCTTCGGCATGATCGCCGTTGACGGCGGCGAACGCGCCGCACAGGGCCGACGCGATGCATCCCATGCCCGTGACGCGCGTCATCATGGCGTGGCCGTTCATGATCCGGGTGACATCGTTGCCGCGGACGATATAATCCGTCTCGCCGCTGACACAGACGACACTCCCGTTGAGGTTGCTCAGTTCACGGGCGACATCTAAGGCGTCATGAGAGGCGGCCGTGCTGTCCACGCCTTTTGTTAATGCATTCTCATCCAAAAGCGCCAGGATTTCCGAGGCGTTGCCGCGGATGATCGCTGTGGAGGTTTCCCGCAGCAGTTGCCTTGCCGTGCCTGTGCGGTAGGCGGTCGCGCCCGCGCCCACGGGATCCAGAATGACCGGGATGTTCCTATTATTTGCCCGGCGGGCGGCCCGGAACATCGCGCGAATCCAGGGATCGCTCAGCGTGCCGATGTTGATGATGAGGGCGCCGGCGATGCCCACCATGTCTTCCACCTCATCCTCCGCGTGGGCCATGACCGGCGAGGCCCCGATGGCCAGCAGGGCGTTGGCTGTGTTGTTCATGGCGACATAATTGGTGATGTTGTGGACCACCGGGGCCGTTTTGCGGATGTCCCCGATGGACGACCAGATTCGTGCTGCGGTAAGTTTCATGCGTCATATCTCCTTAATTTTACCGATATTTGCATAAATGCTACCATATTTGAAAGAGCACCGCCACCCATTTAAGCAGCGTTCTATTCTGTTTTCGTTCTTTTATATTTGCTGAAAGTATGATATTGAGATTGATCTTTTGCATGGAGTCATAAAAACATGGCGCAAGTAATTATCCCTGGAGATTCTTTGAACATGCCGTTTCATCCTAATCTTTTATCCCGCAATCGGCATTTACAATCGATCCTCGCCACAACGCGGGTGCGAAACAATGGACGAAATGCCATGATGGATGCGGCGCGGCCGGTGATTGTCGACGGAGGCGCCGGCGTCCGTCTGCTGAGCTATCATTCCGTGCAGCCGGATCAGCAGGGCAAGGCGCTGGTCATCCTGATCCACGGCTGGGAAGGAAGCTCCGAATCGGCCTATATCCAGTCGTCGGGCAAGTATCTCTTCGAGAAGGGATATGACGTCTTCCGCCTGAACCTGCGCGACCACGGCGAGAGTCATCATTTGAACGAAGGGCTTTTTCATGGCGCACTCATTGAGGAAACCGTTAATGCAGTCAGCGATATTTGCCGCCTTGCAAACGGCCTGCCGGTTTACCTGGTGGGTTTTTCTCTGGGAGGTAATTTCGGCCTGCGGGTTGCCCTGCGGCAATCGCTCCGCCGGATTGTCAACCTGATGCATGTCTTTGCGATCAGTCCGCCCCTGGATCCATACACAGCCACTCAACGGATTGATGAAAGCCTGCCTTTTTACCGCCTGTATTTTTTGAGAAAATGGAAGCGGTCGCTGCGCAAGAAGCAGGCCTTGTTCCCGGATCGATACAATTTTGACGGCATCCTGCATCTGCGGAGCTGCCTCGGCCTGACGATTGCCATGATGCCCTGGCACCCGGAACATTCAGACTGCCGTACGTATTTCAGGGAATACACCCTGCTCAACGACGCTTTCAGGGATCTGTCCATGCCCGTGACGATCGTCACCTCCGAAGACGACCCCTTTATCACGGTCGCTGATTTCCGGCGTCTGAAAAAAAATCCCCATCTGCAGTTACTGATCCAGCGTTATGGCGGCCATTGCGGCTTTCTGGAATTCTTTCCCTACGCCTCCTGGTATGACCGGCTCATCGATCAAACCATTCAGAAAGATATCGTGACAGTATGACGATCTTGTCCATGATGCGATTCAACAGTTTTCTCTGTCTGCTGGAAGCAAAGAGGCGCATAAAATACTGAAATCAAAAGTATATGTGATCCACCGACATGTCAAGGGGCAGGACATAAACCACCACAGGATGCTCTTTGCGGGGCGCGGCTCCGAGTGGTTCGTGGAGGGGCTTTATTCGTGCACATTGACCTGCATGGCCTTTCCCTGCAGCACGGGATCGTGATCGTCATCGACGCCGCGGATCCGGAGGAAATCCGTCTTCAGGAGATGGCAAAGTTCCTGCAACCGGGAGCGTCGCCGCAGCGATGATCTGAAACCCGGTCAGATATGCCGATCCCATTGAAAATACGTGTATTTTAACACATATCACTTTCCTCAAAAATGTAGCCCATCTGCCCCATTATCTTCTTGACAACGCCCATTCAAGATTATATAGGTCAGCGTCCCTGTCGGGAAGCATCAATAAAATGGAAAGACCCTCTACCATTGACAATTATCCGACCATGATTGAGATTGACAGGTTTTGCGCCAGATCAGCCATCAGGGCGTCTCTTGCATATTCTCTCAGGAGTATTATCCTGCAGTATTTACAGAACCAACATCCATGTCGAATTAAATCGCCACAGACATGCCGGGAAGGACTCCATATGAGCCTTTTTGTGCTGTGCGTGCGTCCATAATTTGGTAATACTTTTTTTGATTAACTTAACAGCATCGGAAAACGCGGGGAAGACAACCATAAGGTTTTTCGCCCGGCGGATTCCGGAATCATAAAGGAGGGGAATAATGGAAAAAGCACCACAGAAACTGGACAAGACGAGAAAAGAGTATTATGCCGGCGCTCCCATTGCCAAATTCGGTGAGCGAAAAGCTGATTTTTCAACGATGGGCAGGAAGATCAAGAGTCAGTACAAGAATTTGCGGGAAGTCGTCTGTGTCGAGGCCTGCCGGACGCCCTACGGCGTTTTCGGCGGTGCCCTCAAGGGGTTTGACGCCCCGCAACTTGGCGCTTTGGCGATCAAGGAATGCCTGCGCAGAACGGGCAGCAAGGTGAAGGGCGAAGATGTTGACTATGTCATCATGGGTCAGGTCGTGCCGGCGGGCTGCGGCCAGGTTCCGAGCCGTCAGGCTACCCTGCTGGCCGGCCTGCCGGAAAGCGTCCCGTCCATAACCGTCAACAAGGTCTGCTCCTCAGGCATCAAAACCATTGATCTCGCGGTGCAGATGATTCAGACCGGTAGGGCCGAAATCGTCATCGCCGGCGGCCAGGAGAGCATGAGCAACTGCCCTTACTCGCTTCCCGACATGCGCTGGGGGAACCGCATGGGGCTCCCCAACGGCCGCGTGGTGGACCTGATGGTCTATGACGGGCTCTGGGACGCCTTCTATAACCGGCACATGGCCATTCACGGATCCGAAGTGGCCGATGAGTTCGGCTTCACGCGGCAGGATCAGGACGAGTGGGCCTATCAGTCCCAGATTCGGGCAGTCGAGGCCATGAAGTCCGGACAGCTCGACGACGAGATATTCCCCGTACTGATTCCCAAAGGGAAGGACTCGGTGGTGTTCGATAAGGACGAGGGCCCCCGGCCAGCCACGACCGTGGAAATCCTGGCCAAACTGCCTCCGGTCTTCAACCACAAAAGTACGGTAACCGGAGAATTGGGCAGCGTCACTGCCGGCAACGCGCCGGGCGTCAACGACGGCGGAGATGTCTGCATGTTGATGAGCCGCGAGATGGCGGACAAGCTGGGCATGAAACCCATTTTCACGATTCTGGATTATGCCGAAGTCTCCCAGCCGACCAAGGATATTGCCACCGTGCCCGGTCTTTCCATCAAGAAGCTGCTGGATCAGAGCGACATGAGTCTGGATCAGATTGACTTGATTGAAATCAATGAAGCCTTTGCGGCAGTGGCCATCGTCAGCGCTCGGTCCATTCTCGGTATGTCCAAGGAGGATATGTTCAAGAGGGTGAACGTCAACGGCAGCGCCATTGCCTACGGCCACCCCATCGGCGCCACGGGCGCAAGAATCCTTATGACGCTGGGCTATGAGCTCAGGCGCCGAGGCGGCGGCATCGGCATATGCGGCATCTGTTCCGGCCATGCGCAGGGCGACGCGATGTTGATCAAAGTATAATAAATCAGGCTAAGGCCTGGGAATTTGAAAGGAGAGATTCAAATGAGAGAAGCAGTTATTGTAAGTGGAGCCCGTACGGCCGTGGGTGAATTCGGCGGCTCGTTAAAGGGCGTTTCGGTGGTGGAACTGGGCAGGCTGGTCATCAAGGAAGCCATCATCCGGGCAGGGCTGCGCCCCGCTGTCACGGATGCCATCAAGGCGGTCCGTCCGGCGATTTTCGGCGATTTTGACATGACGGATGTCCAGAAGAAATATTATGATTATGCCGGCTCGCTGACCCCCGTCTATTTTGACGAAGTGATTATGGGGAACGTCCTGAACGCTGGCATTGGCCAGAATCCCGCCCGACAGTCAACTATTTTTGCCGGACTGCCTGAAGAGAGCAACGCCTATACGGTACAGAAGGTCTGCGCCTCCGGCATGAAGGCCATTGCGCTGGCGTCCCAGGCCATCTGTGCCGGCGATGCGGATATCATTGTGGCCGGCGGCATGGAAAATATGAGTAACGTTCCCTACGCCGTTGCGGACGCCCGCTGGGGTTTCCGCATGAACATGCCCCACGGCAAAATCACAGATCTGATGGTCCATGACGGCCTCTGGGAAATCTTCAATGGCTACCACATGGGCAACACAGCGGAAAACATTGCGGCCAAATACGGCATCACCCGGGCCGAGCAGGATCAACTGGCCTATGAGAGCCACCGCAGGGCGCGGGCAGCCATTGCCAGCGGCGCCGTCGCCGACGAAATCGTCCCTGTCGTCATTCCCCAGAGGAAAGGCGATCCCAAGGTCTTTGCCGTGGACGAGCGCCCCATGGACACATCGCTGGAAAAGATGGCGAAACTGGCGCCGGTTTTCAAGAAGGACGGTTCCGTCACGGCGGCAAACGCCTCGGGTATCAACGACGGTGCTACTGCCGTAGTTGTCATGAGCGCCGACAAGGCCAGGGAACTGGGCCTGAAGCCCCTGGTCAAGATCAAGGGCTACGCCTCGGGCGGCATCGATCCGGCATACATGGGTCTCGGTCCCATTCCGGCGACGCGGAAACTCTTCAAGAAACTCGGCCTCACGATGAAGGACATCGGTCTGATCGAGCTCAACGAAGCCTTTGCCTGCCAGGCTCTGGGTTGCATCAAGGAACTCGACGTGAACCTGGACATCTGCAACATCAACGGCAGCGGGATCTCCATCGGTCACCCGATCGGCAATACGGGCGCCCGCATCACCTATACGCTTGCAATGAACATGAAAAAGCGGGGTGTGAATCTGGGTCTTGCATCCCTGTGCATCGGCGGCGGACAGGGCATGTCCATTGTTCTGGAAGCAGTGTAACTGGCAAACAACCGGGGCGGCCTGCGGGCCGCCCCGAATAATCTTATCAAAAGGAGGGACAGACCCAATGGAATTTGCAAACCTTATTTACACAGTTGAAGACGGCGTCGCCATGATTACCTTCAATCGGCCCAAGGCGCTCAACGCCATGAATGACGCCACCATGAACGAACTCAATGCAGCCGTGACGCTCTGTGCGAAGGATGATGCCGTCAAGGCGATCATCCTGGCGGGCGCGGGCGACAAGGCCTTTGTGGCCGGCGCCGACATCTCGGAGATGGCGAACCTTAAGCCCCAGCAGGCCATGCAATTCATGGAACTGGGCCACAGGACCCTGAGGATGCTCGAAACGCTGTCGAAGCCGTCCATTGCGGCGATCAACGGATTTGCCCTGGGCGGCGGCGTGGAAATCTCCATGGCCTGCGATATGCGCTTCTGTTCCGATGTGTCCCGGTTCGGACAGCCGGAAATTTTGATCGGCCTGATTCCCGGATGGGGCGGTACGCAACGGTTGTCCCGGCTGATCGGCATCGGTCGGGCCAAGGAACTGATCATGGCCGGTGGCCAGATCGACGCCAAGCGGGCCTATGAGATCGGTCTCGTAAACAAAGTCTTCCCGGCGGATCAGCTTATGGAAGAAACGAAGAAGTTTGCAAAGAAATTTACCACACTGCCCGGTTTTGCGCTGAAAATGGCCAAAAACGCCATCAATTACGGATATGATCTGTCGCTGGACAACGCGAACCGTCTCGAAGTGGAATGCTGTTCCCAGTGCTTCAGTACGGACGACCAGAAGGAAGGCATGAAGGCGTTCCTGGAGAAACGTAAACCGGCTTACAAGGGCTGTTAAACGGCGAAGGGACACGACGCTCTCCTCTCGATGAGAGGGGGCGTTGACCTTTCCCCGGAAGATCGGCTTAAACCATTTTTAATAATTAATTTAATTGAGACAACTCCCGCTGGATGGTATCGTAGCCGTCAGTAAAACCAAAATTAGGAGGGATTGGAAATGGCACATTCTACTTGGTTGTATCAAACACGCGACATTACGTTCCAGATTAAAGAATGGCTCGGCATGGATAAGCTCTTGACCCTTGACGCTTACAAAGAATACTACGGAATTGACGACATCGATAATTTCCTCGATGTTAACAACAAAGTCTGCCGCGACGTGATGTGTCCGGCCAACAAAGATGCCGATGAACCCGGCGCAAAATTTGTGGGCGGTAATGAACATGCGGTTGTTACCCCCGACTCGTTCAAGAAAGTTTATAAAGCCGTCCAGGACGCGTCGATAGCACAGCAGTTTGGCTTCCGCGGCGATGGCAAAATACCGCTGACTTGGTACGCTCCGATTCTGGAAATGCAGTCTGCTGCATCACCGTCGATCGTCATGTTCTGGTGTCTGACTCAGGGGGCTATCACCGTGCTTCATGAGTATGGCACCAAAGAGCAGCAGGACTTGTTTTTGTCCAAGATGATATCCGGCGAATGGTGCGGTACTATGGGCCTAACCGAGCCGGGCGCAGGCTCCGAGGTCGGCGCGGTCCAAAGCAAGGCGTTCCCCACCGACACTCCCGGCAAATACAAGCTCACGGGTACGAAATGCTTCATCACCTCAGGAGACCATGACCTGGCGGAAAATATTATCCACCTGATGCTGGCCAAGACCCCGGGCGCCCAAGAAGGCACCGCCGGTATTTCCCTCTTCCTGGTGCCCAAGTTCTGGGTCAACGAGGATGGCTCTTTGGGTGCATGGAATGACGTAACCACCATGAATATTGAACACAAACTGGGCATTCACGGTTCTTCTACCTGTACCCTTGCCATGGGTGAAAACAATAACTGTTACGGCTGGATGGTGGGCGGCAAAGAAGTGAAAGACGGTAGAGGCGTAGGTATGAGGCAGATGTTCGCGTATATGAACGAAGAACGTCTGAACACCGGATTATTCTCCTTGGGATGCATTGGAGCAGCCTATTATGCATCTCTGGATTATACGAAGGTGCGGGTGCAGAGCAAACATTCCACCAATCCCAAGGGACCCAGCGTCAGGATTATCGAGCACGAAGACGTCCGCCGGATGCTGTTGTTCCAGAAATCCATTATGGAGGCCTGCCGGGCGTTGATTTACCAATCCTATCTCTACCGCGATCTGGCTGTAGATGCTGCCACACCGGAAGAGAGGGCCTATTATGACGACATGTTTTCGATCAACAACCCTCTATGCAAGGCCTATGCGTCCGATATGGCCAGGCGCACAACCGAAGAGGCGATCCAATGCCTCGGCGGCTACGGCTTCATGGAAGAGTATGCCCCGGCGGAACTGTACAGGGACGTCGTGATATACGGTATTTGGGAAGGCACCAACTTCATCCAGTCGCAGGACTATACCGGCCGCAAGTTCACCATGAAGGACGGCGCGCCGTTCAAGAAGTGGGTGGCAGAAATCGACGAATTCGTTGCCGCTAAGAAGACTGACGAATTGGCGGCAGAATTCGCGATGATGGCGGATGCCATGGTTGCTTTCAAGAATATTGTCGCCATGAATGATGCATGGACAACCGGCGATAGGCAGATGAAGCAACTCTTCGCTACCCGGACCATGCATGCAGGCGCGAGAGTCTACTGCGGCAAGCTGTTGCTCGACCAGGCTCTCCTGGCGGCTGCGAAACTCAAAGAACTGGGTGACGACCACTACGATGCCAATTTCTACAAGGGCAAAATCGCCAGCGCCAAGTTCTATATCATGAATCATGTTTCCGATATCTTCGGATATGAGAAGTCTATGAAGTGCGGCGACCGCAGCTCTATCGACATCCCTGAAGCAAGTTTCATGTAGTTCGAGTGAACCATGCTACAGGGCAGGAAGACCCTAAGTGTGAACAGCTGGAGCGGAATGAAATTCCGCTCCAGCTAATTACATGAAATAAAGAGTCCGGTTCGGCAAACCAGCTTCAACCTTCCAGGCCACCCGGCTCGAAAAGGCAACCGAACAGGATAGAGGGAAAATGCCGTCAGGAGGGGCGGGTCTTGACCCGCCCCTCCCATTTGTATCCCCCCCTGATGCTTTGCGGGGACGCTTCGGGTCATCTGCAGATTTCGCACGCTTGCCCGTTTAACCCATTGCTTGTTTTCGGTGAATACCATGCACGCTGAACTGATCGATACCCTGATCGTTAAAAACCAGTCAAAAATTATTTTTCTGATCATGGACGGCCTCGGCGGCCTGCCCGTTCCGGGCCGGGATGAAACCGAACTCGAGGTGGCCCATACGCCCAACCTCGATGCCCTGGCCAAGAAATCCGTCTGCGGACTGCTGGACCCGGTGGGTTATGGCATTACGCCGGGCAGCGGGCCCGCCCATTTTGCCCTTTTCGGCTATGATCCCGTGAAACACAACATCGGCCGCGGGATTCTGGAAGGCGCCGGGATCAATTTTCCGATGACGGAAAAAGACCTGCTGGTCAGGATCAATTTCGCCACGGTGGATCAACAGGGGCGCGTGCTGGACCGACGCGCCGGCAGGATTGATGACGACACCAATCAGCGCATCTGCCGGAAACTTCAGGAACAAGTCCGGCTTGATGAACGGGTTGAGGTGATTTTTAAATCCGTCAGGGAGCATCGCGCCCTGCTCGTACTCAGGGGTGAGGGACTGAGGGAGGAAATTGCGGAAACCGATCCGCAGCAAACGGGGGTTCTGCCGGTTCCTCCGCGCGCTCTTGTTGCGGAAGCGGGGCCGACGTCCGCCCTTTTTTCCGAACTGATCCGTAAGGCCGGAAAGGTTCTTGCCGATGAGGCGAAGGCCAATATGATTCTGCTTCGGGGATACGCCTGCTACCGTAAATATCCGTCGCTTGCAGCGCGTTTCGGACTGAAAGCCCTGGCGATTGCCGGTTACCCCATGTACCGCGGCATCGCCCGGCTGTTGGGGATGGACGTTGCGCCGCAAACGGATTCTGTTAAAGCGGAGTTCGAGGTTCTGCGCGAAAACTATGCGAAGTATGACTTCTTCTTTCTCCATATAAAACCCACGGATTCGCGCGGCGAAGATGGGAATTTCGACGCGAAGGTCAAGGTCATTGAGGAGGTGGACCTCCTGCTGCCCCAAGTGACGGCGCTCAATCCCGACGTCCTGGTTGTTACGGCCGATCACTCGACGCCGGCAGCCCTTGCCGCGCATAGCTGGCATCCCGTTCCCGTGCTGCTGGCCGCTCAGACCTGCCGTCCCGACCAGGTAGAGCGATTTGGAGAACGGGCCTGCATCACGGGCGGCCTGGGGCGTATGCCCATGATGTACCTCATGGGCCAGGCCCTGGCGCATGCAAGGCGCCTGGAAAAATTTGGTGCGTAACGCACGCCGTCATCTTTACCCAGGGCTGCAACTTCCGTTGTTCCTACTGTCACAATCCGGAACTGGTTGATCCCGCTCAGTATTGCGAAACGTTGCTTGAAGAGGAGGTCCTTGCTTTTCTTGACCTGCGCCGGGGGATACTCGATGCGGTCATCCTCACCGGTGGGGAACCGACACTGTAGTCAACCTTGTTGCCCTTCATCGGCCGGATCAAAATATAGCTATCTCATCAATTTGGATACCAACAGAGCGCGCCTCGATGTTCTGAGAAAACTCCCCGATGCCGGCCTTGTGGACTATACCGCCATGGATATCAAGGGGCCGCGGGAAAAATATCGACACATCACGAAATCCGGCTTTCAACAGGAAACGATCAAGCAAAACATTGAATTAATCTGGAGGAGACGCCCTTTTCCGGAAAGAGCTTAAACAGCTCCGGCAAGGCATCAAGAAAGATATTCCCTGTATCCTGATTCGATGATATACTAGAAAAGGAAACAAAAAAAACAGGAGTATTATAATGGTTGATGATCGCCACCAGAGGCCCTGCCATCCTTTTGCAACCCGGGAACAGGCAAACCAACTCGATCAGATAAAAAGGATGACGCAAATCGGCGTGGCCCTTTCTGCCGAGAAGAACCTGGATCGCCTGCTGGAGATGATCGTCGATGAAGCCCGGTATTTTACCAATGCCGACGGAGGAACCCTGTATATCATGACGGACGATGAAGCGGCCCTGCAATTTGCCATCGTCCAGACCGACTCATTAAATATCCGCATGGGAGGAACAAGCGGCAGAATCACCTGGCTTTCGGTTCCGTTGAAAGACAGTGACGGTGCCCCGAATTATGCCAATGTTTCCGCCTACGCCGCGCTCTCCGGGGAGGTAGTCAATATTCCCGATGTGTATGACGCCGACGGTTTCAATTTCGAGGGAACCCGGCAATTCGACCGGAACACCGGATACCGTTCTCAATCCATGCTGGTGGTGCCGATGCGGAATCATGAAAATACAATCATTGGCGTCCTTCAACTGCTCAACGCCCGGGATCCCGTCTCCCGACTCGTCGTTCCTTTTTCGCTTGAATACCAGGGCATGACAGAATCTCTGGCATCGCAAGCCGCTGTTTCCCTGACCAACAACAGACTTATTCACGACCTGGAGGTTCTGCTGGATTCCTTTATCAGAAGCATTGCCACGGCCATTGATGAAAAATCACCCTATACCGGCGGCCACGTGCGCCGGGTTGCGGAGCTTACCATGGTCATAGCCGGCAGAATAAATGAAATCAGTGAAGGACCCTACGCAGGTGTTTTTTTTAATGACGATCAGCTCAAGGAACTGCGCCTGGCGGCCTGGCTTCATGATGTGGGCAAAATTACGACCCCGGAGCATGTGCTGGACAAGGCGTCGAAGCTTGAAACGGTCTTCAACCGGATGGAACTCCTGAGAATGCGATTCGAATTGCTGCGGCGGGATCATGAAATTGAAAAACTCAAGCGGCTGGTACAGGAAGGGCAACATGCGCCGCGTGATGCCTCGAACGGGAGTGATGACTTTATGCAAAGCCTTGAACAGGATTATCAATTCCTGCTCAGGGACAATAAAGGCAGCGAGCCGATCGCGGAGGAACAGGTTGCGCGATTAAAGCGGATTGCCGAGCGGAAATACTTTATGGATGATCAGTGGCGCCCCCTGCTCAATGACGACGAACTGAAAAACCTCAGCGTCCGCCGGGGGACGCTTACCCGTGAAGAAAGAAATATCATCAACAATCATGCGGCGGTCACCTATAAAATGCTGTCACAGCTCCCCTTCCCGAAACATTTGCGGCATGTGGCGATATTCGCGGCGGCGCATCATGAAAAAATCGATGGAACGGGCTATCCTGGCGGCCTGAAAGGGGATGCGATTTCCCTCCAGTCCCGCATCCTGGCCCTCGCCGATGTTTTTGAGGCTCTAACGGCCAAAGACAGGCCTTATAAAAAGCCGATAACCCTGTCCCAGGCGATGAAAACCATCAGCCTGATGGTTCAAGACGGCCATATCGATGCGGACCTGTTTGAACTGTTTGTCAACGAACAAATCCATGTCGATTATGCCCGGAAAGAGTTGACGCCGCAACCGTCTGATCAACCATGATTTTATTTTTTTAAGGATTTGATTTCCTTTTCGATTGCGAGCGCCCGGTCACTGTCTTTCGGGAAATGGGGGAGAGCGGACTTGAAGTGGAACAGGGCGCTGTCTTTTTTATTCTTTTCCTTGAAGAAGATGCCGAAGTAATAATGGGATTCACCGGGGTGATTCGTCCTTCCGTAGGTCATGGCCATATTGTAGTAGATGTCCACGTCGTCTATTTTCTTCGTCTCCAGTTTCCGGTATAGATCGAGCGCTGATGCATAATCGCCTGTTGCCGCATAGGCCCTGGCAAGCCAGGAAAGGGTATTCTCGTTGTTTCTGTTCAATTGATGGGCCTTGCGCAGCAGTTTGACGGCCTCGTCGGGTTGGCCTGCGCGGAAATATATGATCCCCGTATCCCGGACGATATCTTCATCATCAGGGGCCAGTCGCAGGGCTTTTTGAAAGGTTTCCATGGCCGGGGCAACCGCCCCCGTTTTCTCCTGCACGAGGGCTAGTCCATACAGAATATCCACATCACCGGGATTATTTTCCAGATCGTCTTTATATTTTTTCAGCGTGATGTCGAGGTCTCTGTTGTCAAGCGCCAGAATGGCCTGAATTCTTTTCAAACCGCCGAGAATCGATTCCTTCCCGCTTTGCTGCCGGTATGTTGTCTGCAGCATACTATCAAGATAGCGAATCCGTTCATCCGTACCGGGGTGGGTAAAGAAATAGGATGGAATCGAGTTTGAGTAAAATTCATACCGCCTCATGATCTTCAGAAAGTCAACCATGGCCTTGCCCTCATAGCCGTTCTGAACGAGATAAGCCATTCCCAGCCGATCCGCTTCCTCTTCATGCTCCCGGCTGTATTGAAGGCTCATATGCGTAGCCGTTGCCATCGTCATGGCCGCGAGGGCGGCGGTGGCTTGTCCTCCGCCCCCGAAAAGCGCGCCTGCCAAAAGGGCGGCCAGGGTGGCGATGCTTATCTTTCCGGATTTCTCGGCCATGCTGGCAATATGCCGGGCGTTGACATGCGCGATTTCGTGCGCCAGGACACCGGCGAGTTCGCTCTCTGTTTCCACAAGATTGATTAGCCCCCGAAAGATATAAACATAGCCGCCGGGCGTCGCGAAGGCGTTGATGCCAGAATTTTTGACGACGGTAAACCGGAAGTCAAAAATCGGTTTACTGTTTGCAAGCAGCCGGTTGCCCAGGTTGGTGATGAAATCTTCCACCCGTGCATTCCGCTCCAGATACCCGTTTTTCCCCAACTTTTCATACAATTCCTTGCCGACTTTCTTTTCCTCTTCAATGGTCAGGGCGTATGTGGTGCGAACCATAAAAATGCATAGCAGCAGACCGAGAGCAGCGAAAATGATAAACTTCCCGACGATTTCTTGCGAAGGTGAATGTATGATCCAGAAATCCTCTTTCATGGCACGAGACCTTTGAAAAATGGCTATGCTGCGGGTCAAAATATTTTTCGCTACAACTATGATAAACAGCTTAAATATATTTGTATTCAACAATTTATTCCAATTTCTTGAAAGGCGAAAGACCATTGATTCACCGCTTGCAAACCATTTTTCAACGGTTATGCAAATGTCTCAACCCCTGGAATCAGAATTGGACGGTGCTTTCCAGGCGGGAATATGCTAAAAGTGAAATGACAATAGCGTATGCCACACTATATGAAAGCGCCTGCGCGTTCAAGAAATATCTCCAGGCAAGGGGTCTATTGAGAGATTGGATAAGCGGCTTTTAATAACGATTGACGGACCGGCGGGTTCAGGAAAGAGTACGGTCAGCAGGCTCCTGGCGAAAAGACTCTCCTATCTCTATCTGGATACCGGGGCCCTTTACCGGGCTGTGGCCTACCAGGCGATACGGAACGGGATTTCCGCCACGGATGAAAAAGGGGTCGCAGGGCTATGTCGACGGATGGAAATCCGGCTTCACCGGGTTGACGATGTTCTGAAGGTATTTGTCGATGCGCAAGATGTGACCGGAAAAATCAGGACAGAGCCTGTCAGTTTGCTTGCTTCAACCCTTTCGGCCATGCCGGTTGTGCGTTCATCGCTGTTGCCGATTCAGCGCGAGTCGGGGAAAGAAGGTGGTATCATTGCCGAAGGTCGCGATATGGGAACGGTGGTCTTTCCCGATGCGGACTTGAAGTTCTTCCTGGACGCGGATGTTGAGGAGCGGGCCCGGCGTCGATATATGGAATTGGTCGCGCGTGGCGAAAAAGTGGACTATCTGTTCTTGAAAAAGAATTTGCTGTGCAGGGACAGACAGGATCGTGAAAGAGCCGTCGCTCCGCTCAAGGTTCCTGAAGGAGCGATCATGGTCGATTCCACGCGACTCAGCATTGACGCGGTACTCAAAGCCATGCTGGCGGAAATTCCGGAATAACGATAACTGCGACGTTGCTTTTTTCTTCAATTTGCTTGATATTTTATAATCCTTGTGTTATTTTTCAAAGCTCATATGAGTGATCCTATCAGAGGGGGTAAGGTATAATGGTTAACGATAACAACAATATTTCAGAACAGGGAACAGAGAAGGAGGGGAAAGCGGAACTGCTGAAAGGTGTTGCAGCCGCAGCACGGACTTCGGGAAAAGATGAAGACGTCGGGTTCAAGGAACTCTATGAGCAGAGCCTGCAGAATGTTCAGCTTGGCGCTGTGGTCACCGGCAAGGTTGTCCAGATTAACGTAGATACCGTGATGGTGGATGTGGGATGGAAGACGGAAGGCTATATCCCGGCGAGAGAGGTCAGAGATGAGCAGGGAAATCTCAGCGTCGCAGTGGGCGATGAACTTGAAGTTTTGGTCGATCGCCGTGATGGCGACGGCAACCTTGTCCTGTCGCGGGACAAGGCAGCGAAGATCAAGATATGGGATGATGTAAAGATCGCATGTGAACGGAACACGTCCATTCAGGGAATAGTTCTATCCAGAGTAAAGGGAGGGCTCTCCGTAGATATCGGCATCCCGGCCTTTTTGCCCGGTTCTCAGGTGGATATCCGGCCGGTCAGGGATCTTGACAAATTTGTCGGTCAGACAATAATGTTCAATGTCCTCAAATATGACCGCAAGCGAAATAATGTCGTTCTGTCTCGGAAATCCATTCTGGAAGTTGAGCGCGAAGCGGAAAAAATCGAAACCCTGGAGCGTCTGGAAGCGGGGAAGATTGTTGAAGGCATTATTAAAAATATAACGGATTATGGTATTTTCATTGATCTGGGCGGCATTGACGGCCTGCTGCATGTGACAGATATTTCGTGGGGCCGGATCACGCGCCCCGCGGATAATTATTCCAGAGGGGAAACCATCCGCGTCAAGGTTCTTTCCTTTGACCGGGAAAAGGAACGCGTCGCCCTCGGGCTCAAGCAGTTGATGGAAAATCCCTGGGAAACGATTGAATCGCGGTACCCGGTAGGCGCCATTGTCGCGGGCAAAGTGGTCAATGTCACAGACTACGGTGTCTTTGTGGAAATTGAATCAGGCGTGGAAGGCTTGATCCATATCTCCGAGATGTTCTGGACACGCGAGATGAAACATCCCTCCAAGGTGTTGAGTGTCGACGACCGGGTTAACGTGATGGTATTAGAGGTCAATGCGGCTTCTAAACGCATCTCGCTGGGACTGAAACAAACCACGCTGAACCCTTGGGAAACCCTGAAAAACAAGTATCCCGAAGGAACGATTATCAAGGGGGTCATTCGGAATATTACCAATTTCGGCATCTTTGTCGGCGTAGAGGATGGGATTGACGGGTTGATCCACATGTCCGATATTTCCTGGAGGCACCGCGTAAAGCATCCGTCGGAACTCTTCAAAAAGGGACAGGAAATCGAAGCCATGGTATTGAGTATAGATGTGGCAAGCGAAAAGTTTTCTCTTGGCGTCAAGCAGATTGAGAAAAATCCCTGGGATGGGCTGGATCAGAAATATGCAGTTGGAACCGTTGTCAGCGGCAAGGTCACAAACTTAACTGATTTTGGAATTTTCATCGAATTGGAAGAAGGGATTGAAGGGTTGGTCCACATTTCCGAGATCAGCCAGAAGCGCGTCAAGGCGTCTTCGGATCTGTTCGCGGTAGGGGATCTGGTTTCGGCTGTGGTCAAGAATGTGGATCTTAAAAACAGAAAGATCCGGTTAAGCATCAAAGAGCTGGAAGCCCCGTCCCCACATGAGCCGCCGCCGGCTGTTTCGTATCTTAATAACCGTGAGAACGTCGGGTCGAGTCTTGGTCTGGCGCTGGCAGATGTTAAAATTGAACTCAAGAGTTAATCGTCTTTTGATTAACATTCTATCATGAGAAAGCACCCGATCACTCTCGGCCTTTGTCTGCTCCTGCTGGTCGGCCTCTTCTTTTTGCTGTTGACGGCACTGGGGGGAGGCCTTTTTGGGAAGCGCAGCCTGTTTTGGGGCGAACATGTCGGGGTTGTAACTGTCGAAGGGATCATTCGGAATTCCCTGGAGATTACCCGACAGCTCGATGCCTTTGGCAAGGACAACACCATCAAGGCAGTCGTTGTCCGCATTGATTCGCCGGGAGGCGGGGTCACGCCCGCCCAGGAGATTCACGACGCCATCCTGGGCGTGAAAAAGAAAAAGAAGGTGGTTGCATCGATGGGAGCGATTGCAGCATCCGGCGGTTATCTGATTGCCTGTGCGGCGGATCGGGTCGTGGCCAGTCCGGGTACGGTGACCGGCAGCATTTCGGCCATCATGCATTTTGCCAATGTGGAAGAGCTGCTGAAAAAAATTGGGTTGAAATCGTCCGTCGTTAAAAGCGGCCGCTTCAAGGACATCGGATCGCCGACGCGGCCCATGACCGAAGACGAAAAGGCGCTGATCCAATCTCTGGTTGATGATACCTATGATCAGTTCTTGGATGTCGTGGCAAAGGGCAGGCAGATTTCCAAGGACGATTTACGCAAGATTGCCGATGGCCGCCTTTTTACGGGGAGGCAGGCACTGAAGCTGGGTCTCGTTGATGAGCTTGGCGATCTGAGTTATGCCGTCCGTCTCGCCGGGACCCTTGCGGGCATCAAAGGCGAGCCTGATGCTGTCTATCCCGCAAAAAAGAAATCGACTTTCTGGGAACTGATCCTCCAACAGGCGTTTACAATGCTGGTGGTGGAAATGCAAAAAGGCGAAACCCGTTCTGAAGGATTGAATTACCTCTATGAACGGTGATCCGCAAGGATCAGGAAGAACCATGACGAAAAAAGATCTGATCAGGAATGTGCAAAACCGATTGAAGGATTGTCCGTCAAGGGATGTGGCTTTTGCGGTCAACATTATCTTTACCTCCATGACGCAGGCGTTGAAGAGGGATGAGCGGATCGATGTGCGCGGATTCGGCAGCTTTACCGTTCGGCGCCGCCATGCCCGCAAGGCGAGAAATCCCAGAAACGGCGCTGCGGTTCAGGTTGAGGCGCGGCGAGTGCCTTTCTTCAAGGTTGGGAAGGATATTAAAAAAAGGATGAACGCACCGGAATGAACACGAAAACCATTTTACTGGAGAAGAAAACAGGCTACGCCGTCGTCACCCTGAACCGTCCCAAAGAAATGAACGCCCTGTCCCGGGTCATGCGCGATGAACTGGAAGGCTGCTTTGCCATGCTCGAAGGAGATCCGGACGTCAGAGCCATTATTCTTACCGGTGGCGATTATGTCTTTTCGGCAGGGATAGACATCAAGGAAATGGCCGCTCTGCCGGACCTCGACACGGATGATTTCTTCAAATCCATTGTAGGCTACCTGAAACGAATCTATACCTGTCGGAAACCTGTTATTGCGGCGGTAGGAGGCATTGCCCTGGGCGGTGGTTTTAACCTCGCAATCGTCTGCGATCTGATCATTGCTTCAGAATCGGCCATTTTCGGACACCCTGAATTGAAATTTGGCCTGAACCCGCTTTTCAATCCTCTGCGGCAGATTGTCGGGTTGTCCAAGGCTAAGGAAATCACGATGCTTGGCGAGCCATTGGGAGCGAAGGAAGCCCTCCGGATCGGCTTAGTGAACAAAGTCGCACCGCCGGAAACATTTATGAAAGAGGCGATGATCATGGCGGAAGAATTGTCCAGGCGGTCGACAAACGCCGTAGAGGCTGTCAAGAAAGTATCTCTCATGGCGCCGCAGCTCGATCCAGGCTCGGCGCTGGATATGGAATTCGCCATATCCAACCTGCTTTTTTCAAAGCCCGAACGAAAAGCGCACATGAATGAGTTTATTTTTATCGAACAGATGAAGAAACGCGGGCAGAAATAAAGCGTCAGATCACATCCCAGTCATTATCAGGCGATGCGAAGTCCCGCAGTTGGTCCCTTCTTTTCTTGTGTTGCAGTTTTTTCAGGGCCTTCGCTTCGATCTGCCGGATTCTTTCCCGCGTCACGCCCATCATTTCACCCACTTCTTCGAGCGTGAAGGGGCCGAAATTACAGGCCACCCAGGTGCAGTTCAGAAATCCTTCGTTTTTAAGACGCCATTCGCAGGTTGAATCTTCGCAGACCACTTCAACGAGACCTCCCCGCTTTTTGCATTTATAAATATTCGTCAATGGACATCCTCCTTGCAGATCATGAACGATAGGTTTGCGCTAATATATCAACGATTCTTTTCTTGTCAATCATGACGGCTTCGTAAAAAGTCCGGATGCTGCGTTGCGCTGCATTCTTCGTCATTGCGGCGTACGTCAAGTACGCCTCATTCCTCAGGATTTGCGCGCCTTGCCTGCGAACTTTTTACGAAGCCGTCGAATTTGGCTCGTTTCTTGACTTTTTACGAGTCCGTCAATCATAACAGCTTCGTAAAAAGTCCGGATGTCCATCATTTATCGGGGGCATGATCAGCCGTCGCCGCTGGAGGCGTTGCCGACGATGCAACAAAGCTTCCCGTTCCACGGAGGCGGCGCGTCCATCCACGTGCTCGAGGGCAAGCCCGACCAGCTTCAGGGCGGCAGCGTGATCGTGCGCCCGGTGCTCATACCATTTGGCCAATTCAATCAGGGCGAACCGATCGCCTGGAATATCCCGGATCATCCTTTGCCAGATATCGACTGCGTCTTCCCAGCGACCGGCGCGTTTGTAGAGCAGAGAAAGCATTTTTCGGGACGCCATCCGGAGGGAAGGTTCGTGCGATTGCGCCAGCGACGAGAGCAGGCTTTGAGCCTGGCTGGTATGTTGCCGCTCGGCGTATAACCGGGCGACGGCCAGAAGGTCGCGCGCATCGGCAGGGGCGGCTTCTTCAGGGCTTTGCGTCAACTCCGCCAGATGGCCCATCAGCGCGGCCAGGGAGATAATATCGAGGCGGTTATGCGCAAAGACATCCTGGAGCAGGCGGGCGTCCCCCCCACGCAACCAGTCGAAATATCGCTGCGGAATGTCGGCGCCCGGCACGTCATTGCGACGGATCAGGCCGAGAACATGCGCTTCAATCGTTGACAACCGACAGTTTTCGAGACGGTGTGCAAGGAGACGCCGGGCGGGATAGAGCAGATCCAGATGGGGCAGGTCCGAAAAGGGGCTGTGCAGGCGGTTCATGATATAGCGCGTGGACAGCAGCCCGACGTCAAAGGTCTTCCCGTTGAAACTGACCAGGAAACGCCTGGCGCTGACGATCTGGGCAAGGTGGGTCAAGGCGGCCCGTTCCTCCGTGAAATCGCGTGCGAAGATCTGCCGGACGATGAAGCGTCCCCGATCGAACCATCCCAGCCCGATCAGAAAAGCCATCGTACCCGTGCCGCCGGCCAGCCCGGTTGTCTCCGTGTCCAGAAAGAGGCCTTCTTCGAGCCGGTATCCGGCAAGCGAAGCGTCTTTGGCCAGAAACGCGGCGGCCTCCATGCTCACTCCGGCAAAATCTACGATACGGCGATGGCCGTGCCATGCGCCTGCATCGACCGGACTTTCCTGAACGAAACAGACGCCGGCGTTATTGGCAGAGTCTTCCCCGGGGATGACGCCATTCAGGGAGAGGGGCCGTTGCTCTGACGGCTTGACGGAGAATGATCGGCTTTCGGAGCGGCGCGCCATGATCGCGTCGATGCGTTTGCGCAGCGCCGCGATTTCTTCGCTGCGTTCTGGTTTTTCCGTTTGCCGGGGAGATTCGCCGGTCAGACGTTGCAGTCGTTTAATGATGCTCATAGAATCTTGGCAATAATGGCCAGCGCCACCTCTTTTGCCGACATCCCGACCTCCAGCGTCGGCCCGACACAGCTCGGACAGCCGTGCGTACAGGAACAACGGCCGATGAGCTGCTTCGCCGAAGCAAGCAGGCGATCATGTTCTTTAAACAGCAGCTCCGAAAAACCGATACCGCCCGGATAAGCGTCAAAAATAAACAGGGTCGGATCAAAGGCGTCCACCATCGTCAGCGTTTGGCCTGTCGAAGGGTCGTTCGTGCCGGACGGCGATGTGGTAATGGTCCGGACATTCTGACTGTGGCGGACAAACCACTCCCCGCTTTTGTCGCCGATGGCGCGGTCAAGATCATGCAGATCAGCCATCAGCAGCATGGCGGCCAGGTGATGGAGGCTGTAGCCCAGGCCGGCCAATCCGTCGATGATTTCGGCCTGGGAGCAGGACAGTTGCGTCAGGATGTCCTTCGGGATCGTGAACCAGTAGCTCGTGGTGTGCATGTCCTTTTCGGGAAGGTTGACATCCCCGAAGCCCAGATTTTCGAGGGTATAAAACTTGATTTTCTTGTAACCCACCACCTTCCGGACCACCTGCACTTCGCCGTGCTCCACGATCGTGTCCCGGTGTTTTTTCTGGTCGAAGCCGTCGATCACGCGGACATGCGTATAGGTCATGGCATCGGTGTAATAGTCCACATCCACCTTCCGCACATAGGCCTTCTTCCGCTCCAGATCGAGTTGATCCACATGATATTGCTGGGATTCGACCATATAGATCGCATCGGTATGCACCGTGGTAAAGGCGCCGTCCCAATCCACTTCGGCGATCACCTTGTGCTGACCGGTCTCGGACGTATCGACGACGACGACATTTTCGGGATTAACGCTGCGCAGGCTGATCTCGTCTGCGGGGTAGCTTTCCGCAGCCCAGTGCCACCGGTCGGCCACACGGTGCAAAACGCCTTTTTCCTCAAGATAATCAAGTAGCTCTTCGATATTTTCTCTCCCGAAACGTTCGCCCTTCTCAAAGGGCAGTTCGAAGGCGGCGCTTTTCAGATGGTGCAGCAGGATCAGCAGATTGTCCGGATTGACGCGGCAATGTTCCGGCGAGCGGGAGAAGAAATAATCCGGATGCTCGACGATAAACTGATCCATGGGGCCGCTACGGGCGATCAGGATGGCGAAGCTCTGCCCCATGCGCCGTCCGGCGCGGCCCGCCTGTTGCCAGGTGCTGGCGATGGAGCCGGGATAGCCGACCATGATGCAGGCTTCCAGATCGCCTATATCGATCCCCAGCTCCAGGGCGTTGGTGCTGACCACGCCCATCACGTCCCGGTTGCGTAATCCCGCTTCGATCTGACGACGCAGGTGCGGGAGATAGCCGCCCCGGTATCCCGTGACGAACTTCGTCTCCAGCGGTTTTCCCCGCGTGAATTGATCCTTCAGGTATTTCGTCAGGACTTCCACATTCAGGCGGCTGGTCGTGAAAACAATCGTCTGGATTGCGTTGGTAATCAGGTCAGTGGCGAGTTTACGGGCCGGGGTCAGGGCGGACTGGCGGATTCCAAGTTCACGGTTCACAATCGGCGGATTGAAAAGCATGAAGGTCTTGGCGGCGTCGGGGGCGCCGCTTGCGGCGATCAGTTCCATCGGCCTTTCCAGCAGGCGCTGTGCGTGTTCCTGCGGGTTGGCCACGGTGGCCGAGCAGCAGATAAACACCGGCTCGGCGCCGTAGAATCGGCAGACCCGCACGAGCCGGCGCATGACGTTGGTCAGATGGGAGCCGAAGACGCCCCGGTAAACGTGGAGTTCGTCGATTACCACGTATCTGAGGTTCGTGAAGAGTTTCTGCCACTTCGTGTGATGGGGGAGAATCCCCGCGTGCAGCATATCGGGATTGGTGACGACCACGTGGCCCTGTTTGCGGATCGCCTGGCGGGCGTCGTCGGGCGTGTCGCCGTCATAGGTATAGGTTTTGATATCGGCGCCGAGTCCACCGATCAGGCTGTGGATCTCATGCATCTGGTCCTGGGCCAGGGCTTTCGTGGGGAACAGGTACAGGGCGCGCGTCTCCGGCTCCGCCAGGATCTGCTGGAGTACCGGCAGGTTGTAACAGAGGGTCTTGCCGCTGGCGGTCGGCGTCACCAGAACCACATCGCGTCCCTGCCTGACCAGGTCAATCGCTTCGGCCTGATGGCTGTAGAGCTGCCGGATCCCCCTTTTTTCGAGGACCTGACGCAGGCGGGGATGAACCCAATCCGGAAAATCAGCAAAGCGGCCCTGCGCAGCCGGCAGGTGTTTGACGGCCCTGACATTTTCCATGAAACGCCCGTTGCTTTCCATCCGTGCCAGCCATTCCCTGAGGGTCAATTTAGCCATGCGTTTGGTTTAATCCACGTCCGTGATCATTATTGACGACTTCGTAAAAAGTCCGGATGCTGCGTTGCGCGGCATCATTCGTCATTACAGCGTACGTACAAGTACGCCTCATTCGCATGAGGACACGACCGCCTCATGTCCCCATGCACCTTGCATGCGGAGCTTTTAAGGATCCGTCAATCTTGCAGAGATTGAAAAAAAATACAACAAAAAACAGGAGGCGGGGAGGGAAACCCGGGCCCGGCAGGAGTGGGTTCGGGGGGTCGCACTGAAAAAGCTTGACCCGGATGAAAAAATGAGTCAGAAATGCAAAGCCGTGAGCTCAACATAACCACTGAAAAATGGTTCGCAAGCGGCGAAACAAATGTGTCACCTTTATAGAGATGACCCTAAGTATTTGAAATCCATCGTGAAGACGCGTAATCTTCTGGTCAGCAAAAAAGATTTTTTAGGCGCGGGCGTTGTCCATTTTTCAAAGCTCTCATTAAGCAGACGAGTCGGGCGGGATATACTTTTTTTGAAGTAGAATCAAACGCGAGACCTTTGTGATGGAAAAACCCATCGTTGAACAGCATGAACTCTATCGGGTCCTGACAGAAAAGTCATTTGCCGGGATTTATGTCGTTCAGGACGGTCAGTTCCGTTACCTCAACAATAATGCCGCGTCCTATGCGGGTTATACGCCGGACGAACTGGTGGGGCTGCCTCCGGCCGACATCGTTCATCCCGAAGACAGGGACAGCGCCCGGAAAAACGCCCGGGCGATGCTGCTGGGGAAGAAAACCTCGCCCAGCGAGTTTCGCGTCGTGATGAAGGACGGCCGGATACGCTGGATCATGGAGACGATTGTACCCATCACCTGGGAGGGGAAGCCCGCGATTCTCGGGAATTCCATGGATATCACGGAAAAAAAACACCTTGAGGGGGAGCTGCACGACCAGCAGGAGCGCTTCCGGATTTGCTTCGAAGGCGCCAATGATGCAATTTTCCTCCTGGAGGATTATCGATTCATCGATTGCAATCCAAAGACGCTCGAGATTTTTCAATGCGACAGGGACCAGATAATCGGCCAGACGCCGGCCCGATTTTCAACGCCTCTGCAGCCGGATGGCAGGGACTCCATACAGAAAGCCATCGAAAAGATGAATGGCGCGCTGACGGGGGAACCGCAATCCTTTGAATGGCGCCATTGCCGCCATGACGGAGCACCGTTTGACGCCGAGATCAACCTCAGTCGTCTGAAGCTTCCGGGAAAGCAGCTCATCCAGGCGACCGTCCGCGACATCAGCAGTCGCAAGCGGATCGAAAAGGCGCTTAAGGAGAGCGAAGAGAGATTCCGCACACTGATCGAGACGACCAAAGACCTGGTCTTTGTCGTGGATGCGAGAGGCTGCTTTACCTATGCCAATTCAAGGTTTGAGGAGATACTGGGATATACGCCGCAGGAATATGCTGGCAAACCCTTCCCCTTCATTATTGCACCGGAATCCGCCGCTGACGTTTTTACGCATTTTAAGAACGGCATGAAAGGTCAGGATGTCCCGCCCTATGATGCCCTGTTGCTGCAAAAAAACGGGAAACGCATCCCTGTTGAATTTGTGACCACCACGATGCGGGATGAGGAGGGGAAAGCCATCGGTCGCTTCGGCATCGGCCGCGACATCACGGAACGCAAACGCGCCGAAGAGATGGCCAGGGAATCCCATCGGCGCCTTTCCGATATCATCAACTTCCTGCCGGATGCGACCTTTGCCGTCGATCTGGAAGGCAGTGTGATCGCCTGGAATTTAGCCATCGAAGAGATGACGGGGATTAAAAAGGAAGACATGTTGGGGAAGGGCGATTATGAATATGCGCTTCCGTTTTACGGGGTGCGGAGACCCATCCTGATCGACCTGGCGCTCAAACCGGATGCTGATATTGAAAAAATATATTCGTCCGTTTCCAAGGATAAGGACAGCATTTTTGCAGAGTCTGTCTCCGAACACCTTGTTCCCGGACAGGACGTGTTTTTGTGGATCAAGGCAAGCCCCATTTCTGATGCGGCGGGAAACATCATCGGGGCCATCGAGTCCATCCGGGATATAAGCGAGCGTAAGCGGGTAGAACGTGCGCTGCAGGAAGGTGAAATAAAGTATCGGGCGATTTTTGAAAATAACGTCGTCGGAATGTTTCAGAGTACTCTCGAAGGGCGTTTCATCAGCGTCAACCCGGCGCTGGCGCGCATGTGCGGATACGCGTCTCCGGAAGAAATGATTTTAGATATCAAGGATATAGCAAGCCAGCATTATGTTTACCCGGCGGAACGGGATGACTTCAAACGCATCATGGCCGAGCAGGGATATGTGGAGAATTTCGAGCATGAAACCTACCGCGCTGACGGCAGTATCTTCTGGGTGTCCGCCAACGCCAGGGCGGTCCGCGACAGCGACGGCAGTATCCGCTATTATGAAGGAACGCATGAAGACATCACCCAGCGCAAACATGCGGAAGCAGAACTGAAGCAGAGCGAGGAGCGTTACCGGACCATTATTGAAAATATCGGGGATGGTTATTATGAGGTTGATCTGAAAGGGAACATCACCTTTGTTAACGACGCGGCCATGCGCATTATCAGCCTCCCGCGCGGCGAACTCGATGGGACGAATTTCAGGGCTTTTGCCTCTAAGGAAGACGCTGCGATGATATTCGATGTTTTCCATGAAGTTTATCTGACCGGAGCGCCCTTCCGGAGAGTCTCATGGCGGGCCGTCCGGCCGGATGGAAGAGAGCAGCATCTGGAGGTATCCGTATCCCTTATGCGTGACACCGTCGCCCAACCCACCGGCTTTCGCGGGATCATGCATGATATTACCGAGCGGTGCAGGTCCGAGGAAGCGATCCAGCGCATGGCCTATCACGACCCCCTGACGGGTTTGCCGAACCGCCTGCTTTTCTATGACCGCTTCTCCCAGGTCCTGGCCCATGCAAGACGCAACCGGGAGCTGTTCGCCGTCATTCTGATGGATCTGGATAAATTCAAGGAGATCAATGATCATTTCGGTCACGGTGCGGGGGATCAGTTACTGCAAGGCGTTGCGGAGCGGCTCACTTCGCAGATGCGCGACGGCGATACGGTGGCCCGGTTTGGGGGCGACGAGTTTCTCCTGCTGATACCCGGGATGAAACAAATCGAAGACCTGGAACCGCTCGGACAGAAAGTCCTCCAGGCTTTCGAGCAGCCTTTTGCAGTTTCCGGCCAGGCGCTTTCCGTTTGTGCAAGCTTCGGCGCCGCCGTTTTCCCGGATGACGGTTCCGACAGGGACGCCCTTATTCAGAAAGCCGATTTTGCCATGTACCGGGCGAAAGCGGCAGGAGGCAATCGCTGGACTCGGTAGCGAGTTGTTACATCTGTCTGTTCCGCCCCGCCCCTGTTGTTTTATTCTCTTGCGATCAGCAGCCGACTGAGTTTTTCCATACAACGCCGGTCCGGCCGCTCGGCAAAGACACCGAACTCAGGCCCGCTGGCCGGATCCATCCCCCGGACGAAAAGATAAAAAACACCGCCGAAATGCATATCGTACTGATAATCCGGCAGTCGCAGCGCAAGATACTGATGGAGCGCAACGGCATACAGGCGACTCTGCAGGACATAGAAATGCGCTTCCATGGCTTTCCTCAGTGAGGTAGGCGCATAGTCCGCAATGCCAGGACCAAGAATATTGGATTTCCAGTCTGCCAGATAGAACCGCCCTTCATGTTCAAAAACCAGATCGATGAAGCCGTGCATGAAACCACGAACCGGATTGAAGTTCAGGCGTTCCAGCCCCGTTTTTTTCAACTCATCTCCGCCTAAGAGGTCGCCGAGCTTCTGACGGGAAAGCAATTGCAGCGGGAAATAGAATTCCAGCTCATTGAGCCTTGCACATGTCGAAATTTGCGAGAGTGTAAAGGCCGGGGCGCAACCCGCTTCCGATGCTGCCGGCAGCGACAGGGGACATGCGGCCACGTTTTGCAGCATGCCGGTCAATGTTTCCTCCCAATGCAGGTCAAACCCGTGAATCCGGAGCTTTTCGGTAACCAGACGGCGGATCACATCGGGATTGCATTCGGAAAAATCAAACTGTTCAAGGATATCATGGATCATGATGCCGGTCCGGGCGCCGCCGGGGAAGCTGAAGATGCTTCTGTCGGCGCCCCCTTCCGTCCTGGCCTCTTGCCCGGGGACAGGAGGAAAATGCGCAGGAAATCCGGGTGCGGATAATGGCGTCTGAGATAAGACGGCATCCCTGTCCGGCAGGTCTATCAGTGCGGAGGGGCTGGAAACAAGTAGAGAATAGCTGGCCACTTTCCAGGATGGATCGATGCGTCCCTTGAATGTCCGGCAGGCTATCGTTTCGAAAGCCTCCGGGCGAGGCGGCACAGGGAGGCCCGGTGTGGCTGAAAGCTCACGCAACCGGATTGTTCCACCACTTTGGGCCGCGATGCGCGCCAGATCATCCTGCATATCCCGATCAGACAGAGTCGATATTCGTTTATCGAGGTCGCCGACGAGGTCTTCTTCCCGCCCTTCCTGAATGTCCACTTTTTCCCCGTGGAAGAGGTAAGCCGGAGCGGAGCTGCCCGTTTTGTTGATGCGTCCTTCTATGAAATAACAGCGGTGTTTCGCCCTTGTAAGCGCCACATACAGCAGGCGGCAGTTTTCCGCCAGCCGTTCCCTTTCCGCCGAAGGCCTGTGTGCGCTTTGGTCCGCAGAACCTAAATCAAGGATCACATCTCCGCTAAGGGTCTCTTCATGGAATGAGAAAGGCTTTTTCGGGTCGATCCGCGAAGATCCCCATGCAAAGGGACAGAAGACAACCGGGTATTCAAGCCCCTTGCTTTTATGGATGGTCAGGATCTTCACGGCGTGGGCGTCGCTTTCCAGGCGCAGGAGGTGCTCATCGCGAGTGTCACGTTTTTCGCCATTGAGCAGCGCCGTCAGCCACTGCAGCAGCCGCTTGCTGTCAAGCTTTCGCGTGATGGATTCCTGATGAAGGATTTCCGCCAGATGCAGGAGGTTGGTCAGGCGACGTTCTCCGTCCGGAAAGATCAGCAGGCGGTTCCGGACGCCATCTCTGACCATCAGGGTCCGGAACATGCGCATGAAACCGCGCGTTTCCCAGAGGTCGTGATCATGCCTGAAGGCTTCCAGGCGGGCGGACCAGCCGGCGTCGTCGTTGAGCCCCTGCTCCAGCGCGCCCCCCCCGGCGCCCAGAATATCCGTGGCCAAAGCGCCGCGCACAAGGTCTTCATGTGTGGGACATGCAATTCCATGCAGAACCTGAGACAGTTCACGGGCCTCGTGGGAATCGAAGACGTTTTCCTCACTGGCGAGCACGCTCGCGACCCGCAGGGCCTGTAACGACCGCTGGATCAGGCGGGCTTCCCGATTGGTTCGCACAAGCACTGCCATATCGCCCTCCGCGAGGGGTCTTTGGCCGACCAGGGCGAGACGGTCCCGGCCCAGTTGGACCAGATGCGATATCTCCGCCGCTACGGCGCCGGCGATGAGCGACCTTGCCGCTTCTTTTGACAGGGGTTTCCCTCCCTCCCTGAACGGGCCGGCCGGCAGAAACCACCATTCGAGCGGGGCTCCCTGCCTGCCATGGATGGTCAGGATATCGCGCCCGGCAATCAGGGCCGCCTTCGCAGGGCGGAAGGAAATGTTTTCATAAACGAAAGGTCTGCCGGCCTGGGAAAACAGCGTGTTGACGGCCGCAATGAGGCCCGGTTCCGAACGCCAGTTCTGATCCAGCGTATAAGCGGATTTGATCGCGTCTGCCGCCTGCATATAGGCGAAAATATCGGCTCCGCGGAAGCTGTAGATGGCCTGCTTGGGGTCGCCGATCAGAAAAAGCGTGTGGTCTTTCCCGCCGAAAACGGTATGAAAAATGGCGTATTGAACTGGATCGGTATCCTGAAATTCGTCGATCAGCGCGGCTTTGAATTGATTGCGAATGGTTGAAGCCAGCGCTGTGCCTCCCTCTTTTTCGAGTGCGTCTCTCAATCTGAACAGAAGATCATCAAAAAACAGGATATTCTGTTTCTGCTTACGGGCAGGCAGTTCTACTCTGAGCGTCCTGATCAGATCGGCCTTCAGAGACAGCAGATATAGATCGAGTTCGCAGCGCAGGGCGCCGGCTTTATCCTGGACCGTCCGGCAGATGGGAAATACCGGATGTTCCGGAGGGACGGCGTTCTTCCGGACAGCTTTTGCGATCGCCTCCGGGGTCATTTTTTCAAAGCCGTCAAAAAGCAGAATGTCTTTCAGAACAAGCCATTCATCCATGGCCTGCACGAGGCGGTTGGCCGTTCTGGAGTTGTAACTGTTGGCCCGGAGCGCCGGATCCTGAAGCTTTTGACGCACCTCTTCCCGCACCGACGGCCAGAGGGCCTGCAGTTCCGCAACGGACGCGTAAAAGTCGGCAAGGGACCTCCGGATTATGTCGAGGGAAGCCGGTCCGCCTTCGGGCAGGACGCGGATATCGGGATTCAAGGCAATATTTTCCGTCAGTGAGAAAAATGAAGCAGGCGTGAAGCCCTGACTTATGGCATAGCCGATCAGCTCGGGCAGGGCTTCATAGAAACGGGTCCGCCAGAAATCCTGGATGATTTCTTCTTTCAAACGACGCTGATCCGTCACGAGTTCGGTGTCGAAAAGAGCGCCGCTTTCAAAGGCGTGTTCGTGGAGCATACGCCGGCAAAAGCCGTGAATCGTAAAAATGGCGGCTTCATCAAAATCCCGGAGCGCTGCGCCCAGGCGTTCGCAGGCCTCCCTCCTGGCGGCGGAATCGCGACAGGCCTCGACAAGCGCCTGCAGGAACTCATCCTTGATATCTTCCTGTGTAAAGGCCTTCAGGGCGTTCCGGAGTTTGCGGCGGATGCGGTCTTTCAGCTCGGCCGTGGCCGCCAGGGTGAATGTGACCACAAGGATCTCCCTCACCGGGATCGCCCGCTCGAGGATGAGGCGGACGTAGAGACCAGCAATGGCGTAGGTCTTGCCCGTGCCGGCGCCGGCCTCGATGAGATGGACGCCCTGCAGCGGGCTCTTGAGAAGATCAAAGGGGTTCATGTTTCAGCGTTATGCAAAGCGCTCGTTCTATGTTTCATCAGAGGTTCATAAACCAGCACTGACAGTTGCTCAAATTCCTCGTCGAGGGGGGCCTGTTCTCCGAAACAGCGCCGGTAGTAGCGGTCTTCCGATTCGCCGTGTCCGTAGTCGGAGCCCGTCCAGACCGGATGCGCCATACGCATGGCCTCGGCTTTTGTCTTTCCATTTACGAGCCTCTGCTCTGCGTATGTCCAGGAAGAATCCGGAAAGAACTTCAGCGGCACGGATAATCCTTTCCAATAGATTGTCAATAACTGCTGCAGAATTGCGTCGGCATTATTGACCGGCAAATACGCCCATGCGTGGTCGCGGCCGATCAGTACGCTCCTGAAGGAATGATGCTCGTCCGGCTGCATGTTCAGGATCAGGTGATGAATCCACAACCGCAGGTGATCTCCGGCTTTGAGATTGGCATAGCGAAAGTGAAACAGACCGCCTGGGTATAGATTTTCAATTCGGCCATTTAACTGAAACCCGGCGAGATCGAGATGGACGTCGATAGGATCCTGTGCTCCGCCCGTCAGCCAAGGTTTGATTCCGGCCGCAAAATTTTCCACTCCCCGAATCAGACTTCCATAGCGGCCGGCGCCCACGTTTCCGTGGGGAAGCCGGCCGGAGGCACGGAATATCGGGAAGAGCATTTCGAGGTTTGGCCCGGCGAGCGCCTTATCCACGAGGCGTTGCTCAAGGTCGTATTTTTCCAGCCCCTCGATGTCAAATGGTTCCTGATCGATAAGAATGTCCGTATCCTCCCGGAGGGTCGTTGCGAGGCGTCTTTTGATCAGAAAACGGCATGGGTTTCGAAAAAAAAGAACCAGATCGGTGATTTCAATGATTTTCCAGTCATCGTCGGGTTCAGGCAGGGGGGCGACAAGAAACACCGGCGCATCGTGGCGTTCCTGCAGGCGACGTGCGGCGCGGCTGTTTTCTTCGGAATAACTGAACAGGGTTGGGTTTATGGAGAAATAATCCGGATGAAAGGCCTGCAATCGGTGATTTGTGACGAGCATATCCCTGATGGCGCCGTTCGGCCATGTAAAACCCTGTTCGACGGTGTCCAACAGTTCCGAGACCACGACAGAGGGGGGCAGGGGACTGTTGTCCGCAATGCTCTGGCCGACATAGCTGATGATCAGCTTCTGTCTTGCCGAAAGCAGGGCCTCCAGAAAGAGATACCGGTCGTCATGACGCCGCGAACGGTCGCCCGGCCGGGGATGTCCTGCCATCAGATCAAAGCCCAGCGTGCGGGATGGCCGCGGGTACCCGTCATGATTCATCCCGATCAGACAGACAACCTTGAACGGAATGCTGCGCATGGGAAGCATGGCGCAACAGGTGACGCCGCCGCTCAAATAACCGGATATGAAGCCCTGTTGCTCAAATTGCTGCCTGAGAAAGAGCCTGATGACATCAATGGTCAGCGGGGCGTCAAAGCCGGAACGCTCGCCCAGCCAGGTTAGACGCTGAAGGCTCTGACGGACCGCCTGGATGTCCCGTTGGGTTTCCTCATCGCCCTCAAAAAACTGTGCCAGAAGTGTCAACAGGACCACCGCCCAATCGCCGGGCGTTCTGGGCCGGCCCAAAACATTCACACAGGCAAACAGACCATTCAGATATTCGGCCAGGCGGCCCAGCGTCTGAGCCTCCAGGCCTTCGATTGCATCATAGGGCAGAATGCCGTTGAACAGTTGTTCATCTTTTCCGGGCAAGGCATAGCCCAGAAAGAGTCTCTCCAGACCGGCCATCCAGGTGTTATCCGGAAAGCCCGGCAATCCTGCCTGTCGACGGGATTCCCCGTTAATTCCCCATCTGATGCGGACGTCGTTTACCCAGCGCCGAATCCGCTCCATGTCCTCTTCCGACAGGCCGAATCTTCTTTTGACCGACGGCGACTCCAGCAGGGCAAGGACCGATGACACCTCGAAACGGCTGCCCGCCAGTTCCAGGAGATCCAGAAAGGCATCCATGACGGGGCTGTCTTTCCTGAGGCTCCGGTCGGTGATGGTAAAGGGGATACGAGGGAGGGCGGCATGATCCGGAGACGGCGTCGCAGGGGCGTCAAAAACGGCCTGAATCAGGGGGGCATAGGTGTCCATATCCGGTGCCATGACCAGGATGTCCCGGGGGAGCAGGTCCGGATCGTCATCGAACAGGGCCAGAATCTGATCGTGAAGCGCTTCCACTTCCCGCATGGGACTGTGACAGGAATGGATCTGCAGCGAACGGTCCATGGAATCGATGCAGGTTTTTGCCTGCCTGCCCCGGCCCCTTTCCATGAGATTCAGAATGTCGGACTGGATCGCCTGCAGGAGGGTGGCTTCACCGGGATCCATAAAAATTTCATATTCCTCGCCGGGCAGATCCGTGAGCCATCTGAAGAAGTCGCGGCCCTGTGTTCCCAACGACGCCAGCAGGCTGTTGCCCCCCTCGAGATGGAGGTCGGCCGCGGACAGCGTTTTTATCCCGGTGGATTCTCTGATTTTTTCAACGGCCCTGCCCGTTTCCCGTTCGGACCGGATGTCCGTCCAGAATTCACGGCAGGGATTCAGGGCAAAGAGGTTAACATCCAGCCGTTCGGACAACGCATGGAAAATCTCAAGATGAAAGGGCGGAAGCCAGGAGATCCCGAAAATTGAAATGCGTTCCGGCAGGGGGCCAGTCGTCGGCAGGCGACAAATCTTCTCAAGCAGCATGCGCCGGAGGCAGGCCGGATGATAGCTTTTGTCATTCTCCCGCAGCTTCCGCCAGAGTTGGGCCTGCCAGGCTTCCTCGTCGTGACCGCGTTTGCCCGCCTCCCAGTCCAAGACCATGTCCGGGCGGAAAACCGAATACTGATCGAAGAGATTGGCCAGGATAGAGGCAAGTTGATAAAATTTGAGTCCGCCGCCGTCGTCCTGCAGGTAGCGCCGGAGGTGCGCAAATTCCGGATCCGGAAGGCAGGCGGGCAGCGCGCCCATGATCCGCCATCCCATGATCTCCGGATCATAGACCGGCGCTTCGCGGTATTCGGGCAGCATGGTCCTGAACAGTTTGTCCAGAAAGGCGTTGGGAAAGGGGAAGCAGATATTGGCGCAGATGCCGTGACGGCGGGCCAGATCCATGGACAGCCAGCGCTCCATTCCGCTACTCTGCACGATGATGATTTCCGACGCCAGGGGGGAGGAAAGCGGGCTCCGGATGCATTCAGCCAGGCGGTCGGCAAGAAGTTCCAGCCGGTTTCCGGTATAACGTCTAAAAACGGCCATGATTCATTCCATATATATACCTTACAATAATCCTTGTAATTCATAGCATAAGCACTTTTAAAAACCAATCGTTGATTATATTTACGGCTTCGCGTATCGTGAAACCGACACCTATCGCTGAACAGGGGATCTGATGCGCTATAAAGGGCTCAAACAGCTTTTTCTCTTCTTTGTTCTGGCGGTCGCGCTGGCCGGTTGCGCGACACTTCCCCCGCGCCTCCAGGAATCGGGGCTCAACAGCCGGTTTGCCTTCGACCGGGATGTGCCTTTCGATGAATATATCCGACAATCCGAGCGCATGATTGAAAGCGCCCGGGTTGATATCCACGAATCCAACCGGAAGATCGTTCTGGATGCCAATCGGCCCTTTGAATTGATACCCGATGAAAGCCGATTCCCCCGGAATCGGGCGGGCCGCCATGAAAAAGGGATACTTTTGATCCATGGCCTGTCGGATTCGCCCTATTTTCTGAGACCGATCGCCCGCCACCTTCAGGAGCGGGGTTTTCTGGTTCGAGCGATTTTGTTGCCGGGTCACGGCACCGTCCCCGGCGACCTTCTGAGCGTCAGCTATCAGGAGTGGATCCGGGCGACGGAATATGGCGTTGAACGACTGAAGTCCGAGGTTGAGTCGCTCTATCTGGGCGGATTTTCCACAGGCGGCGCTCTCTGCATACGCGAAGCCTTGAAAAATCAGGATGTTCAAGGCATGATCCTGTTTACTCCGGCAGCGGGCATCAAAAGTCCCTGGGCCTTCATGGCCGATTTTATGAAGCTGTTCAGTGACTGGCTCGGAAGCAAAGGAGACGACAAGGATTATGCAAAATATGAAAGTTTCGCAATCAACGGGGGCGTCCAGGTTTACCGGTTGACCCGTGAACTCGATGCCGCTTTTGCCTCGGGCAAGCGCCTGTCCATGCCGGTTTTTATCGCTGTCAGCGCGGATGACATCTCGGTTGACACGGATAAAATTGTCGATATCTTCAGTGCTTACGTGACATCGCCCAGAAGTGTGCTGATGCTCTACGGCACGGATGCAGCGAAAAGCCGCACGGACCATGACGCAAGGATTCTATTTCAGAAAAGTTTCTTTCCGGAAGAGCGGGTTCTCGATTACGCCCACATCTCGCTGCTTATGCCGCCGGATGATCCCCATTACGGCAAAAACGGGGGGTATAAATACTGCCTGCATTACCAGGCCGACCGCGAAAAGCGGATGTCCTGCCTGCATGATCCGCATCTCTGGCAGGGCGAAATCACGTCGCAGAATCTGAGCCGCCACACCTTGCGCCGGCTCACCTACCATCCCCGTTATGACGAGATGACGAGGATTCTGGATCGTTTCCTGGATTTGTTTTAATGGCTCATCCGGTTTATGCGTACTTTTGATTTGATAATCCGGTGGAAAGGGGCCTTGTCTTGGTTATACAAAGCAGTGACTTCCTGTTCGGGATAGAAGTGTGGATTACCCTTTGAAACTGTGTTTGAAACTATGACTCAGAACAAACCCTGTCTTTTCCGTCCTTCTTCCCTTGATACATGAGCTGATCAACCCGGTGAACAAAGGCCTTCATTTCTTCCTTTGGCTTGTACTGCGCAAGCCCTATACTCACCGTCAAATGGACATCTTTACCCGGCATCGGAGAAAAACTCTCTTTCTTGAATTCTGCCCTGATTCTTTCCGCTGTAACAGCGCCGTCCTCGCTTGTGGTCGTAGGCAAGATGATCGTAAATTCCTCGCCGCCATAACGATAGGCGGAATCTATTCGGCGCAGACATCTTTTGATCACCTGACCGAGTCGCATCAAGGCCTGATCTCCCTCAACATGGCCGTATTCATCATTAAACCTTTTGAAATCGTCGAGATCGAGAAGCAGCAACGTCAAAGGAAGCCCATAGCGATCCACCCGATCGATTTCCATTTTGAGCTGATCATAAAAATGCCGGGAATTGTAGAGCTGTGTGAGATCATCGATAATACTGAGATCACGGTATCTGTTTTCGCTCTCCTTCAATGTCTCCTCGGCTCGCTTGCGCTCGGTAATGTCGCGGGCTACTGCCTGAAAACCTGTTACATGGTCCTCTTTCATGACTAATTGAGTGTTTTGCCCAATCCAGACCTCATGACCTTCCTTCGTGAGAATGGGATATTCCGAATATGTATCTTTAATCCTCTTTACGAACTGACGACCGAAGAACTTAATGGCTTCGTCACGCATGTCCGGGCGGATTAATTCCGGATAATGCTTTCCAATAAGCTCATCTTCTTTATACCCTGTAACACGGATACCCGACGGATTTACGAAGGTGAAGCATCCATTTTCGTCCGTCCTGTAGACGATATCACTCGCATTCTCCACCAACGTCCGATACCTCTCCTCACTCTCATAGAGGGATTTTTGCGAACTTTCCTTCTCCTGATTAAGATTGTCGAGATCCAGCTTGATAATGGCCAGTGCGTCCAGAACCGGTTTCAGGGGGTGGTTCTCGTTTAAACCGTCTAACGAGATCCCTGCCTGATCCCAGTTGATCCCTCCGATAACCTGGAGCATTTCATTGGCAAATCCCTTGAGTTGCTCCTCCGTGTAGGTCTTGGCCTTTAACTTCATTTTTTCACTGACAGGTCCCGCTCCAGTTTCTTGTTCCCGTTCTCTTTCAATTATTTCGAGGGCATTCTTAAGATCCTGTGCAACGATCACGGGAATTGAAACAAATGGCCTGTTTATCACGACCAGTGCTTTCATGAACCTGTTGAGACCAAAAATCACTGACAACCTGCAGGGCGTTTTCTTGTTTAACGCCTTTAACCCCGCCATATACATTAATCTGGCTTTCCAAGCGATGCTCTCAAATCTTTCCCAGTTGATGATCCGATAATAGTAGCCCTTTTGCGTCAAGCCGGCCTCATGGAGCACCTTCTCATGTAATGCGAAGAACTTCTCGACATGAGCTTCTTTTTGCCTGCCACGGGCTATTGTGTAGAGGATGTCATCTCCGATCAGTTCAAAAGAGATACCGTATTCTTCAATCTCCAACTCCCACCCATCCTTCTTAAGCCTGGGATAGAACCTTGAACCCACATCAACGCCCCGTTGCCGCAAAACCTTCAAAGCGTCCTGGATCGCTTCCCCGTAATCTTTCGCTACACCGACAGGTATCGGAGGTTTGAGCAGTCTCAGCCCGGCCTGAAACATTAATCTTATGTGGAAAGGTGCGCCATACACCCAAAACCCTTTAAGATGTCCTTCTGATCCTTCCTTTAGTAAAAAATTGGTCAGGGCCATCCGCGCCCCTTTTGGCGCGGCGCCCGACAGCATCCGATAGTCTCTTAACTCAACATAATTCCTATCGGCCAGACCGGCCTCCTTGATGACCTCCGCTCTTTTTTCAAGGAGAGCTTTTGCACCCTCCTCACTGGGGTCACCCTTTGGGGTTGTCAAGAGAATCGCGTTGCCGATGATGTTGAATGTCACGGAGAAACCAGACTTTAACTGGATCTCAGTCCATCCAGGCCTGGTGGTGATGGGCAAACCAGTGACAGGGCAAGATGAAGATTGGTTAGGGGTAAAAAGCTGATCGCTGTTGGGCATAAAACTCTCTCCCCGTGACTCCTCTGAGATAGGGATAGGCTATCGCCCCCAGATCTTTGTCTCCTCACGAAACGGTTCTCTCATATCATAATTATCGAGGGAATGACATCATTGATAACGATTTGAAATCCGGCATCTTCGCGGAGGCTGATGATTTGTGGATAAAGGGAAGGAGCCCTCGATTTCTCTTGGAAACTCCATTCTCTCTGCCGGAATCGCTGTCTCCACTTTAAGATTCATTGGAGCGAGTTTCCTGATTGGCATATTGACTACCCCGCAAAAATGTCCTTCCAGTCCATGCTTACTTTCATGATCAAATGTATTCTATTTGTCAAATACTCCTTGCTTCATCCGGCATTTTTTATCTCACCTTCATACGTAGAGCAGTCACAGCCATCTACAATGCTGCTACCACCAACATAAAATCCTCCAGAATGCATTTCTACTATCATTTGTCGTCAAACTTAGCCGGTCTTTTCTCGAGGAACGCCGCGATGCCTTCGCCTGCGTCGTTGGCGCAGAATACCGCATCGCAATAACTGAAATTGGCTGCGACACATTCTTCCAGGCTCTTATCAGGCAAAGTCCTGGCTGCCAATTTGATCACTCTCAGGCTCCTGATCGGTTTTTCGGTGATCTTTTTTGCCATCGCGACGGCGGCCTGGACGACAGTGCCAGCGGGCACAATGTGGCTGGCGAAGCCGATCTCCTTCGCTTCCGGGGCGGAGATCAGTTCTCCCAGGAACATCAGTTCCACCGCCTTTGGGTAGCCCACAATCCGTGGCAGCCGCCAAAGTCCGCCGCTCCCGGGAAACACGCCCAGCTTGATCTCCGGGAAGCCAACCTTGCTTTTGTCCGAAATGATCCGGATGTCGCAACACATCGCCATCTCCGCTCCGCCGCCGCACACTATGCCCTCGATGGCGGCGATCGTGGGCTTCGTCAGCAGCTCGATCGCGTTGTAGGACTCGTTTTCCTGCCGCAGTTTCACGTCGACGATTACTCTCCGGATTTCCGCCAGCTCCCTGAGATCGGAGCCGGCACAGAAACTTTTGGTTCCGACGCCGGTCAGCACCACGACCTTGACTGTGTCGTCAGTTTCCAGCTTGGCGAAGGTATTTACCATCTCTTTCGACATTGGCAAAGTGACGATGTTCATGGGCGGATTATTCAGAGTGACCAGGGCGACTCCTTTCTCCACCATCTCGATCAGAAGCATCTTGTTTTCGTACTCCATGACAACATTCCCCCTCAACGCTTTGATTATCCCTGATCCTGACAAGAATTTCCTTTTGGATAATATATATAAGTCAAGAGAATCGTGCCTGTCAAAAGAAATTTGGCCGGAAATTCGGAGACAATGAGGGGTTTTCACACTGAAAGAAACGGGAAATGCACACAGAGGGGTAATATTAACGGGGAATTGTGACTGACCTGCCCCCGAATTATGTACCACATTTAGCATTAGAGTTGTGCCATTATTTTGCGATTACTGAGTAAAGTAGAGTACGGGTTATCTGAATCAGAAAATAAACAAGGAAGGACTGAAAAAGCCGATAGCTTATTTTTTTAGATCGTCAATCCCGTGGAACCGCTATGGTCCGGCTTTCTCGTTTTTCTGCTTCGTCTCTGTCTCCGATTGATTACGAATACGGGCAATGGATTGATTCATTCTTCGGTATCTTGCCACGCCAATTATGCCGGTGATAATTCCGATTGGAATGCATGCAAGCCCCATCACCCAGAACCACCCTTCCGTCGAGAAGTGCATAATAGAAACACCCGCGATTAACAACGCTACGGCAGCGCGTAGATATGACAATAGGGTTCTCTCGTTTGATAGAAGAGTTCGATCAATCGCAAGCTCACCCCGTAAAATCAGATTGTCAGAGCAAATTATTTTGAATACGGCGCGTCATTCATTTCATTGTCTTTCTAACGAACATTGTGAATATGACCCTGCATATATTTTAAATACCGCGATGGTGTATGCATATCATAATTATCGCGAAAATAACATCATTGATAACTAATTGAAATCAAGCAGTTTCATCAATGTTGACGTTTTACTGATTTCAGGAAGGATGGTAAAATTGAGAACATAACCAACGGCAAGTTTCGGGATGAGTTGCACAACGGAGAGTTCTTCTATACGTTGAAAGAAGCTCATGTGCTGATTGAAAGATGGCGCCTTGAATACAACGCATTCAGGCCGCACAGCTCATTGGATATTCGTCCTCCGGTACAAGAAGCTTGACTATATTGAAGAGCATAAAATGGCAGCATCCTAACTTAACATGTGGTACAAGTTTCAGGGGCTACGTCAGGGTCAGGTCAGATCGAGCTTTGATATATTTAGTTGCCGGTGTAATAACTACATTATTCTAATATCAGGAGGTCGTTATGCAGGTAAGCATTTCCTATTCAGCAAAATCGGTCATCTTTGGTCTTCTGCTTGTATGCATACCGTTTATCGCAGATGCTGCCGATGTCTCAGGGACCCTTTCGGTAAATAATAAAATGGTGAAGGTTACACATGGATATGTGGATATGATGAAACCCGATGAGCCGATCATAGCCCTGTCCGACAAACCCCTCCCGGCTGACCAGATCCCGTTCCTCCAGGCTGATTATGCTGAAAAGAACAAGGTGCATGCAGTGGTTTTCGGCATATCTGTCGGAGAGAAAAAACTTCACAGTGCAATGAAGTGGGTATATTTCGGCGGCGACGCGGAAATTCCCTTTGCGGTGCTTCACGGTGATAATGTTCTGCTCGTACTGAAACAACTTGATGGTTCTGTCGTAGATGGAAAGATCGGGACCCCCCATCCCGTCACCCTTACGGACCTTACCTATTCCTTTGATGTATCTTTCTCACTTTCCCTGAAAGAGGCCCTTGCAGCGGCTTCAGCGCCGAAGCAGGTTTCTTTCACAGGCGATGAGAGTTCTCCTGCCATGGCATATAGGGAATACTACAGGGCTGTCATGGGAGGAAATGTTGACACGATGAAAAAATATTTAACTGCTCAGGCCCTCCGGGAGTTTGAAGCATTTGATGCGAAAGAACGGGAGATTGCCCTGGAACTGTTGAAAATGCGCCCGGAGAATCTGAAGGTCAGGAAGCCGGACATTGCAGGAGACCGAGCGTTCTTCACGGTTGAAGGCACGGAAGGCTCTGCCATGGCAACTGGTTCGATCACAATGATCCGGGAAGGTGGCATATGGAAGGTGCTTGAAGACAAATGGAAGGTGACATCGAAATAACAGATTGATAGAAACTTCATTTTTCGTGGGAGTATATGCCACTTTTTCACGATGCGTTATGACTGGAGTTGGGAAAATATAAAAAAAGCGCAGGAAGGACTAAGCGGATGCGTCTGCATGTGCTTACCAAGCGTCTGCGTGTGGACGACTGGTCCTATTTGAGGACGGCGACCACCCCTTTTCCATCGATGATCAGTTCGCCGCGCTGGTTCGTCACGGTCGTCTTTAGCGTGATGCGACGTTTCACGTCATCTTGTTCAATCACCTTGGCTTGGGCGGTGATCGTGTCGCCGATCCGGACTGGACGGATGAATTTGATCTCCTGGGATACGCAAATCCCTTCGATCCCGGGTAGTCTCGTTGCAATCAGGGTGGTAAAGGCAGAGCCTATCCCTCTTGCCCGCTGTCCTGTTTTAATTATTGGAACTGCGTGTCGTATGCGGCTCTCCAAAAGGCGCACTTGTCCGCGCGGAATTCATTTAAAATGCTTGACTGGAGTGCGAAGTTGATTCGCACGTTCTTGCTCTGCGTAAAGTTCGGCCACAGAAGGAGATCGCCGCCATTGGGATCTCCGGTTTTTGCAAAGTTCGTCCAGTACCGCTGAATTCGATCGCTTACGATTCGCTTTTCATCCGTAAAGTTTTGGGAGGTTCCAAACACATATCCGAGTTCCGCGCCATGTGCGGCACCGATATAGAGACCTGAATACGTAATTTCCAGGGGAATGTCAAAGTTATACATGTGAACCGACAAACCGGCCACCGACGCACGTTGAGCCACATCATCGGTCGTACACGTGAGAGTCGCGTCGCCATAGATGCGCGCCAGCACCGCCAGATATGGATTGGGCGTACCCGCAAATTCCTCAACCGGATATTGCTGGGTGATGATCGACGCGCCATCACTGCTGAAAAGTTGGATTAAAGCCGCCATCAGTCCCGCTTGATCCTTCACTGTTGAGGCTTGTCCGAGAACAAAAAAAGTCCCCTCGTCCGAGTTGCTGCCCAGCAGATAGGGAACCCTGGCGATCTCGCCGCGGTCATACAAAGTCCTGGGCTGGTCGGGGATGAAGTCGCCGTCAACGATCGGACCAAATGAACCGCCCTTGTCAAAGGCGGTAAGAATATCACTCACTGATTTTGCGCGCAGGCATGCGAGTCCATCGCCTTCGGTACAGCCAACTCTGGCAGACAGGTTTTCTGCCTGCTGCCGCCCCTCCGTCAGGCCGTTGTGATGCGTTGTGCAACCGCCGCTCTCACTGATCGCCCGGTGGAAGAACCAGCGGCTTTGAGGCGACGCCATATGCAGACAGACGTCAAAAGAGCCCGCTGATTCACCAAAAATCGTTACATTGCCAGGGTCGCCGCCGAACCGGCTAATATTGTCATGGACCCACTGCAGCGCGAATTGCTGGTCCCATAGACCCTGATTGCCGGGGCGCGATCCTTCGTTGACCAGCCCGGAATGGGCAAAAAACCCAAACACACCCAGGCGATAATTAAACGTCACCACAACCACACCGCGCTGCGCAAGAAACTCGCCGCTGGTCAGTACGTCGGTAGCCATAAAGATCTGAGACTCGGAGGCCGAACCGTTGGTGTTGCCGCCGCCATGGATCCAGACCATGACAGGAAGCAACTTCGCGGGCCTGGTTGCGGGTGTCCAGACATTCAGATAAAGGCAGTCTTCATTGTCGCTGCCGGGCATTAGAAACTCGTTTGATGCGGACTGAGCGCAGCGATTGCCGAACTGGCTCGCGTCACGTCGGTAAAACCACTTGTCAGGCTTTTGCGGTTCTTTCCAGCGCAGCGCGCCCACGGGAGGCTTGGCGTAGGGAATCCCCAGAAACCTTTGTATATTTCCATCGACCAGACGCCCGACAATCTCACCGTCATTGATTAGAACCAACGGCTGCGTTAACTCTGCATCCGAAGTGCCCGAAGAACCATTGCCGCAACCGGTGACCAAAAACGTCAGGGCTGAAGTAAACAAGATAAAATAAATCCGACTGGATGAATACATAATAAACCTCGCGAACGATTTAAATTGATTGATATTATTGATAATATATTGCTTTTAGGCGGTCGGAGTATAGGGCATGGCAATCTTGTATGTCAAGGGGAAAAGGCGGCAAAAGAGGGGAATCTGAAGAGGGAATTGCGGGGATGATGTGACGAAATGACTCCTACCATGGGAAATATCGACCATCGATCCGCTCGTTGATAGTTTTTCCCGTCGCGAGGGCCATTTTTAGAGCAATTCAGGCAAACCTATCCTGCGGGCCTCAAATTCACAAAGCGTTATGACTGGATGTATTGATCCCAGGAGTAATCAGAGTTCCGATAGAGTTGATCTCCATTGAGTTCCGATTGAAATGGTGAATGAATGGGCTAATCAGGAAAAACAACACTTCAGCTAGCCGCATCAACCGGATGAACCTCTTTTTGTATGCACCACAACGACATTCGGATGAAGCGCAACGCCAAGAGAGCATCGAATTGTTTATGAAGCCGTCAACTTTTACGGCTGGTTTTCGTGATAAAAAAAGAGATTTGCTGTTTGACCTTCCGGCTTTTGCACTTCGGACAATCGACTTTTGCCTTGCCGTGTTCGGCAATGCTCTGCTTCACGGAAAATTTGCGCTTGCAGTCCTGGCACTGGTACTCGTAAGTGGGCATAGTCTAACCTCCTTCTTGATTATGTCCGGTTTTCCTTTACATTGAATAAATCAGAAAAAATTGTCAATGTATTTTTGGAATCCTCTGTCCCTGAGTTTTTCAATCAGAGGTTGCGTTCAAGGGGCGGCCAAATACAGGATGACGCGCCGCTGCCAGGCTGACCAGATGACTGCCCATGGCGCCGAAGGAAAAACCGGCGGCCTCCGCTGCGCAGGCCAAACTGGCATCGGAACTGATGTCGGGATTGGGATTGATGTCCAGGATGTAAAAGACCCCGTCCCGCAGGCGGATATCCAGACGGGCAAAATCCCTGCAGCGGTAGGCCTGGTAGGCCGACTGCGCCGTGCGGTGAAGAAGATCATGTTCCGCTTCCGTCAACGGAGCCGGCAGCAGCGTTTGAATTCCTTCATAATGCCGCGATCCCGGATGATGCTTGGACTCATAGGTGCATAAGCGGTCCCGCACATCGTCGAAACGGCTGAAATCCATTTCCGCCACCGGCAGCATCCGCACTTCGCCGTTGCCCCACAGGGAAACATGAAATTCCCGGCCGTCGATAAAATCCTCCACCAGGGCCGGCTGCCTGAACGCATCGAGGATGCAGGCAATGCGGGCCTGCAGCTCGCCGGCATCCCGAACAACCGCATCGGTCGTCACGCCGATGCTGCAATGCTCCTGCGCCGGCTTCACCATGGCCGGAAACCGCTGCCAGTCCCCGGGATCGGCATCAGCGTATATGCGCCAGCTCGGCGTGGGCAGACCCTGTTTGTCCAGAAGCTTTTTCATCCCGGCCTTGTCCCAGCTCTGCCGAAGCACTTCCGGTGTCGGCCCGGTGTAGGTAAATCCCGCTGATTCAAGGATTTCCGCCACCCGAGCGTCGCTGTGCGGCATGCCCGGCAGCTCTTCACACCAGTTGAAAACAATCCATTCACGCGGATTATAACTTCTGAGACAGGCGGCCAGATCGGCATTGCGAACGGCGACGGTGGCGACCGGATGGCCGCAGTCGCCGAGGCCGGATGCAAGCCGGTCGGCTTCCTGAACGGCAATGTCCCGGTCCCCGTCGAGCCAGGCCGGATCCAGATTGTACAGCAGCAGGACGGGGACGGGAATGTCCTTCATGGCGTTGTTCCTTTCCGGCATGGCGATTTCGCTTTGATGCGATTTATAGCACATTTCACGGATAAAAGAACGACCGTTTTTTTAACCGACAGCGTCGTCAGCCGATGTTCTTGATCAGCATTGTCGATGGATCCAGCAGCAGGGGCGACCCATTGACGGCGGGCGGCGAGCCCTTCAAGGGCTTGATGTGAATTTCCGAGCCTTGGGGCTGAAGCTCGAGGACGATGTCGAAAAGGTCTGCCACATGAAGCAGTTGCACCGGCAATCCATCCGGACCGGGCTGTTCATGGCGGTGGGCGTTGACGGTAAACCAGACGCGCATTCGGCGCTTTGCCGCCAGGGCTTTCAGATCGCAGAGCGGCTGCCGTCCCGATTCATCAAAACGCAGCCCATCCATGATCATCATCTGCGGATTAAAGATGTCCTGCGCCAACAAGTCTGTTAGTCGCTCCTCAAGCCTAGGGACGCTGAATCCCTCCGCCTTGTAGGTCAGGATAAACCGGTGCGGCAGGATGGTCTCCCACAGTTGATGTATCTGCTGCACCTGAGTCTTCTTTGCCAGATGATGGAAAAGTTCCTGATACCAGAGGCTGACCTTGCCGACGGGATCATTTAGGCTGATATGGAGGACATTTCTGTCTCTCAACATGGCATTGAGGGCCAGTTGCACGAGCAATGCCGTCTTACCGACGCCGGCATGGGCCAGAACGGCGCCGAATCCGCCCTCCGGAATCACATCGTCCGTTTCGGACCCCATTCTCCTGAGCGGATTGCGAACGATCAAATCATTCTTGAACATCGTCATAGTCCTGTCTTTAAATTTGATGATGGTTTCGGTTTTTATACAGCAATAAAGGGCGTATTTTATGCTGCGTTCTTCTTGCGCCGGGCCGTGTCCTCGGCGATTGTTTCCGCGATGGACTGCGGAACCTGCCGGTAAAGCGCGAATTCCATTGTAAATTGCGCCTTTCCCTGGCTGGAGGATCTGAGAACTGTTGAAAATCCAAACATTTCCGCCAGCGGAGCCTGCGCCTCGATGACGCACATGGGGCCATCGTCCTGGGCGCCGACAATCATGCCGCGGCGCTGATTCAGAAGACCCATGACCGCTCCCTGAAATTCCGTCGGTGTTTCCACGACCACCTTCATGATGGGTTCGTGAATGACGGGCCTTGCCCGGAGGTATCCTTCCTTGAAGGCGCCGCGCGCGGCGGCCTGGAAGGCCATATCGGATGAGTCCACGGCATGGGAAGCGCCGTCGTTGATGACGACCTTAACCCCTGTAACGGGGAATTCCATCTTTGGTCCCTTGGCGAGGCACTGCCGGAAACCCTTTTCGACAGCAGCGATGTACTGGGTGGGGATGTTGCCGCCCTTGACGTCGTTTTCAAAAACAAAATCAGCGTCTGCGACCGGCTCCAGATACCCGGCCACGCGACCGTACTGCCCGGCGCCGCCGGTCTGCTTCTTGTGGGTGTAGTTGAAATCCGCCCGCTGGGTGATAGTTTCCCTGTAGGCGACGCGCGGGGCGCCCGTGGAAACCTCGGCGGCGTATTCCCGTTTCATGCGTTCGACATAGACCTCCAGGTGGAGTTCGCCCATGCCTTCGATGATCGTTTCTCCAGTTTCGATATCCACGTGCGTCCGGAAGGTGGGGTCTTCTTTGGTGAAGCGGCCCAGCGCCTTGGACATATTAATCTGTGCCTTGTTGTCTTTCGGTGCAATGGCGAGCGAGATGACGGGATTCGGCACGAACATGGAGGTCATCGTCAGATTGAGCCCGGGCGAAACAAATGTATCGCCGGAGGCGCATTCGACGCCAAAAAGAGCGCCGATGTAACCTGCCGGGATGGCCTCGATTTCTTCCATCTGCTCGGCATGCATGCGCACGACGCGGCCGACCTTGATCTTCTTCCCGCTCCGGGCGTTGATGATCGTGGCCCCCCGGGCCATGTTTCCCTGATAAACACGGATATAGGTGAGCTGGCCGTAGAGGCCGTCTTCCAGTTTGAAGGCCAGCGCCACAATCGGCATGGATGTATCCGCGGCCAGGATGACAGGCGCCTCGTTGTCGTCCATGTCCAGGGCCTCGTTCTGAACTTCGGCAGGGCAGGGGAGCAGACGATTTACGCCGTCGAGCAGGGGCTGTATGCCCTTGTTCTTGTAGGCAGATCCTACGAGAACTGGCGTCAGTCGTCGTTTGAGCGTTCCTTTGCGGACGGCATCGAGAATCAGGTTCTCGGTGATCTCCCGCTCTTCGAGGATCGCCTCTGTCAATTCGTCGGAAAACATGGAGGCGGCGTCGACCAATTCTTCCCGCTTCATCCTGGCCAGTTCAAGGAGGTCTTCGGGAATGCTTTCGATGCGGATGATCTCGCCGTTGTCGCCGTCAAAGTAGTGGGCCTTCATGGAGATCAGATCCACGATTCCCTGCAGATCCATTTCCAGACCGAGGGGAATTTGCAGGGCCACCGCGTTGTGCCCCAGCTTGGACCGAAGCTGGCTGATGACGCGCGCAGGGTCGGCCCCGCTGCGGTCGCATTTGTTGATAAATGCAATACACGGGACGTTGTAGCGTTTCATCTGCTGATCAACCGTAATAGACTGGGACTGCACGCCGCCGACGGCGCAGAGCACAAGGATGGCGCCGTCCAGAACCCGCAGAGACCGCTCCACTTCGATCGTGAAATCCACATGGCCGGGGGTGTCGATAATATTGATTTCGTGGCCCTTCCATTCGCAGAAGGTTGCCGCCGAAGCAATGGTGATCCCGCGTTCTTTTTCGAGTTCCATGGAGTCCATGGTGGCGCCTACGCCGTCTTTGCCCTTGACCTCGTGAATCGCATGGATGCGTTTGGTGTAAAACAGAATCCTTTCGGTCAGCGTGGTCTTGCCCGAGTCGATGTGGGCGCTGATCCCGATGTTCCTGACTTTCTGAATGTCGCTTTTGATCATTGCTTTTTCCTTAAAAAATAAAAAACCCCATTCGGATTATACCAGATGGGGGAGTCACCGCAAGCAGGTATTTCAATAGGGTCTTGGCAAATAACGGATGGAAGTAAATTTGTCAAGAAAATTATTAAGAACTTGAAAACCAGACTCCATTATCATTGATTGATAAGAACCTCCTTCAGGAAAGCATCAGGATCGTCTCTTCTGAATAATTTTTACTCATTTCTCAGTGCGACAATTGGATCCAACTTTGCTGCTACATATGCCGGATAGAGGCCAAAGAAAATTCCGATCAATATGGATGTCAATAACGGGAGAACCAGCGACAAGACGGTTATCGCTGTATTCCATCCTGCAATGGCCGATACAAGAAATACACCACCGATCCCAAAAACAACACCGATGATACCACCTGAAAAAGTTAAAATGATAGCTTCCGTCAGAAACTGAACAATAATATTTTCTTGCGTTGCTCCGAGTGATCGACGGATGCCGATTTCCCGTGTTCGCTCCGACACGGTGGCGAGCATGATGTTCATAATCCCGATGCCGCCGACCAGCAACGAAATGAAGGCGATGCTTCCCAGCACAACATTGAACGTCCGCTGTATTTTTTGCGATTGCCGCAAAAGCTCCTGGGGCACAACAACCTGATAGTCTTCAGCTCCGCCGTGGGCGTGCTCCATGATGCGTCTGATGACTTTAGCAGTAGAATCAACCTGGTCAGCAGATCTGACCTGGACGATGATTTCCGTTAATTCAGAAGATTTTGACACGCTGTTTATTGATGGATTTTCGTCAAAAATTGCTGCGGCCGCCAAGGGGATAATGACCATTTCGTTGTAGTTTCTTGCTGTTATCGCACCCGACTTTACAGCCTTCCGGTCAAACGGCTGTAGTTGACCGATAATTTTGAAAAGGCTGTTCTCAATTCTGACAAAATTTCCCACGTGCCCCTGAAGACCAAGATTTTTAGCCACCCTGTCGCCCAGAACGCAAACCTGATTGTTCTGCACCATGTCCTGTTCGGTGAGGGATCGTCCCTGAGAAACATGGATTGATTGCAGTCCGGAATAATTCGCAGAACAGGCAACGACTTGAGGGGATATATCCCTGACTGCAGCCATGACGGCGGCCTTCAGCTCCTTCAGGTACGCAACATCCGTCACACCCGGACATTCACGTCTGATCCGGGCGGCGTCACTGGCGCCCAAGCCCGGCGAGCGCCTATCCATCGCCTTTTTTTTCTGGACATCAGTCAGGGAAATGGTTTTGATATAAATGTTTTTTGTCCCAAGTTGTTCAATCTGGAGGAGAGATTCCCGCTTTGCCCCTTCGCCGATTGAAATCATGGTCATGACCGCCATGACGCCGCAGATCACTCCGAGGATGCTAAGCGCCGTCCTGAGTTTATGCTGCAGCAGTGAGCGCAAGGCAATATGAATGACTTTGACCGGCTTCTTCAACAATCGGTCATATCTCAATAAATTGACCATCTCTCAGCGTCAGCTTTCTCCCGGCAAAAGCGGCCACTTCCCGGGCATGGGTCACCAGCAGGATGGTCGCCCCTTTATCGTGCAGCTCTTCAAATATCGTCAAAATATCTAAACCGGTCTGTGAGTCAAGATTCCCCGTCGGTTCATCGGCCAAAATAAGAACCGGGTCCATGCAAATCGCTCTGGCAATAGCCACACGCTGCATTTCACCTCCGGACAGTTCGGATGGCCTGTGTTTGAGTCTGTGGAGAAGGCCCACTTGGCGGACCGCACGGATCACTCTTTCTTCAATCTTTTCCGCGTCAAAAGATCCGTAGAGAAAAGGAACCTCGACGTTTTCATAGATATTAAGCTGGGGAAGAAGATTAAACGTTTGAAAAATGAACCCGATGAGGTTGGCACGGATATGGGAGAGTTTCCTGTCCGTGGTGTAACTGACATCCTGTCCGTCCAGGAAATAGGTTCCCGTCGTAGGTCGGTCCAGGCATCCCAGGATATACAGAAGCGTCGATTTACCGGACCCGGAAGCGCCCATAATTGCCACAAAGTCGCCCCTGTTCGCGTGAAAATCGATGTCCCTCAGAGCCCGGATTTTCGATATGCCAATTTGAAAATCCTTGCAGATTTTATTGGCTTCAATCAGATTCGGCATGATTTCATTTATGGCGCAGAGGGCTTGATCAGGCTGACCCTGTCGCCGTTGTTCAATCCGGAAGCGATTTCGATCACATCTTCATTCTGCCTGCCGACCGTCACATCCCTTTTGATTAAATCGCCCCCCTTGTGGAGATAACAGATCTTCCGCCCGCCTTCGTTGAAAACCGCATGGATCGGCACTGTTAATACATCTTTCACCGCATCCGTGTGGATGTGTACCCTGGCTGTCATGCCGGGCCTTAAGCGGACATCTTCGCCACGCATGGCGATGGTCACCTGAAAATGTTTTTCACCCCGCACCCCCTCCACATTATCTGTGGCCAGGACGCCAATCGCCGTTACAATGCCGGCAAACCGGATGTCCGGATAGGCATCCACCTGGATCGTCGTGTTTTGTCCTTTGGAAATTTTGTGGAGATCCACTTCCCTCACCTGCGTATGGATGATCATGGCCGAGATGTCGGGCAGATAGAGCAGTGGCTGATTCTGCCAGACCGTATCGCCGACGCGCGGCTTCCTCTTGAGGTTTTCCCGAAACATCTCATAGTGGACTACAATACCGGAAAAGGGTGCATGAACGATCGATTTTTTCAATTCATTCCGGGCGTCCGTCAGAGCCGTCCGGCAGGTTTCCAGCTCGCTCTGCGCTTTTCCCAATTCGGCGACTGCGGTTGCGATCTTGAAAACCGCTTCTTTCTGAACCTGGTCAAGGGTGGTTTCACTTTTTTGAAGCTTGTTATGGAGCTGCTCGGCCTTTTTTTTCCCCTGGGTAATCTCATTCGGATAATGAAATCCTTGCTTAACGAGGTCTTCCAGGTCTTTGACATAAGATATGTAGCGGCTGTATTCCCGCTTCGCGTCATTCATGTCGAAGTCGGCATTGCGGATCATTCCCTCCGCCTGGCTCTTCTCCCATGCCATGACCTGTTTCCGGGCCTCGACCACCGCCTCCCTGCTTTTTAATTCGCCCGTCAGGCGGAGAATGTCATTCTCAAACTGGGTGGGGTCAAAACGGACCAGGTCATCCCCTTTCTTGACGATGGCGCCGTCATCCATCAGAAAAATGATTTTCCCCTTGTCGCCTTTGATGGCGGAGGAAACAATGTGAGACCGTTCCGTGTCCAGCGTCCCGATGGTATTGATGTTGATATCGAAACTGGCAACGGCAACCGTCGCCAGCTCCATATCCGGTTCGGAATGCCTGGGCAGAACAAACTGCGTAATGACCAGGATCAAAACCAGGATAAGGGTGGACACCAGACCGTGTTTCCAGTATTTTTTCAGATCATTCATTCAGTTTTCACGGACTCGCATAAAGTCAAAATACGGACAATGATGTCGTCAGTTTTTAGATACCAATGTTCCCAGGATGGCTTTCATATTGTATGTTCCGACGGCGTAATCCATCTCTGCGGTCAGCAGCGTGACTTTTGCCCGCTGGAGTTCCGTCTCCGCCTCGATCACATCAAAATTATCGGCCATACCGTGCGCATACTTCACCTCCGCCAGGGCCAGCTTTTCCCTGGCCTGCTGCATCTGTTCCTTTCTGATCCGGATGCGTTTTTCATCTTCCTTGAAGGCGTTCCACTGTTTGCGGACCTGCTTGTCGATCTCTTCCATCCTGTTTTCGAGGTCCAGGTGGAGCATCTTGACGTTCAGGAGGCTTTGCTGATAGGCCGCCTTTTCAGCGGTCCGCTGCAAATCGGTCGAACCCTGCAACGCCACATTCCAGCGATTCTGGCTAAGCGTCGCGGCCTGACCGAAAGTATCCGCCATGGCATACTGCCCCACGCTCATGACAAGATTGACGCCCGGCAGGGTATTCTGCTTCATCACCAAGGATCTTCGCTCTGCTTCCCGAATCTCCGCTCTGGCCTGTTCAATTTCAATTCTGTTTTTCAGTGCCGTATCGATGGCGGCGGAAAGTTCCGATGGCATATAATCGGGCGGTGCAGGGGTGACCAGGGCGATTTCCGTTTTCAAGGGCAGCGACAGGATGACTTTAATTCTGTCCTGGGCGTCCAGATAGGCTTCCGACGCCTGCGTTGCCGAGTCTTCGGCTTCCTTCAGACGGATTTCCGCCCGATAGGTTTCCATAGGGGTGGCCAATCCCACCTTGCCCTTGGCCATGGCCACGGCTGAATGACCCTTCAGCCTTGACGCCATAATGTCATATAAATTATTGATTTCCCTTTGTTTCACGGCATTGTAAAAGGTTGTGATCATTTCCAGACTGATATTCACTTTTGTCTGGTAGATGTTTCTGACGGCCGTCTGTTTGGAAAATTCGGCGCTACGGACATTATCGAGGTTGACGTCCTCTCCAAAACCCTTGAAAAGGGGCTGCTCGATGGTTAAACTGACATCGTTCCAGTATTGCTGATCGGCCACATTTACGGTAGGATACAACGATACGGTGGCCCCGGTTTCGAGTTTCTTCTTGATCGCCACCCCGGCGCCGACATTGTTGCTCCCCCTGAAGAAATTTGTGTTGACGCCCGGGGCGATTTTCACATCAAAGTCACTTTTGGCCGCTGTTACCGAGTATTGTTGAGACTCCGCCCTGAACCTGGAGCTGGTGATATTCCGGTTATTCAAGAGCGCCAGATCAACGGACTGCTCCAAGGTCAGGGCGACCGGCGCCGACTTCGCAGCCTCCCGATTTTTCACGGATATTTCTTTTTCTGCGGCCCGGAGAGAACTGCCCGGAAACAAGAGGACAAGCGAAACCCACAGCGCAATAAAAATAAGGGGGAAGTTAAAATCTTTCCCCCTTAAATATGGAATAATCATTGATTTGAAGGATATCCTTTTGCGTCTTTAATCAAGGACGACGGACGAAGCCTTTGTGCAAGTCACCGAAGGCCGCATTCTGGTCAATGGCCCGCTTTGGATCATGCTGAATTATACCCATGGCCTATCTTCTGGAAAAATTCAACGTCCATCCATTGGAACAGACCATTGAGAAGTTCGTACTGTTGCCTTGAGCCGTGCCGTTATATACCGCACCTGCATCGAAGGTCAGCGTCAGTGATGATCCAGTTAAAGACCATCTACCCGTACCCGTTCCCGTACTCGGAGAAGAACCTGGATGAATAGTAGTCAGGCTATAGGTATACGTTCCCGCAGGGCTCATTACTATTGTTCCACTCGTTGTTGAACCAGAAGCGGGCCTTGTACCCGTGATTCCCCATGTTGCAGCCAGTGTTTGTGTAGTGATGTTTGTATCCAGTGTACTGCTGCTACTGCTGCTGCTGCCACCGCCACCTCCACCGGCCAAAGCTGCAGCACCACCGATAACCACCGCCCCGCCAATCGCGATTCCTGCGATGGCAGCCGTTGACAGGCCCGTCGCCGCAGCCGCACCGCCGCCCGCAGCCGCGCCGCCCGTGCCGGCGCCACCCGAAGCGCCTGCTGTTCCTGTCTCCGTCGCTTGGGAAGCAGCCGCAGCCGCCGCTGCGCCAATCGCGGAAATGGTGATCACACCCCCGATGATGACAGCCACCTGGCCCGCTTCAAGCACGGCCGTGGAGACGACCTCCCTTGTCGCGGACAAGGCAGACAGGTTCAGCGAACCCTCCGTACAGGCGACGGTCGCCACCCCCTGATTCTGGGCATTCACGGCCTCGTCATATTCAAAGCCCGTTCCCCTGACGCCGACAACGGCTGTAGGCGACTGGACTTCAAAGACATTATCACCGCCGATATATTTCTTCACATCGGCCGTCATTTTGCCGACCGCCAACGAAAAAATGCCCCGGCGCGATTTGTCCTTGAAGAGGAATTCCTTGATTTCCAGTTTTGTATTCTCAGACAGCTTGATTGTACTGTCATCGGAAAAGACCATTGTGGCCGAAGAAGTCAGGGCCGTGGCGATTAAATCCTTCATCTGAATCGGCGACCTTGCAACGGGCTTGATGACTCTCTTTACCCTTGTCTGTGTGACGTCGCCGACGACCGATGTAAATCTACCGACCGCAGCGGCAAAAGTGGAATAGGGAATGATGAGTTGCAGGACTAGCAAAAAACAAAGAAAACGCCTGATGGATTTATACATGAATACACCTCCTGTAAATTTGAATGCTGATGAGAATTCAATTAACCAGTGCCGAGCGGACGTCTCAAGAAAACATCATCCTGAAATAAACCCGCTTTGTGTTTTGCACTTAATGAAATAATATGGCAGTTTTGTCAATATTTTTCTTCACCGATTACCACCTTAAGAAGTGTATTTCTATCAAGATTCATGTTTGTTTAATTATGGGAGGGAAGATAGCCATTATTTATTTAATTTGATGGTAAATCACCTTTCCATAACGGGCGTGTATAGCGATGCACCTGTCAAACGATACCCATGATATTTGTTTGACAAATCATGTATAATCGTCGAGAATCCGCGCCATGATCATTGACGGTTATGCAGAAGCTTAGAAAAGCGCTTGCAAGCGGCGAAGCAAATATTTTCCGCCTTTCCAGAGACGACGTTAGCGGTATGCCATTCAGCATGATTGGGAATTGGACAAAGCCTTTTTCCAATTGATTCGATCAACATATCAGAAAGCGATGGAATTCATGACCGATGAAGATTTGTCAAAATTGAAGATTGACCGTTCCGCCAAAGCGCTGCCGCAAGCTCGGCGGAAGAAAGGGTTATACTGGGGCGGGGCGCTTGTCATTCTCATCATTGCGACGATTTTTCTATATTTTCAGGGCATCCTGCAACCGTCCAAAGCCGTGCAGGTGGTGACGGTCTCCCGGATCTATCCCTCGCAGACCTTCACCCTGCTCAACGCCAGCGGTTATGTGGTGGCCCAGCGCAAGGCGGCCGTGGCCTCGAAGATCACGGGGCGTCTGGTTTCCCTGATGGTGGAGGAAGGCAGCCGGGTCAAAGCAGGCCAGATTATCGCCCGGCTTGAAAATGAAGACACGATAGCATCGCGGGACCAGGCCCTGGCCCAGCGCAAAGTGGCCGAGGCCAATCTCGAAGAGGCCAGAGCGGAGATGAACGTCGCCGCCTTAACCTATGACCGGAACAAACGCCTGCTGGAACGGCAGACTATTTCAAAATCGGAATATGACAACGCCGAGGCCCGCCATAAACGCGCACAGGCGGCCGTCGCCGCGGCGGAGGCAACCGTCAGTGTCAGCGTGGCTGCCATCCAGGGCGCGACTGTGGCCCTTGATTATTCCCTGATCAGGGCGCCTTTTGACGCTGTGGTATTGACGAAAAACGCAGATATCGGTGATATCGTGACCCCTCTGGGCGCGGCGGCCACTGCCAAGGCGGCGGTCGTGACCATTGCCGACATGCGTTCCCTGCAGGTTGAAGCCGATGTGTCCGAGTCCAACCTGGGGCTGATCAAGGCCGGTCAGCCCTGTGAAATTCAGTTGGATGCGCTTTCCGAAAGCCGTTTTGCGGGCGTCATCCATATGATCGTGCCCACGGCGGACCGCAGCAAGGCCAGTGTCATGGTCAAAGTCCGTTTTCTCGATCCGGATCCCCGGATTCTGCCCGAAATGAGCGCCAAGGTGGCATTTCTCTCCCGAACCGTGAAAAGCGGGGAAGAACATGCGCGCACGGCCGTCCATCGTTCGGCCCTGATCAGCCGGGGTGAACGGAATTCCATGTTTCTGGTTCAGGATGATCACGTGCGGGAGACCGTTGTCCGCACCGGGGAATCTTTCGGCGATATGATCGAAATCATGGACGGCGCAAGGGCGGGTGACAAGGTGGTGCTCAAGCCTGACCGGCTCAAGGACGGCGCCAAAATCAAAATCGCGGAAAAGTAATATTCATCGAAACGTTATGCAGATCCGTTTTCTTATGAGACCATTGCCTCATTCAGTGATAATTTGTTGAGTGTCGAGTTTGCTGTGAAATGATCATCCAATTTCCGCAGGCTCATGCTGCCGCTTGGCTTCGTCGTTATGTACTAAAAAATAAATGTTTCAAACAATCCAATTAATGTGTATGATGTAGCCGAAATATACACATACGGAGGCAAGAAATGAGAACGAATGTAGTCGTAGATGACGATCTGATGGAATCGGCCCTCAGAGTATCCGGCCTCAGAACAAAAAAGGACGCCATAGAAGAAGGATTGAAACTTCTGGTGCAAGTGAAGCGCCAGAAAGAAATTAAGCGTTTTCGAGGAAAACTGAAATGGTCCGGCAATCTCGACGAGATGAGGTCAGATAAATGATTCTTGTTGATTCGTCCGTCTGGATCGACTACTTCAACGGCAATAAAACGGCGCAGACTGAATGGCTTGATTCTGCACTTGGAAATACACCCATCATCATAAGTGATCTTATCCTAACCGAAGTTCTTCAGGGATTTCAGAATGATAAAGACTTCAAGACAGCCAGGGACATTCTCTTAGGTATCCCATTTATGTCGATGGGAGGTCAGGTATTAGCCATAGAGAGCGCTATGAACTATAGATTTCTGAGGAGAAAAGGCGTGACCGTGAGAAAGACCATAGACGTCATTATTGGAACTTTCTGCATCCACCATCAACTGGCATTGTTGCATGACGACAGGGATTTCGATCCGATGGTTACGTACTTAGGCTTGGAGATAATCGACACATAACGAATAAATTCAAATGGATAGTGAACAACCGATTGTCGAAATCAGAGAGCTGAAAAAGTCCTACCGTCGTGGAGATCATGTCGTTCCCGTTCTGGAAAATATCACTTTTGACATTCAGCGCGGCGAATTTGTGGCCCTCATGGGCCCTTCGGGGTCCGGGAAGAGCACGCTGCTGAACCTCATTGCCGGCATTGATAAGTTGGATGCCGGTTCCATCCGGGTGGGCAGCATTGAAATCACGGAGTTGTCGGAAACGGAGCTGGCACACTGGCGGGCGACGCATGTCGGTTTCGTTTTTCAGTTTTATAACCTGATCCCCGTTCTGACGGCCTTTGAGAATGTTGAACTGCCCCTCCATCTGATAAAGCTGACCGGGAAAGACCGGCGCGAGCATGTGAAAATGGCGCTGCGCCTGGTCAACCTGGCCGACCGCATGGACCATTATCCCGGCCAGCTTTCCGGTGGCGAGCAGCAGCGCGTCGCCATCGCCAGGGCGGTGGTTACGGATCCGACCATTCTCGTGGCCGATGAACCGACGGGCGATCTGGACAGGGCATCCGCCGAAGAGGTGCTGGAGCTGATGAACCGCCTGAACCGGGAATCCGGGATGACGATCATCATGGTGACCCATGATCCGCGAGCCGCTCAAAAGGCGCAGCGCATCATTCGCCTGGAGAAGGGGTTCCTGAACCATGCTCATACTGAAACTTCTCTTTAGAAACGCCTTTCGCCATAAACTGCGTGCGACGCTGACGATTCTCGGGGTCACGATCGCCATCCTGGCGTTTGGACTGCTGCGCACCGTCGTTTCCGCCTGGTACGCCGGCGTCGAGGCCTCTTCCGCCTCACGCCTGGTCACCCGCAATGCCATCTCGCTCATTTTCCCCCTGCCGATTGCCTATAAGGACAAGATCCGTCAGATCGAGGGCGTCCGGACGGTTTCTTACGGGACCTGGTTCGGCGGCGTTTACAAGGAAGAAAAGAACTTCTTTCCCAACCTGGCCGTGGATGCGCAGAGTTTCATGCAGGTTTATCCCGAATTTATCGTCCCCGACGATGAATTCAAGGCCTTTCTCAAAGATCGCAAGGGTTTTGTGGCCGGCCGCAAACTTGTTGAGAGATTCAAATGGAAAACCGGCGATACGGTGACCCTCAAGGGGCTCATTTTTCCCGGGGACTGGGATTTTGTTCTGCGCGGCGTTTACCGGGGCCGGGACAAGACGGTTGATGAAAGCCAGTTTCTTTTCCACTGGGATTATCTCAATGAAAGAATCAAAGACAAAATGACCTCCTGGGCGAACCAAGTGGGCTTCTACATGATCGACGTGAACCGGCCGGATCTCGCAGCGGAAGTCTCCATGGCCATTGACGGGATATTCAAAAACTCTCTTGCGGAAACGCTGACGGAAACGGAGAAGGCCTTTCAACTGAGCTTTATCTCCATGACCGAAGTCATTGTCCTGGCCATCCAGTTCGTGTCCTTCGTGATCATTTTCATCATCATGGCCGTTGTCGCCAATGCCATGGCCATGACCACCCGCGAGCGGATCGGGGAGTATGCCGTTCTGAAGACCATGGGTTTCGGTGGCTGGCATATTCTGGCACTGATTCTGGGAGAGTCGCTGGTCATCACCCTGGCCGGCGGAATACTGGGGGTCATCCTGACCTATCCCGCGGCAGCGATCTTCGGCCACAAAATGAGCAATTTTTTCCCGATTTTCAATGTGGAAATCAAAACGGTCTATTTTGCTTTCACAGCGGCTCTCATGGTCGGGGTCATTGCCGCCGTGGTTCCCACGCAGCGCGCCATCCGCATCCGGATTGCCGATGGTTTGAGGAGGATCGGCTGAATGGTCATTCCCTTTTCATACAGCCTCCGAAACCTCTGGACCCGGAGGCTGACCACGATCCTGACCGCTGGGGGCATGGCGCTGGTGGTCTTTGTGTTCGCCGCCATGTTGATGCTGGCTGCGGGACTCCAGCAGACCCTGGTTGAGACGGGTTCGCCGGACAATGTCGTGGTCATCCGCAAGGGGTCGGTGTCGGAAGTTCAAAGTGGACTGGCTCGACAGCAGGTGTCGGTAATTGAAACAGACCTGGATATCGCCGCCGGCCCTACAGGCGACAAACTCGTTGCCCGGGAAGTCGTCGTCCTGATCAGTCTGCCGAAGCGCGACCAGGACAAACCGGCCAATGTGGTCATACGGGGCATTGCCCCTGCATCTGTATCCCTGCGGCCGCAAGTCAGGCTGATCGAGGGCCGCTTCCCCAAGGCGGGATCAGCGGAAATCATGGCAGGGCTCAGTATCGCGCAACGATTTAAGGGAGGCGGCATTGGAGAATCGCTGCGTTTCGGCATGCGGGACTGGCGGATCGTCGGGATTTTTGACGCCGGCAAGACCGGTTTTAATTCGGAGATATGGGGAGACGTTGACCAGATGATGCAGGCGTTCCGGCGTCCGGTCTTTTCGTCCGTGATATTTCGTCTAAGCGACTCGCAGGCTTTCCCCGCGGTGAAATCCCGTCTCGAAGGCGATCCGCGACTCACGGTGGAAGCCAAGCGGGAGACCCGCTATTACCGGGATCAGTCTGAAATGATGGCGACTTTTCTACGCATCATGGGGCTTTCGCTGACCGTCATTTTTTCTCTGGGGGCCATCATCGGCGCCATGATCACGATGTATGCCGCCGTTTCCAACCGCACGGGCGAGATCGGCACGCTGCGGGCGCTGGGATTTCAGCGGCGCAACATCCTGCTGGCCTTTCTGATGGAATCCCTGCTGCTTGGTTTCATCGGAGGCTTAGTGGGCCTTTTTTTCGCCTCTTTCATGCAGCTATTCACGGTCTCCACCATGAATTTTCAGACCTTCTCCGAGCTGGCGTTCAGTTTCACGCTGACCTTTGATATTGTCTACCAGGCCCTGGGGTTTTCTCTGATCATGGGGCTTTTGGGAGGTGTGCTGCCGGCGATCCGGGCCTCCCGCATGAAGATCGTGGATGCGTTGAGAGCGGTATGAATAGAGACCTATGAAAAATGGCTTCGCCGCGGTTCAAAATCTTTTTCGCATGAAATATGATGTTGCTAAATATGTCTGAAATCAATAAATTAGTTAAATTAGTGGAACTGCGAAAAATCTTTCATTCACCGCTTGCGAACCATTTTTCAAAGATATTGAATCATCTTGCTGAGCATCGACTGGGACGGCGATGAATTACGAAGTCAACGACACCACGGATTATCATGTTCATGAGCTCGATACGCTCGGGTGGGAACTGACCGTCTGCAATGCCCTCGATCCCGAGGACAGTCCCTGCCGCCGTGTTCTCAACCGGAATGACTCCTACGGCCATCTGCTCTATGATTACCTCTGCCGCTTTATCCGCATGCGTTCGCTGCGGAAGATCATCGAAATCGGCGGGGGATACGGTTATCTGATGCGTGATTTTATCAGTAGAAACGATGCAATGCAGGCCACTATGCTCGATATTTCGCCTTATCTGCTGCAGAGACAGCGCCAGACCCTGAGCCCATTTGGCGTCTGTTATATCCAAGCCGATATCATGGACGTGCCCAGCCGGGAACTGCAATCCTTCGATCTGGCCATTCTCAATGAAAATCTGGGCGACCTGCCCACGCTGGTTGACGTCCCGCCGGACGCCCTTGCGTCATCACGGCAAGATCCGGACCCGCTATTAGAGCAGGTCCGAAGCCTCTTCCATCGATATGCTATCGACATGCCGGAAGACGGGCGGGTGACTGTCAATACCGGCGCCTTGAGTGTTCTGGAGAAACTATGCCGCGCCGGCATTCCCTGTATTTTCATGGGGGAACACAGTTGCGAAGCCGTTGCGCCGGAACCCTGGCAGCATCTCGTGCAACTGCGGTCAGCGGGGAAGCCGGAACGAATCCGGCTCAGGGGCCATGATGAATACACGATCCGCTTTACCGACCTCGAAAAGATAGCCCGGGCTTTTCAATACCGGATCATCCGCGGTCCCTTTGCCGATTTTCTTGCATTTGATTTTACGGATAAACTCAGGTATATCATGGCGGCAAGATCAACCCACGACGAACATGAGATTATCCGTCATTTTATCGAGGATCTCTATCAATACGAATATCTGGTTCTGATCAAGGGACGGGACGCAACAGCCGCCGCGTGAAGCGCACTGCCCGTGGCATACTGTCATGTTTTTTCAAGGTCATCACGCCAGGACGCAATGGAGAACGAACCTGCATACACCTGTCGGCGCTGCGGCAAATGCTGCCTGGCAGACTTTATTGCCTATGCTGCACCGGAGGATCAGCAACGCTGGCGCGACGAAGGCAGGCAGGATATCCTGGACATGATTGAGCGGGAACACGCCGTCTGGATGGGCGATCACCTCGTTTCTTCACGGGATGGACATTATCTGCGCGGCTGCCCCTTCCTCGATTGGGAGGGAGATCATTCCTGCTGTACGATCTATGAGACGAGACCGCGGATTTGCCGTAAATATCAGCCGGGGTCGTCTGAAATATGTTCACAATTCAAATCCTATCATAAATCGACTGCTCATGAAAAAATAGAAATGGAAAGGAGTCTCCTGTGAAAAAGCGGGTGAAAACAAATCGAGTCGTTCTTGCTGTCGCCTCCGTCTTTTGTTTTCTTTTTGTCTCAGAGGTGCACGCTTTCAGGTGCGGCGATGAAATGGTAGGGATCGGCGACAGCAAGGCCAAGGTGCTCATCAAATGTGGAAAACCGACATTTCAGGAAAAAGGAAGCGTCAAAAAGGGTACACGCGCCAAAGGTGATAAACGAACGGTATCAGATAACCGATACGCCTCTGACAAAAAACGATCGGCTGCAAAGGGTGTGGAAAAATGGACCTACAATTGCGGCAAGAATGATTTCATTTATGTTTTGACCTTTGAGGGAGGCGTCGTCGTCAAGGAAGATACGGATGGACGCGGCAGGGGCGCCTCCGAATGTTTGGGGAGATAGCTGATTTGACGATTGTTTCAGGTCATCACCGGGACAGCCTTGGGGTGCGAACCGGATTGTCATATTTTTCTTGACAATGAAGGTCGGGCATAATAAAAAAACGCGCTACTTTGTCAAGGGTAGCCTGATCATAAAAAGCAAGCAAATTCAAATAAGTAGATGAAAGGGGGTAAAGAGAGCAGTCAGTTGTCAGGTTGTTTCGTGCCGGCTTGGGCTCCCCAAAGTCGGGCTTCTTGAACATCTTCAGAGGAATCAAGTTTTTTAATCTTTTAGGAGGGCTAAGAATGACAACACCCATTCAGCAAAAAATTCGAGACAAAAAGAGAACCGCTGAGCAGATCGCCGATATGGTAAAATCGGGCGACTGGATCAACCACGGCAGCGTCGGCGGCGACTCAACCGTTTGCACCGAGGCCGTTGCAAAGCGATTGGGCCCTGGTCCGGGTCAGCTCAAGGACATTGAATTCTGGATGTATGCGATGTTTTATCCCCATCCGGAACTCCAGCAGATCGACCCCCATCAGGAATATCACTGCATCCATGAGTTCTTTTTCTTCCCCTGGAACCGGAAGGCGCGTGACACCAACAATGTGACCGACTGGGCGCAGTGGGGATGGGCATACGGCATGAACGCCCATCATTATCGCTTTGTCAATGCCGTGAAGGAAAAACGAGGCCTCGACTGGTGGTTCAACGCGGCGACCGCGCCCGATGCGCACGGCTTCTTCAACATGTCTTACGGGACGAACAACTGCAATATCTACAGCCAGACGGCCAAGAAGACCGTCTTTGAAGTCCGGTCGGATTATCCCTGGGCCGAAGGAGGCCGCTTCAACACGTTCAACATCGACGACATCGACTACTGGGTGGAAGTGGACTGCGAGAAGTACAAATGGCCCCAGATCAACGAAAAGGCCATTCAGCCCAGGCCGGTTGAGCAGCAGATCGCCCAGCATGTTCTTTCCATCATGAGAGACCGGGATATCGTCCAGCTCGGTATCGGATCGCTCCCCTCGGCCTGTGTCGCCGCCATGGCCGATGCGGGTTTGAAAGACCTGGGCATCCACACGGAAATGCTGAATTTCGGTCTCATCAAACTGATCGAGTCGGGCCAGGTCACCAACAAGTACAAGAACCTCGACAAGGGCAAAAGCGTTTGGACGTTTGCCTTCCCGGTCGATGTGCAGTGGTACTATGATACGCTTCACCACAATCAGTCCATGGCCGTCTATGATATCAACTACACGAACAACTTCGATATCCTTAGAAGAATCGACAACATGATCGCCATTGACAACTGCGTCGCCGTGGACCTCCTCGGCCAGCAGAGCACGGGCTTCTATGAGAAACGCCCGATTTCCAGCTCCGGCGGTTACTTCCAGTTCGTAACCTTCTGTGCCCAGTCCAAGGGCGGCCGCGGCGTGGCCTCCATGACGGCCCGCAGCAAGCACGGCACATCGAGAATCGTTCCGTTCCTGCCCGAAGGATCGAGTGTGGACGTGCCGGCCCAGTTGGCGAATTATGTCTGCACCGAGTTCGGCATCGTTAACCTCAGAGGGCTTTCGGGCTATGAAAGAGCGTCGGCGCTCATTTCGATCGCCCATCCTGATGACCGGGAATGGCTCGAGAAAGAGGCGCGCGCGAACGGTCTGCTGGCGCCGAAATTCCCTGTTTCCATGCTACCCAAGGAAGGCGGCGCCAGGCGCTATCCCGCCTACGACGAGAGAAGAAAGTACAAGATTCCCATGGGCGGTGAACTCTGGGGCTTCGATTGGGATCCCTATCAGTCCGCAAAATAAGTCATTCACCCTTTCGACAAAAAGCCCGGGCCCGGCCCGGGCTTTTTAATTCATGCAAATGATGGAAACATTGACCCTGGCAGCGGTCAGCCTGACTATAGCCGTTTCATTAATGATCAGCAAGAACAAGACGCCGGTGCATCTGAGTTTTGCCTGGCTCTGCCTGGCGTTGTTTGTCTATGAAGGGGCGAATTATTTTGGCGGTCTTATCCAGCACGATGTCCTGAAAATGGCGGAGATTCTGGGTTTGCTGACTCTCCCTCCCCTGACCATTGCCTTTGCGCGCACCCTGCTCAATCAACAGACATTTTTGTCCGAACGTCATATCGCGGTTGCAGCTGTTGTCAGCCTTGTCCTGGCTGTTGTTGCCTATGTCGTGTGTTATACGGAATTCGCCTCCGGAAGCGTCCAGGCCTATCTTCACCTGTTCCTGAGAGTCTATGTCTCGATCCTGCTCGTGATCTGCTATCTGGCGTTGATCGTTTATCTGAAGGTAAGGGCCGCCGGCGCCGAAAAGAAACGCATGCGCTACCTGGCCATTGCCTGTGCCGTCACGGCCATGCTCATGGGGCTGGATTGTCTGGCCGGGGCGGTTTATGGATTTACTCTGCACGGTAATATCATCCTGGCAGCCCTGATCTACCTGATCCTGATGATTATTACCCACCCGCAATTGACGGCGCTCCACGATATCATGGCCCGCGCCATGGTTGTTTTCATCATGACCTGCTTTGCGGCGATTATTATTGCGATCTTCACGGGGTTATTCGGAAAGGCTGCAGCGCCGTTCAGCCATATCCTGGTGGCTTCCTTCATCATCGTGATTTCCATCGAGCCCTTACAGCAGATTCTGAAAAAAATACTGACTATGATCTATCCGGACAGTCCAGATGTATTCACGTCCCTGTATGCGCTTGATGAGAGGCTGGAGCGGGAGAAAAGCCTGCTTTTGGAGGAGATGGCGCCCGTGCTCGCCCATGAAATCCGCAACCCCCTGGGTTCCATGAAAGGAGCGGCGCAGGTTCTACGCTCAGAAGAGAAAGATGAGGAACATCAAAAACTTCTGGATGTCATCATTGAGGAGGTGGACCGCCTCAACAGCGTGGTCTCACAATTTCTGAACTATGCGAAGCCCTATCAACTGAATCGAAAAACGCAATGGCTCAACCCTCTGATTGAAAAAACGGCGTCGATCATCCGGGCCGGCAATCTCCCTGAAAACATGGCTATTGAACTGGATCTCCATCCGGATCTGCCGCCGGTCTATCTTGATGCTGAACAGATGATCCAGGTTATTCTGAATCTTGCGTACAATGCGATGGAAGCCATGCCACAGGGCGGGACGCTGATTTTTCGGACATCGAGAATTGCCGGCGACGCCGGCGCGGCGGTTGGTCTTTCCATCCGGGATACGGGCAAGGGGATCCGGCGGGAAGACGCCAAGAATATCTTCAAACCTTTTTTTACAACGAAGGAAAGAGGCGTGGGGCTCGGCCTGCCTATCTGCCAGCGGATTGTTAAAAGCCACGGGGGGCGGCTGCGCGTGAAATCCATTCCCGGCCAGGGCAGCATTTTCTATGTCCGCCTGGATGTTGCCAATGAATAAAGAGACAGATGGTCTTGCAGGAAAGGAACTTTTCCGGTACGATACACGTTATTGCTCTGGCAAGTAAATAAGTTAATGGTTGTCATTCCGGGCTTGACCCGGAATCCAGTACACTCCTGGATTCCCGCTTTCGCGGGAAAGACCGTGTTGATATTTATGGTTGCCGGAGCAATAAAATGAAGCCAATCCACTTTTTAGGATATGGTTGCGAGCAGATGAAGGGGAGGGGAGACCCCGTTGAATAGAATTCTGATCGTTGACGACGAACTGAATATGCGGCTCGTTTTACAGGCCATGCTGAAAAAGGAGGGCTATATCGTCGCAGCGGCCTCCGACGGCCTGGACGCGCTGAAAATGCTCAAGATGACAGGTCCCTTCGATATCGTCGTGACGGATCTGAAAATGCCAAACCTGGACGGTATGGGGCTGCTGGACCGCATGATCCGGGATTATCCGTCCACGCCGGTCATCATCATTACCGCCCATGGAACCGTGGCGACGGCCGTGGACGCATTGAAAAAGGGGGCTTTTGATTATATCTCAAAGCCCTTTGAACAGGAAGATCTGAAAAATGTCATCGAAAAAGCCATCCGGACGCGCCGGCTCAATGAAGACGAAATGCTGCTCGATCCGGACGATATCGACCGTTACGGCATCATCGGCGCCGGCCCGGGAATGGCGGATATCTTTGAAACCATCAAGCGCGTCGCCCCCACCACGACCACGGTCCTGATCACGGGCGAAACCGGCACCGGCAAGGAACTCATTGCCCATGCCATTCATCGAAACAGCCCGCGCAGAAACAACCCCCTCATTAAAATCAATTGTTCGGCCATTCCGGAAAATCTCATGGAAAGCGAACTGTTCGGTTACGAGAAGGGCGCCTTTACCGGGGCTGTGACCAAAAAACAGGGGCGGTTCGAACTGGCGCACAAAGGGACCCTTTTTCTCGATGAAGTGGGTGAAATTCCCAAAGATATGCAGGTCAAACTGCTGCGAGTGATTCAGGAGCAGAAGTTTGAGCGGGTCGGGGGTCTGCAGACGATCAAGGTCGATGTCCGTCTCGTGACGGCGACGAACCGAAATCTCCTTCAGGATGTCCGGGACGGCCGCTTTCGGGAAGATCTTTTCTACAGGCTGAATGTCATCCCCATGCATCTGCCGCCGCTCAGGGAGCGCGGGGAAGATATTCCGGCGCTGACGGATTATTTCATTGAAAAATTCAACAAAAAGCTGGACCGGGCGGTGAAGGGCATGGATGATCGCGTCAGAAATTTTTTTATCCAGTATGAATGGCCGGGCAATATCCGTGAACTTGAGAATCTCGTGGAGCGGGTCGTTCTGATGGCCCGCAGTGAAGTTATCACTATTGCCGACCTGCCCGCCGAATTGAAGACGGCAGTGGAGTCAGGCATATCAGTCCCGTCCGGCGCCCCGCAGAAACCCTTCAAGGATTTTGTCAAGACACACATGGAAGATATCGAAAAGAAGATGATTGTCGGTACGCTCGAGGAATGCGGCCATAACGTGACGCATGCGGCCCAGCAGTTGGGGTTGAGCCGCAAGGGCCTGCAGCTGAAGATGATGAAGTATAAGTTGCGTAAATCCGACTGACTTTTTACGAAGCCGCACAATTTCCACGATCAGGTGCGTAATTGCATACGCATCGGGAAGGCAATTACGCGGCCGCCATCCTGATCCATGTGCTTCCTGATTGCATCCATCCTCGCCATTGAACACTAAATTCTCTGCGAATACAAAAACATAGCATAATACATTTTTCCCCTCCCGATGCTGGCACTGTTCATGAATGGCAAACGGTGTCTCAAGGACCGCCGTCTTTTCGATCAGTCATGCAGGCGACGGATGGCGGCAAAAAAAATTTCTGATCGGCATGATAAAAAGGGGGGGAATTCATGAAAAAGAGACAATCCGCTAAAAAGACGCAGTCCGCTAATAAGATGCAGGATATCGACAGAAGCTTTGTCGTCATTCCGGAGGTCGTTCCGGATCACTGGCGGGAAAATCTGGATGGTATTCTTCGATGAAAACGAAACCGGTCTGGACCATGTGCGCTACATGATGGATATCAGCAAGGCGGATGTCGATCGCTATTATTTCACGGGAGGGTACGAGATCAATCATCTGCTTCCGGAAAAGTCCGAGGCTAGCGTTCGACCGAAGAAAACCAGGGCGCTGACCACCCGTTTGGGGAGCTTTACAATGACCTATGAGAGCAACGGGTGCTTCCGCTACGCATTGCCATAGAACTTGAACCGTGCAAAGCGGGCGGTCATGTATTCCCAACCGGCTTGCATCCATTCAGACAATAAAAAACCCCTGTCCTCCAAAGAGGAAGGGGTTTTTTTATGGGAGCGAGGCGAAACGGGTAAAGTAAAACGTTTATCCCAGGGCGCTCAGAATATCCCGGGCGATGATGAGCCGTTGAATCTGGTTTGTGCCTTCATAGATCGATGTGATGCGCACGTCCCGGGCGTAGCGCTCAACGGGATATTCCTTCGTGTAACCGTAGCCGCCCAGGATCTGAAGCGCGTTGTAGCAGGCGCGTTCGGCGGCTTCCGTCGCAAAATACTTTGCCATGGAGGCCTGCTTGGCAAAATAGCGGCCCTGTTCCTTGTTGTACGCAGCATTCATGAGCAGCAAGCGGGCTGCTTCCAGCTCGGTGTAGGATTCGGCGATCATCCACTGGATAGCCTGGAAGTTCGAAAGGGGTTGGTCAAACTGCTTTCTTTCCTTGGCATATCTCGTGGCGTAATCCATTGCCGCCAGGCCGCAGCCCAGGCCCAGCGATCCGATCCCGATGCGCCCGCCGGCCAGTTCACCTGCCGCGATGCGGAAGCCGTCGTTGGGCTTGCCCATCATCGCGTTCTTGGGAATGCGGCAGTCTTCAAAAATCAACTCGTTGGTGACCGACGCGTGCTGTCCCATCTTGTGTTCTGCGCGGCCCACGGTAAATCCCTTAAGGCCGTTCTCAACCAGAAACGTCGTGATGCCCTTGCCCTTCCTGGCGGCCTTGTCTGTCACGGCCCAGACCACGAATACGCCTGCATATTCCGCGCTTGTGATGAACATCTTGTTGCCGTTCAAAACCCATTCATTGCCGTCCAGAACCGCCGTGCAACGCATCCCCGCAGGGTCGGAACCGGCAGTTGTTTCCGTCAATCCGAAGCCGCCGGCATAGTACTCGCCGGAACATATCTTCGAAATATAGGCCAATTTCTGTTCTTCCGAACCGATGGCCTGGATGACTTCGCAGACCATGTTGTTCACCGACATGGTAACGGCAGTAGAAGCGCAGGCGCGGGCGATTTCCGTTACGGCGATGCTGAAAGCGACAACGCCCGCTTCCGAACCGCCGTACTCGCCCTTGACATTGATGCCCATCAGACCCAGCTCCGCCAGTTTCTTGAGGTTTTTCAGGAAGGTGGGACGGTCTTCCTTTTCGTCCATTTTTGCGGCGACGGGTTCGAGTTCGCTTTTGGCAAAGTTTCTTGCCGTGTCCTGAATCATTTTTTGGTCTTCCGTTAAATCTAAATTCATGTTTCCCCCCTCTTTCTATGGAATTTCGGCTCCAGGGCATAAATTCGATCCCGAAGCCATTTAACCGCTGACGTTCGGGCTGAATCCCGAGATTCAGTCCGGACGTCAGCAGATAAAAAATCGCGAAAGAGGGGAACGGCCTCGTTCCCCTCTTTCGCTGAATATCATGTTTATTTGTCGATAATCTCCTGAATGAACGCGGGATACTCCGTTTTCGCGGGCAGGAAGATCAATTCGGGATCCACGAATTCCCGGAGCACAAAAAGGTCCTGATAGGTCGGACGGGGCGTCTCGCCCTTGACTTTGGAGACGTTCAGGTCGAACCCACAGTTTTCCTTAATCTGTTCCACGGTTACGCCCGGGTGATGTGTTTCCAGATAGATGACCCCGGTATCGTCGAAACGGTAAACGCCCATATTGGTTACGACACCGACGGGCCCGTTGTTGGCATAGGCCGTGTTTTTCCATACTTCCTTCTTGGGCTTCCACTCCTTTGTGCCGTCCGCCTTGAAGTCCCAGCACCACCAGCCCGGCGTCGTGGTGTATTCGTTTCTCTCAAGGAATCTTCTTTTCTCCTGAAGAATGATGTAGGCCGTCCGATGCGCCATGGTTCCGATATCTGAGTTGCCGCCGGACCCGGTGAAGCGGTGGGACGGTTTATAATAGTCGCCGACGGAGGTCACGTTGACGCCGCCGTATTTGTCAATTGCGGCGCCGCCGAGGAAGCCGAGCGTCACAAATCCCTGCTGAAGGTAATAGCCGAAGGTGTCCACGAGGCCGCCCAGCGTGGAACTCATGTTCGCCGCCCGCTGGTCGCAAACCGACATGGGAACGTGCATGGTCTTGCCGTCACAGATCCCGGATTCGTAAATCAACGTTGCCTTGGGCGCATTTGTCAGGTTAGCCGCCATAATTCCCACCATGGGAAGGCCTGTCCCGGCAAAGACGATGTCGTCATTGCGGACCTCGTGGGCAATCGCAATGGCCATCAGCTCCGGCAGGATGAATTCACCAACCTTGGCCGGTTCATGAGGAATCTTGTCAATCAAGTCGATCAATTCTTCTATTGTTTTAGCCATATTCTTTTCCCCCCTTTCATTAATAACCGCTTCTTGCCACGGATAAGGGCATCTTCATCCTGGGCGCTGGTTTCTTGCCTCTCATCATTCGGGTGCTGTACCCGGTGACGCTGTCCGCCCGGAGATCCAGAAGTTTTTTAGCGCCGAGTTTGATGACAAAGTCTTCCCAGCTTTTCGGGCCAAAGACCCATTCGTCGAGCCATTTTTTGAGCTCGTCGGGATTGCGGGAAGCAGCGTCCATGCCCCGCATGAAGGGCGCATCGTAATCATAGTAGAAAGGGACGGAACTCGGGAAGGCGCCCCAGGGACATTCGACGATGGCATCCACCGTGAAGAAGGGGATCTGGTTGCTTTCGGGATGCTTCCGCATTTCGGCTTCAGGTACGATTTCTTCTGCAATGATGACCACCTTGTCGCAGGCGAAGGAAATTTCCTTGTCGATGGTGCCGACGCCGCGCCATTTGGCGGTTCCCTTGTCGCCGGCCTGGGCGACGTGGATAACGGCCAGTTCAGGCCTCGCGGCGGGAAGCATGACGACCTGGCCGTCGCCCCAGAAAGGCTCCTCGATCTGGATGAATTTTTTCTTGGGGATTCTCGGGTTTTTACCGTCTCGGAGTCCGGCCTTTCCGAGAGCGTCATACTCAGGATTGTAGAGGTCTGATCCCAGCGGTGCGTTATAGGGAATGAAAGCCGCGCCGATTGCCCCGGCCAGAAACCGCATGGCCTGAGCGCCGTGGGAATAATCTTCAAGGATCATCTTACCCGCTTTATAGTTCCTTTCGAGGTTGATGTCGATCTTCCCGGCCATTTCGCCCCAGCCCATCCAGTTCGTTTCATAGATCTTGATTGCGCTGACGGCATTGAGGAGCCAGGTGCACTGGCTGCCGTGACGGTCAACGACATGAAGGTCCTTGATCCCCTGCCTGACCGTCTCCCAGGCAAAGGCAAAAGGGTTCCTGTTGAAACCGGTAAACCCGCTGAAGGCAACCTGGATCCCGTCATGCATGTATTTCTTGACCGCACCTTCGAGGGTCATGATTTCGGCTTTTTTAGCCTTTGAACGAATTCTTGGCATAATTACCTCCTTTGTTGATTTTTATACCCCCTGAAAACACTTTAGGAAACAATTTGGTCTGTGAGTGTGTCACCCCCTTCCTTTCTTTTCTTTGGATATCGTGTCCTTGCAAATCATCGCGTTGCTGTTCGCGGGTCATGTTGACAGGATCAAAGCCTTCTTTGCAGAAGCGAAGAGGCTGAATGCAATTGTTGTCTTATCTGAAAAACGGTTAAGAAATGGGGATGGAAAAAAAGGATCAGCTTCAATCCTGCTTCGACCGAGAGAGATGAGTGTCGTCGCATCATGCCTGTAATCAAGTGAGGGCCGGTCAATGACCGCTTCCATTAGATTGATCAGATTAAAGTAAAAGGCGGATACCGCCGCCCCCTATCAAACCATTAGTCTTAGGTTGTGGAAATAGGCTTTAAATTCCGAAAAGCAATCTTTTACCGTGGCGCGATTAAGCCACGCAGCTTATAGTTAATCCCCGCTGAACTGTCAAGGAAAAATAAAAAAATTCAAAGACCGCTCAGATTTATGAGCATACATATTTTTTTTGTGATTTTCTCAGTTTCCTGTCCATCTCAGCGGCCAGCTTTTCGCGGAAATCCAGGGGAATGCCATCCCGGATTTCTTCGAGCGGGGTCTGCAGGACTTCACAATAGGCGTGCGCGAATCCTTCAAAAAGAGCGACCAGATACCCGAGGCCGCCGTCCGGACTGCCCATTCCGAGTTCCTCCTCGACGACGGTGCGGATGAACGCATCTTCGGCCAGCCTCAGGGTTGACCGTTTGAGGTAATCCAGATAGCGCTCCGGCGTCGCCTGTATGCTTTCCCGGAGGCGGCTCAATTGTAGAAACACGAGGTAGCAGTATTCCGCCCGTTGTCTGATTTCGTTTTCCGGCAGCATGATGTATCTCCTCACTCCTTTCCGTGAAGAAGCCGGGGCCCCTTTCTTGTCCTGTCAAAACAGAAGGCCTCCATACCCGGCACGATGACGCGCACGGTGGGAAGGCCGACGTCGGGCCGCGTCAGGCCCACAACGATCAGTCGTTCGTGGCCACGTGACTGCAACATGGCTGCCGCCTTTTCGATATCCTGGAGCATGTCCTCATGATAACCGACTTCCATATCTGCAAGGGTTTTTTCCGCGTGGGCGTAGAACCGGAAGTCCTGCTCCACGCTGTCCATGGAGCAGTAGGCCGGAAGATCTTCCCTGAGTCCATCAAATCCGTACTTCTGAATGAACAAGGCGCGCGTCGCTGCGATTTCCGTCAGGGCGCGGGCCATGGCCACTTTTGGATCCAGATGCGCGCCGAACCCGTCGATGGGGATCATGTCTTCCGCCAGGTCCTGGGAAAAGGCCGCAATCACGGGAATCCCGATATCCGAGGTAATATCTTTGGCTGTGATTTCAATGTCGGCACGGTTGAATTTGTCCACGATATCCAACAAGAATTGGTTATCCGGCCGGTCTTCGATGGCAACGGCGTCGCAGGCGTCGCCGGAAAATTTCGCGATGCTCCAGGCGTCCCGTTCGATGACCTCCATGAGCGCATGGCAGACGGCCTCCTCCATTGTACTTCCGGAGGCGATCCCGTCCGTATGGGTATTGATCAGGGGTTTGTCGTCCAGCGAAAAAGGGTGATAGACAGCACAGGCGGGCGTCAGCATCTCCTCGCGGCCGATCAGGTCATATCCGCCGACCCAGTGCAAGACGTCATCCGGCGCGTATTGACTGAACTGCGGCAGGATCAGGGTCTGGGGATCGAGAACGGCAATGCGCTTTTTTTTCAGATTCTCGTAACTGTCGATTACGAGGCGGCTGCGATATTCGTCCCTGAATTCTGAGCAGTAGCGCTCGATGGCTTCCATGGTCAGCGACACCTGGGCCTGAGCGGCAGTGAACCCCTTGCCGGTGTGCCAGGTCTTTGATTGATCGGGCCGGATACGGTGGCAGGTAAAGACGGGAAGGCCGATGCGATCGAGGGCCGTCGCATCCTGGAAAGACTTCATCCCCAGGGTTTCCTTCATGCCGGCAATGAAGCGCAGCGTATCCGCAGGCGATCTGGAACGATGGGTCTCCAGAATGTAAGCCTTAGGACAACGCGTGAGTGTGATTTCCGCCATCAAATGGTTTCCTTTCTTAACGCGAGGCCCCCTATATCATGCAAAATAAGTGTTCTCAAGCGGATATCGCATCGAACATCTTGCCCCTGAAGCTGTTTGCCTTGCTCATTCGGTGTGGCCTTCACACGATTTTGCGCTTGCAGCAGTTGTTGAATGATGACACACTCATGCGGCAAAATCGGAGAAAAAGGAGACCCAATTATGATCTTACCCTTAGAGGGAGTCAGTGTGTTCGACCTGTCCTCGCTTCTTCCCGGATCTCTCTGCAGCCAGATGCTGACGGACCTCGGCGCCGATGTCATGAAGATCGAAAATCCGCGGGGGCCGGACGGATTCCGCAAGATGCCCCCCCTGGTGAAAACACTGGGAAGCTATTTCCATATCGTCAATCGCAACAAACGTTCCATGACCCTGGACCTGCAGGATTCTGTTGGCCGCGATATCTTTTTGACGATGCTTCCGAAAGCCGACGTTTTGATCGACTCCTTTCGTCCGGGAGGCATGGAACGGATCGGTCTGGGCTATGACGCATTGAAGGAGATCCATCCGCGGCTTATCCACTGTTCGCTGACCGGCTTCGGACAGGATGGACCTTACCGGGATCGTCCCTCTCACGACATCAACCTGCTTGGCCTGTCGGGAATTCTCGATCTGCTGGGCGAAAAGAATGGGCCGCCCGTGATCCCCGGCGTCCAGTTCGCCGGCGCCGGCGGCGGCCTGAACGCCGTTATCGGGATTCTGGCGGCCCTGCTCAGGCGTGAACGTACAGGCAGCGGGGAGCATATCGATGCGGCGCTCCTGGACGGACTGACCCCTTTTCTGGGGCTGGTCATGTCCACCTATCTGACAACGGGCATCCTGCCGAAACGCGGGGAAACCCTCGTGGGCGGCGGCTACGCCTTTTATCATGTCTATCAAACGGGCGACGGGAAATATCTGGCGCTCGGATGTCTGGAAGAAAAATTCTGGCAGGGTTTCTGCTGCGCCATCGGGCGGGAGGATTTCATCCCCGACCAGTTCGCGACGGGCCTGCAACAGGAAACGCTGATCGCTGAGGTGAAGCGTATTATACGGCAGAAAACGCGGCAGGAATGGATGGACCTGCTGGCGCAATACGAAACCTGCGTTACGCCGGTCAACACGCTCGAGGAGGCCCTGCAGGACCCCCATATTCAGCAGCGGGGGGCGTGGTTCAGGGCGCATCATCCCGTGGACGGCGAGATTGGTCAGCAGGGTTTTCCGCTCAAGTTTTCAGAAGGCAGGCCGGGATGGCGGACACATCCGCCTTCTCTCGGGGAGCATACACGCGAGATCCTGCGTGAGATGGATTATGATGATGCCGCCATCGACGATCTGGCCGCCCGCGGCATCATATAGAAAGACCGGATTCCCTCCCCCTTGATCGGGGGAGGGATGAAAATTCCGGCGCCTATGACGCCTGGTTGATGGCCGAAAGCTGCCAGGGGTTGTTTCCCACCGGACGTGTAAATGTCCAGAACTCCTCGAATTTAACAGGGTCGGTCTTGCTGCCTGAAACCACTTCGCCGGACGTCTCGTCAATCGTGTAATCCAGCAGATTCGCGTAGAAACGAACCGTGACGAAATCATTGCCCGCTTCCTGCCAGACCTCGATCGGCTCTACGGTTCGCACGGCGATGTTCTCAAGACGGTTGATTCGTTTCTTCTTTTTAAGTTCGTCGGCGTCGCCCTGGAGGATGCCGTGCATCTCGTCTGTCAGCAGGTTGCGGATGGCGGACAGGTCGCGATTTCCCCAGGCTCCCTGGACCGTGAAGAAGTGGTCCATGCACTGATCCTTGAACTTCTGTTCGTCGAAATAGGGGTCCATCTGCCGGATGTGGCCGAGCCCGGTGTCAATGTCCGATTCCTGCGCCTGCTGTCCGTAAGGCGGCGCATAGGAGGGCCCTTGGGGTTCCGGCGCCGATGCCTCCCGGTAATAGGCGGGGCCTGTGGGCGCTGCCGCTTCTCTGCGCCTCTTGCTGATGTACCACCAGATGCCGTAAAGAAGCAGGCCGATCAAGGCTATATCAAACAGGCCGATCCCGCCGCCTGTGCCGCCCTCACCGCTTCCACCGCCGAATCCAAGGCTCCGGAACAGCATCCCGCCGATCATGCCACCGACGAGACCGCCGGCCAGGCTCCGCATGAAACCGCCTCCCTGCGGCGACATTATGGGTGAGGAAGGAGCCGGCGCCACCTGCCGGGACGGACTGGCCGGCGTAGCGGATGGAGACTTTGGGGCTGAGTAGGACCGCGATCCTCGGCTGCCGAAAGACCGGCCACCGCCCACCCGGGCGTAGGCGTCAAGCTCCAGGATGTAGGTCAGAAAGAAGAACAGGCTGAAAAACATCAGCCCGTATTTGACGCACCTGCGTGAAAACATATTTTCCTCCCTGTTTTCTGATTTTGGCGGCGATCCTAACGACAGGCCCCGCAATTGTCAATATCAAAAAATATCTTGACAGGAATATATCTCCTGCTTTAATAAAACGTAGGAATTATAAAAGCAGTAGGAGGCCTTATGCTTGCAGTAAAGGTTTTGCCAAAAGGACAAATCACCATTCCAAAAGAAGTGAGGGAATCCATGCAGATTCGCGATGGCGATACGCTCATTCTTGAACCTTCGGCCGACAAATTTGTTCTCAAAAAGGGGAAGACGATCTTCGATTTTGTCGGTGTTCTCCCGAATGAGGGGATGACGATTGATGAGATCAGGGAGAAAGCCATTACCGGCGGGGTTGGCGCCGATGAATAAAGCCTTCGTCGATACGAGTGTGATTCTGAGGCTCCTTGTCAGAGATGATGAAATCCAGATGAAGGCTGCTGAAAATCTCATCCGGGAGTCGGGAAGCCGCGGCATCTACCCTTTATCTTCTGCCGGTGACCATTCTGGAAATCGTCTGGGTGCTGGAAAAGGTATACAGGTACGAGAAAAAAGCGGTCCGCGAGCTGGTTGAGGCGATTATCAATACGCCTCAACTCAAAATTGACATGGAAGATGTCTTCCGAAAAGCCCTGCGGGTTTATGCAGAAAAAAACATCAAATTTGCCGATGCTGTGATGGGCTGTTGGGGACTGGAGAAGGGACTGAAGACCGTATTCACCTATGATGAAAAGGACTTCAAGCGAATTGATGGATTGCAGGTGAAAAAACCGTAATCTGAATAATCTTATTGGCGTCATCAGTAGAAAACTTGAATCATATTGGAAATTGTCACCTCTTGGTGTAAGAAATAATGGAATAAGAAATATCATTGATTGATACGTTTGCTGAAAGGAGTCATTTATGGGTATCACCGCAGATAATCTAATAAGAGAGGTCATGTTGTTGCCCTATTCTGAACGGGCGAAGCTGGTTGATGAACTTATTACGACACTGGAACCTGAAAAAGAAGAAAATGTGTTTGAGGCCTGGGCATTGGAGGTGGAAAAAAGAGCCGATGAACTTTCCCGTGGCGTTGTTGTGCCTGTTGATTGGGAAGAAGTCAAAAGAAAGGCTGTGAGGCTGGTTCATGGCGAGGGTTGAAATTATTTTTCATCCTGAAGCGTCAGATGAATATGCCGCCACATATGCCTGGTACCACGAAAGAGGCCCCCATCTGGCCGAAGCCTTTGAACGGGAAACGGAAAGAGCCATTCTTCTGATCGCAGAATCACCTCTGCGCTGGCCCGTCTATCGGAAAAAATATCGTTGGTTTCTATTGCGACGCTTTCCATTCTCGTTAATCTATAAAATTCAAGAAGATAAAATTGTCGTCATTGCTGTCGGACACAGCAAAAGACGTCCCGGCTATTGGAAAAGTCGCAATTTCTAAGAGTATGATATGCCGACCTTAAACTGGCTCACCCGTGAAAATGATCTGAAGACGTCCCGGATCGCGCCCTATCGCCTGCTGGAGGCGGCGCCGGAGCTTTCCTATGGAGATGCCGAGACGGAAAACATGCTGATCCAGGGGGACAACCTGGAGGCCCTCAAGGCCCTGCTGCCCTACTATGCCGGCGCCGTCAAGTGCATCTATATCGACCCGCCCTACAACACCAAAAGCGCCTTCGAACATTACGACGACAACCTGGAGCACAGCCAGTGGCTGGCCATGATTTATCCCCGCCTCGAACTCCTCCGTGAGTTGCTGGCAGAAGACGGCAGCATCTGGGTGTCCATCGACGACAACGAGGGGCATTATCTCAAGGTCATCATGGATGAGATCTTCGGGCGAAAGAATTTTGTAGCGACAAACGTTATGGCAGAAACGATATTCTCACGTGAAAACCGTGAGGCTTTTGGCTTGACACCCACGAGTATATTTTCGTCTATGCTTTAAATCCTGTTGTACTCGAAGTAGCATCGCAACTTGATCCCACTGACAGAAGATCAGACCAGACAGTTATACGAATCCAGATAACGATCCGACGGGACCGTGGGATCTCGACTCATTATTACCGCACAGGGATACCGTCCAAATCAAATGTACGAAATTGTTGCGCCAAACGACTCGTCGCACAGTCCATGCCGCCTGGCAATGTGCTGGCAAATCATCGAATCAGAGTTTCATAAGCTTATTACCGACAACCGGGTGTGGTTTGGAGCAACGGTAAAGGTGTACCACGATGCATTAAGAGTTTTCTAACGCAAATCAAAAGGTTTAGTGCCTTGGACATGGTGGCCTCATGAAGATGTTGGCCACACGGGTGAATCAAAAATGGAAACCAACGAATTCTTTGGGGCCGATGCAGCTTTCGGCACACCCAAACCAGAACGATCTGATTAAGAGGATTCTTGAATCGCCACCAACCCCGGCGACCTCGTCCTTGATTCTTTCCTCGGTTCCGGCACCACCTGCGCTGTGGCCCACAAAATGGGCAGGCGTTACATCGGCATCGAAATGGGTGAACACGCCGTGACGCACTGCGCGCCGCGCCTCCGGAAGGTGATTGACGGCGAGCAGGGAGGCATCTCCAAAGCCGTCAACTGGCAGGGCGGCGGCGGATTCCGTTTCTACCGTCTGGGGGAAGCCGTTTTTGATGAAGCGGGAAAGATCAACAAAACCATCAGCTATGATACCCTTGCTGCGCACGTCTGGTTCTGTGAAACGAAAACGCCCCTGAAGGCAAAAACAGATTCGCCTCTGTCTGGGGATTCATAACGGGATTGCATATTATCTTCTCTTCAACGGCATCCTCGGCGACAGGCGTCTGGCAGGAGGGAACGTACTGACCGGCCGTATCCTCCGTGACCTTCCGCCCTTCCCCGGGCCGAAGGTGATCTTTGGTGAGACGTCACGGATCGGTCTGGACAGGCTCAGAACGGAGGGCATTACGTTCAAACAGATTCCTTACGATATCAAGGCGCGGTGAATGATGTTGAAACTCAAATCCTATCAGGAAAGGACGCTGGCCGCTTTACGAACCTATCTGGATGCGGCGCGCATTGACGGGCCGGACAGAGCATTTGCCTCTTTTCTTCTCCAGGAAGAAAATCCTGACAAACGTCCGTACAAAGCCGTCGAAGGGCTGGAGGCTATTCCCTATGTCTGCCTGCGTCTGCCGACGGGCGGAGGTAAAACCATCCTGGCCTCTTATGCCATAGATATTGCCGCCAAAAGTTATCTGGAACAGGACTTTCCCGTGGTTCTCTGGCTCGTGCCGACAAACGCCATCCGCCGTCAGACCCTGGATGCCCTGAAGAAGCCGGGGCACGCGTACCGGGTGGCGATCGACGATGCCTTTGAAAGCCGCGTCGCTGTTTTCGATATCGGGGAGGTTGACCGGATCAGGCCACAGGACATAAACGAAAAGGTCTGTCTGATCGTTGGCACGTTAGCGACACTGCGCGTCGATAAAACGGAAGGTCGAAAGATCTACGCCCACAACGAGAACTTTGAACCGCATTTTGCCCGTGTTTCCCCAGCCACACCCGGACTGGAACGGATCGAAGAAGGCCCTGATCAGGGCAAAATCAAATTCTCCTTTGCCAATCTTCTTCATATCCACCAGCCGCTGGTCATCATGGATGAGGCTCATAATGCCCGCACGCCCCTGACCTTCGAAGTTCTGCAAAGAATCAGTCCCGCCTGCATCATTGAATTTACAGCGACGCCGGATCGAAGCGCGAAAAGCGGCAGTAATGTTCTTGTAAACGTCTCCGCGTCGGAACTGAAAGCGGAAGAGATGATCAAGCTTCCGATCATATTAACGGAGCATGCGAACTGGCAGCATGCCATCCGAGACGCCATCCTGACACGCCGGAAACTGGAAGAAAATAGTGGCAAGGAAACCGACTTTATCCGGCCGATTGCCCTGATTCAGGCGGAAAACAAAAACCGCGAGGCAAATGTTGAGGTTATCCGGCGGCATCTGATTGAAACGGAAAAGATTGAGCCGGAAACAATAGCCGTGGCCACAGGAGAACAGCGGGAACTGGACGGCATCGATCTGTTTGATCCGAATTGCCGGATAGAATACATCATTACTGTGGAGGCGCTGAAAGAGGGATGGGATTGTTCTTTCGCCTATGTTTTCTGTTCCGTGGCCAATATCCATTCCGGCAAAGATGTGGAGCAGATACTGGGCCGTGTCCTGCGGATGCCTTATGCCCAGAAGCGGAAGCATGATGATCTGAACAGGGCCTATGCCCATGTATCATCCCCGAGTTTCGCCCAGGCTGCTGTGGCGCTGCATGACCACTTGGTAGCGATGGGATTTGATGATGTGGAGGCCAATGCCTTTATTAAACCGAAGCAGGAATCGTTTCTGCCGGAAAGCGAATTGCCTCTTTTTGCAGGCAGACATAAAGAACCGTTGAAGCTGATTCTGGATAAAGCACCCGATCCGACTGCATTGAGCACTCTGGATCAGGAAACGGTGAAAGTGACCAGACAGGAATCCGGTCAGGTGGTCTTGACGGTCAATGTTGAGATTACGGATGAAATAGAGGAGAGGCTGATTGCGGCCGTACCAGAAAACAAGCGAAGCGAAGTCAGGAAACTGATTCAGACCCACCGTTATTACCAGCGCCCGTTGTCGCCCGCTGAGCTCGGGGAGAAATTTATTGTGCCCCGCCTTTGCGTTGAGGTTCAGGGCGAGCTGGAGCTTGCGGATAAAGAACTGTTTCTTGATCATGCCGGCTGGAATCTTCTTGATTATCCGACCGATCTGATCCCTGACACCTATCCCTTGAAGGAAGACACAAAAACCTTTGAATTTGATATAAAGGAAAAGCGCCTGGTCTGGCATGCGATAGACACGACCGCACAACTGGATTTAAATCATGTGCAAACCTATTGGACGGATCTGCAACTGGTTAGATGGCTGGACAGAGAAACGCACCAGCCGGACGTTCGCCAGGAGGCAATGCTGGAGTTCATCAGGCGCTTTGTTTCATCATTGATGACGAAACACAAACTGGACCTGTCGGCACTGGTGCGAAACCGCTTTACCCTTGCCAAGGTTCTTCTGGAAAAGATCAAAGACTATCGACAGCAGGCCTGCGAGAGGGGGTATCAGGAAACACTGTTTGGCCCCTCCGCGGCTGTGGAAACAAGCTATCAGTTTGCTTTTACTTTTAATGTCGATCACTATCCGGCGAATCGCTGGTACAGGGGAAACTACCAGTTTCAGAAGCATTTTTATTCTGCGGTTGGCGACCTGGCAGCGTCCGGTGAAGAGTTCGACTGCGCGCAGGCCCTGGACCGCATGCCTCAGGTTAAATACTGGGTCAGGAATTTGGTGAAATCGGAATGTGCTTTCTGGTTGCACACATCGACAGACCGTTTTTATCCTGATTTTGTGGCGGAATTGAAGGATGGCCGGACTTTTGTGGTAGAATATAAAGGAGAACCCTATCTGACCAATGATGATTCTCAGGAAAAACGGAACCTTGGCGAATTATGGGAGGAAAAAAGCGGAGGAAAAGGGTTGTTTCTGATGGTTGAAAAGCGGGATGCCCAAGGGCGCGATATGTACAGGCAGATGGTCGATAAGATCTGACGAAAATATTATCGTGAAGAGCAAAAAAATCCAGAAAAGATTTGTTGATGACCTTCTCCGGATCTCTGAACCGGAGACCAGTACCCGGTGAAATTATCTTCATAGAAGGCGCGGTGTAAACCTCGTCCATAATCATGCTAATGTGATGCCCATGACAACGAAAGAGGTGCAAGATGCGACAGTTTACGCTCGAATACTGGAAGGATGACGATTGGTATGTCGGCAGACTCAAGGAGGTGCCGGGTGTATTCAGCCAGGGCGAGACTTTGGAGGAACTTGAAGAAAACGTCAAAGACGCCTACCGGTTGATGATGGAAGGATGAAGTAAAATGCCAAATTGTAAGTTGAAGGAGGAACACACCCATGCCCATGAAAACACCCGAACAATATGAAGAGAGCCTCCGCAAGCTCAATCTGAAAGTCTATCTGCTGGGCGAGCGCGTGGAAAATCCCGTGGACCATCCCATTATCAGGCCTTCCATGAATTCGGTCAAGATGACCTATGCGCTGGCCCAGGACCCTGAGCACGAGGATCTCATGACGGCGACGTCCCATCTGACGGGGCATAAGATCAACCGGTTCTGCCATCTCCACCGCAGCACCGATGACCTGATCCGGAAGGTCAAAATGCAGCGGCTCATGGGGCAGAAAACGGGCGCCTGCTTTCAGCGCTGCGTCGGCATGGATGCGATCAATGCCGTGGACAGCGTGACGTTCGAAATGGACCAGAAACTCGGTACGCAGTATCATGAGCGCTTCAACAAGTTCCTTTTGATGATGCAGGAGAAAGACCTCACGGTGGATGGCGCCATGACCGATCCCAAGGGGGATCGCAATCTGTCACCCGGCAAGCAGGCCGATCCGGACCTCTACACGCGCGTGGTGGAAAGAAAGAAGGACGGCATTGTCGTCCGCGGCGCAAAGGCGCATCAGACGGGGGCCGTCAATTCCCACTGGATTCTCGTTTTACCGACGATGACGATGACCAAAGAGGACAGCGATTATGCCCTGTCTTTTGCGGCGCCTGCCGATGCCGAAGGGATATTCTATATCTACGGCCGCCAGTCCTGTGACACCCGGAAACTGGAAGGCGGCCAAATCGATGTGGGCAACAGGGAATTCGGCGGTCATGAGGCCCTGATGATTTTCGACAATCTGTTCGTTCCCTGGGAGAATGTGTTCATGTGCGGCGAAACCGAATTCAGCGGCGCGCTCGTGGAACGCTTTGCCGGGTATCACCGTCAGAGCTACGGCGGCTGCAAGGTCGGCGTCGGCGACGTCCTCATCGGCGCGGCGGCGCTGGCCGCCGATTACAACGGCGCGGCCAAGGCGTCCCACATCAAGGACAAGCTCATCGAAATGATGCACCTCAACGAGACGCTTTACGCCTGCGGAATCGCCTGCTCGGCGGAGGGGCGCCGGACCGCATCCGGAAATTATCTCATAGATCTGCTGCTGGCCAATGTCTGCAAGCAGAATGTGACGCGGTTTCCCTATGAAATTGCAAGACTTGCCGAGGATATTGCCGGGGGATTAATGGTCACGATGCCCTCGGAAAAGGATCTGCGCCACCCGGAAATCGGCAAATGGGTGGAAAAATATTTGCAGGGGGTCGCGTCGGTGCCGACGGAGGATCGCTGTCGGCTTTTGAGGCTGATCGAAAACATCACGCTCGGGACGGCGGCGGTCGGTTACCGCACCGAATCCATGCATGGCGCCGGTTCACCGCAGGCGCAGCGCGTCATGATCTCCCGCCAGGGGAATCTCGAGCATAAAAAGAAACTGGCGAAAAAAATTGCCGGGATCCGGGATTGACGCGATACTCTATAAATCTGCAGAAAGAATCGTAGAAAAATGCGCGATTCTACGACGAAATGAAGGAGAAGAAGAATGGAAACGAGGATTACGAAGCTCTTCAATATCGACTACCCCATCATTCAGGCCGGCATGGTCTGGGTCAGCGGCTGGAAATTGGCTGTAGCGGCGGCGAAGGCCGGGGCGCTGGGACTTATCGGCGCCGGGTCCATGACGCCGGAGCTGCTGCGCGAGCATATCCGGAAGGCCAAGGCGGCCTGCCCTGACAAACCCTGGGGCGTCAATCTTCCTATTTTCTTCAACTTTGCCGATGAAATGGCGGCGATCATCCTGGAAGAGGGTATCCGGATCGTTTTCACTTCAGGCGGCAGCCCGAAAAAATACACCGGCCGCTTCAAGGATGCCGGCATGACTGTTACCCATGTTACCGCCACGCCGGCGCTGGCCGAGAAGTGCGAGCAGGCGGGCGTCGACGCCGTGGTGGTGGAAGGTTTCGAGGCCGGCGGTCATAACGGCAGGGAAGAGCTGACTACCATGGTGCTTGTCCCCCAGACCGTCGATACCGTGAAGATTCCCGTGATTGCGGCCGGCGGCATCTACGACGGACGCGGCATGGCGGCGGCGCTGTCGATGGGCGCGGAAGGGGTTCAGATCGGAACGCGCTTTGCGGCCACTGTGGAGTCCAGCGCCCATGAAAATTTCAAGCGGGCCATGACGGACGCATCGCCGACCGACACGTATCTCATTTTGCGCAAACTCATTCCGGCCCGCGTGATCGTCAACGAATGGGCCAAAACGATTCTCGCCGCGGAAGCGAGGGGGGCCTCTCAGGAAGAACTGCTGCATCTCGTCGGCGAAAAGCGAACCAAGCTCGGCATGTTCGACGGCGACCTGAAGGATGGTGAAATCCAGATCGGCGAGGTCGTGGGCGCCCTGAAAGAGATCAAGCCTGCCGGCGATGTCGTCCGCGAGATCGCCGCACAGTACAATCAAGCCGTCAAACGGCTCAGCAATATCTAAAGGTTCAAAAATCTTATAATGAATCGATGAGGATTTGCCCATGCCTATCATCAAGGGAGGATCAAAATGGAAAAGATCAGGAACATCCGTAAGGTTATCAAGAGCAAACCCACCATCGCGGAATCGAGACCATCACGTATATCCTTCATGGAAGTGTGGAGCATGGGGACAGTATGAAAAACATAGGAGTGATCAGATCCGGGGATGTGCAGTGGATGACAGCCGGAAGCGGCATCATCCATCAGGAGATGCCAAAGGGAGATAAAACAGGACGCATGTGAGGATTCCAGTTGTGAGCCAATCTTCCGGCCTCACATAAGATGATGAGCCCTCGCTATCGTGAAGTAAACAGCAATGAGATTCCGGAGATCTCTCCGGGCAACGGTATAACGATCAGGATCATTTGCGGCAAGGTTGACCGGGAGCAGGGCACTGTCCGGGACATTGTCACCGATCCGGAATATCTTGATATAACGATCCCCGCAAACACAGATTTCATTCATCCAACAAAATCAGGGCACACCGTCTTCGCATATATCATTGAAGGCAAGGCAAGATTCTGCCGAGAGAAAAACCCCTATGCATACGAGGTCGAAAGCATTAACTATTTCGACTTTGAAAGGAATCCTTTTACTGCGAACGAGACGCTTATTCTGTTCGAAGGAGGAGAATAACCCGTCGTTATTACTGAAGATTCACCTGTTCGGTTTCTCCTCATCTCAGGAAAACCCATCGGTGAACCCGTCGCATGGTACGGGCCGATCGTCATGAACACGCAACAGGAACTGGAGATCGCCTTCGAGGAGTATCGCAATGGAACATTTATCAAGCACCAGAAGGGGTGATTCATAACGAATAGCCATAGGTGGTAAAAAGCTCCGCTCCTTACTGAAATCATTGGACCTGCCTTTATCGCAGGTATGTCGGACATGCAAATGCAAGTCATTACCTGGCCGTTTCGGCAAGAACATTGAGTTCGATTTGAAAGGTACATGTTTTTCAGCGTGATTTTTCCATGAGAGGGTTGTATCCAGAACTTCCTGAAAGTGAGCGTCCAGATATTTTGATGTTCCTTTCACATTTCAGATAGTTATCAATGAAATTTATTTCTTGACTTTTCAAGGAATTAGGAACACAAAAAAACATATTAAATAAGGCATAGTCAATCGGTTAACAACCAATTTGAACCCTTTTAAGAAAGGGTGATGCCATGGAGAGATTATTTAAACCCTGTTTCTGAAAGGAGGCGGGGTTTTGTATTTTTATCAAGGAGGCATCATGAAAAAAATTGTTTTGACGATTGTTGTCATTTTGCTTCTGTTGGCCGCTTATCTGACATTATGGCCAGTACCAATTAACCCTGTCAGTTGGAATGCGTCCATGCCGCCCGGCTATACCGGCCCACACGCCGTCAACACAAAACTTGCCAACCTCAAGATGATTTCATTGGGCAAGGAGGAAGGACCCGAGCATATCGCCATCGGCAAAGAAGGAAAGCTTTACACAACAGTAACCAGCGGCAACATCCTGCGAATGAATCCGGACGGCAGTGCCCAGGAGGTGTTTATCAACACCGGTGGGCGCGTGCTGGGTTTTGACTTTGACGCATCCGGAAACATGATTGCTGCCAACGAGGACAAGGGCCTGCTGTTGATCAGCCCCGAAAGAAAGATCACAGTGTTGACCGATAAGGTAAACGGAGATCCGATCCGCTTTGCCGATGCGGTGGTGGTGGCCAAGTCCGGCAAGATCTATTTGAGTGATGCATCAACCCGCTTTGCACCCAAGGATTGGGGCGGGGCGTTTGAAGCTGGCATACTGGAAGTTATGGAGCAGTCATCAAGCGGCCGTATTCTGGAATATGACCCGGCAAACAAAACGACCCGGGTCGTGGCGAAAAGCTTTGGTATGGCCAACGGTTTAGCCCTGAGCCAGGATGAACAAGCGCTGTTCGTTAATGAAACCGGTAAATACCGAGTATGGAAGATTTCTGTAAACGCGAAGGATCTCGATATCTCGACCCCGAACGATCAAGCCAAAGTGTTGTTTGACAACCTGCCCGGATACCCGGACAACCTGATGCGTGGACTCGACGGGAAAATCTGGCTGGGCCTCATGAAGCCGCGTAACCCCACCGTCGACAAGCTGGCCACCAAGCCGTTTCTACGTAAACTCACTCTGCGCCTACCACGTGCGATGTGGCCAGTTCCGAAAGCCTACGGCCATGTGATGGCTTTCACGGAAGACGGCAAGGTGGTGGCTGATTTGCAGGACCCAAGCGGTGCTTACCCGGAAACGACAGGGGTGACGGAAACTTCTGACCGACTCTATATCCAGAGTCTACATGCCAAGGGGTTGGGCTGGATGCCCAAATGATCGTTCAGTTTATAGATGCATTACGATACATTTTCAATTTGGACTGAAAACCAAGGCTATTATTCTCTTTACTTTACATTCTCATCATAAGGGCATTCGACAAGCGTACTTTCTCTTTTTAGCTCAGTAAACCCATCAACCTTCCCCTTAACCTTCAGGAATCCGCCGTGAAAAGGTATTATCGAAAGGTACCGATATTTGGCCTCCATGGAGGTTAACATATCTCTGTGGGGGAGGGTACGTTTTACGGTCCTCGGAATATCTATTTTCATAAAGACAACTTCGGGCATTCACCTGCCTTTAACAAAGGAGGTAAAGAAATGGTTACCATCGGAACGGTTGCTTTTCCCACGGAAAGTGGAAAGGAGATGGGCAAGTGTTTTATGAGCTTACCCACTCTTCCTCCATACATGACCAGGAAAGGACCCTATGTGGGCAGTGCATTAGGGGTGGGCATTAAGACCATCTCCATCTTTGAGTATGACCCCTCAAAAAAGGCAGAAGCCGATGAATTTATTGGCAATTACTATGCACATTTCATCGGCGTACCTGGCTTCACATATTCCATTGAAACATGGTTTGAGATTACCGAGGCCTTCAAGATGATTGGATTGGCTTAATATGCCCAATCCAGCGGATGATCACAACGGCGAGGGATTATGGAATGATGCACAAAGATAGTGGACGTATGTTATCGGTGGTTCAAAAGGAGGGATAAATTATGGGAAAATATCTATCTCTTTGGGAAATTGACCGGACAAAAATACCTATGGATCCAAAAGAGCGAGGGATTGGATTTGATATGCTGATGGAGATGGTCAAGCAAGATATGAAAAAAGGCATAACCAAGGATTGGGGAGCATTTGTTGGCGAATTTCACGGATATTCAATCCTTGAGGGGACTGAGGTAGAAATTATGAACCAGGTACAAAAGTACACTCCATTTGTCTATTTCAAGGTCCATCCCATTGCTTCAGTCGCTCAAGCAGAGGAAATGATAAAAGCCCTGACCAAGTGATTATGTAAATTCACTCAATTATGTAGAGGGGTCGGTGCTGTCAATGATATTGGATCGAGGCACGGCCTCTCTACATGAGTGACCTTTCAGTAATATCAAGGGCGCAGATAAGTAAGTGCAACAAGATTCAAGACAGATCCTCGTTGGACACTCTCTACCAAACCAAAGATTGGCAGAACACCATAAGATGAAGATGAGGTCTTCATTTAATTTTCAGGTTCAGCGCTGTTTTATTCCGGATACATCGAGCGGGATGCGGGATTCGCAGGGGACACCGGTCTGGCAGAGGCCGCAGCCGTAACTGCTGAATCCGTAATGCGATTGCGCGTAATCCGCCAGAACGTCGTACAGGTAATTCCGGCATTTGAGCTTGTCGTGTCCGTCCTCGCTCATGGCGCCGGCCGGGCAGCGGGGGATGCATTTTCCGCATTTGCCGTTCCGGGCGTAATAGAGGCAATAGGCGTGATGGTCGTTGTACGGCCTGGGCGTCGGTTTGATGTCGATTTCGGCCACAATGGAGCCGCACCGCAGGGCCTTGCCTTTGGGCGTGATCAGTCCGTCGCAGAGACCGAATGTGCCGAGTCCGGCTGCATAGGCGGCATGACGATTGGACCAGTTCGAAGCTAAGCCATAACGCTCCGATGTCTGCCATTGCCAGAGTGGAGAGCGGTCCGGTGCGACGGCCTTGACGCCCGCCTGCTGGAGCGTGACGACAACATGGCACGCAAGGGCAATATTGGCCTGTTCGCCGAAGAGCCGCGACCGGGACCAGCGTTCGGAGGGATAGGTCTTTGCCTTGCGATTGTCGGTTTTTGTAGCTTTTGTTTGCGGAAGGATCCAGGAAATGACCGTCAGATCCTGCGGCTCGATGTGAAATGTTTCCCTGAATATCTCAGCCGGCGTCCAGAAGAATTCGCCAATATCATCCTTGAATTTTTTATAGAGGGGGTCCTCGCCTCGGGAAAAGCCGATCAGCGGTTCGTCCCAGGCCGGCTCGCCGGTCTCGTTTTTCAGGGTGTTGTCCGGTGTATGACGGATGAAATCACGGATGATTCCTGACACCTGGAGGGCAGGATTTTCTCTGATCTGTTCGTCATGAATCGTCACGCGCTTTCTCCCGGACTTTAATGGTCCGCTTCTAACATAAAATGCCGCTAAAATAAAGGATTGTGCAGTATTATTAAATCGGCTCCAAACGATGACATGATCTCCGTAAAAATGTGTTGACTATCCGCTTACCATATAATAATTGCTCCCGGTATGAGTCGCAATATTAGTAAAGAAAATCAGCTTGATCGGAAGTATCTGTATATTCAAACCTTTGGCTGTCAGATGAACGTCAACGATTCCGATAAAATCGTGACGCTACTGAAGGCCGAGGGCTATGAAACGACTGACAACGCGGAATGCGCCGACCTGATCCTTCTTAATACCTGCAGCATCCGGGAAAAGGCTGCTCAGAAGGCTTTCAGCCAGTTGGGAAGATTCCGGATGTTGAAGGAGCAAAATCCGGATTTGATCCTGGCTGTGGGGGGATGTCTGGCGCAGCAGTGTGGACAGAAGATACTGACCCGCGCGCCCTTTCTGGATATTGTGTTCGGGACCCATAACATACACGGCCTGCCCGAATTCATCCGCAGGGTAGAAAAAAACGGATCCCGGGTTGTGGAAACCGCATTTGAGCCGTTTGTGAAGTCTCTTAACATGATGGCCATGCCGGGAAACGGCGCCGTCAGCGCCTATGTGACCATTATGCAGGGCTGCAACAACTTCTGCGCCTATTGCGTCGTGCCTCATCTGCGCGGTCCGGAGGAAAGCCGTCCTGCTGAGGACATCCTCGCGGAGGTCAGAAAACTGGCCGGTCATGGCATCCGGGAAGTGACGTTGCTCGGACAGAATGTCAATGCTTACGGAAAAAAGATTGGAGGAAGCCCCGGATTTCCGAAATTGCTTCGTGCCATCGGCGGGGTCGGGGGGATTGAAAGAATCCGTTTCACCACCTCTCATCCGAAGGATTTGTCGGAGGAGCTGATGCGCTGCTTTGCCGAGGTGGAAGCCCTGTGCGATCACATCCACCTGCCGGTTCAGTCCGGCTCGGACGCGATTCTCAGAAAGATGAACCGGGGGTACACCCGTGACCAGTATCTGGAGAAGATCGAAGGGCTGCGCCATTTTTATCCGGAAATAAGCATTACGTCCGATGTCATCGTGGGTTTTCCCGGTGAAACGGAGGCGGACTACCAGGCGACCCTTGCGCTCATGGAGACTGTAACATTTGACAATCTCTTTTCTTTCAAGTATTCAGAGCGCGAAGGAACGGCGGTGGTCGGATTTGACCGGCAAGTCCCGGAAAAGGTCAAGTCGGAACGGCTGCAGCAGTTGCATGATCTTCAGCAAGAGCACACCCTGAAGCGAAATCGTAAGCTCGAAGGAAGGGTGCAGGAGTTGCTGGTAGAAGGGAAAAGCAAAAATTCGGCTCATGATATGACGGGCCGGACACGGTCCAACAAGATTGTGAATTTCCGGGGAGGGCGGGAGCTTGCGGGCAAGACCTGCTCTGTCCTGATTAAAAAGGCCTATCTGCACTCCCTCAGGGGAGAACCGGCCGAAGGAGCGAAAGCCCCATGCTTATCGAAATGAAAGTAAGCGGGTTGACCATTGATCCGATTACCAATACGCCTATTGTCATTCTGAAGGATATTCAGGAACGGAGAGCCATTCCGATCTGGATCGGCTTGTTCGAGGCCAGCGCGATCGCAACGGAAATGGAAAAAATAAATTTTTCCAGGCCCATGACCCATGATCTGATGAACGACATACTCAAGATCCTGAATGCGGAAATTACAAGCGTAGAAATCTGCGACCTCCGGAACAATACGTTTTTCGCCAGTATTCATTTAATCAGGAACGGCGAGCGCTTCATTGTCGATGCTCGTCCCAGCGACGCCATTGCGCTGGCTTTGAGAGCAAACGCGAAGATTTTTGTGGATGATAAAGTCCTCGAAAAGTCGCGCACGATAGATTTCGGCGTGAAAGCCACGGACCTGGATAAGCTCCAGGAAAATAAACTGATGGAGTTTCTGGAAAACCTGTCTCCGGAGGAATTCGGAAAGTATAAAATGTAGGAAATCCGGAAATGGAAATATTGGAAGAGTCCCCATATTCCCCATGAACGAGAGCAATATGGAAAAGGCCATCAGGGATTTTGAAACGCATATGGCCGTTGAACGGAACCTTTCGCCGCTCACAGTGAAAAATTATCTGCTTGACCTGAAACAGTTCAGGGAATTTCTAAAGGCGCAGTGCGTGCCGCGTACGCAGCAGGGCGAGGAAGGATTGTCTCAAGTTGATTATCTGGTGATCCGATCTTTTCTCGGGACGCTTCACCGGAAAAAGCTCAGCAGGACGACAATCGGTCGGAAAATAGCGGCTCTGAGAGCCTTTTTTAATTTTCTGCTACGTGAAGGCCGCATCCGGGCCAATCCCGCGGAACTCGTACAGACGCCCCGGACGGAAAAATACATGCCGACGTTCCTGTCCGTCGATGACATGAACACGCTGCTTGGCGCAGGGTGTCCGTCTGATGCCAGGGGATTGAGAGACCGGGCCATTCTGGAACTTTTTTATTCCGCCGGTATCCGGCTCAGTGAACTGACGGGATTGAATCTGAATGCGATCGACGACGCGCAGGCCTTGATCAGGGTACATGGCAAGGGCCGGAAAGTCAGGATTGTTCCCATAGGCCTTCCTGCGCTCACGGCCCTGAAGGCCTACCTGGAAAAAAGGGAGGCGCTTTTGCGGCCGGAGCCGGATTGCCCCGACGGCCCTGTATTTTTAAGCAGCAGGGGAAAGCGTCTGACCCCCAGAAGCGTGCAGCGTATCGTGGACAAAGCGGTCTTAAGCAGCGGGATCGGCAGAAAAATCAGTCCCCATGCCCTGCGGCACAGTTTTGCCACGCATCTGTTGGACGCCGGCGCCGATTTGAGGTCCATCCAGGAACTGCTGGGGCACGAGAGTTTGTCTACAACCCAGAAATATACCTCCGTGAGCGTGAGCCGGTTGATGGAAGTGTATGACAAAGCACACCCGAAGGCCGGAGGAGGGCCTGAGAACGCATGAAATTTCACGGGACAACTATCCTTGCCATCAGGCATAAAGGCCGAGTAGCCGTTGTCGGCGATGGCCAGGTCACATTTGATGTGACCATCATGAAGCATGGGGCCAGAAAGGTCCGCCGGTTGTATCATAATCAGGTCATTGTCGGTTTTGCAGGCGCGACGGCCGATGCCTTTACGCTTTTTGATCGCTTCGACCAGAAACTGGAACAGTATAACGGCAACCTGCTGCGGGCCGCCGTGGAACTGACCAAGGATTGGCGGACGGATCGAGTTCTGAGGCACCTGGAGGCGCTGATGATTGCCGTCAGCCGGGATCACTTTCTCATGATCTCAGGCAACGGCGATGTCATCGAGTCGGATGATGATGTCATGGCCATCGGATCAGGGGCGCCCTATGCCCTCGCGGCGGCCCGCGCCCTTGTCAGACATACCGAATTATCAGCCACGGAGATTGCCAGTGAATCGTTGACGATTGCCTCCGAGATCTGTATTTATACCAACAACCGTATCACCATCGAGGAGATGGAAACCGCCAATGCGGAGAGCGAAGTCAACGAAGTCAATAAGGAGTAATGTTTAATGTCGTCCAATCAGTTAACGCCCAAAGAAATTGTGGAATGTCTGGATCAATACATCATCGGACAGGGAGACGCGAAACGCGCGGTCGCCATTGCCCTCAGGAACCGCTGGCGCCGCCAGAACGTGGCCAAAGAGCTGGCGGAGGAAATTTCACCGAAAAATATCATCATGATCGGTCCAACAGGAGTCGGGAAAACGGAGATTGCGCGGCGTCTGGCCAAGCTGGATAATTCGCCCTTTCTGAAGGTGGAGGCCTCAAAATTCACCGAAGTGGGTTATGTGGGCCGGGATGTGGAATCCATGGTGCGGGACCTCGTGGAGCTGTCCGTGAACATGATCAAATCGGAGGAACAGGAGAAGGTCAAGGCGCGTGCGGACGAACTGGCCGAGGAACGGCTTCTGGATATCCTGCTGCCGCCCAAGCCGGCGGAGATAAAGGTTGAGGGTATGCTTGCGGACAGGCCGCCGGATGAGGAGCAGGTGGATCTGCCGCTTCCGGTCGATACGACCCGGGAAAAAATCCGGCGCCTCCTGCGCGAGGGGAAACTGGACGCCCGTTCCGTTGAGATTGAGATCCAGGAGGTTCGTCCCGGGCCGATGATTGAAATCTTCTCTTCCTCCGGTGTGGAGGATATGGGCCTGAACATCAAAGAGATGTTCGGAAATATCTTCCCGCAGAAGAAAAAGGTTCGAAAGGTGAAAGTGCCTGAAGCCATTGAACTTCTTACGCAGGAGGAGGCACAGCGGCTGGTCGATATGGACAAGGTGATGAAAACCGCCGTGGAGCGGGTTGAGGAATCCGGTATTATTTTTCTGGATGAGATCGACAAGATCGTCGGCAGCGACGGCACGCACGGTCCGGATGTCTCCCGGGAGGGGGTACAACGGGACCTTCTGCCGATTGTGGAAGGGTCGAATGTCAACACCCGGTACGGCATGGTCAGGTCGGATCATATCCTCTTTATTGCGGCGGGGGCCTTCAGCTCTTCGAAACCGTCCGATCTGATCCCGGAACTTCAGGGGCGGTTTCCCATCCGGGTCGAACTGGATTCTCTCGGAAAAGAGGAATTCATCCGGATCCTGACGGAACCCCAAAATGCACTGATCAAACAGTACGTGGAGATGCTGGCGACGGAGGGATTGAACATCATTTTTCAGGAAGATGCGATTGCCGAGATCGCCGAAGTGGCCACGGTCGTCAATGAGAAAACGGAAAATATCGGCGCACGGCGCCTCTATACCATCATGGAGACGCTCCTGGATGAAATTTCCTTTGACGCCCCGGATATGACGGAAAAGGAAGTGATCATCGATGCCGACTACGTCCGGCAGAAATTGTCGGAAATCGTCGAAGATGAGGATCTGAGCCGGTATATATTATAAAAGCAAGCGGGGGTGAAGATGGGGCACGTGGAAAAATCAATGCAGCAGGCGGAGATCCTGCTTGAGGCGCTTCCGTATATCAGGCGTTTTTACAACAAGACCATCGTCATTAAATATGGCGGCCATGCCATGCTCGATGAAGATCTGAAGGAGTCCTTCGCCCGCGATGTGCTGATGATGAAATATATCGGCATCAATCCTGTCGTCGTTCACGGGGGAGGTCCGCAAATCGGAACCTATCTGAAGAAGCTCGGCAAAGAATCGAGGTTTGTCCAGGGCATGCGCGTGACGGACGAAGAGACCATGAATATCGTGGAAATGGTCCTGGTGGGGATGGTTAACAAGGAAATCGTCGGTTTGATCAACCGCCATGGCGGCAAAGCGGTAGGCTTGAGCGGCAAGGACGGCAATCTGATCGAGGCGGAGAAATATTATCTGAGTGAGGAAAAGGCAAAGGACACGCCCCCCGAGATCATTGACATCGGTCTCGTGGGGAGAGTCACGAAGATCAATGCTGACCTGATCGTGTCTCTGGCCAAGGATGGCTTCATCCCCGTCATCGCCCCGACCGGCGTGGGGGAGCATGGAGAAACCTTCAACATCAATGCGGATCTCGTGGCAGGGGAAGTCGCCGCCGCCCTTCAGGCCGAAAAAATGATTCTGCTGACCGATGTGGAGGGGGTGCTGGATCAGGATAAGAATCTGATCAATACCATGAGCGACCAGGACGCCCGGCGCATGATCGAGGCAGGGGTCGTGGAAGGGGGCATGTTTCCCAAAGTGAAATGTTGCATCAAGGCCCTGCGGGGCGGCGTCCGCAAGGCCCATATTGTGGACGGCCGGCTCAAGCATGCCGTTCTGCTTGAGATGTTCACGGACAGCGGCATCGGGACGGAGATTGTCCTGACATAAACATGGAGTTGAAATCCGACGTTGCGCATTCCTGAAAGCGAGAAACGATGAAAACGGAAGAGTTAGCGGGTCTTTACGAAAAATACGTCATGAACACCTACAAGCGGTTTCCCTTGGCCCTGGTCAGGGGTGCGGGCGCCCGGGTCTGGGATGCCGATGGCAGGGAATATCTGGATATGGCCGCCGGCATCGCCGTGTGCAGTCTCGGTCATGCCCATCCCGGCGTTATTTCCGCCATCCGGCGGCAGGCGGAAACGCTCATGCATGTGTCCAATCTCTATTATACGGAACCTCAGGCCTGTTTTGCCCGGCTGCTCGTGGAGAGCTCTTTTGCCGACAAGGTCTTTTTCTGCAACAGCGGCGCCGAGGCCAATGAAGCCGCCATCAAGCTCGCCCGGAAATACGGTCATGACCGGCTCGGCGGCAAATATGAATTGATAACCATGAAGGATTCCTTTCATGGACGAACCATGGCGACCATCACCGCCACCGGCCAGGAAAAATTTCAGGTTGGTTTTGCGCCCCTGCTGGAGGGATTCAAGTATGCGCCCTTTGACGATCTGCCGGCCCTCGAAGCGGCCATTTCGCAGAAGACCTGCGGCGTCCTGCTGGAGCCGATCCAGGCGGAGGGCGGCGTTCGAATCCCCGATGCGCATTATCTGCGCGGGGTGCGGGAAATCTGCGACCGGCACAGGATATTGATGATTTTAGATGAGGTGCAGGTCGGCATGGGACGGACAGGGACTCTCTTTGCATACGAAGATTCCGGCATCCGGCCGGATATCATGACGCTGGCCAAGGCCATGGGCAACGGCTTTCCGGTCGGCGCGATGCTGTCGACGGACACCGTGGCTGCGGCGTTTCAGCCGGGCAACCATGCCTCGACCTTCGGCGGTACGCCTCTGGCTATGGCCGCTTGTACCGCCGTTTTTGAAGCCATCCAGGCGGAAGGGGTACTTGAGAACTGTCGGCGGGTCGGGGCCTATTTCCTCGAACGGATGCGGCGCATGCAGGGACATCAGCCTCTGATCAAAGACGTCCGGGGAAAGGGGCTGATTCTCGGGATGGAACTCGCCATTGATGGCGCTGAAATCGTCAAGAGGTGCATGGAAAAAGGACTTCTGATCATTACCTCGGGCGCCGGGAACGTCCTGCGTTTTGTTCCGCCGCTGATCATCACCGAGAAAGACGTGGACCAGACCCTGGATATTCTGGAGGAGGTTTTCCGGACATCATGAAAAAAGACCTGTTGAGCCTTTATGACCTTGACCCTGCTGATTTTATAATGATATTTGAAAAGGCTGCCGGGCTCAAGAAATTGTCGAAGGCGGGAGAAGTCCATCAGCCGCTGAAGGGAAAGGCATTGGGGATGATTTTTGACAAATCATCGACCCGCACGCGGATTTCCTTCGAGGTCGGCATGTTTCAGCTCGGAGGCATTGCCCTTTTTCTGAGCAGCCGGGACACTCAGGTCGGACGGGGGGAGAGCATCCGGGATACCGCCAGGATCATGTCCCGATATCTCAACGGCATCATGATCCGGACCTATGCCCAGGAGGCAGTGGAAGAATTTGCACGATATGCCGATATTCCCGTGATCAATGGTCTGACGGACCTGCTGCATCCCTGTCAGATTTTAAGCGATCTGTTCACTATTTTAGAGGTGAAGGGATCTTACGAAAGACTAAAAATCGCCTACATCGGCGACGGCAACAATGTGGCCAATTCCTTGCTCAACGCGGCAGCCAGGCTTCCAATCCGTCTTGCGCTGGCCTGTCCGGAAGGGTATGAGCCGAATGCCTTTATTTACGAACGGGCTGCGAAAGACGCGAAGGATGGGGTGTTCCTCCACCGGGACCCTGCGGAGGCGGCGGAGCAGGCCGATGTGATCTATACGGATGTGTGGGTCAGCATGGGGCAGGAGGCGCAGAAGGCCGAAAGAGCCGAAGTCTTCAAGCCCTATCAGGTGAACCGGGAACTGGTTGCACGCGCCAAAAAGGATGCCATCGTCATGCACTGCCTGCCCGCGCACCGGGGAGAGGAAATCACCTCTGACGTCCTGGACGGCCCCCGGTCGGTGGTCATCGATCAGGCGGAGAACCGCCTGCATGTGCAGAAGGCCATCCTGGAAATACTCATGTAATAGAAGGAGACGGGGATTTTGAAAAAACAAATCAAAAAGGTTGTTCTGGCCTATTCCGGCGGACTGGATACGTCGGTGATTGTCAAGTGGCTGGTTGAAACCTATGGTTGCGAGGTTATTGCCTTTGCCGCGGATCTGGGCCAGAAGGAAGAGCTCGACGGTCTCAGGGAGAAGGCCATCAGAACCGGCGCCAGCAAAGTTTATATTGATGATCTGACCGAAGAATTTGCGAGGGACTTTGTCTTTCCGGCCATGCGTGCAAATGCCGTCTACGAGGGGACCTACCTGATGGGGACGTCCCTGGCCCGGCCACTCATCGCCAAGCGGCAAATTGAGATTGCGCGGCTCGAAAAGGCAGACGCCGTCTGCCACGGGGCGACCGGCAAGGGGAACGATCAGGTCCGCTTTGAGCTGACCTATATGGCCCTGGAGCCGCATATCCGCATCATCGCGGCCTGGAAGGATGAAAACTGGCGATTCGATTCCCGCCGGTCCATGCTCGATTATGCGGAAAAACACAAGATTCCCGTTCCGCTCGTGACGCGTGCAAAGCCCTACAGCAGCGACCGCAACCTGCTGCATATTTCTCATGAAGGCGGCATCCTGGAGGATCCCTGGGCGGAGCCACCGGAGGATGTGTTTGTCTTGACGGCATCACCCGAGGAGGCGCCGGACAAGCCCACATATGTGGAAATTGACTTCGAAAAAGGCAATCCTGTGGCCCTCGACGGCAAGAAAATGAGCCCGGCGAAACTCATGGATGCGATGAACAGAATCGCCGGCGCCAACGGTATCGGCCGGGTTGACATGGTGGAGAACCGTTTTGTGGGCATGAAATCCCGAGGCGTCTATGAAACGCCGGGCGGCACGGTCCTGTGGGCGGCGCACCGCGCCGTCGAGTCCATCACCATGGACCGCGAAGTCATGTTGTTGCGAGATTCTCTGATCCCGAAATATTCGCAACTGGTCTATAACGGCTTCTGGTATTCGCCGGAGATGAAGGCCCTGCAGGGCTTAGTCGATGCGACACAGGAAACGGTGACGGGAACGGCCCGTATGAAACTCTATAGAGGCAACACGATCGTGGCGGGCCGGAAATCGCCTTATTCCCTGTATAGCGAGGCTTTTGCCACATTTGAAAAGGACGAGGTCTATAACCAGAAAGACGCCACGGGCTTCATCAAACTCAATGCCCTGAGACTGCGGATTCAGGCGCTGCAGAAACAGAGCCGGCGTAAATCGCCTGCGGCAAAACGAAGGGATAAATAGCGTCCATGACCAACAAGAAAAAGCCCTGGGGCGGGCGGTTTCAAATGCCCACGGACACAGCAGTGGAGGCTTTTACCGCCTCGATCCATTTCGATCGGCGGCTCTATCGCCACGATGTCGAGGGGAGCATCGCCCATGCACGCATGCTGGCCGCGCAGAAGATCATCAGTCGCAAGGAGGAAAAGGCCATTGTCGGCGGACTTAAAAGCATCCTTGCCGATATCGCGGAGGGGCGGTTGCAGTTTGCACCCGGAGATGAAGATATTCACATGGCCATTGAAAAGGAGTTGATCCGGCGGATCGGCGATGCAGGCGGAAAGCTCCACACGGCCCGGAGCCGCAACGATCAGGTGTCCCTCGACATGCGCCTTTATCTGCGTGATGAGACGGATCAGATCCTGGGATTACTGAAAAATTTCAAATCATCGCTGGTCCGGTTGGCGAAAAATGAAATCCGCACGATTATGCCGGGTTATACGCATCTGCAGAAAGCGCAGCCGGTTTTATTGTCGCACTGGCTGTTGGCCTACTGGGATATGATCGACCGGGATGACGCGCGTCTCAGGGATTGCCGGAAAAGAGTCGATGTCCTGCCGCTGGGGGCCGCCGCGCTGGCTGGAACGAATCTGCCCATCGACCGGCAGAAGGTGGCTGGCCTGCTGAATTTTCCGGCGGTTTCCGAAAACAGTATGGATGCCGTCTCCGACCGCGATTTCGTCGCCGAATTCATTTTTACGGCCGCGATGATCATGATGCATCTGAGCCGCTTCTGTGAAGACCTGATTCTCTGGTCCAGCGGTGAATTCGGCTTTGTCGAGATTTCCGATGCCTTTACCACAGGCAGCAGTATCATGCCCCAGAAGAAGAATCCGGATGTCGCCGAACTGATCCGGGGGAAGACGGGACGCGTCTATGGCCATCTCGTTGCCCTGCTGACCATTCTGAAAGGTCTTCCGATGACCTATAACCGGGATCTGCAGGAGGACAAGGAGCCGCTGTTCGACACCGTTGACACCGTGAAGGGATGCCTGCAAACCCTGACCGCGATGAGCCGGCATCTGAAGTTCAATCCTGTCCGGATGCGCGAAGAGGCAGCAAAAGGCTTTTCCACGGCGACGGACCTTGCGGAGTATCTGGTTATGAAAGGCCTGCCCTTTCGGGAATCCCACGGGATCGTGGGCCGTCTCGTCGCCTATGGGCTCAAGGAAAACAAGATGTTTCCGGAGATGACCCTGAAAGAATTCAAGCGGTTTTCTGCAGCATTCGAGACGGATGTATTGAGATGCCTGAGCGTCGAAAATGCAGTGCAGGCAAAAATCAGTCATGGCGGAACCGCTGAAAAAATGGTATTAAAACGCATTGCGGATATTGAAGAAGGTTGATCCGATGGTTAGACGTAATTGGCTTTTGACGCTCGGTGCGGCCCTGGCGCTCATGACAGCCGTCCTGATTCAGGGTTGCGGATTGAAGGCCGATCCGACGCCACGCCGCATCCAGCCACTGAAGCCCATGATTGACATCAGCTTAAGACAAGAGGCAGGGGGGATTCACATCCAGTGGCGGCTGCAGGAACAGCCGCGCCCGATGACGCGATTCAAGCTCATGAGAAGCGAACTTGGGATGGACGGCCAGAGCTGTCCGGGTTGTCCACCGGACGAGGCGCGGATCGCCGATCTGGCCATCGGCGAGGCGAAACTGGTAATGGTGAACGCCGGCGTGTTCGGTTACCGGGATACGGATGTCAAGCCCGGCCGTATTTACCGCTATCGCGTGATCGGGTGCGACCGGATTGGGGTTTGCAGTGAACCGTCTGTGCCGGTGGCGTTAAGCGTGCCGGTTGCTGCGGGCTTGTGATAAGAAAGCTTTGCAAAACCGGTGAAAAGTGGTTCGCAAGTGGGAAATCAAAGATTTTTCGTTGATGGGGACACGACTCTGCCATGTCCCCATGACTAATTTATGGATTACAAACATATTTAAGTATGTTCATATTTTAAGCGGAAAAAGATTTTGAGCCGCGGCGAAGCTATTTTTCAAAGGTTCCGAGAAAGCGACAGACACCGGGAACCGGCGACATCTCTGAAGTAATACCGGGATTGGATGAAAGATGAATGATTTTAATTATATAGATAAAGAGCTCTGGTGTGAGCAGACTCCCGTGCGAGCCATCGCCGAAAAAGTCGGGACGCCCTTCTATCTCTACAGCCACCAGACGCTGAAAAACCATTTTCATGTATTCGATCAGGCGTTTGCCGGGGTTCCCCATATCATCTGCTTTGCGGCCAAGTCCAACTCCAACATCGCGATTCTCAGGATCTTTATCGCCGAGGGCGGGGGTGTGGATATTGTCTCCGGGGGGGAACTTTACCGGGCCCTGCAGGCGGGCGTCGATCCCCGGAAGGTCGTTTATTCCGGTGTGGGAAAGCGGCTCGATGAAATCGAATACGCGCTGAATGCCGGCATTCTGATGTTCAATGTGGAATCTTTCCAGGAACTCGCAGAAATTAACACCTGTGCGCAGAGGCTGGGGAAACGGGCGGGCATTGCGCTCAGGGTCAATCCGGATGTAGATCCGCAAACCCATCCGTACATTTCCACGGGCCTGAAGGAAAACAAATTCGGCGTCAACATAAAAAAATCCATCGAGGCGTACCGTGCGGCCAAAAAAATGCCCTGGCTCGACATCAAGGGGGTGAGCTGCCACATCGGGTCGCAGGTGACAAAAATATCGCCCTTTGTGGATGCCCTGGATCGTTTGAAAAAACTGATCCGCCTGTTGCGGAAGGAAAAAATCGACATCCGCTATGTTGACCTGGGCGGAGGCCTTGGGATTACCTATAATGAAGAACAGCCCCCCCATCCGAAAGACTATGCAAAGGCCATTATCGCTGCGGCAAAGGGGATGGATTGTACCTTTATTTTTGAGCCGGGACGCGTTATTGCAGGCAATGCAGGAATCCTGGTAACCAGGGTCCTTTATACCAAAACAAACGAAGGAAAAAACTTTGTGATTGTCGATGCCGGCATGAACGACCTGATCCGTCCGAGTCTTTACAATTCCTTTCATCAGATCCAGCCTGTGACAAAAAAGAAAGGAAAGACGCAGCAGGCTGACATTGTCGGGCCGATTTGCGAGTCCGGCGATTATCTGGCAAAGGAAAGACAGCTTCCTGCATTTGAAAGGGGGGAACTGGTCGCCGTCATGAGCGCCGGCGCTTACGGCTTCACCATGTCCTCAAATTACAACTCCCGGCCGCGTGTGGCCGAGGTGCTTGTCAAGGGGAGGCGCACGTATGTGATCCGGCGGCGGGAAAGGTATTCCGATATCGTCAGAGGGGAAAAAATACCAAAATTTCTGACAGCATAAAAAGATTACAGGAGGAGTTATGTTCAAGGGAGCCATTGTCGCGATTGTAACACCGTTCAAAAAGGGCAAATTGGATGAAGCGTCGTTGAGAAAACTGATTGAATTTCAGATCAAGAATGGGACCGATGGAATTGTTCCGTGCGGCACGACGGGAGAATCCAGCACGCTGTCCCATGAAGAACATGACAAGGTGATCGAGATTGCCATCGATGCTGTCAACAAGCGGGTACCGGTCATTGCCGGGACCGGATCCAACAGCACCGCCGAAGCTATACGGCTGACCCGGCATGCCTATAAAGCCGGCGCCGACGGAGCGCTGATGGTTGCTCCCTATTACAACCGGCCCACCCAGGAAGGGCTCTATCAACATTACAAGGCCGTGGCGGAGGCCGTCCCCATTCCCATCATCATATATAACATTCCCGGGAGAACGGGCGTCAACATCAACCCCGACACGCTGGCCCGGCTCGCCAAATTCAAAAATATCGTCGGCGTCAAGGAAGCGTCGGGATCCATCAAGCAGATGAGCGACGTCATCGGCCTCTGCGGACCGAATTTCACCGTGCTGTCCGGCGACGATCTCTTCACGCTGCCGCTCATGGCAATGGGCGGGCATGGGGTCATCTCGGTGGTTTCCAATGTGGCGCCGGCGGACATGGCAGGCCTCGTGGACGCCTTTGCCGCAGGCGACCTGAAAAAGGCGAAGGCGCTGCATTTCAAAATGTCCGGTCTGATCGACGCCCTTTTTATTGAAACCAACCCGACGCCGGTCAAGGCGGCTCTGTCCCTCATGAAAAAGATCTCTTATGAGGTCCGGCTGCCGCTTTACAAGCTGTCCGATGCAAATTATGAGAAGCTCAAGAAGGTTATGATCGGTTACGGCCTGATCAAAGGGTGACGACTGCGTAAAAAGCCCGGATGCTTCGTTGCGTTGCATCCATCGTCATTGCGGCGTATGTCACGATACGCCTCATTCCTCATGATTTGCGCGCCTCGCCTGCGGAGCTTTTTACGCAGTCGTCGAATTTGGCTCATTGTTAGACTTTTTACGAGTTCGTCGAGGGTGAAACAAGGAGGTTTTGTCATGGTAAAGGCCATTGTCACAGGCGCCGGCGGCCGAATGGGAGGCCGGATCATTACGCTGATCAGCGCGGTGAAAGACATCAAACTGGTCGGCGCCGTCGAGCAGAAGGGGCATGTCCTGGTTGGAAAGGATGTGGGAGAAGCCCTGGGGCTGGGCAAGCTGGGCGTCAAGGTCAGCGATGATCTGAGCGCGTGTATCAATCAGGGTGACGTTGTGGTTGATTTCACCCATCATGCGGTATCACTCGAACATCTCGCACTGGCCGCAAAAAAGAAACGGGCCATTGTGATCGGCTCTACGGGATTTACCGCCGAGGAGATGAAAAAAGCCGCAGCACTGGCCAAGAAAACGCGATGTGTGCTGGCGCCAAACATGAGTGTGGGGGTTAATGTCATGTTCAAGGTGCTTGCGGATGTGGCGAAGATCCTGGGCGACGATTACGATGTGGAAATTGTGGAAGCCCATCATCACCTCAAGAAAGACGCGCCCAGCGGCACAGCCATGAAAATGGCGCAGATCATCGCCGAATCCCTTGGCCGCGACCTGGATCGGGATGCCGTCTATACGCGCAAGGGCATGATCGGCGAGCGCAGCAAAGCGGAAATCGGAATCCAGACCTTGCGGGCCGGGGATATCGTCGGGGAGCACAATGTCATGTTCGGTGCGGTCGGCGAACGGCTGGAATTCATTCATCGCGCCCACAGCCGGGACAATTTTGCAAAGGGGGCCATCCGGGCCGCGAAATGGATCGTCTCACAGCCTAACGGCCTCTATGACATGCAGGACGTCCTGGGTTTGAAAGCATAAGTTTGTTGAAGGTTCAACAGGATGATCGAGGGAGCCGGCGGCATCATCTGTTATGTGGGCCTAGGGGCGAATATGTGCCGGCCTGCGGCGCAATGCGTCGAGGCAACGCAGAAGATGCATGCCACCGACGGCGTCCACGTTCTGCGGCGGTCTTCGCTTTACCGGGCGGAGCCGGTCGGGGATCAACAGCAGGGCTGGTTTGTCAATGCGGTGGTCGAAATCAGGACGGTGCTTCAGCCGGGCGAACTTCTACAGGCATTGCTGGCGATAGAACGGATGATGGGCAGACAGCGGGAAACTCGCTGGGGGCCGCGCATCATTGACCTGGATATCCTGCTTTACGGGCAGCAGGTCATCGAAGAGCCGGACATCGTCATTCCTCACCCGGCGTTTCATAAACGGCGATTTGTGCTGATCCCGCTGCATGAAATTGCCCCTTACGTGATCCATCCGGCCTTCGGCGTGTCCATTCATGGACTTCTGGACCGTCTCGAGGATGACCACAAAGTTGAATTAATAAAGGGATCCGAATGATTATTGTCAGGTTTCTGGCTGCAATCGTTATCTTTTATCTGCTCTACAGAATTGCCAGATGGTTCTTTCTGTCATCAGCGAAAACGTCTGAACCGATACCGAACCGGCAAAGACCTGCCATAACGGAAGATCTCGTCGAGGATCCCTGCTGTCATGCCTATTTACCGCTCAGCCAAGCCTATCAGGCGTCGATCGATGGGAAAACCTGTTATTTCTGCTCTGAGGCATGCTATATAAATTTTATACAGAAGCGGGGATCTTGAAATACTTTCCGGGAAAAAAGATTATACGAAATTATCATCAGGAGGTTTTATGAAATTTTTCATAGATACGGCAAATATTCAAGAGATCAAAGATGGCCTTGCCCTCGGCATGGTTGACGGCGTGACCACGAATCCGTCGCTGGTGGCCAGGGAAAAAAAGGGTTTTGACCAGGTCATTCGGGAAATTCTCAGTGTTGTGGATGGTCCCGTGAGCCTGGAAGTCATCAGCCTGGATGCGAACGGGATGCTCAAGGAAGGCAGGAAGCTGGCAAAACTGGGCCCGCAGGTCGTCATCAAAGTTCCCATGACGACGGAGGGACTCAAGGCCACGCGCATTTTCGCGGGCGAGGGCATCCGCGTCAACCAGACCCTGATTTTTTCACCCGTCCAGGCGTTGATGGCGGCCAAGACGGGGGCGGCCTATGTCAGCCCCTTTGTCGGCAGGCTCGATGACGTTGCGCATGACGGTATGGAAATCGTCGATCAGATTTTAACGATTTATCATAACTACGGTTTCGAGACAGAAGTCATTGTTGCCAGCGTGAGACATCCGCGCCATGTCCTCGAAGCTGCCCTGATGGGCGCCGATATCGCCACCATTCCCTTCACCGTGATTGCCCAGTTGGCAAGACACCCCCTGACGGATAAAGGGATCGATGCTTTCCTGAATGACTGGAAGCGCGTGCCGAAAAAATGATAGACAACCCCAGTTTCTCATGATCGATTATCTCAAGCGAGCGTTTGACCGGTTGCCGATTGCGCAGGAAAGAAAAAAAATATTGAACCTGCCCAACGCCATCACAATGCTGCGGATCGGCGTCATCCCGGTTCTCTTTATTCTGCTGCAGTCGCCCGGGCCGACAGGAAGCCTTGTCATCGCCGGCATCTTTGTCATCGCTGCTCTGACGGATCTGCTGGACGGCTACATCGCCAGAAGATACCAGATTGTAACGACCATGGGCAAGTTTCTCGATCCCATCGCCGACAAGCTGGTCGTCAATACGGCGATGATTCTCATGATTCCCCTCGGCCGGATTCCGGCATGGATTGTGGCCATCATCATTATCCGGGATTTTACCGTGGACGGCATTCGGACGATTGCCTCAACGGAGGGCATCATCATTGGATCCAGCCGGCTGGCAAAGCAAAAAACACTTTGTCAGGTCGTTGCCGTCACGGCCCTTATGATCCATTATCCCTTTCTTGGCGCCGATGCGCATTTGGTCGGAACCGTTATCCTGTACGTTGCCCTTTTCCTGACACTGTATTCCGGTCTGGACTATCTGATGAAGTTTTTCAAGGAAGTGTTCAACAAAAAACACTGAAAGGCCTTGCCGTAAAATGGATCTGTCTAAAAGCGACTATTCCGCCTTTGATATTCCCGAAGTCAGCATGTTTTTGTTTCATCCGCGTCCGGAGTGGCGCATGATGGTCATGGGCCAGGGGGCCGAATCTCACCTGATCCCAGTGGCGCCGGATGTGGTTATCGGCGCCCGGTTCCACCATGCATCAAAGAGCCGCCCCAGTATTTTGTTTTTTCACGGGAATGGTGAAATTGCAGCTGATTATGAAGAAATGGGTTTGATGTACACGCAAATGGGGATTAATTTTATACCTGTCGATTACCGGGGATACGGACAATCTACAGGCCGGCCGACGGTCACAGCCATGATGCAGGACGCCCGCGTCATCCTGGATTATGTCCGCACATGGCTGAGCGATCAGCGATATACAGGGCCGTTGCTCGTCATGGGCCGGTCCCTGGGAAGCGCCCCGGCGCTAGAGCTGGCCTGCCAGTGCCCGCACGTTATTGACGGTCTGATCATCGAAAGCGGCTTTGCCCGCATCGGTCCGTTGCTGCGACTGATCGGGATCGATATGACGCTGTACGGCCTGTCGGAAGAGCAGGGGCCGCGAAACCTCGACAAAATCAGTCAATGGAACAAGCCGCTGCTGGTCATTCACGCGGAGTATGATCAGGTTATTTCCTATGCAGAGGGTCAGGCGCTCTTTGAGGCGTCGCCGGCGGCGGATAAGAAACTGCTCAAGATTCCCAATGCAAACCACAATGACATATTTTTCCAGGGGATGAACGCCTACCTGCAAGCCATTGGTGAACTGGCCGACAGGATCGCCGAGGAGAAGCCCTTACCCAGGCGTGCAAAAAGAACCGGGCAGGCGGGGTGATCGCTGTTTTTTATTGACAAAACCTTTTTATTTGTTATAGGTACCGCTCGTTTTCATAGTCGGCGGGCGTAACTCAGTGGTAGAGTGCCACCTTGCCAAGGTGGACGTCGACGGTTCAAATCCGTTCGCCCGCTCCAGACATTGATGGCGGCATAGCCAAGTGGCTAAGGCAGCGGTCTGCAAAACCGTTATTCACCGGTTCAAATCCGGTTGCCGCCTCCAGAATAATCAAAGGGGTTGCGAGTGTTATTCATTCGCGACCTCTTTCATTTTGTATATTATTTGTACGGTCGGCGTTTCATTGATGGTGCTGTCCAGGCTGTCTGATATAATATCTCACCTTTCCTCATGCCGGGATATAAAGCCATGATCCCCGTTGGTCTTAAATTACGGTCACAGGCTTTTACTAAGGATTGGCATTCCTCCTTTGACAAGAAGTGAAGTCACCGGTTGTTTTCTTCAAGAAGCTTTGCCTGTCTGACTTTTTCAGTGTATCGTCCTCGACCATATTCCAGTCAGAACATCTAACAGCAACCGTAAGTTTTCTAATGGCGTCATCGCTCACGATGTTGGCAGAGATGAGCATGCAGGGGAAAATAAAAAGCTTGCAAACGCCTTGAAATACTGCATATATAAAAATACAGAGGATAAGATAGTGAAAAAATTATTATTTGGAACAATTCTTTTGGCGGGGCTAATCGTATGTCCTGTCATGTCAATGGCACAAGTCCATGTTCGTGTAAATATTCCCGTTCCGTTACCTCCGCCGATTCCATTTATTGGATCACCGAATGTGGTTGTATTGCCCGGCACGGATGTATATGCCGTTCCTGATGTTAAGGAAGAATTATTTTTTCGAAACGGTTTGTGGTGGAGACATCACGGTGGACATTGGTATCGTTCAAAATACCATGATCACGGATGGGCTTATTATCGTGGTTATCCCTCCTGGCATAAAAGAATACCTCATAATTGGAGAGACAATTATAGAAACCATGCGTGGGGTGGACATCCGTGGAATCCTCCTCACATCAATCAGGGCAATCTTAGAAATCATTGGCGTGGTGGTCATTGGCGTAAAGACCATGGATGGGTGCGTCCAGGCGTTGGTCGAGATAGACGTAACTTAAAGGGCGTTGGTCGGGATGAACGCACCCATCCGGATGGGAAAATGAATAGAATTCGGGATGGCGCTTCTCATCGTGATGATCGGAAGTAATAGAATGAAATTATATGTATCAAGGAAGTAGTGGTAATGTGTTTGCGGCATTTGCCAGTTTTGTTACGCCCGGAACGGCCTTGTGCTTGTCAAATGCAAAGACTGCGTCCATGAATACCTAATTGCCTTTACCTTGGGGGGGGAAAACATGAATATCACCGAACGTATCAAAGGAATTTTGCTTAGGCCGCAAGAGGAATGGCAGATCATTGCGGGGGAAACAACACCTATTGCCGAGCTATATACAAACTATATAATTTTATTGGCGGCCATCGGACCGATTGCCACTTTTATCGGCATGTCTCTTGTTGGTGTGAGCCTGCCTATTGGAGGAACATACAGGGTACCGATAACAACAGGTATTCTGCATGCGGTCATTCAGTACGGTCTCACCCTTGTTGGTGTATATGTTCTCGCTTTGATTATCGATGCCCTTGCCCCTACCTTTTCAGGGGAGAAAAATATCGACCAGGCCTTCAAACTGGCTGCGTATTCTTATACACCGGGTTGGTTGGTAAGTATTTTCGCGCTCATCCCTGTCCTTGGGATCCTCGGTATTCTGGGATTATATGGTTTATATCTCCTTTATATAGGGTTGCCTGTACTCATGAAATCTCCAAAAGAAAAATCCATAGGGTACACGGTTGCTGTAATCATCGCAGCGATCATTATTTTTGTCGTGATAGGCGCCATCTCACGAGTCTTTATTTACTGACATATACCGAATATGACTATTCCTGGTATGAGATAAAGTTGCCGGGCATCTGTGATGCCCCGCCCTGCGGGCGGTGTAATTCACTCAGAAATGGTAATGCCATTTGCATAATGGCTGTAGCGTGACCAAGATAAAAAAAGCCGCAATACGACAAAACGGCAAAACGGCAAAACGACAGGATGGCTTGATTCTCCAAATTTCTTTTAATGACAGGTCGTAACATGAAAGGGAAACAATCAAGGGCCTTTCCGATTATACCTGCAAAACCGCTATTCACCGGTTCAAATCCGATTGCCCCTCCACATTCTACAAATGGCTTTGTGACGCATCACAAAGCCATTTGTCTTTATGTTTTTACAGGGATTTTTCGATAACTTTCTGGATGACGTCGGGGTCAATTTCATGCGCGTTGATGCTGAAACCGATCAGCAGAGCAAGATCACAGACATTATTGATCTTTCTGGGGACGCCTTCGGAATATTGATAGATGTCTTCGAGGGCCTGGGCATCAAACACATTTTTAGCCAGGCCGGCCTTGTTCAAACGAAAGGCAATATATTCGGTCGTTTCCTCAAAGCCCAGGGGGTTCAAATGATAGCGGATGGCAATTCTTTGGTCCAGTTGCTTATTAGCCCTGATGATATCGCGCAGTTCGGGCTGCCCGATCATAACGAATGTCATAAGGAAGCGGTCGTTCAACTGAAAATTCAGCAGCAACCGGACTTCTTCGAAGGTGTCCGGCTTGATCGATTGCGCTTCGTCCACAATCAGGAGGCTGATTTTCTTTTCTTTCATATTTTCCAGCAGGTGGCTATTCAGCAGATTGATCAGATCAGACTTCGAACTCGTTTCGGGATTCATGCCGAACTGATGCAGGACTTCCTTTAAAAAATCGATCGGGTCAAGCGAGGGGTTGGTGATCAGGGCGATGTCGAAATCCGTCTCGGGCAGCTGTCTGATGACAACGCGGCTTAACATCGTCTTTCCGCAACCGATCTCACCGCTAAGCAGCGCCGCGCCTTTATTTCGCTTGATGACATACAGAAGCCGGACAAGCGCTTCTTCGTGCTCTTTGGCATAAAACATGAGTTCGGGATCAGGAACATTCTCGAACGGATATTTTTTCAGCCCCCAGTAGTCTAAATACATTTCAACAATCCTTGGATGGAAAGATAGACTTCGGAAAAGCACAGCCGGTAATGATAAATCGACATGCGATACGGATCCCCGATGTCGCCGTCGGCTTCCGCATAATCCCGTGAATAAGATTTCAGCAATCTGAGCTTGCCTTCCGCCGGCGGATACTGCTCCAGGATCAATTTCCTGTGGTTGTTTTCCATGACCAGTATCAGATCGGCCTGCGCAACCATTTCTTCCGTAAGTAACCGCGACTGATGGCCGTCGCCGTCATATCCGTTTGCCGTCACCAATTTTGCAGCGACCGGATCGGCGGCTCCCCCCTTCATGTTGATCAGGGCCGCAGAGGAAACATGGACATCCTGTTTCCGACGCTTTTTCAGTTCGCCCCTGAGAATCCTTTCCGCCATGAAACTGCGATTGATATTCGCCGTGCAAACAAACAGAATCGTCATCTTTGACCTTGTTTTTTTTGGCCTTATATCATAATAATTATAGAATTCAACATGATTATTTGTTCGGGATCAATCGTATATTTTTAAATAGTCAATATGCATCTTTCTCTGTCGGAAACTCAAAACAGGCTCATGGGGTTGCTTCTGTTTGAACCACAGAAGGCAAGGCGCTTTCTATCCGATCTGAAAACCGGGACAGCGCCATCCGGGCCTGGTCCCGACTGGTCCCGTTTTGTAGAATCAGCGCAACAGGAGGGGGTATCAGCCGTTCTTTTCCATAACATCACGAGCCACCGCCTGGATGATCTCGTCCCGCAGGCGCACTTCATGGTGTTATCTGATCATTACCATGCCACCCTGAAGCGCAACCTGTCGATCATCGGCGCATTGCGGGACGTTCTGGCGGCCTTTCAGCAGGACGGCATTCCCTGCATCGTCCTTAAAGGCATCGCCCTCGCGGAGCGCATCTATCCGAACATTGCCATGCGGGGGATGTCCGACGTCGATATTCTGATCAAGAAAGATGATCTTTTCAAAGTGGATGACTATCTGTCTTCCCTCGGATATGCCTCGCGAGACAGCACCGCGGCAAAAGCGATCCATAACCCCGCTGGTTATCTGGCAAGCATGGAATACCGCAGGAATGATCCCTCTCCATTAAACCTTCACGTGCACTGGCATCCGGTCAATACGTCGGTTCCGGCCGCCACGTTCGTGGAACGGATCGATATAAACCGGCTATGGGAACGGGCCGCCACCACCAGCGTGGCTGACAGTCTGGCCTTCACGCTTTGTCCGGAGCACCTGGTCATTTACCTTTGCGAACATGCCCTGAGGATCGGCCATTCTTTTGACCGCCTGATTCTCGTCTGCGACATCTTCTACGCCATAAAGGCCTTTGAAAGTGTCATCGACTGGGATTTTTTGATTGAGGAAAGCCGGCGGTTCAACCTTTCCCGGTTCGTTTATCATGGTCTGTCCATCGTCAGACACCACACATCGTCGGGCATTCCCGATGCATGTATCGCTAAACTGAAACCGCCCGACATCTCTCGGGGGGAAAAGTATTATTTGAAGCTTCAGTTCAAGAACCGGCGCATCAGGGGGAGCAGCTACTTCATTTATCTGGCCATGAACCGGGGCCTGCGTGCCAAAATCAAATTCATTGCCCGGACCTTTTTCCCACCGGCCCGGATCCTGCTGCAACGGCAGTATCGGAAAGACGATGAATTTTCTAAATCATTGTATCTGTTGCGCATCGGGGAAATTTTTTCTCAGATGAAAAAGATTCTTAAATGAAAACCAGGAAAAAATCATCCGGAACGAATCGGGGAGACTGCGGGATGTCCCTTCAGACGGAAGAAGCCATTTTCTTCGAGGAGTGGCTTGCCGCGGGCCAGCCCCCGGAGCAGCTTTCCATCAGTGCCGTGTGCAATGCGCGCTGCCTGTTCTGCTCGAACCGCATGAATCCATTTCCGGTCAGGCAAAATGTGTTTCGGGAGATTGAAGACGTCAAACTGCAGCTTTCGCTCGGTTCCGCCAACTATGAAGGCGGCATTTACATGAGCGATTCCCTGCCGGGGCGCATTTCGGAAGGGGAGGCCTTTCTGCATCCCCGGTTTTTTGACATTCTCACGCTCGTTCGCGAAAAATTCTTGACGAACCGTCTGCACTTTACGACCAACGCTTCCCTGCTCGATGAACCGTTTGTGCGCAAACTGGCGTCGTTCCGTCCTATGGAGATCAATATATCCCTGCATTCCACGCAGCCGAAACTGTGGACGCGGATTTTCCAGAGGCCGCAAAAGCTGGCGCATATTGCGCTGAAGTCCCTGTACCTCTTAAAAAAACATCATATTGATTTTACCGGAACCATCGTCCCTTTACCCCGAATATGCGGGTGGGATGAGATCGAGCAAACCTTCGCCTTTTTGGTGAACGGGGGCGCCAAATCCATCATTTTGTGGTGGCCGGGGTTTTCGGAAAAAACACCGGCCGGGCTAAAAAAAGAAATCGAGTGCCCCTGGGAGGAATTTGAGGATTTCGTGAAGCGCATGCAGGATAAATTTCCCAAATTTCCGATCGTTTCACAACCGAACCTGCTGGAACCCCAAAAACTGCCGATCAAACGGATCATGAATTTTACGCTTCATGGAAACTTAAAGACATTCGGGGGCGCGTTTCATGAGGTGCTCTGGCTGGTTTCGGAGGCGGCCTATCCGGAAATATCCGGGCGAGTGGCGCAATTTGCGCAGGATATTCCCAATGAACATCATGTCTTCCCGGTCAAAAACAGATCCTACGGCGGAAACATCCAGGTCAGCGGGTTGCTGATGGTCTCCGACTTTCTGGCCGCCGGAAGGGAGGCGCTCTCGCGATGGCCCGCCGCCGATCTGGTGCTTGTTCCCAAAATGTCTTTTGACGCCTTCTTTCGTGATCTGCAGAAAACACCGGCCTTTAAAATTCCGGAAATTCTGGGAAGGACCACGTGGCTGGTTTTTGAAAAGGGCTCATTCCTTTCGCTCAAGGGGCGAGGGTTTGTCAAACCGGGAAACGACCCGAAAAAGACATTTGAGAAAATTTTGAAAATTATTGACGAATCGATCCGGGCGGACAAATTGGACGCCGTTTTCTCGCTGGTTGCCGCCTTTCCGATTCCTACATCGCAGGGTCTTCTGAATAAAAGAGCATTCCGGAGCTTTTTAAAAGAGCTTAATAAGTATCTTTCGGCGGGCGCCGTTTTGGAAAAGCGCGTGTTTGAAATGCTCGACGACGAGCGCGTGGTCTGCATGGAGGATTGGCCGACCACCGATCCGTCCGCCTCTCTTTCCCGCTGGGTCTTTTTCAGAAAAAGGGGCAGCGACTGGAAGCTGGAAATGATTTTCCTCGGGCGGGGCAGCGCTGATTTCAAACAATTCGGTTGACACCAACCCAAAATGATTTATGATGAAAGTCACAAAGCATCTTTAATGGGAAGGATGCCGTGAACGCAATGGGGGGGAATATGGAAGACAACAAAAAAAAATGGATACAGCCCCGATTGATCGTTCTGGGCAGGGGGACGCCCGAGGAGAATGTCCTGGCCGGCTGCAAAACCTCCAAGCTCAGCGGCGCCTTAGCCACGATAGTGAGTTGCAGGAAATTCCGTAGCAACAAAAAAAGATGCGACCAGGCTCAGTGCAGCATCATTTCCAAAACGTCTTAGTATCCTTGTCTCTGATTTGAATAAACAAAGGTACATCACAGAAAACGAAAACCCCATCCCGCGCCTGCCCCTCGAAGGCAACCTCGACCTGACCTACCGCTGCAACTGCAACTGTCGCCACTGCTGGCTGCGAATGCCGGCAAACGATGGCGCGGGGAAAGAGGAGCTTTCCTTTGACGAAATCAGCAGAGTTGCGGGAGAGGCCCGGGCCATGGGATGCCGCAGATGGCTCATTTCCGGCGGTGAACCCATGCTGCGACCGGATTTTGCCGATATCTTCGATCTGCTCACGCGGCGTTCGCTTCCCTATTCGCTCAACACCAACGGCACGCTGATCACGCCGGCCATCGCGGGCCTGCTGAAAAGAAAAGGCGCGAAAATGGTCGCCCTCTACGGCGCGACCGCAGAAATCCACGATCACATCACGCGCACCCCGGGTTCCTTCGATGCGGCCATGCGGGGCTTTGCTTACCTCCGGGAGGCAAAGACCGGTTTCACCGTACAGCTCATCCCCATGCGCGACAACTATCATCAGTTCGACGCCATGATAAAACTTGCCCGTTCCCTGAGTCCCGTGTATCGCATGGGGGCGCCGTGGCTGTACCTTTCCGCCTGCCGCAGCGCAGATCGCAACCGTGAAATCTCACGGCAAAGGCTGGAGCCGGCGGATGTGATCCAGCTTGACCCGCCCGACCTTACCGATGACGACGAAGGCATGACCGTGAACCGGCGGGACAATGAGCCGGGGGCCTGTTGCGGGTCCGGGGTGAACGATAAACCGATGTCCTGCCTTCCTCACGGCGAAGACAACCGTCTGTTTGCGGCGTGTATCGACGGATGCCGGGATTTTTACATCGATCCCTACGGCGGCATGACCTTCTGTCCTTTCATCAAGGATCCGGTGCTGCGCTGTAATCTGCGCAATGGAAGCTTCCGGGAGGCATGGGACGACTTCATCCCTTCGCTCGCCGACCGGGTACAGGGTGACCCGGAGTATGATGAAAACTGCGGCTGCTGCGACAGGCGCAAGGATTGCCGCTGGTGCCCCGCCTATGGCTATCTCGAACATGGGCGATACTCGGCGAAAGTAGCGTACCTCTGCGCCCTTGCGGATGAAGCACGGTCTTACAAGGAAAACTGGCAGCATCATCACCGCCGGTATTTCCGGATTGCGGGCATCACGATCCGGGTGGATTCCGATCTCCCGTTCACGGAAAAGACCTTTGACCCAAAATTCAAAATATTTGCAGCGGCCGGCCCGTCGGAAGAAATGATTTCGCTGCGCCATCATTTTTCACTGCCGGAATTCAATCGGGACGATATGGGCCAGGAGGTTTACCGCCGGGCGCCCTGGGCGATCTACTGCAAGGACCGGTCGTGGATCTACCTCGGCATCGGACCCGGGCAGCGCGCCCGCGACATTCACTGCGCGGCCGTATTCAACGAAGACCATTCACGGGGGCGCATCTACAACCCAAGCGAGGACCGGTTTCATATAGGAAACCTGCATGCCCTGACGATGTTTCCTTCCGATCAGATCCTGCTGGCGCGTGCCTTTGCCGACCGTCAGGCCTGCTTCTTCCATGCCGCAGGGGTGGATTTGGGCGGGAAGGGCATCCTGCTCGTGGGGCATTCGGATGCCGGGAAGACCACAGCGGCAACCATGCTGCAGCAAAAGGGGATTGTCCTGTGCGACGACCGCATCGTCGTGCGCCGCGGGCCGGAGTGCCTGCGCATCCACGGGACCTGGAGCCACGGCGACCTGGCGGACGTTTCCGCCGGCTCCGCCCCGCTTTCCGCCATCCTCTTCCTTGAAAAATCGAATGTAAACCGCCTCATCCCGGTGAAAAATGGCATCGAGACGGCGCGGCTTCTGGCCCTGCACGTGGTCAAAGGGCTGGTCACGGCCGACTGGTGGGAAAAGGTCCTGGCCCTGATCGAGGATATGGCCCGGGATGTGCCCGCATACCGCCTTGAGTTCGACAAAAGCGGTCGCATGGTTGACGCCATCGTGAAAATCCTTTGAACTTGGAGACCTTTGAAAAATACCTCCACTTTGTCATTCCCGCGAAAGCGGGAATCCAGAAGGTTTTCAGAAGACTGGATTCCTGCTTTCGCAGGAATGACGATTTGCCGAATTTCAGGAGTAATTCAAAGCTCTACTTGATCCTAACAAGTGAAATGAGTGTATGAACGAGAACGCATACGTCGTAAAAAAGGACATGGACAGTCTCTGGAAAGGGGAGGGGCCTCCCGCGGATCAGCTCGATATCGAACTGACGGAACGCTGCAACAACGCCTGCATCCACTGCTGCATCAACCGGCCTGCCGGTGACAGACGCAGCCGCGCCCGCGAACTCGACACGGACGCCTGGAAAAACATCTTGCATCAGGCCGCCGGGCTGGGCGTGATGACCGTCCGTTTCACCGGAGGGGAGCCGCTGCTGCGGGATGATTTTCCCGAACTCTACCTTTTTGCACGCCGCCTGGGACTTCGGGTGATGCTGTTTACGAACGCCCGGCTCGTCACGCCGCAGATCGCCGCACTGCTGGCCGATACCCCTCCTCTCGAAGCGATCGAGATTTCCGTTTACGGCATGAAAAAGGAATCCTATGAAACCGTAACCGGTGTGGTCGGCTCTTACGCCGGGTTCCAAAGCGGTTTACAATTGCTGCTCGACAGAAAAATACCTTTCGTGGTAAAAGGAGCCCTGCTGCCGCCCAACAAAAAAGAGATGGCGGCATTTGACGCTTGGGCGGCGACCCTCCCGCGTATGGACGCTCCCCCTGCCTACGCCATGTTTTTTGACTTGCGGGGAAGGCGCGATTCGGCGGCCAAAAACAGCAGGATCCGGCGCCTGCGTGTCTCTCCTGAAGAAGGTCTGGACATCCTGGCGCGGCATCCAGAGCGGCACCGGATAGAAATGTCTGAATTCTTTGAGAAATATTTATCGCCTCCGGGGGACCGGCTGTTTCACTGCGGCATCGGACCGGGCTGCGTGGATGCCTACGGTGTTTTCCAGCCCTGCTTATCGCTTCGTCACCCCGATTTGACTTTTGATTTGAAAAAAGGCACCTTGAAAGAGGCCGTCGCGTCCGGATTTCCCTGCTTGAAAGAAATGAGAGCCACGAACACGCTTTATCTCGAACGCTGCGCCCGCTGTTTCCTGAGGGGTTTCTGTGAGCAGTGCCCGGCCAAGTCATGGTCCGAGCACGGTACGCTGGACACGCCGGTCGAATACTTCTGTAGGGTGGCCCATGCGCAGGCCCGCTTTCTGGGACTCGTTATGGATGAAGAACGGGCATGGGACGTCCGGAATTATGAAGAAAGAATACAGAGCCTCAAAAGGAGGGCATAACCGGTGAAAAATGGTTCGCAAGCTAAGAAACCATTTTTCAAAGGGCGCAAAAGGAGCATGACGGCATTATGAAGAAGATTCTGATGGACACGGTTTTTTCCCATTCCAGCGATGTGGTGTCAAGGGAAATTGACGGCGCCCTGATTATCGTTCCCCTCACATCCGGCATGGGCGATATGGAGGACGACCTCTTCTCCATGAATGAAACGGGCACGGAAATCTGGAAAATGCTGGACGGCACAAAAACCGTTGGGAAGGTGATTTCGGTCCTGACGGCGCAATATGAGGCCGACCCGGGTGAAATCGCACAGGACGTTACCGGCATCGTCACGGAACTGCTCAAAAGGAGAATGCTTGTCGAAGCGACTGCCGCGTGACTATCCGCACCCCGCCGTGCAGAAAAACGGCCTGTCCCTTTCCGGAAAAGCCCTGATGGAGCTTATGCAGGCCGTGCACGCGAAGGGACTGCCCTTCCGCTTCAACGCCGGCGGACACAGCATGGCGCCATTCATCCGGGACGGCGACGTGATCACCGTCTCTCCCCTTGGTTCCCGTGCGCCGGGTGCGGGGGACGTGGTGGCTTTTATCCATCCGGAGACAAAACTGCCCTGTATGCACCGGGTGCTGTCCGTCAGGGGCGACAGCTTCCTCATCCAGGGGGATAACATGCCGGAGAAATCGGACGGCATGATCCCGCGGAAGGCAATTGTCGGGCGGGTCACGTGCGTTGAGCGCGCCGGCAGAAGGGTCAGGCTGGGCCTCGGTCCGGAGCGCTCCCTGGTTGCCCTTCTGAGCCGCTGCGGAGGGATGGCCGTGATCAGGCGATATGCCGCGCCGCTGTACGCCCATTTCAGCAGGAGCCATGGATCTTGCGAAAAGCCTTAGTATCCTTCACACGCCTGCCAGATTTTGCGCTCTGGAACAAACTCGGGGACAGGCGGATTCCACTGTCCTTCGACCTTGATGTCACCGCCCGCTGCAACAACAACTGCCGTCATTGCTACATCAACCTCCCGCCGGGCGATCAGGCGGCGCTCCAGGATGAACTGACGCTGGAGGAAATCAGCCATATTGCCGATCAGGCCGTTTCCCTTGGGTCGCTTTGGTGTCTCATAACGGGCGGCGAACCCCTTCTGCGGAATGATTTTCCTGATCTTTACCTGATGCTGAAAAACAAGGGGCTGCTCGTTTCCATTTTTACCAATGCCTGTCTGGTAACGAATAAACACATCAAACTGTTCATGAAATATCCGCCACGGGACATCGAGGTAACCGTTTATGGCGTCACCGCAGAGACCTACGAACGGGTGACGCGCGTCCCTGGTTCATTCGCTGCGTTTTGCCACGGCCTGGATCAGCTTCTTGAGGGGGGAATCAAGGTGGATCTGAAGACGATGGCGCTGCGTTCCAATTGGCATGAATTACCGGCCATCGCCCGTTTTTGTCGTGAAAGAACAAAAAATTTCTTCCGCTTCGATCCGATCCTCCAGTTGCGCTTTGACGGAAACGAGTCAAGAAACGAGGAAATACGCTCCGAGCGGCTATCCTCCGAGGAAATCATCGCGATCGATGAGTCAGACCCAAAAAGGTCAGCAGCGCTGGAAAAGAGATGCTCCACGCCGGAAGTGGCTATCCCCTCTCAAGAACTGACGGATCGCCTTTTCCAGTGCCATGCGGGGGCAGAGAGCTTTGCCGTGAGCTGCAACGGCCTCTTCCGTCTCTGCCCGTCTCTCTGGCAGCGCGACTGCCTCTATGATCTGCGCCGGGGAACGCTGGCAGAAGCCTGGTTCGATTTCTCACCGCGCGTACGCGCACTAACCACAGACAACCCTGAATTTCTTGAAATATGCCGCCTGTGTCCGCTCATGAACCAATGCCAATGGTGCCCAGCCCATGCCCATCTGGAATGCGGCCGCATGGATGAACGATGCGACTATTTCTGCCGTGTGGCGCACGCCCGGGCGGAAGTGTTTGGAAAGAGGGAGAAGGCGGTCTCAGCAGAAAAATGAAAAGCTGGCTGCGTTATCTGAAAAACGGCTTGGCGCGCACGCGCTCGCAGGATCGGTTTGCCGCTTCGGCAACATCCGCGGAACGGACCGCCGGTGAGCTCTGCCGGCGGTTCATTCCCTTTCTGGTAAAATTCAGAAAACCTTTTTTCTTCGGTATGGGTCTGGTCCTTCTGACCGCCGCCGCAAGCCTTCCCCTGCCGCTGGTCGGCCGTTTCCTCATCGACGACGTCATCATGAACCGCCGGCTCCCGCTTTTAGTATGGACCGTCCTGGCCATGATCGCCCTGGGCGTGGCCGGCCGTCTTCTGGACCTTTATCAGCAATATTATTTTGATCGCTTCAACCGGGAAGTCGTCCTGGATATCCAGTCCGGTCTGCTGGAGAAGGTCTTCCACTATTCCAAGACGTTCTTTGACAGGACCCGGACAGGCTACCTGATGAATCGGCTGGAGGAGGACGTTCACGGGATGGGCTGGTTCTTCTCCAGCGCAATGGCGGGCGTGATCGAAAACATCTTTCGCTTCCTGGGAGGGTTAATCTTCCTGCTGTACCTCGACTGGCGTCTGACCGTAGTCGTCGGGGTCATTTTGCCGGGGGCCGTGATCGTGGTGCGCTATTTTTCCGACAGGCTGCGCACACTGAGCAACGAAAACATGGAAATGCAGGCCGATGTCGCCGCCAATTTCCAGGAATCCCTGTCCGCCATTGCCCTGATCAAGACCTTCGCCGCCGAAGGCAAAACCCTGCAGCAACTGCGGTGGGCGCTGCGAAAGGCCCTGGACATCGCCGTCGAACAATCGACCGTCAACGCCCTGGCCAACATGGCGATCACCTCCCTGCCCGGAATTGCCCGGGCTGTGGTGCTGTTCATCGGGGCCTATTGGGTCATTATCGGGCATTGGAGCCTGGGATCTTTGTTTGCCTATCAGGCCTACCTCGAGTATGTCTTCGGGCCGGCGCAATCCCTGGCGACGGCCAACCTGGACATGCACGGCGCCCTGGCCTCTGCGAACAGGGTTGCCAACCTCTACGACCTCGTTCCGGAAGAAAACACGGGGCGGGGAAAGATCGTCCGGCGCCTGAATGGAGATATCGAATTCAAACAGGTTTGCTTTGCCTATGAAGCGGACGCCCCCATCCTGAGTGATATCAGTTTTTCTATCCGGGCCGGGGAGCGCATCGCCCTGGCCGGCGCCAGCGGCGTCGGCAAAACGACGTTGATCAGCTTGATTCTGCGTTTATATAAACCCACGGGCGGGGAGATATTTTTCGATTCCCGTCCGGCATCTGATTACGAGGTGGGCTCTCTGCGCGAGCGCATCGGTTACGTTCCGCAGCAAAACTGGCTGCTTGCCGGCACGATCATGGACAACATCATCTACGGAAATCCCGCAGCAAGTGCGGCGGAGGCCGTTGCGGCCGCAACAAACGCCGGCATCCATGATTTCATCGCGACCCTGCCCGAAGGGTATCAAACCGCAGTGGGAGAAAGGGGCGTCGCACTTTCCGAAGGCCAGAGACAGCGAATTTGCGTAGCCCGCGCCTTCCTGAAGGACCCCGATATCATCCTCATGGACGAACCCACGTCCGCACTGGACGGCCTGACCGGGAACGCTGTTCTGTCTTCCCTGTCGTCGGCGCCGGCAGGAAAAACCGTGATTGTCGTATCCAACCAGGCGGGCTTCCTTGCAATGGCCGACCGCATCCTGGTCCTTCAAGGCAACCGCCTGACAGCAGTCGGCGCCCATGAGGAACTACTGTCATCAAATCCAGATTACGCCGCCATCGTCATCGGTGCGGCCTGATACGCAGGGAAGGGATTTCAGCGGGGAACGTCTTCTTCCGGAACAACGTCCAGAATTGTCAGGACATTGTTTTTAGAGAGGTCGATTGTATCTTTCACGGCGACGTGATTTCCTTTGCCGTCAATCAAAACATTAATGACGGGCCGCATCGGCTGAGACCTGTTTGTGGCGATGACCCTGCCGATGGCGGCGTTATTGAGCCTGACGTAGCTGCCGATGGGATAGATCGTCAGCTCTTTGAGAAATAATTTCAGAATCTGCAGGGAGAACTGTCCTTCCTTGGATTCGATCAGTTGTCTGACGGAATCAAATTGCAGGAGGGCTTTTCGATGCGGTCGATTGTGTGTCATGGCCTCGTAAGAGTCGCACAGACCGATGATTTTCGCATATTCCGTGATGTCATCTCCCTTGACGCCCAGTGGATAGCCCTGACCGTTTTCCCTTTCATGATGTTGATAGACGGTTTTAAGCAGCCAGGAGTAATCCGCTTGATAGGGTAGTAATAAATCTCTTCCCGTCTCGGGGTGCTTTCGGATCACGGAAATCTCTTCTGCCGTCAAGGCCCCTTTTTTGTCGATGATATGATCCGGTATAAGAAACATTCCCATATTTTGCAGCAGGCAGCACAAACCAAGCTCCATGAGCTGCTGCGTTGCATAAGACATATGCAAACCGATTTTCAAGGCGTAAAACATCGTGTGAAGGGGTTGTAATATATAATAATCCTGTTCGTTTTCATTGCGGAGGGCCAGGGGATGGGTATTCAGAATCAGTTCGGGCTGCGATACAATTTTATTAACCAGTTGAAGGGCAGGGGCAATATCCGGGGATTGATTCCGTAGAACGGCGGTTCTGACATCACACATGTAATTTATGGAAACAGTATAAATATCCTCCATCTTGTCAAGCGTTTGGTCGGTGAAAGCAGCGGCGGGGGATACATCGCGGTCCGTCTCAATCATCCGGCCCCGGCTTTCTTCAGATTCCTGTTGAATGTTACTGATTTCCGGAGCAACCGGAGTAACCGGCTTCTCGTCAAGAGCGGGCAGGGGCGGCCTTGCGACCGTCCCGTCTGATGTTTTGATCTGCATGATTTTGCTCAGGCGCAGAAACGCTGATGAGGCGTCAACTTTCTCCCGGTCTTGCTCTTCGCTGCTCTTTTTTATGATTTCAGAGGAACGCACCATATATTCTCCTGTCAAATATTGATTTTCTTTACATTATGCATTATATAACGCATTATGTTATCACGAACAATAATTTAAAATCAACAGAGAATGTAGTAGTACTTGCATTGATTGAGAATTATTTGACCGGCATCATTACAAGAAGCAATTGGACTAAAATTGGGAGTGGTTAGATGGCTATGAAGCGTCGCAACGGGGTTCTCATGATGATATGCGCGATATTGTTGCCGCTTTACGGATGTATGATGGAAGTAAGCGGCATTCCTGTCAAGAGCTACCGTCCTCCCGCCGCGGATGTGGCGCTCTTTGAAAAACAGCGGCAGGAAATGCTGTCCGACGTCGGCAAGATGAGCCAGATCAAAGAAAACAAAGTCTTTACGGAAAGACGCGGCGTCCCCGAATATATTATCGGTCCAGGCGATGTTCTGACGCTCAATTATTGGATGCCTTATTCCTCCTATTCCACCGCACCGCCGGGTCAGGGCACGGCGGAAGGATTCATGCTTAATACTTTCAATGTAGCGGTCCGCCCCGACGGAAAGATCACCTATAGCTTCGGCGATGATATCCCTGTGGGAGGGTATACCGCCAGTGAAATCCGGGAAATACTGCTCAACAGCATCAGGCATTATATCAGAAATCCAAGGCTGGAGGTTATCGTCAAGGAACACAAAAGCAAGAACGTCCTGCTGTTCGGGCAGATCAACAACCTTCAGACCGGCGTTTCCGGGCCCGGCAAGTATCCCCTGACCGGCAAGACCACGGCGCTCGATCTGATCATCAGCGCGGGTGGACCTATCACAGGAAGGTCTGCCGGCGGCGGCGGCGGAGTCACCGGCGCTGCCGCAAGGTCGGATTACTGGGGCGCCGCCAATGGTGATATGAGAAATGTAGAACTGGTCCGCAATGGGAAAAAATACACCTTGAATCTTTACACGGCCATGTTCAGGGGGGACATGGGTCAGAATGTCGTCCTGGAAGCCGGCGATGTCGTCACCGTTCCGGAAGAGCCGACCTTTGCGCAAAGGGTCTATGTTTTTGGCCAGGTCATGAGTCCGGGCGTCTTCCGGCTCCGTGATGCCAATGATATTTTAACAGCCCTCGCCCAGACGGGCGGCGCCACGCCCGTTGCGATCAAGTCGGATATTAAAATCATCCGGGGTTATACAGAGGGGCAGAAGAGGCCCCTTGTTCTGTCCGTCAATCTGGATGAAATCCTCAAAAGAGGGGACCTGGCTCAGAATGTTTCCCTGCAGGACGGCGATCTGGTTTACATCCCGCGGATGGTCATCGGGGACATCAATGAATTTATCAACAATATCAACCCACTGCTTAATTTTACAACCGGCCGGACCACGGATTTTCGAAGCGCCTTCTGGAAAGATCCAAATGCTTTCAAATGGTAACCATGCCGGGCTTATTCGGTAGATTTCTGGCTTTATTATGATCAATAAGGAGACTTGACATAGATGACCAAGTACGACTTGAACCTCAGGGACTACTGGCGTGTAATCAGGAAACGAAAATTTATCGTCATATTTACTCTCCTGGCCATGGTTGTGTTCAGCTTCGTTTCGGCCATCATCACCCGGCCTGTCCCTCTGTACAAGACAAACGCAACCATCAAGTTTGAAAAAGTGGCCATCGTTCCGGGCCTTTATGATCAATCCGTCGTATCGGGCGGGAATCTCGAGACCGAGGCGGCGGTGATCAAGAGTTATTACATTCAGGAACTTGTGGCCAAACAGCTGAATCTGATTCCCAAAGACGCCTCCCAGGAAATGGTTCGCAACAACAGCAAGTACATCAACATTATTCTTGATTTGAAGGACAAGATCCAGACGGAGCTCGATGGTCTCAGCAGCATGATCAATATCGTTGTGACCTCGACGGATCCGAAGCTTGCCCAGAACATTGCCAACACGGTCGCGCAGGTGTACAGAGAGCAACATGCGGCCAACCTCAACAAACGCACAACGGAATCGCGAAAATTCATCGAGTTGCAGTTGATGGTTTCTAAGGACAAGCTTGCTAAGTCGGAAGAAGCCGTCAAAATATTCAGGGAAAAAAACAAATTCGTGACGCTTGAAGGGGAATCATCCGCCCTGTCGTCTCAATTGGCAGGCCTGCGGGACGCCTATGACAAGGATCATGCCGTATATCAGCAGGTCTTGCAGATGCTGCAGTTTCTCCAAGGTGTGGAAGACCGGAACCTGTCGGCCGACCAGGCCTTTTCTTTTACGGGCGCCACAGGCGCCTATAACAGCCTCAATGACAGGCTTGTTCAATTGACGCTGCAAAAGAACATGCTGTTGCTTGGCTACACGGATAATTTCCCCCAGGTCATGGAAATCAAGAAACAGATTCAGGAAGTCCTGAAGGCCATGAGAACGCAGTTGTCGGCCCAGGGGAAAAGCATTGCCGCCAGCCTCAACCTGTCGAGAAGACAGATAGCGGATATCGAGGACAAGCTTCGCATGATCCCGGAAAAAGGACTGGATCTGACAAGGCTGGAGCGGACAGTCGGCGTCGAAAAGGAAGTTTACATCCTGCTGGAAAAGAAACACCAGGAGGCCTTGATCCAGGAGGCCGTCAAGGTTGAAGAGGTCCAGGTCGTCAAGCCTGCCCTGGAACCCACCGTTCCCGTCAATACGCCGAAAACCGGCGTAAATACGATCCTGGGGATGATTATCGGGCTGATTCTTGGCGTTGTATTTGCCTTCCTCATTGAGACCTTTGACACCTCCATCGGGGCGATAGAAGAAATCGAGGCGTTTCTGGAAACCCGCGTCCTCGGCATTATCCCCTATCTTAAAATTGAAGATGTCAAGGAAGCCCTCAAGGACCAATTGGCGGGCGATGTTCATGATGAGATGTTGAAGCGCCAGTTCAGGCTGATATCGCACTTTCTGCCGACATCCACACTGGCGGAAAATTACCGGGCGCTCAGAACCAACTTTAATTTCCTGAGCGTTGAAAAAGATATTAAAACCGTTACATTCACAAGCACTTATCCTGAGGAAGGGAAAACGTCGGTCACCTGCAATCTGGCCATTACCATGGCGCAGACGGGCCGAAAGGTGCTGCTGATTGACGGCGACTTCCGCCGGCCCGTCATCTCAAGGGTATTTGGCATTGACGCTGTTCCCGGTTTTACCGATGTCATCCTGGGCAACTATGAATGGCGCAGCGTGATCAGATCCGTGACGGATTTGATGATGGGGAAAATGAGCGTTGAAGACGTCACCAAGACGCCGGGACTCGACAATCTTTATATTCTGACAAGCGGTACGAGCGCGCCCAATCCGGCGGAACTGATCGGGTCAAAAAGCGTCAGTGATCTGATAGCAATCTTCCGTAAGGAATATGATATGGTTTTGATCGATGCACCGCCCGTTCTGGCGGCCACCGATGCCACGATCTGGAGCGGGATGGCCGATGGCGCTATTCTGGTGTACCAGGTCGGTCGCGCCGCACGCGGCGCCCTGAAGCGGGCCAAGGCGCAACTGGACAATGTCAAGGCGCAAATTTTAGGCATCGTCCTGAACGGATTGAAGGCCGATATCAGCCCGGATTTCACCTATCAAGATAAGTACGATTATTATTACGGCGGATACGGCCATGACAAGAAGAAGAAAAAGACAGTCACACAGAAAGTCTTTTTGTTCTTTCAGGCGATTCAAACAAAGGGTATTTCAACGGTTTTGCCCAGGAAGAAACAAGAGGCGGCAAGCAGCGAAGCAGGGGATCAAAAAATAGAACCGCCGCCGCCCGAGAAGAGTCCCCCTCAGACAACCAAGGAGAAACCCATTCAGACAACCGAGGAGAACCCCACTGGACGGGTGCCGCTCGTGAAAAAGTTGATTTTGCTTCTTTGCCTCATTTCTTTGATCCTTGGCGTCCTTTTCCAGACGGGTTATCTGTCCCCAGACATGGTTACGAAAAAAGCCGCGATCCCTGAACAAAAGATACAGTTGCAGAAACCATCTCCCGGGGAAGAGACCAGTGACAATGGCGGGCTGAAAAAAAGTAAACCCATCAAGGATTCGTTGGCAGCGGTCTCAGCTTCAATGTCCGCAGCACCCGAGCCGAAACCGCATAAGCCACTCGAGACGCAAGCGACCATGGCCGCCGGTGAAATCAAGCGACAGCCGGACGCAAACAAGCAGCAGGATAAGCCCTATGTGATCCGGATTGCCACCTCTTCCAACCTGTTTAAGGCGAAAGAGTTGGTGGATCAGCTTCAAAAAAATGGCATCACGGCTTTTATTAAACAGGTGACGATGCCGGGCAAGGGCGTTTTCAACAGGATCTATATCGGTCATTTTCAAGATCATCAAAGCGCAATGGTTTTTATCAAGGAGAAGCGAATTCGCGATCTGTATCCGGACAGCGTCATCAGGAAGCTCCCCGTCGAACAAAAAAATAAATAAGGGGCGCATCATAAATCATGACTGAAAAAGACGACAAACAGTTTGACCGTGCCGTTAATCAGATTATGAAGAAAAAGGCGCGGAAAAGTGCAGGGATATGGATATTCATCATTTTCATTGTTGCCGTCCTGATCAGCCTGTTCGTAAACTATATCCCCGTCTTTTACGATAAACTGATTCACTACAGCGACCCCACCTATCGCCCGATGGACCTGGAGCGACAGTATCGGGAATTACAAAAAGAAAGAGGCCAAAAAGATCAATGAATAATGGTTGCAGGCGTGAATTAATCAAACTTCCGACATCTTCCGAATGTTCGATTAACCGTTGTTTCGCAGCGTATCATTCCCATGAACAAGATCAGTGATCAAACCATTGACGCCCGAGTCGTCTTTTTGTTCCTTATCATCAGCGCGCTGACCCTGGCCGCCGGGATGCTTTTTACTCAGGCTTCAACGCTCATGGCCGTCGGCATCACTATCGGGGTGATCATTGCGATCATCGGCTTCGTGAACACTGAACTGGCCCTTTACCTTCTGATCATTGCCATGCTCCTCGGACCGCAGTTTACCGCAGGTCCCGCGGAAGCCTTTACGGCCCGTGGTCGCGGCGGCATGACCCTTCGCTTTGACGATTTTCTGCTCGTGGTGATCGGGTTCAGCTGGTTTTTAAGAACGGCCATCAACAAGGAGCTTGGCCTTTTTCCCGCGACCCCCCTGACCCGGCCCATATTCTGGTACTTTCTTGCGTGCCTGATTGCGACGCTTTTTGGCTACTTATTCGAGCGGGTCCAGTCGATCACCGGTATATTTTTTGTGCTGAAATATTTTGAGTATTTTCTGATCTATTTCATGGCCGTTCAGCATCTCAAGGAAAGAAAGCAGATCGAACGATTCCTGTTTACCCTGTTGGCGGTCTGCTTTATCGTGTGTGTGATCGGCATCTACGAGATTCCGGCCGGCGGCAGGGTTTCCGCGCCCTTTGAGGGCCCGGAAGGCGAACCGAATACCCTGGGCGGCTATCTGGTTCTGATGCTGTCGATCACGCTGGGGCTCATGCTGAATTATGGGACGAAAGCAAAAAAGGCACTGCTGGGCGTTCTTGTTTTGCTCATACTGATTACCCTCGGGGCGACCCTTTCCAGGAGTTCCTGGCTGGCCCTTGTACCGATGGTTCTGACGCTCATTTATTTCAGCAAGAAAAGAATCCAGATCCTCCTCCCTTTACTCATCATTATCGTCATATCCCCCTTATTCCTTCCAAAAGCCGTCGTGGACAGGGCGCTCTATACGGTCAGGCAGGCGCCTGAGCAAGGTCAGTTTAACATTGCGGGCACGCGCATCGATACATCCACATCCGCCCGCCTGGAATCCTATCGAATCATTCTGACGCGTGATTTTATCAAACAGCCTCTCATCGGCTACGGTATCACCGGATACAGCTTTGTGGACGCACAGTATCCCAAGGTATTAGCTGATACCGGCATCCTCGGGTTTATGGCATTTGTCTATCTGATTTATGCGACCTATAAAAACGCGCGAACTGCCTATCGAAACACTAAAGACCCGCTTTTCAGCGGCCTTACACTGGGTTATCTGGCCGGGTTCATAGCCATGCTCGTGCACGCCATCGGGGCGAATACCTTCATCATCGTGAGAATCATGGAACCCTTCT
>CAVWGC010000004.1:0-13988 GCA_963754515.1 uncultured delta proteobacterium | reverse complement strand
ATTATAACGAGGGGTTGCGTTTTATGACGCGACCCCTTTTTTGTTTGGCAACCCTTTTATGACCGCCGTCGGAATCGAGTGCTTGATATATGATGGCGCTCGGATCGTCAAGAATTTTAAAAATAAATTGATTTCTCTTTTTTTTCATAGCATATTGAACGTTACGCCACTTGGACTTTCACTTGAACCTTGCCGGGGGTGAGTGCATGAAAACAATGATCATCACGAAAAGAGAGATTGAAAAAGTGCTGACGCCGTCGGTGGCCATTAAAACCGTCGAAAAGGCATTCAAAGCCTATGGCCTGGGCCAGGCGGATATGCCCGCGAAAAGCTATCTTTTTTTTGAAAAGGGGGATTTGCGTTCCATGCCGGCCTACATTCATGGACAAGGCTTTGACATTGCCGGCATCAAAAGCGTGACTGTGCACCCGGAAAATGCCAGATACGGCCTTCCCACGGTGATGGCGGTCATCATCCTGACGGATCCGAAAACAGGGTTTCCCCTGGCGATCATGGACGGCACCTATTTGACCAGCATCCGGACCGGTGCTGCCGGAGCTGTCGCGGCAAAGTATTTGAGCAGAAAAAATGCAAGGATTGCCGGATTTGTCGGCAGTGGCGTCCAGGCGCGGACACAATTGGCATGTATCCTGGAGGTGCGCAAATTGAAAACGGTAAAAGTCTGGCAATTCAACGCTGAGGACCCCTATGCGCCGGCATTCAAGAAATGGACGGAGAAAACATATAAACTGGAAACGATCATTTCCCCCGACATCGATGCAGTCACGACAGGTGTCGATATTCTTATCACGACAACACCCTCCCGAAAGGCATTGGTGCAGAAGGTTTCGCCGGGCACGCATATCAACGCCATCGGCGCCGATGCGCAGGGGAAACAGGAGATCGATCCGAAGATCCTCAAGCAGGCCAGAATCATCATTGATGATTGGTCACAGGCTTCGCACAGCGGTGAAATCAATGTGCCGCTCAGCAGAAGGAAACTGACGAAAAAAGATATCCATGCGGGATTGGGAGATATTGTCGCAGGAACGAAAAAGGGAAGGGCCTCGAACGAGGAAATTACGCTTTTTGATTCCACAGGCCTCGCGATCCAGGATGTGTCATGCGCCTATGTCGTCTATCAGGCTCTCAGGGACAGACCGGGAATAAAGCAGATCGCCCTGTATTGATCCGGCCCATTTGTTGACAAACTCGTAAAAAAGCCGTAAAAACAGCCGAAAACGACGGCTGCGTAAAAAGCTCCGCAGGCAATGCGTGCGAATTCTGAGGAGTGAGGCATACTAAGATGTATGCCGCAACGACGAAGGATGAAGCGCAACGCAGCATCCGGACTTTTTACGAAGTCGTCATTCATTGCTTGACAAATTATGACAACTATGGCAGCACATGGGCCGTAATTGCTACACCGGTTTCAACCCACTCACCAACAGTCTTTAAAAGTATATTTTTAGATTTCATCTTCCTTCAGCACAACCGTCGTCCAGGGCAGAAGCAGATAAACAAACCTTTCTTTCCAGGCGCCACACGGAACCGGTCAGGTCAACGCAGACAATTCATCTTTTTAACCAAAGCAGATAACGAAAAAGGGGGGGGCATGAGCGACATCTATACAGACAAATGCTGGTTGAAAAATTACGATAAGCAAGTGGGGCACACGCTAACCTACGAAACAAAAACATATGCCGAACAGTTCAGAGAGGTCGTCGAAAAATATCCTGACAAAACGGCGCTCATTTATATGGGGAAGTACTTGAAATTCAGGGAGATTGATCTGCTTTCCAATCAGGTCGCCCATTTCCTGATCAAGAACGGATTGAAACCGGATGATGTCGTGGGACTCCATCTGCCGAATATCCCCGCTCACTACGTCAGCATGATCGGCATTCAGAAGGCCGGGTGCGTCTCCACGGGGCTGAGTCCGCTGCTGACACCGAATGAACTCTTACACCAGATCAAGGACTCCAAAACGAAAATGATCTTTACGATTGATCTACTTTTCGGAAAAATCGCCGAGATCGCCGATAAAATTGACACTGCAACCGTGGTGGTTTCCGAGATCGCCGATTTTCTGCCGGGCGTGAAGCGCGTTCTCGGCAAGCTCCTGAAAAAGATACCGACCGGGCCGGTTACGCCGCTTGCCGGAAAACAGGTGAAGCGCTTCATGGAAGTCGTCAATGCGATGCCGGCGAGCCCAGTAGCGGTGAAGCGCAGTTTCGACGATACGATCTTCATCATGTACACGGGCGGTACGACAGGCCCGTCCAAGGGCGCGGTTCTGACCCAGCGCAGCTATATGAGCAACCGCCAGCAGGTTTTAGCATGGCTGGATATTTCACCGGACGATGTGGCCCTGTCTGCATTCCCACTCTTTCATATCGCCGGGCTCGCTCTGGGCGGTTTCTCGATGTCGCAGGGAACGACACAGATATGCGTACCCAATCCCAGGGACACGCATTTCATCATCAACGCGATGAAATCGTACAAGCCCAACTTCCTTGTGAACGTTCCGACGGTCTATTATGAGCTCATGAAGAATCCCGATTTCAAAGGTCTGGATCTTAAAAACCTCAAATGGTGCCTCAGCGCCGCCGCGCCGTTCCCGGAGGAAAATATCGGCGAACTTGAAGCCATTATCGGAAAAGGAAATTTCATTGAGCTTTACGGAATGACCGAAACGTCTCCGGTGACGTGCTGCAATCCCCGTTACGGCGTGAAAAAGGCCGGTTCCATCGGCATGCCGTTGCCGGATACCGAATTTATCCTTATCGATCCGGAAACCGGCCAGCCTGCAAAACAGGGTGAGACCGGTGAGATCGCGATCAAGGGCCCCCAGGTCATGAAGGAATATTACGAGAAACCCCAGGAAACCGCCAATGTATTCCGGAACGGCTGGCTGCACACGGGCGATGTCGCGAGGATGGACGAGGATGGGTATTTTTATATCGTAGACCGGCTCAAGGATATGGTCATTGTCTCCGGCTTCAAGGTGTTCACGCGGGAACTCGACGAAGTGCTCATGAAACATCCCGATGTGTCGCTGGCGGCCTCGATCGGTCTTCCGGATCCCGATCGCCCCGGTTCCGAACGCGTTGCCTGTGCGATCGTGCTGAAGCCGGGCGTCGAAAAAAGCGAGGCGCAGAAACAGAAGATCGTTCAATACCTGAAGGAGACGGTGGCGTCGTATAAAGTTCCAAAATTAATCGAGTTTATGGATCAACTGCCCACGAGCGGCGTCGGCAAGATTCTCAAACGGGAGATCAAGGCGATGATGATGGACAACAGAAAAGGGTGATAGGGGACGCCATGCTTGCGTCGGGCCTCGGAGGGACGCTTTACTTGATTTAAGATATAGATATTTTAAGTGTTCCTCCTCTTCCCAGCATGTCGTGCAGGTGAACATAACCCTTCAGCTGTTTCTTTTCATTGACGACGGCCAGTGTAGTGATTTCCTGCTGCTGCATGGTTTCAATCGTTCGGGCGACGGAGGTACTTTCTTCAATGGTTTTCGGGGAGCGCGTCATGAACTCATCAATGGCGCGATCCCGGAAATCTTCGCCCCGGTGGATCAGGCGCCGCAGATCTCCATCCGTAAAAATGCCAAGTAAATGATTATCCGTATTCATTACCAGGACGAAGCCCTTGTTTTTTCTGTCCATTTCTTCGATCGTCTCGGCAAATGTCGCGCCAGAAATCACCTTCGGGATTTGATCGCCCTGAATCATGACATCCCTGACTTTAGCGCGCAGTCGCAGACCCAGATTTCCCCCGGGATGAAATTTGTAGAAGTCCTTTTCCTTGAAACGCTTCCGTTCAATAAGGGCCACCGCCAGTGCGTCGCCCATGGCCAGAGCCGCTGTCGTACTGGATGTGGGCGTCAGCCCGAAGGGACAGGCCTCCTTATCGACACCTACGTCGATGACCACGTCGCTGGCCAGGGCCAGCGATGATGACAACTGGCCGGTAAAAGCAATGAGCGGTGTGCCAATCTCACGGACGCTGCTGATAATCATGTTGAGTTCATGGGTTTCGCCGCTGTTTGAAATGGCCAGCATGACGTCTTCTTTCGTGACGATGCCCAGATCGCCGTGCATGCCTTCCACAGGATGCATAAAAATCGCCTGCGTGCCCGTGCTCGTCAGCGTGGCGACGATTTTCTTGCCGATCAGTCCTGACTTGCCGATGCCGGTGACAATGACCCGCCCCTTTGATTTATAAATGATGTCAACGGCTTTTACAAAACCATCGTCAATCTTGTCGATCAGTTGCAGAATGCTTTCCGCTTCAATTTTCAGAACCTCGCGGGCTCGCCGCAGGGATGGATTCTCTGCCATTCTTATCGTGCCTTTCAGACTTGTTTTTTCATGCGCTCATGGTCATGGATCACATCGCCCGGAATGGCGCTGCTTCAGTTGTGCGGAGGCTATCAGAAATCATGATGCCTGACAAGATGGTATTTGACTTTTGTTCTGGTACCCTGATTGACATGTCGCTCTGTTATTCATATATTCAAGCTGGATTAAACCTTTAGGTCGTTCCTCATGAAACAGGACAATATACCGTGGCACTGGATTGCAGGAGCAGGATTTGCCATACTATTCGTTATCTTGCTGGCTATCCGGCTTGATGTCTTTTCCAGGCCCGGTCAGATCTTTCCGTGGCGGTCAACGTCTGTCGCAAAGCCCCTGCGCAGCGACGACCACTGGATGGCTATCACACAGGGGAAACGCAAGATCGGCTACGCACACCGTATCCTGACAACCACAGAGAAAGGCTATCGCCTGGAAGAATCCATCCTGATGCGGATCAACACGATGGGTGTGGTCCAGGATATGCGCATGAAGACTCAGAGTGACCTGCACGCGGACATGAGCCTGTCTGCATTCAACTTTGATCTTCAGTCGCAATTGTTCCGCTTTTCAGTGCGCGGGGTTATAGACGGGGCGAAGGCTACCATTCACTATGGCTCGCCGGCGGCGCCCAGAAAAATGGTACTGCCGCTTCAGGAGAGGCCGCATCTTTCCAACAGCATGTTTGATTCCCTCAGAGGCAAAAATCTCAAAACCGGCGATGAAATCGTTATTTATGTTTTCGATCCGGCCTCTATGGGGCAACGACCGGTCCGCTTGAAGGTGATGGGAGAAGAGACGATCACCGTTATGGGGCGCGAGCGCAAGGCCCTGAAGTTGGACGTTGATTTTATGGGCGCCCGGCAGTTCGCCTGGCTAGGCGAGGATGGCGTTGCCCTGAGGGAGGAGGGGCTGCTCGGAATGACGCTGGAGCGCGTAACGAAGGAAGAAGCGCTCGACGGCCTGACCCTGTCGGCCGGCGCCGATCTCACGGAAGTCGCTTCCATTAGTGCGAATATGACGATCGATAACCCCGACGTGTTGAAAAAAATGACCATACGGCTGACGAATATCGACACAAAGCCGCTGTTTCTGAACGGAGGCCGGCAGCATTTCAAGAATAACCTCCTGACGATTGAAAAGGAAACCTGGCCGGTGTCCGATGCAAAAAGAGAGCGTCCCGGGGAAATCACCCAATTCCTGCGGCCCTCGCCCTTTGTCCAGTCCGATGATCCGCTTATTGTCCGGCAGGTCAAAAAAATCATTTCGCCGCAGGAAAACGATGCCGTCAGGGCGAAAAAAATCATGGACTGGCTCTATCGGAATATTGAAAAAAGACCGGTACTCTCCGTTCCGAACGCCACGGAAACCCTTGAAAACCGTGTGGGCGACTGTAACGAGCACGCCGTCCTGCTGGCGGCCATGGCCAGGGCAGCAGGCGTTCCCGCGCAAATAGAAGCGGGGCTTGTTTACCAGCGGGGACGCTTCTACTACCACGCATGGAATGTCCTTTATCTGGGGGAGTGGATCACGGCCGACGCGACGCTCGGGAAAATGCCGGCGGATGTCACGCATATCCGGCTGGTGCGGGGCGGGGCTGACCGTCAGGTCGATCTGATGGGGGTCATCGGAAAATTGAAACTGGACATATTGGAAACAAAGCAATGATCGAATTAAAAGACCTTTCAAAACGCTACGGCAAGACGCTGGCCGTCGATCGTCTGAACCTCTCCCTGCAGCGCGGAGAAATCTTCGGTTTTATCGGACCCAACGGCGCCGGCAAGACAACAACTATCCGCATGATGGGAGGCGTTCTGGCACCCACGGCCGGTGCCATTACCATCGATGGCATTTCTATGGCCGATCATCCGGAGGAGGCAAAAAGACGCATCGGTTTCATACCGGATCGTCCTTATCTGTATGAAAAGCTGACTGGTATGGAATTCATGCGCTTTTCCGCCGATCTGTACGGCGTCAAAGATGGCATTTTTGTGGAAAAAGCGCAGGCGCTTCTGAGGCAGTTCGGTCTTTTTGAATGGTCCCACGACCTGATCGAGGCCTATTCGCACGGCATGAAACAGCGCCTGATTATCTCGGCAGCGCTGCTCCATGAACCCCTGGTGCTGATCGTGGATGAACCGATGGTCGGCCTCGATCCGGCGGCCATCAAGATGGTCAAGGATATTTTAAAGGATCTGGCCCGGCGCGGAACGACCGTGTTCATGTCCACGCATACGCTCAAGGTTGCCGAGGATCTGTGCGACCGGATCGGCATCATTCACAGGGGATTGCTCATCGCCCTCGGGACGGCAGAAGAATTGAAGAAGGCAGCCCGTTTTCAGGATGCCGACCTGGAGGCGGTTTTTCTGAGGCTTACGGAAGAATAGATAATGCACGATGTCATTACACTGCTGAAGCCCCGTTTCTGGTCCCATAAGAATGGCGAGCTTTCGCGGGATTCGGAATCCCGGACCGTGCGCTGGATCCTGTTCGGCGTTGTCGGCCTGCTGTTCTGGGTCGGTATTTTCATTGTTTTCTTCCGGGTTCTGGCCTATTTTCAAGCTGTTGACAGTTTTGGTGATATTCTGGCCTATAAACTGCTGTCCATGACTCTCATCACCTTTTTCACGCTGCTCGTGTTCAGCGGCGTTATCACATCACTGTCCAAGCTCTATCTGAGCCGTGACCTGATCCTGGTCCACGCCATGCCGGTTTCGGCATCCAAGATCTTTCTGGCCAGATGGATGGAAAGCACAGTGGACAGTTCCTGGATGGTGATCGTTTACAGCCTGCCTGTTTTTCTTTCCTACGGGATCGTTTTTCAGGCGGGTCCGTTCTACTATATCACCGTTATCCTGGCGGTCGTTCCCATGTGTCTGATCGCATCGTCCCTGAGCGCCATCATGGTGGTGCTCATCGCCCTCATTCTGCCGGCCGGCCGCATCCGCACCGTTTTCATTTTTTTAAGCCTGCTTCTGTTAGTCATTCTGCTGTTTGCGTTCAGGCTCATGAGGCCGGAACAACTGACTAATCCGGACGCCTTCTCATCCGTTCTGCAATATTTCCGATCGCTGGAAACCGGGGGATCGCCCTGGCTTCCCACGACCTGGATTTTCGACAGTATCCGCGCTGCACTCTCTCGGTCTTACCGTACAGCCTTTCTGGGTTTCGGCCTCGCCTGCAGTTTTGCCGCGACCCTTGTATTCGTCATGACCTGGATTGCCCAAGCGGCCTATTTTACAGGATTTTCCAAGGCTCAGACCACCGCAGAGCGCCTGCTGCCGGGGCGAAGTGAGCGCAGCAAAAGCGCGGTCTGGCTGCTGCATTTCCTCTCCGGTTCGGCCCGGGCTTTTGCAGTCAAGGAGATCAAGGTTTTTTTTCGCGACCAGACCCAGTGGCCGCAGATCTTTCTGATCCTGGCGTTGATCGTTATTTATCTCTACAATTTTTCCGTTCTACCCCTCGAAAAGAGTCCGATGAAAACCGTTTACCTCCAGAATCTGTTATCATTTCTGAATATGGGGCTGGCTTCGTTTGTGCTGACGGCGCTTGCGTCCCGCTTTGTTTTCCCGGCGGTCAGTACGGAAGGATCTGCTTTCTGGATCGTCAGGGCGGCGCCCGTACAAATACGGACTTTCCTGTGGGTCAAGTTTTTTGTTTACTTTGCGCCTCTGCTGCTTTTGGCGGAGATCCTGATCGTGGCGACAAACATCCTGCTGCAGGTGACGGATTTTATGATGGTGCTTTCGGTCGCGACGGTCTTTTGCATGGTACCGGGCGTGGTGGCCATGGGGGTTGGTCTGGGCGCGGCCTATCCGGACTTTCAATCGGAAAACCCGGCGCAGGCTGTCACGAGCTACGGAGGACTCCTTTTCATGATCCTCTGTACGGTATTCATCGGCCTTGTGATCATCCTGGAGGCGGGGCCGGTCTATCAGGTCTTTATGGCCGGGGTGCACGGCAGGAGTCTGTCGGTCGTCCAGTGGGCATGGCTGGTCGTATCTTTTTCTCTGGCGCTGCTGCTGTGCGTCCTTGCCGTGGTCTTGCCCATGCGCATCGGCGAGCGCCGCCTGCAGAGCCTGTTGTAGAACCTTATTTCTTCTTGCTTTCCATGCTTCGTTGGAAAGCCTTCTGGACCTCGCCGGTGTTGAAGAAAGCCGCGTTCCACGTTGCGACATATTTCAGGCCATCTTCCACGGTGTGGTTTTCCATGTAATTGAGAACCTTTTTGGTTCCCCGGACGGCATTATCGGCATTGCCGGCGATTTCCCCGGCCAGCTCCAGGGCGCCTTTCATGAGGCCCTCCTGATTGTCGTAAAGCTCATTGATCAGGCCCATGCGCAAGGCGCTGTCCGCAGGGAAATCGCGGCCCGTCAAGGCCAGCATGCGGGTGGCGCCCTGGCCGATGATATTGGGGAGGCGGTTCAGGCTGCCCATGTCGGCGACGATGGCAATTTTTGTTTCCCTCAGGGAAAAGACGGCGTCCTTTGAGGCCAGACGAAGGTCGCAGGCCGATATCAGGTCCAGAGCGCCGCCGATGCAGTACCGGTGAACGGCGGCGATATAGATGTTGTTGCCCTGGCTCATGCGATTGAAGCCTTCCTGCATCTGGAGGATGAGATCGTAAAGTTTCTCGCGGAATTCCGGGGTCGCTCCGATCAAGGTGTCCTGATTATTCACGAAAAATTCCACGACATCGATGCCCACGCTGAAGGATTTACCGCGGCCGGCGATGACGACCACGCTGACCTCCGGATCTTTTTCCAGATCTTCTACGACAAAGGGCAGATCACGCCAGAAGGGCCAGCTCATAGCGTTTAACTTCTCGGGGCGGTTCAGATAAAGCACCGCCGTCCGCTGTTCCACATGTTTTTCGACTTCAAAAAAGGGATAGGTATTCATGATTAACAACTCCTTTCCGTAATGGATGTTCCTGTAGCGGAAGGGTGCGGTCACTGTCAATGTTTTTTTGGCATTTTCCGGGTCCGGGCTATCGGTAATTCCAAGTTAAATTAGACCTTTTGCAGTGCCTGCATTTATGCTAATGAACTCACCCATGAAATCGTTTATTATAGATAAGGAGGAATACATATGGCCAATCTGATTGTTGATCCGAGGGATCAGAAGTTTGTCCTTTATGAAATGCTGCATGTCGAGGAACTCTTCAAAGCCGGGCGATATGCCGATTTTTCGGGGGACATGGTGGACATGGTGTTGAGGGAAGCCGAAAGGATGGCCGTAGAGGTCCTTTTCCCGGTGCTGGCCGAGGGCGACCGCCGGGGCTGCAGGCTCGAAAACGGTGCGGTTTATGTACCGGAAGCCTTTCACCGGGTGTATAAGCTTTATTGTGACGGCGGCTGGATCACCATGAGCGTCTCCCCGGAATCAGGCGGGCAGGGGTTTCCCCATGCGGTCACGGCGGCGGCAAAGGAATGGTTCATCCATAATTTCGGTGTCGTCTGCTATCCCTACCTGACGGAAGGGGCGGCCCATCTTATCGAGGTCTATGGAACGGAAGCGCAGAAGAAAAAATATCTCGCCCGGATGCATGCCGGCCAGTGGGCCGGAACGATGGCCCTCACGGAGCCGGATGCCGGCACCGATGTGGGAAATCTCAAGACCAAAGCCTTCCGTCAGCCCGATGGCAGTTATAGAATTCAGGGATCGAAAATCTTTATCACAGGCGCCGATCAGGATCTGACGGAGAATATCATCAATCCCGTCCTGGCCCGGATCGAAGGCGATCCGCCCGGGACGGGCGGCATTTCGATCTTTCTTGTGCCGAAATACGTGGTTCATGACGATGGCACGCCGGGACGGCGCAACGATTACACCATCGGCTCTATCGAGGAAAAAATGGGACTCCACGGCAGCGCCACCTGCGCTATCAACTTCGGCGACAACAATAACTGCTATGCGGAACTCCTGGGCGAGGAACGGCAGGGCATGAAAATCATGTTCCAGCTAATGAATGAAGCGCGTATCGGCGTCGGCCTTCAGGGACTCTCGATCAGCTCCGTTGCCTATCTTCACGCCCTTCAGTATGCCAGGGAACGCGTGCAAGGCTCATCCCTTCAGGACATGAAAAACCCCGAGGCGCCGCGGGTGCCGATTATCTGTCATCCCGACGTCCGGCGGATGCTGCTTTGGATGAAGGCCCACGTGGACGGGATGCGGGCGTTGATGTACTATTTGCCCTATTGTGCCGACCGGCTCCACATTGCCGGCGATGAAGCGGAAAAGGACAAGTGGCAGGGGATGCTGGAGGTGATGACGCCCATCTGCAAGGCCTATTGTTCCGATATGGCCTTCCGCGTAACGGAGACAGCAATTCAGGTTTACGGCGGATACGGGTACTGCTCCGAATATCCCGTGGAACAGTTCCTGCGCGATGTCAAGATTGCGTCCCTCTACGAAGGCACCAACGGCATTCAGGCCCTGGACCTCATCGGGCGCAAACTGGGAATGAAAAAAGGCCTCTATTTCATGAATCTGCTGGGTGAGATAGGGGCGACCATAACAAAATATAATGAAAATCATAACCTTAAAGACTTAGCCGCCGATGTCAAGGCTGCCGTTAATCTCCTGGCGGAAACGGGAATGTATTTTGCGGGCTGTGCAAAGGCCGGCCGGTTCCTGATTCCGGTCGCCAACGCCTATCCTTTCCTGATGATGATGGGCAAAATAATTATGTCATGGCTCCTGCTGTGGGAAGCGGGTGTTGCCGCCGAGAAACTCACTGCCCTCTATCGGGATCAGGGGATCGATCCTCAGAATACCGGCCAGGTTCAGGCGTTGATCAAGGACCACCAGGACGCCGCATTCTACGCCGGCAAGCAGGCATCGGCGCGTTACTTTATCAAGCACGTTCTGCCGGAGGTGTATGCCACGGCAACGGCGATAAAGAGCGAAGACCTGTCGATGATTGAAATCGCCGATGAGAGTTTTGCTTCATCATGAAATCCATATTTTTATCGGATGTGCACCTGAAAAGTCGTTGTGATTCCTGTTACCGGGACCTGATGGGCTTCATGGACAGCCTGCTGGAGGTCGGCGTCGATAAGCTCTTCATTGCCGGCGATTTCTTTGATTTCTGGTTCTGCAAAGATCACCAGATCTATCCGGAATTTGAAGAGATCATTGAAAAACTCGTCATGCTGAAAGCGGCGGGTATCCAGATCACGTTCTGTGAAGGTAACCATGATTTCTTTCTGAAAAGCTATTTCGGAAAAAAACTGGGCATGACTATCTATGAAGATTGGGCCGTGATTGACATGGATGGTCGAAAAACACTACTGGCGCACGGCGACCTGGTGGATCGAAACAACAGAATATATATGATCCTGCGGAAGATCCTGCGCAGTCGATTGTTTTATGAAACACAAATAAGAACCCCCTCCGCTGTTCTCTGGCATCTGGCCCGGCTCAGTTCATATACCAGCCGGAGTTTATCCCTGGAATCGGAAGACCGTATTGTACAGAAAATGCTCACGTTTTCGATGGATAAATTCCGGGAGGGATTTGATACGGTCATTCTGGGGCATTCGCACCAGCCTGTTCTGAAAGAATTCCAGATGGATGGTCGTCAAAAGACCTTTGCGACACTGGGAGACTGGACCCGGCACAAGTCCTATCTTCAATACGAAGACGGTGATTACCGCCTGTACTATTACCAGACGCCGGCGTGAACGCAATGAGGAGATAAATATAGGTGAAATCAAGCTATTACTGTATGTTTGACTGCGGGTGATATGAAAAAGATTCGACGCATAAAATCTGGACATTGGAAATTGAATGTGTTAGTGACACGACGAAACCATCAGGAGTGATTAATGACTTTCGGCGGCATCGAACCGGAATATGCTGACATTGAAAAGGCCCTGTTTGTCGTCCTTCCTGTCCCTTATGACCTGACCTCTACGTACCGGTCGGGATCGCGTCTGGGGCCGGCGGCGATTCTGGGTGCGTCCGCCCATATGGAACTCTATGATGAGGAACTCGGCCGGGAGACCCACCAGTGCGGGATTCATACCCTTCCATTTTTGGAGCCTGATGCCCGTGGACCGAAGGAGATGGTCGAGACCATCCGACAGAAAACCCTGGAGGTGGTGCAGGCCGGTAAGATTCCCGTGACGCTGGGTGGAGAACACAGCATATCGTTTGGCTGTGTTCAGGCGCTCAAAGAGAAATATCCGGCGCTGTCCGTACTCCAACTCGATGCCCACGCCGATCTGCGGGACGTCTATCAGGGCAGCCCTTACAGTCATGCCTCTGTGGCCCGGCGGATTTCGGAATGCTGTCCGCTTGTCCAGGCGGGCATCCGGAGCATGAGTGCAGAAGATGCCGCTTTCCTTGCTGACAGCAAGGTCAAGAGCTTTTCTGCAGGCTATATCCTTGAAGAAAAGGATTGGTGTGAATCCATTGTCCGGCATCTGCATGGCGACGTTTATATCAGCGTCGATCTGGATGTCCTCGATCCGGCATTTATGCCGGCGACCGGAACACCTGAGCCCGGCGGAATCGGCTGGAAGGAGATGCTCCGCCTGATTCGGGCCGTATCGGAAAAATGTCGCATCAGGGGGTTTGATGTGGTGGAACTCTCGCCGATTCCGGGACTCGTTGCCCCTGATTTTCTCGCGGCGAAACTGACCTACCGCATGATGGGATATACTTTTAATAATATAAATAAAACAATATCTTAAAGGAGATGCCCATTGAACGCTTACGTGCCCAAAATGATTTTTTTTACAAAGGGCGTGGGGAACCACAAAGAGGAACTCCACTCATTCGAACTGGCGCTTCGGGATGCCGGTATCGAAAAATGTAATCTCGTCCTTGTATCCAGTATTCTACCCCCGGGCTGCAAAGTCATTTCCAGAGCGCGGGGTTTGCAGGAACTGAGCCCCGGCGCGATTACTTATTGTGTTTTGAGCCGCTGCTGCAGCAATGAGCCGCGCAGGCTGCTGGCGGCGTCGGTTGGTTGTGCTATCCCGGCGGATAAGGCAACATACGGTTACATCAGTGAACACCATTCCTTCGGCCAGACGGAACGACAAGCCGGCGACTACGCGGAAGACCTTGCCGCCGCCATGCTGGCCTCCACGCTGGGCATTGATTTCAATATCGATGAAAGTTGGGACGAAAAGAAAGAGATCTTCAAGATCAGCGGCAAAATCGTCAGCACCCGGAATACCACCCAGTCGAGCATTGTCAAGAAAACCGGCTATACGACGGTTCTGGCGGCAGCGGTATTTGTTTTTTAGCACAACATCATTCGAAAAAGGTGGTCGTCGATATCGATTCAGTGAAACAGGAGCAGCGGTTTTAAATTTACAGCGCTGACAGCGCATCCTTAATGCGGATTGAGGGATATGATTGTCGATTATCTGCGCACCTCATACGCCTTTGTCATTCCGCCCGTTCTCGGCTTTTTCGTCCTGACCTTTCTGTGTTTGCTTTCCTTTCTACGCGGTCCCCGCAGGCCCACAAACATTCTTTTTGCCGGAATGTGCTTTATGGGAGCGCTCATCAATCTGGATGTGGCGCTGGTTTCCATCCTGCCCGACAAGACGCTGGCGTTGAAACTGGACCGCATGATCTATGTGGTTTTTATCTTCAGTC
>CAVWGC010000003.1:0-59130 GCA_963754515.1 uncultured delta proteobacterium | reverse complement strand
GTCCTTTCAACAGGATCTGGATCTGCAGCGGCAGCAGGAAGCCCAGCAGACATTGGGGTCTATCGGGAGCACCCAGGCCGAACGGGCGGCGGCGGCCCAGAACCAACAGATGCAAGCCCAGTCACAGATTCAGGCCCAGGGGCAACTGACGACGCAGGCCATTTCGGCCAACGCCCAGGAGTTTTCGACCTCCCAGCAGAACCTGCAGGTAACCCGGCAAAACTCTCTGGGCAATATCTTGCTCGGAAGCTTTATGGGGGGGCTCACGTCCGGGGTCGCCACAGGAATAGATCAATTCGCCGGTGGCATCGGCAGGGGCGCCGGGCAGCAGGTATCGGCCAACTGGGGTATCCAGCCGCCTCCCCCGCCCCCGACAACAGGATCCGGTTCTTCAGGAAGCCTGTCGGAATCTGGACAAGCGGGGTCGAATTCCCAGACGCCGACGACAGGGACCGGTTCAACCGGAGGGCAGACGGGATCATCCCCCCAGACACCAGTTCAAACCGCGAGTACGACGCCCGGAGGATCGACCACAACTTCCCGGCCCCCGGTGACGACTGCTCCGGCCACGGGATCAACCGCTTGCCGCACACCAGGTACCTGCTCTTATAAGTTCGTAGATAAAAACGGCTGTTGTAAAGTCTGTGGGAAAAAGGTGGTGAAAAAACAAACAGCGAGTACAACTCAGATTCAAAAACCTCCGGTTAAGTATACCACTACGACTACCGCACCCACCCAGCGCTGCCGGCAGGTATGCGTTCAGGAGAAAGTGACATGGTTGAACCTTAGCGATGGCCGCCACGGCCTCTGTGCAGGCGGCGTGCCGCGGTCGCCCGGTCCTGGTCTGCGGCTACCGAAGTGCGAACGCCGCGTGACCTGCACAAAATCGGAAACACGCTGCACATCAATAATTATAAAGTAGCCCGAGCCAGCTACCGGTGAACTGGAGGGCGGCAGCAGTCATTTGCAGTCCCGGGTTTTCCAATGAACATACATCCGTCAAGAGAGAAAAAATGAAAAAATTAATCATTGGCGCTCTATGCCTGCTGTTTCTTTTCATTGCCTTTCCCGCAGGGGGAGCAGAGATTCCAAAGGCAAAAATAAAATCTCCGGAAGTCAAGAATGCATTGGATTTGCTGGGTACGCCTTCCCGGGATAATTTCGAAAAGTCCCATTCGATTTTAATTGAAATCCTGAAAAAGAATCCCCGGCAGGTTGAGGCCCATATGGGTCTGGTTCATCTCCGGATAAAGGAATACACACTTTCTCCGCAAGCCGGCGCCGGGGGGCTTCGGGAGGCCATGAAGCATGTGGACGCCGCCCTGAAAATCAATCCGAATCTGGAAGATGCCTATCGAAAAAAGAGCCTTCTTCTTTTCTTGACAGGCAGAAAGGAAGAAGGGCGCAAATTGTTGAAGACGGCTTTGACTAAATGGCCCGGATCCCAGGAGCTGCATGAAGCCTATCTGGCCTATCTATTGAATCTGGGCAAAGTCAAGGAGGCCGAGCTTTTTTCCGATTTAAAACATTCGCGGTTAAAAAATAAGGGGGAAATGCTTCTTCGACTGGGTCAAATCTGGCTCCAGGCCGGTTATGCGGAACAAGCGGATGAATGTTATGAACATTCCCTTCACGTTGGGGAAACTCCCCAGGCTTGGGCCGCATTGGGCCGGTCTTTCATGTTGAAAAAAAACTATCCGCTCGCCATCGAGTTTTTTCAGAAGGCCCTGGCTATGGACTCCAGGTACTATGTGATCTATAATGACCTGGCTTTCAGTTATCATCAGGTCGGGCAGCCGCGGGAAGCCATTCGATGGATGGAGCCCTACACCCGGGCTTTTCCGGAAGACCTGGCCGCCCTGGGCAATCTGGCCGGACTTTACGAAGGGGCCGGCGAAAAAGTCAAGGCCCGCCTCGCCTGGATGAAAGTAAGGACAGGCACCCGGGATCCCCAGCAGGCCCGATTGGCTGAAGAACAGCTGGAAAAACTGAAGAGGCAAAAATAAAAGACGTTGCGGCCTCAAGCAAAATTGTCGTGTTTTAGCAGGGGAAATATCCCGGGCTTTTCCTGGAGGTTTTAAAAATATGTACAATCGAGGCAGCATGTTTGTTCACTCCTTTATCGTCACGGCCTTTGTTCTACTTTCCTGTTTTACGGTCGGGCATGCCCAGGTCTCTGAAGAAACCTATTCCCGGGCCGTCCGGCAGCTTAACGCGGAGGGTTATGCCGGGATTGATAACGCCCTTGGGGTTTTTGAAGCGTTGATTCAAAAGGACCCGGATTTTATCAAGGGTTATATTTCGGCGGCGGACGCCTACCTGCTGAAATACGAATTTACGGAAAAGAAAAACAGGCAGTGGTTGGCCAAGGCACTGGCGTACCTCAACACGGCCGCCGGAAAAGAAAAGCAAAATCCGGCCATTTATTTTAAGCGTGCGGTTATTCAGTTCAACCTGGAACAACCGGATAAGGCCGTTGGAGATTTGCAGAGGGCCATGGACCTGGCTCCGAATTATCTGGATGCCCGACTCCTGTACCTGCAATATCTCTTGTCCCTGAACAAGCGGGCGGAAGCACGGGAGTTCGTAGATGGTTCCATTAAAATTTTCCCCAATGACCCGGCGCCCCTGAGATATCTGGCGGATGTCGTTTTCGCCGGAGGCGACAATGAAAAGGCCGTCGAACTCTATCAAATGGTGGTCAAGCTGGTCCCCGAGGCCCCGAACACATATTTGGCAATGGGAAAAGCCCAATTGAACCTCAAGAAATATCCTTCGGCAATCGCCTCCTTCCAAAAGGCCCTGAGCCAGTCTCCTGAAATGGCCGATGCCCATTTCAGTCTGGCGCTCGCCTACGGCGAAACCGGCAAGTTGAAGGAGGCCGTCAACCACATGGAGACCTATATTCAAAAGGTCCCCCGGGATGCGGCCGCCCTGAATAATTTGGCGCTGCTCTACGAACAGACCGGGGAAACGACCAGGGCCCGCCTGACCTGGCTGAAGCTGAAAGAAGCAGCTCCTGATAAAGCCTATCAAGAGCGGGCGGAGCAGCATTTGCATACTCTTTCCGCGCAGGCCGCGGAACAGGAGGCTCCGCCACCGCCCCCGAAAGCATCTCCGGCTAAAAGAGGTAAAAAATGAAAAAACATCATCCCAAACATCTGTTCTTTATGCTGCTGCTGATCGGACTGCTGGCGGGAGGGCAGGCCACAGCCTCCAAGAATGCCGGCGGGACAGTTAAGACGGTGGCGGCAAATATTGAAAAGGCCATTCTTCAGGCATCCGAATTGCACGAGCAGGGGAAAATACAAAAAGGGCGACCATTGGTCATGCCGGTGGCTTCCGATCTTCGACTGACTTTTACTGCTGAAAATTTTAATGCCGATCTGGACAAGGCCTTCCAGATTCTGGATCAGCTCATGACCAGGGCAAGGGCCGGCAATGACCGGGGCTCAATGGCCCGGCCGGCTCCTGTTTCCGCACTACCAGCGCAGACGGCTGCTTCCTCGCCGTCGGCTGCCGCCGTACCGGGCGTCACCCCGGCTACGGATCGTTTAACCGCCCTGATGCAGGCGGAAAGGCAAACGGCCCAGGCCGCCCCGGCCGGGCAGGAAGCTCATATGAACCTCGAATACAGCGTATATAAAAATTATAGACAATCCCACCAGACCAGGATTCAGAAAGAAGATAAGATGATTGAGGCGGAAAAACAGGTGGTCATCGCCGAAAGGCAGGCTGTAGCCCAGAACCAGCAGCGCAAGCGGGAGCGGGACCAGCAGCTCCAGTCCCAGGCCGGCGCCTGGCAGGCGGAATTGGACAAACAGGCCAAGGCTTCGGCGGCCGCCACCCTGCAGTGGCAGCAGGAACACAGCTTCGGGGCCTACGTGAAACGTTTTCTGGGTATGGTGGTTCAAACTTCTGTGGGTGCTTTTACCGGCGGTTTTTTGGGTACCGTGTCCACGAACCTGGCCAATAAGGCGGTGAGCAACCTTTTTCCGGCGGCTTCCACTGATATTTTTTCCCAGGCGGCCGCCGCCGGGACTTCAGCCGCGATCACGCAAACGGGAACCTCCGTCGGCCAGTCTGTCGGACAGCAGGCGGCCACCACGGTAACAGGGCAAAGCGGAGGGGCCACGCAAACTGCCGCCACTTCCGGAACCGGCTACGTACCGCCGAAATATTGAAAGGCATTGAGATCATGGGAAAGGACAACACGTCCAAAATATTTCTCAGAGCATTCTTTTGCGGAATGCTGCTGGGATTCATATGTTTCCTGAACGTTCCCATGACGGTTACGGCACAGGATTCCAACCCCTATTATAAATATGATAAGAATCCTTTTAATCCCGCGAACAAATATGACCCGGACAACCCATATAATCCGGCAAGCCGCTATAGCCCGGACAATCCGCTGAATCCGGCCAACCTCTATGATCCCAAAAACCCTTACGGTCCTGTCAACAAGTATGACCCCAACAACCCTTACAATCCGGCAAATATTTACAACCCGCAAAATCCCCTGAACCCGGCAAATCTATACAATCCCAATATTCCCCTGAAACCTTTGAAGCCTTTACCTTAACCGGCGGCTGCTTTTATGAAATCCTGAAACATCGTGCAGCAGGGAAGACGGAAACTTATTGATGGGAACAAATGAACACCAATTCGGGCATAGTCATCCACATCGAAATAACAAAGGGCCAGACCGCTAATGTCTAACCCCCTAGCAATATGTTAGATTATGGTGCCGGAGGTCGGAATCGAACCGACATGATCGCAAGGATAGGGGGATTTTGAGTCCCCTGCGTCTACCAGTTTCACCACTCCGGCACAGGGAGTTGATTATATAGGGGGGGGGTAAATGTCAAGAAAAATGTATTGACAGTGGCGAAACCCTCATGCTAATGGGCCGGTAAATCTGCGAACACGCATATTCATGGGGTTGTAGCTCAGTTGGGAGAGCGCTTGAATGGCATTCAAGAGGTCGTCGGTTCGATCCCGACCAGCTCCACCAGGAAAATGAAGGGGTCAGGCAACATCGGCTTGGCTCCTTTTTTTCCCCACCGATCGGGTCATTCCACCGCTATTCAGATTTGTTATCAGCTCAGGGCTTCTGAAAATGATGGGCGTCCATCATACTCTCGAAATGGCCGCCCCAGCGCCAGCCTCGCTCGATAAATGCCCGGACGACGGCGCTGTCCTCCGACAAGGTTCCTTTAGTCCCGGGTTGATAAACGGCGCCTTTCGGCGATACGCGACCGCTCCGATAAATGACCGGATTCTGCCGAGGGTTGATATCCACCGCAAGACCTGCGGCATGGCGGGACAGCCGCCGTGTCCCGGCGACACGCCGGTAGTTGAAGGCCGAAGTGTTATTGCCTGCCATCGAGGCGTTATCCGACCAGCCGTATTTGACGATGGGGGCCGCCCCGGCAATCGGGAAACATTCACTTCTGATCAGCGCAAAGATTTCTTCCACATCATGCTGCACGGATTGATGCACGATCACCTGCCCCTGATGCAATTTGCCGTCAAAGGAATAGTAAAGCACATCGACCAGACAGAGTTCCCGGATCACACGCTCCGGCGCTCTGGTACCGGCGATCGCCTCTGCAAATGACATCCGGCTGTCCATGATAATTTCGCCGTGCTTGTCATTGTTCGACATAACTTCGCTTCCGAAAAAAACTTTTCACATATAAGAAATGCACCGACCAAAAAGCACACCGACCACAGCACAGGCTGACACCTGAGGCTACAGCATATCGATCAGCCGTGAAGCCATTTCTTCATCGATGGACACATCCTGGAAAATGCTCTGCACCAGCCCGGCGTCAAGTGCCCGGAAATCTTTTTCCACCGGCGTGATAATGAATCCCCCCATCTCTACGGAAGCCGGCGTAATCAGTATCTGCGCCTCCCCTTCAAGGTCATAGACTCTGGGACGATGCCTGGCGCGCGGGAAAATCAGGATCATCCAGTGGTCTTCCCGATATAACCCCAGCAGGTTCATCATGGGCTCGTCAATGGTCTGGAAGACCGTGCGCATCGCCGCAATGACCTTGAGCAGTGCAGACCCGACGTGATCCTGCTTCGTGCCTTTCAGAGCCAGAATCGCCCGTCCCAGGCCCACAGCCCTGAAGATCTCAACGCCTTCCACAACTTTCAGCAACCGCAGTTTCCCGTCTTCGTGAATATCCGCCTCTACGGGCAGCGTGCCGGCAGGCGCCGCCTGAAAGTGCTGATGATCCGGTGCGGATGCTCCGCTTTGCGGTCCATTATACAATACCGTATAATGCGGAGAAAAATCACGCAACAGCGCCAGAAAGGCGGTAAGCGCCGGCTCAATCAACTGCGGCCGGTGTTGGATATGCGAAATGGTGTAATGCCGCGCAAAGATCGGCGCCGGATTGCAGAGCACGACATATTCCTTCCGGTACATGATCGCCCGCTGCGCCTCCGGCAGGTTTTCCCGGCATAAAAAACAGGGGCGCGCCCGGAGGGAGGCCGGATCGACCCTGGCCGCCGTGCTTACGATACGCTGAGGATTCCATTGAACGCTTATGGTAAATCCCGGACAGGAAACGGCCCGGACCTTTGCCGCCTTCAAAGCCTGATACCCGTCCCGGAGCCTTGGCCAGGAATCGATCTGTTCGGCAAGGAGATCGCTGCAGAGACCTGACAGCGTGGACTCTCCCGCCCTTCCGTCATAATATGCAAAGATCCGTCTGGATTCCATTCATGTCCTGTTCAGCGTCTGCCGCGCCATGATCTCCAGGGTGCGGACTTTGTCTTTGAAGGCATCATTACGATTAGCCTTCTCCACGGGCAGATCCGCATCGGTATTGCCCTCCCAGCGCCGGCAGAGATAAAGGTTTTCGTAAATTCGGCCCAGGCGGTATTCCCGCAACAGCCGCAAAACCATCGCGTAGTCTTCACCGTAGCTGACATTCAGAAATCCGATCTGTCGCGCAAGGGCCGTCCGAAAAGCCCTGGGCGCCCCCAGGCCGTTGATCCGCAACGCATTGTTGCTGCCGTTGTCATCCGTCCATTCCCGGTGGTCGATCAGTCCGGGAGGGATCGTTTCGAGGTTTTCACTAACAAGGGTATAGGATCCGATGACCATTGCGCAAGGGCTGCTTCTGAACAGATCGATGATTGTCTGCAAGGTACGGGGGCCGCTGTAAAGATCATCCGAGTCGAGCTGAACGGAAAAACGGCCGCAGTAATCGGCAAAGATCGCTTCATTCCAGCAGCCGCCGATGCCGAGATCGGTCCTTTTGGGGATCAGATGCTTCAGGGCCGGGAACTTCCGCGCCAATCCGGACAGCACCGTTGTGGTCCCGTCTGTGGAATGATTATCCACACAAATGACATTGAAGGCAAAATCCGTCTTTTGCGACAGGGCGCTGTGCACCGCATCGGCCACCGTCCGGCGGCGGTTCTTCACCGGAATGATCACACTTGCCTCTACGGGGAAACGTAAATGGGGCATCGACGTCTCCGCGAACTCCGGCTTCAGCCAGGCGCCGATCCGCTTCAGATGCGTTGTGGCAGCCGCTTCCATTTCTCTCTGCACGGCTTGATGGCGGGGATCGACATAGGCAAAGTGCTTTTCTTCAGAAACCAGCCGCTTTTTTCTCCCTGCGCCGTCATGTGCAGAAAGACATCCATCCAAGACGCCTACCTTTGCATAGAGGCATTCCTGTAGATGGAAAAGGGGATGATCCGTCGATATTTTCAGGCGCAGATCGTACAGGCCGGCATGGGAGAAATCGCCAACGGCCCCGTATTTTTTCAAAGCGGATCGGGCTGCGGCAACGGAAACAAGCCGGACGGGACCAAAATGAAAATCATCCCGGATACTGCCCGGTTGATAATCGTTGACGGGATGTTCCCAGCGCCGGCCCGCCTGCAGCTCGCAGTAGTCCGAATAGATGATGCCCGCTCTCATCGTTTCCGCTGCGTCCGCCATACGTGCCAGCGCCCCCGGCCCCCATTCGATCTCAGCAGGATCCTGAACCAGCAGCAGATAACTCGTTCGGACCTGCCCGATGAGGCGATTCCACAGTTGTCCGTCGCAGATGGAGTGAGCCTCAAAGGATTTGCACAGCGACTGCCTCGATTTGAATCCGCCTGAATGTACCACAAAAATTTTTCGAATAAGGGGTGATCCAAGCAGCGCCTGCTGCATCCTTTCAAACCAGGACTGCCCCTGATAGGGCAGAACAACGGTCATGCCTGCCATTGACGCCATTTCCTCAAATAATGATCAAGTTGCTTCGTGAAGTAGAAAACGCCGGTAAAACGCAAGCTCGGCAATAGACGCGTGCACATCATAATAGGCATCATGGCGACGGCCTGATCCCGGTAAAACAGATTCAGGAAAATATTGAAGGATCGCTTCCGGATTTTCCTTCTCGAATTTCTCATCGGGATAGAGGCGCTCCCATTCAAGTTTGAGAGCCGTCACGTCCAGATGGCGGTAATGCAGCCGTCCAATAAAACGGGGCAGAAATCGGCGGGCAAGGCACCAATCCTCATGTACGCTGTTTCCCGCCAGCACCGGCCTTTGATTTTCCTGTTCCGCGGGCAGCCCTGCGACGGCATCCACGTAGCGGGCAAGGCGCATATCCGCTTCCTCAACATCAACGGCCTCCGCGGAACGGCACGCCTGAACCAGGTCCGGAAGATTCTCCTCAACCCACGGGCTGAGCAATGCGTCATCGGGCAGCCGTATGGTCAGTTTTACATCGTCTGCCGACGGCAATGCCCTTTTTAGTGACCTGTCCGTGATGATCGCTGCAACCTGAAGCAGCTGCGCTGCATCGAGATCAAGGTCGGAGTATTCCATGTCGAACCACACATAAAACCGGGCTGCAATATCTTTATTTGCGGACATCTTCGTAAACCTCCTAATTTTGATCAGGATAGCGCTGCCGGACCACGCTGATAGATTTGAGACTGGAGAAAAATATTTCAATCAGCTCCGCGTCAAACTGGCTTCCGGCCTCCTTCTCAAGGAGCGAAAGGACCCTCGTCTCATCCCATGGTTCCTTGTAAACTCTTTCGGATACAAGGGCGTCATAAACATCGGCAACGGCAACGATTCTACCGAAAAGTGGAATTTCTTCGCCGGCTTTCCCGCGTGGACGACCATCCGCAAGCGTATTCCCTTCCAGGGGCAGACCTGTCCGAACATCCACATGACCGGGATATCCCTTTCCGTCCCATCGTTCATGGTGGTTGAGAGCAACATCCGCCGCAGCTTTGTCAAAGTCGGAGTGCCCATCTACAAACAGCCTTGCCCCCAGGACTGCGTGATGCTTCATGATGCCGTACTCATCTTCGGTAAATCGGCCCTGTTTTTTCAATATTATATCCGATATGGACACCTTTCCCACATCATGCAGCATGGCGGCCATCCGTAAGATATCCCGCGTCCCCGTGATGTCCTTTTCCGCAATGCCTCTTTTTCTCGCCCAGCGCTCATAAATTTCAATCGCATAACTGGCCACACGATTGACATGGCTTCCTGTCTCTTTAGGGTCTCTCATCTCAGCCATTTTTACCGCCCGGAGTATCAGGTCCCGGGTCAACTGCGCCCGTTCAAGGGCAACTGCCGCAGTATTGGCAAAATGAATAAGGAGCCGTTCTTCTTCCGTTAAAAAAGGGATCATTCGATCATTTTCATCCCGGGCATTGATGACCTGAAGGACGCCCACTGTATCGCCATACATCGTATTGAGAGGAACGGTCAGGATGGAACGCGTGGTATAACCGACCCGTTCATCGAAGCTGCGATTAAAATTGTAGGGAACCGTCGCGGGCAGCTTTGCAACATCAGGGATGTTGAGAATCTGGCTCGTTTTCGCGACAAAACCGGCAATGCTGTTTTCGTCGATGGGGATCGTGAAGTTTGTATAGGCCAGCTTTTCGTGCGGCGGAAGTTTCTGCTGAAGGGTATCGTTCTGTGTGTATGAGAAAATCAAGGTTTTATCGTCTCTGAGGTATATGGAACCCGCATCGGCATTCAGAAAACGCCTTGCCTCGGTCAGGATGTGCTCCATCAGGATGTCGAGATCCTTGGCTTGACCGAGTTCCATACCCAGGCGGATCATTGCGTCGAGTTTTTCTCTCTCTGTGAGCATATAAAACCACTTTTTGTTATTTTAAAGCAGTTCAGAATAATTGTAAAGCGCAACGGCAACGGGCAACCAGCTCCTGGAGCGCAGGCAGACGATCGGATCGGGACACCGCCTCGGTCAGCCGCTGTAGTCCGCTTGGGACGTGCGCCAGAAAATCCTTCCGGTTGTGCCGGCGCCCCAGGAATCCAAAAGCGCCGAGGGCCTGCATGAGCCGTTGCACCGACGCTTCATGAAACGCTTCCTGAAAGGCATCCCATGTGCAGGTCCGTTCCTGCAAGTCATAATAATAACGAAGCAGTTCCAGCCGTTCCTGTTCGTCGATCGCGACATAGGGATCGTAAAGCAGAGATCCCAGGTCATAGAAATAACTGCCGGGGCGCATGCCTTGAAAATCGATCAACACAGGCTCCCCCCGGCTGATCATGATATTCTGTGACTGAAAATCGCGATGGACGAGGCTGGTCCCGAACTGCTGCAGCCGCTTGGCCAGCGCCCCCAGCTCGGCTTCCAGTACTGCCGCTTCCTCCGCGCCAGGCTCAATCCCACAGACACCCCGGACCAGATTTTCATAAAAATAATCCCTTTCCCAGCGGTAGAGCTTCGGACCAAATCCCGGCATCAGTGTCAAAGATCGCCGATTGAGGTTTTCCACGGGAAATATATGCAGTTTGTGGATCATCCCGAGGGCTTTTTTGTAATAATCACGACGGAGGCTCCATGCCGATTGCCGGAGGGACCAGAGATCGGCGTCGCCCAGGTCCTCCATGAGCATCAAACACTGCTGTGGATCATGATGAAAGATCTTCGGAACGGCGAGATCGAGTTTCCGCAAAAAACCGGCGATCACCGCATAGAGGCGATTTTCTTCGCGACCGGGGTTGTAGTGCATGAAAATCAGGGATGGCGCGTCGCTGAAACGGATACGCCGGAAGGTCCGATCGGAGCCTCCCTTCGCCAGGGGCGCAATCTCCGTAATGGCCGTTTCCGGTCGGTCCAGGACATGACACACATATTCTCTGACAGCGGCATCGGCGATGGTTTCGAATGGTTTTGCCTCTTCGCTATCCTCGGGCCGCGGCTGAATTTTTTCCGGCACGACGGAGGGGGGTTGTTCACCGGTCTCCACAGGCGGCGCGTTCATCATTCTGCGGTATTCTTCGAGACTGCCGATATCATGCCAACCACCGCTGTCGATCAGGACGCACCCCACCGACCCGGGTTTTTCCTCAATCATGCGCACGAACACCGGCACAACAGACTCTATCTTTCCGGCTGCCAGACGATTGAGAAATCGTTTTTCAACCACATAAATACCCGTAAATAAGCAGCTTTTCACGCCGGGCCGATTCAGGAATTGCCGCATATCGCAAATTTCGCCTTTTTCATCCAAGTTAACATTGAGCAGCGGGCCTCCACTGCGCAAGACAAGCGTCACCTCCCGTCTATGCAAGGCATACTCCTCCAGCAACGGCTTTAACGGCAGATTCGTCATGACATCGGCATTGTAAACAAGCAGTCGTTCATCGGCTGTCAGCAGATCTTCGATATTCTTGAGGCCGCCCGCCGTATCGAGCAGAACCGGTTCATGCCGGAAGAGGATTGGAATCCCGCGCCATTGGCCGTCCGGGAACGCCTGCCGATAAACATCGGCGCAATGATGGGTGTTGACGATGAAGCGTTGGACACCGATCGTCAGCACGTGATCCATGGCATAAGTGATGATCGGGCGCCCGCCCACCGGCAACAGCGGCTTGGGACAAGCCTCTGTAAGCGGCCGCAAACGCATTCCCAGACCCGCGCCCGGGAGAAAAGCGGTTTTAATTTGCGGCGCCTTCATGACAAACGCCTGTGATGAGATGGATCCATATGCTTTCTTTTTCCGTCCAAGAAAGATGAGGCGTTCCTGTTTCTTGCCTGCGAAACATCCGGAAGCTATTTTAACGCCGCCCAGGCGATTGCAAAAAAAATGGCCGGGAGCAGATTTCCCACGCGAATTCTTGTCAAATCGAGCAGATTGATGCCGATTGCGAGAATCAAAACACCGCCCGTGGCTGTAATTGCATCGAGGACGGCAGGACTTGTCAAAAAGAGAAGTCGCGAAGACAGAAGGGTAATCCCTCCCTGGACGACCAATACCGAAAGCGCCGAAAACACGACGCCGACACCCATGGATGAGGCGAGGGCCACGGACGCAACGCCATCAAGCAGCGCTTTGATGTAAAGCGTTCGGGGATCACCCAGGGTTCCATCCTGAATGGAGCCGACGATCATCATAGCGCCGGTCAAATAAAGGAGCGAGGAGGAAACAAACCCCTGAACAAACGTGGCGGAGTCGGACTGGAATCGCCGTTTGATGCGTTCCCCGATCTTTTCGAGCTGCTTTTCAATGTTAATGAGTTCGCCTATAATACCGCCTATAAGGAGACAGCCCACAGTCAGGAGGATTTCTTTACCGGTCAGGGCCATCTGCAAACCGATGAGCATCACAGAAAGTCCGAGGCTCTGCATGATGATGGTCTTGATTCTTTCAGGCACGCGTCGGCCGGCTGCTATGCCGATGAGGCTGCCGACAAGAATGGCGCCGCTGTTTGCGAAGGTTCCGATCATGCCCTGTTGTTCTCCTGTCGATACTGGGGCGGCATCATATTCAGTTATGACGCCGATTGCAATTTTTTTCATTCTCCTGAACCACCTTATAAAATAATTGTCAAAAGGGGCCCCTTGACATATAGTAATTTAAAGTAAGGACAATTTAATTTTACCGTTCTCAGAAAAGGAGAAAGATCATGTTCGAGCGTCTAATTATGCGTGATATCGTTTCGATCTTTTCGATCTTGCTGCTTGTTTTCGCCTTTTCCGGCTGTGAAAGTTACAAGCAGCAGGTCGTCCCTTTCAAACTGCCGACTGCCTATCCCAACGTCATCACCGTGGCGGATGCGCAGATTGCCGCCCAGGCCTACGATGATCCGCAGCAGGCCCAGGAAGCGTTCGGCTTTGATATTAGGGGGGCCGGCGTCCTGCCGGTTAAGGTTGTTTTTGACAACGCGGGAGCGCATACCCTGGAAATCGTGACGGAGCAGACATTCCTTGTGGATTCAGACAACAACCTCTGGCCCATTCTCGATCAGAACATGGCCTATGACCGGATTTCCAAAAAAACGGAACTGGGGAAAGTGGTCCCGGAAGCGGCAAAAGGCGCCCTGCTGGCGGGCGCTGCGGGGGCGATTATCGGAGCTGCCGTGGGGATCGTCACCGGAAGGGGTGTGGGCGAGGCGATCGGCAAGGGCGCAGCAGTGGGCGCCGCCGCCGGCGCCGTGATGGGCGGCACGAGGGGACTATCGGACTACGATGTGCAGATGCAGATCAGAGACGACCTCGATATGCGGTCACTAAAAAGAAAAGCCATCCCGCCCCGGCAGGTGGCGCATGGCTTTATCTTCTTTCCCGGAGAGGCCAAGAATGCCGGGGAAATCAGGCTTTTTCTCAGAGCCATCGATACGGGTCAAACCTACCCGCTTAGCCTGAAATTTTAGAAAAAACCAAGCCTGGAGTAAATATCACCCGCTTTTCTTTCCATCCAGAATCGTGAAGACGGGTAAAGGGATATTAGATGAACGATAACATCAGGACAAATGCGGAGCTGATCGAAACGATAAGCGCTCTGGAGCAGAGAATACGGGAATTGGAACAATCTCAAGCCGGTCCCCGGCATGGGGATGCCGCCACGCAGGATGGCTTGGACTGGTATCAAACGTTAGTGGAAAATGCGAATGATTTTCTCTATCGAACGGACAGCATGGGACGCTTCACCTTCATAAATCCGGCGGCGCTTTATATTACAGGTTTTAAAAAAGAGGAGATGCTCGGAAAACATTATCTGACAATGATCCGACCGGACATGCATGACAAAGTCATCCGATTTTACGGTCATCAATTCGTAAAGAAGATTCAAAACACATATTTTGAATTTCCCATTATCACAAAAGATGGCCGTGAGATCTGGATTGGACAAAATTCTCAGTCGATTCTGGAAAATGGGCAAGTTGCAGGTTTTCAGGCTGTCGCCAGGGACATTACGGATCGCAGGAAAATGGAGGAAGCCCTGCTGAATAGCGAAGAGAAATATCGTTTCCTGTTCGAGAGCGCAGCAGAAGGGATTCTGATTGTCCAAGGGGCGGCCATCCGGTTTGCCAACCCAGCCCTGGCAGAGATTCTGGGATATCCTCAAGAAAACATCACGAGCAGACCCTTCGTCGAGTTTATCCATCCCGAAGACCGCTCCATGGTGATGGGCTGTCACTTAAGGAGAATGCAGGGTAAAGACGTGGAAACGGGCTATTCTTTCCGGATCATTGCAGCAGGCGGAGTGGAAAAATGGCTGCAGATTTATTCCAAGGTCATCCCCTGGGAGGGAGTGCCGTCCTCTCTGAGTTTCGTCACGGACATTACCGACCGCATGCGGGCCGAGGCGGCTCTGCGGGAAAACGAAGAGCGGTTCCGGCTGATCATGGAAAACATCAACGATACCATCTGGCTCATGGACATGAACATACAGCCCACCTGGATCTCTCCGTCGGTGGAGCAGACGCGCGGCTACAGCCTGGAGGAGCTGCGCAGTCTTCCGCTGGACCGGCACGTCACGCCGGAATCACTCCCGAAGGTCCTTGACTTGATCGACAAATACCTGACTCCGGATATCCTGGGCAACCCGCATATGGAAACCAACGTTTCAGAAGAGCTGGAATTCTACCGAAAGGACGGCACGACCTTCTGGGCCGATACGGTTATAACGCTTCTTCGGAACGAACAGGGCCTTCCTGTGGGTTTTCTCGGCGTTTCCCGCGACACTACCGAACGCAGGCGGATGGAAAAAGCCCTGCTGGAAAGCGAAGAACGATTCCGCCTCCTGGCGGAAAACGCGCGGGATTGCATCTGGACGACGGACATGAACCTCCAATACACTTACATGAGTCCCTATATTAAACAGGTCCTCGATTATACTCCGGAAGAGTACATGGCAATCCCGATCCATGAAATGTTGACACCCGCTTCACTGGAGGTTTGCCTGCAAGCCCTTGCAGAAGAACTGGAAAACGAAAAAAAAGAGGGTAAAGATCTGCTCCGGTCAAGAATCTTCGAATTGGAACAATTTCATAGAAACGGGAGTATCATCTGGACTGAAGTCAAGATGACCTTCATGCGTAACGCCGCCGGTGAGGCGACAGGAATTCTGGGCTATACCCGTGACATCACCGAGCGTAAACGGGCCGAGGAGGAAAAACTGGAGATGGAGAAAAGGCTCCAGCAGGCCCAGAAGCTGGAGTCCATCGGAACGCTGGCCGGGGGCATCGCGCATGATTTCAACAATCTGCTGATGGGGATTCAGGGGTATGCCTCCCTGACGTTGCTGGATCTGGATCCTTCCCATCCTCATTATGAGCGTCTCAAGCGCATCGAGCAGCAGATTCAAAGTGGCGCCGATCTGACGAAGCAGCTTTTGGGATTTGCCCGGGGCGGGCGGTATGAGGCCCGGCCCACGGACATGAATGAGATTATCGATCGGACGGCCGCCATGTTCGGCCGGACGAAGAAGGAGATTTCCGTTCACCGCAGCTTGGCGGAAGATCTCTGGACGGTGGAGGTTGATCAGGGGCAGATGGAGCAGGTTTTCATGAATCTGTATGTGAATGCCTGGCAGGCGATGCCCGGGGGCGGGGAGATTTTTCTGGAGACGGGCAATGTCCTGCTGGGTGATGATCATGCGATGCACTACACGATCAAACCGGGGCGGTATGTGAAGATAACGGTCACCGATACCGGCACGGGAATGGATGCGAAAACCCGGGAGCGGATATTTGATCCCTTTTTCACGACGAAGGCCATGGGTCGGGGGACGGGATTGGGTCTGGCGATGGTTTATGGGATCGTCAAGGGACACGGCGGGATGATCGATGTGGTGAGCGCGCCCGGTCAGGGAACGACCTTTGATATCTATCTGCCGGCAACAGAGAAGGCAATCGATAAAAAGATTATCGCTGCAAGAGAAATCTTGACGGGGACGGAGACGATCCTGCTGGTGGATGACGAGCAGATGGTGCTGGAGGTCACCCGGGAGCTGCTGGAATCCCTGGGGTACCGGGTTTATGCGGCCGGGAACGGTCAGGAGGCGATCGCCGTTTACATGGAGCAGAGAGACGAGATTGACCTGGTGATACTGGACATGATCATGCCGGGGATATCGGGGGGCGAGACCTTCGACCGTCTCAAAGAAATCAATCCGGAGATCCGTGTTCTGCTGTCCAGCGGCTACAGCATCAACGGAGAGGCTCGAGAGATTCTAGACCGGGGCTGCGATGGATTCCTCCAGAAGCCCTTTCAACTGGAAAAACTCTCGCAAAAGGTCCGGGAAGCGATAAACCTTTAAAACAGGGATTGCAGCCGGCAGCATGGCGAACCATGCCGCTAAGTCTTTCCTTCCCTGAGGGCTTCCGCCTCAAAATCGCCGGCAAGCGATGATTTGTCCTGTGTGAAATAGACGGGATAGTGTTTGCGGAAGGTGTCCATGATCAGATCATAAGGGAGATCGGCAAAGGGGCCGTGGTCATGGACGTATTCCATGTGCCGGTGCCCCTTGCGGTCAAATTCGTGGAAGATCGCGTCATGCTTGCCGTCGAAATCGAGAGGCTTGACACCGAACCGCTCGCAGAGCGACAGGTTGAAAGTGGGCGTGGCTTTGACCCAGCGGCCGTTCAGGAACATCTCCGTATAGCCGTGATAGATGAACAGGTCCGTCTGCATGATCTCCTTTAGTCGCTGCGTCGTCAGGTGGTTCCGGACGTCGGCGAACCGCAAGCGACCCGGAATTCCCAGTGAGCGGGCCGTAGCCGCCAGCAGCAGCGCTTTTTCCACGCAATAACCGGCTCGCTTATCCAGGACCACACTGGCTTTGAATTTGTCCCGCGACAGGTCGAGACAATAGGGATCGTATCGGATCTGGTCGCGGATGGCGTAGAAGATGCGGATGGCCCGGTCGATATCGCTGCCAGCGTCCCCTGCGGCGGCTTTTGCACATGCAATCACGGCAGGATGGTCGCTGTCGATAAAATACGTGGGCCGCAGATAAATCCCAAATTCCTCTTTCGCCGTCGTTGTCATAGCACGCTTCTGAAGATGTTTCTCGGTCTCATTATCATGTTATCAATCTATTTCTTTCACCGGTGTCCATGTTTTGTCGGGATTATATAATCTCATCTCCCGGGCAACCTTCATGGTATTAGGCCCGAGGTTCTTCTGATAGACCTTCCCCTGTTGATTGACAATAAAGGTCATCACCCCTGATTTACCCCAGTTTGAGGGAAATGCGGTTAGGGCGAAGCCCCCAACCATGTTGCCGTTGATGATGTACTTGTATCTGCCTCCCGGCGCATTTTTCCCCTGTCTTGTCAGTATCTTGAAATAGTAACCGTGAAACGGTATCGGCATTTCCTCCTTGAAGGTGGCCTTTTCCTTCTTATATCCTTCCATTCTGGCTTGTGCTACAAGCTCACCCAGGGGGCTCATTTTTTCGCCCGGAGCGGCCCTCCAGAACAGACCATTTCTCTTGCCACGATCGCTCCGAAGTTTCTGTGCATACGCAAATATCTCGTCACCGTCCCAGTCCTTGAGTGCGTACTCGCGCTGCGCATTCACATAGGTTCGACAGACCAGGATGGCAGTGAGTTCATTTTCTCCGATCCGGCGGTTCAGGATCTCTTCTTTACCTGCTTCGGTGTCAAAAAACCATTGGTCATTATATTTTACCAGGGGAATGGGAAATGGCCAGTTCTCTTTGCCAACGTGAAGGATCAATTTTGAATCATTCTCCTTAACGAGGTCTGTTTTTTCTGCCAGGTGCTTGGCAAATTCGTCAAATTCGGCAGCGTCTTGCACATCATCATCAGAGCGAATATCTTTTCCGGAAGGCCCGAATATCTGATCGAGCGAAGCCTTGTCGTTTGTCTTGACAGCCTCATGGAGGGTTCTTAAGGCATCTTCAGGAGAGGAGAAGAGTCTCTGTAACGGCGCCCCTCCGGCCGGCATGCTTCCGGCAAAGAGGAACATCGCAATGACGAAAAACGCAGCGACAAAAGACATACGCCGCGTCAGACGAAATACGGATTTCTGCTGAATTGTCTCCATAGTTTCCTTCCTTTCCTTACTCATTTATTCCGTATTGTCAGAAAATATTCACCCCTATGCTATCGACGCGGCCTGCCCTTGATGTCGTCCTTGCCTGCGGGGACACTGTCTCTGCGGCCATCCTTCCGTTCAGGAGTACTGCCCTTCGTTACAGAGGCAGCGGAAGGACGGACCACCGCACTGCTTCGACGGCTGGCCTGTCCCTGGAGACTCTGCCTTTTGGCCTCATTGGCTCCCCTGTAACCGCCGAAAGTAACGGATGGCGCTCTGGGAGTCTGGACGCTATCGCGGACAGGGCGGGTCTGTGAGGTTCCTTTGCTGACGTCCGGAGTCCGGAGGACCGGTTGTTTACTGACACCTGGAGTTTGCGGTACCGGCTGTTTACTGACACGCGGGACCGGCATTGCCGGTTGTTTCTTGAGGTCCTGAGAGGACATTATCGGCCGTGGAGAAACGATAGCACGGCTTTGCATGCCACGATTGCTGAAAGAACGGGTGCCCCCTTTGGGACCGAACACACTCGGCGAAGGTTTTGGCGATGTTACAGCCATCCCCTTAATTTTGGGCATGTATGCAGATTTGCCGGTGCCTGGACCACCGCCGGGGCGCGATGCACGATAGCTGCCGGGGCTGCCATGCGATGCATCATGCCTCCAGGTGTTATTGATATAAGGTCTGCTTCTGTTGATATATACATTCGTCACGCGGACATAAGGCCTTGCGTGATTGACCCAGCCGGGTCGGTTCCAGCCATGATAAATAACGTGGTGTCGATCCCAGTCAAAGTCCATGGTCAACCAGCCCCCGATAATCAGACCAAGGCCAAACGTAATGAAAGGGGGTCTGCCAGGGTACCATCTCTGGACATAGATGACCGAAGGATCATACATTGGGACGTAGATATATTGAGGTTGAGCCGGAATGATTTCGATATAGTCGCCATCGATAATGACAGTCTGTTGACCTGTACTCTCAAGATTATCGGCTTTTTTTGCATGCCACCTGAGCCGTTGGATCGATCTTGTTACATCTTTCGGCTGATTGAGAAAAGCCTGTCCCAGGTCAGCAGTCCAATCTATATTCTCAGCCATCATCTTCAGAATGTTTGAATAGTGGGCAATTGCCTTGACAGACTCATCCCAGTTCTGACTGTCAATTTCTGATATTGCCCCCCCGCTGTTCACCCAATCATGCGCATCGATAACTATCGCCGGATACGTCGAAGCCGGCAGCATTTGGGCTAATAGAGGGTCAGGATAAAGGGCAATTGGTGCAAGGAGTTCATCAAGCTCCTGATCAGTAAATAATGGTGAGGACATCAGATATGGGTCATCTGCCCGGGCCTGAATCGATAGAAGGACCGAAAGACAAACAATAATAATAAGCAGATAGCCTTTTATGCCGCACCTATTCATTAGCCCACCCCCTTCCTCTTTTTTGCTTGGATATTGAGTCGTCTAGACCAGTTTCTCCCGACACTGCAGGTTGCGGTTTGTTTTCTGCTTTTGCTGACTGGTTTTCCTGTGTGCCGTTCTTCTGTATAAACCGTTTATTTCTCGCCTGCAATCATTTAGACAGAATTATCTTTACCCCCGCGTCAGAGAATGGCGGCGAAGAAGATTCCCACAAATTTCATTGGCTACTTCGTAGTGTAACCGCGACCGTCAAGGCAGGCGCCCTGCGCCCGTTGATAGTCTGTACGCGCTTGATTCCGTCGGGTTTCCGGCATACCGCTGATAGTTGGCTGAGTCGGGTCGTAGCCTGTCTGACTCACAGCCCAACTGTGGCATTCGTAGCGATCCTTTGCCTGTAGCTCTTCGCTCTGGCTTTGCCGGGGATAGACAAAGATTCTTTCCGTCGGTGATGGCGTTACAGATGGCGCCGGTTGAAAATACTCAGGAGGCTGTTCTCGGATGATCACAGGCTGTTCCTGGATGATCACCGGCGGAGGTGTATAATATGGCGCATAATAATAAGGCGCCAGGACTGCTGCCCCTCCTAATACCGCCCAAGGCACCCACCAACCACTATGGCCGCCTCTATGACCGCCTCTTGCTTCACTGGACAATGGGTTTATGAGAAAGATAGCCATTGTGAGAATAAGAATCGCGCAGGCAACTTTTTTCATATTTCACCTCCTGATTGCTTTGGCAAATGTATTTATGGCCTTTATACTCCCCTTTTCAAGTTGTTTCCATGAATATAAGCAACAGAGGTGAATAAAACAGAGCCGGTATATGGATGGATCTGGATTTAAAAAAACGCAGTATCCTGTGGATTTTACATCATTGCTGCGGGGCCTGTAGCAGATGACTATGTAGATACTCGAGGCCGCAATCCTCGCATTTCACGCGGGCAAAGTCGCTGCGCAGATCGCCGCAATCGAGATAACATATAGATGACCTGCTCGACATAGGGCCGCCAGAAACTTTATTGCAGGAGAAATGCTCGTCATATATCCCAACAAAAGTCAACATACCGGGACGAGATCCCCATGGTTGCTTGTCCCACTCAACGGCGCGGCATGGCAGGCATGGCGGGCATTGCCATCAACTTGTAGCCTTTCGGAACTTCGAAGAGGCTGTCGGGCTGGCCGCCCATCTTGATGTTACGGTATTCCATGCCCCAGCTTCCGTCCACAGCGGCCGATTTGATGGGAAAGCTGTTCAGATCCGTCGCAAGCCACTGGTAGGACTTCATTTGCCTTTTCCCATCTTCATAGGTGATCTCGTATTTTTTCGCCGGATGTCCGTCCACCGTATCCGGTCCGATCAGTTTCCGGCTGATCTCACCCTTTACCTTTTCCTGGGGTCCCTGCTCCTTCGCCTGGCTCGCCTTCATCTCCATGTAGGACTTCTGCTTCGGCATGACGATCCAGGTTGTCTGCATGTCCTGCCGGGAGATCGTGTACGTATCCTGATTCGGGGCCTCGAAGCGCACCTTTTTGTCCTTCATGTAGATCTTTGAGGTCATCCCCTTTCCACCTTTGCCAGTGTTGACCACATCGGCTGAAAACTCCAGGGCCGTCGCCGTTCCCGTAAAAATCAACGCGATCAGCATCACCGAGAGAACCAAAAACCGCTTTTTCATTGTCTTCCTCCGTAAAGAATTCGTTTTCGTATCCACACGCCGTATCTGCAGTATTTCCGGAACATGGGCCATTTCATAACTCAGTGGACGAATTAAGGCGATGCGACCAGTTTCCCTATCTCAACCATGCATCCTTCGGCGCCAGTCTCTCATAGTTTCGTTCATCTACATCATCATGTAAATAATCTCAATTTTATGACCTAACGGCGGCGGATGAGCCGCGAACATCGCAAGTCTGAGAGGACGTGATATCGTTCTCTCAGACAGAGAAGCGGAGTCGGCTCAACAGCCGGTGATGGCCTGTCGTTTGCTCTGGGGGTGGGCTGGTAGATCGAGCGATTTTACGACCTCAGATTCAGCACGAGGTCATACTCTTTCCAATCCCGCCGGCCTTGGTAAATAAACGGGTGGAGGTTCAAGTCCCTGAGAACGTTACCGTCCTTTTTAAAGGTCAGAAAGATTGTGACGGACTCTCCGGGAGCAATGAGAATTCCTTCAGTTCCTGCCTCCGACATGGCGATCCTTTCGGAACCCTTCACGAAACCAACCCTATTGACGCTGTGTTGTTTTCCGTTATAATCAGTCATCATCGACTTTGGCCATCTGTAACTGTCGTCATACAGGGCGACACTCCTGGCCACACTGGATTTGTTGTGGGCTTTGATGGTAACGGTGATTTCGCTTCCTGATGACTCCAATCCGGTCACCTTGAAAAGGATATCACGGGCCTCGGCTGAAACGGCGCTGAAGATCCCGCTTGAAGGTTTGGGCTTTATTTCCAATGCACGTTCAACGTTCGTGGTTTTCTTGACGGATACGGATGGCGTTTCCGCTTTGGAGGCTTTGGCTGATGATGTTGCGGCGGAGTTACTCTTTAAAGGTCGGGTCTTTATTTCCAATGCACGTTCAACGTTCGTGGTTTTCTTGACGGATACAGGCGCTTCCTCCGCTACAGAGGCCTTGGAAGATGTGGATGATGCGGCGTCTTTACCCTGCACGGCGGTATTTGCGCCGTCCACCGGCGTCTTGCCCTTCGGAATGATGATGATCAGGGCAAGGATCGCAATGATTGCGACTGCCGCGGCCCCCCCGATGATCAGCTTTTTTCTGTTCTTGTCGGGTTTTGCCGGCTGTGCCGCTGTTTCCGGCACCGCCCCGACTGACGCTTTCGTCGTCTGTTTTTCAGGAGCAACGGATGCATCCTCCGCGAGCGGGGTTTCCGAGTTTCTTATTGGTTTGTCTTTCACAGGCATGGGATTTGCGCCCATGTGCTCAACGGCATAGATGTCGTGCTCACGGATATGCTTATCGGCCCGCGCGCCCTGGTATTGAAAGAGCTGGGCATATTCCTGCGACAGACAGGAAACAATATCAAAATAGGATCGTGACACCAGCAGCTGCCCGGGTTCGGCAAAGCTCATGATGCGCTGGGACACGTTGATGCCGTCGCCGATCAGGTTCTGCTGGTTGTTGATGTCCTTCAGAAGTTTGACGGGGCCGAGATTGACTCCCATGCGGACCTGGAGGTTGGGGGTTGCTTCGCTCCGGTCATCCCTGAGGGCATCACGGAGGCTCATAGCCACAAAGAGGGCATCTTCCGGATCGCCGAGGAATCCGATGGCCGCCCCGTCACCCGTTTCGAGGATGATCCGGTCATTGATGGAGATGTCCCTGATGGATTCGGTAAGGAGGGCGTTGAAACGCTCCTTGAGCCGAATCTGTTCATCGACCGGTTTCTTCGTATATTCAACAATGTCGATAAAAACAACACTGCAAATGAAGGTTCGATTCGGTCGCAGTTTCAGATTTTGGGACCCGTCTGGATTTGCTGTCATGGGCAGTCCTTATGGTTAAGGCTTGCTGATGCTTTATTAAACAGTTTTTGTTCACATTGCAAGGACTAATTAAGAGAATGACTTGATTTATGATATTGCGCATTTTACGACGAAAACAAACAATTTTGACTGTCAAAATAATTGAGTGTTCTTTCTCTATCGGGTAATTTATGTTGACACAGAGAGTATTTATCTTTAGTCTTATTTCCGAACAATAGTTCTGAAAGAAAGGCCAACTCCATGAAAGACAAGCTCATGACGGCAGCCCAAGCGGCGGCCCTGATCGGAGACGGCATGCATCTGGGCGTGGGCGCCGGAATGACCATGAATCCCATGCCTGTCGTGCGGGAAATCATTAAAAGGGGCGTCAGGGGACTGACCCTCACGCCGGTTTTAACCGGCGGGTATGTTGCCGATCTGCTGATCGGCGCCGGATGCGTGGAGACGGTCCAGTTTCCGCAGATCGTCCTGGACGAATTCGGCCTGGCGCCCAATTTTCGCAGAAAGGTCGAACGGGGTGAATTGAAACTGCTGGAAACCATCTGACCTGGCTTGCTGCTTGGACTCCAGGCTGGGGTCCATAACCTGCCGTTTATTCCCGTTTTCGGTTTTCTGGATTCCGACTACCTGCGCATCCGGCCGGATCTGAAAATGCTCAGAGATCCCTACACGGGGACCGAATACGTTGTCGTTCCCCCGATCATGCCCGATTGGGCCGTTATTCATGCAACAAAAGGCGATCGCAATGGCGGCATCACAACGCTGAGCGCCCGCAATGACCGGCTGCTGGCAATGGCGTCGCGAAAAACCATTGCCATCGTCGAGGAACTCGTCGAACCCGATGAGGTCCTGCCCGGCCTTCACGAGATCTATTGCGCGCCGGCTCATATCGACGTTGTTGTCGTGGCCTCCGGCGGGGCCCACCCGACGGGCTGCCCGGGGCGTTATGACATCGACGCCGCCCACATGGCCGCCTATGTGGCCGCCGCAAAAGACGAGCAATCTTTTCAGGAATATCTGGAAACCTATATCCTTCAACCGAAGAATCACAACGAATACCTTGAGAAAGTTGGGTTCAAAGCCAATGAAAAATAAGGACATTCATCCTTCCGAGCGCATGATCGGCGCAATCGCCCGTCTGCTGAAAAACTGCGAGCGCGTCGCCACGGGCACCCTGTCGCCCATACCGGCTGCAGGCTGTTTCCTGGCCAAACACACGCATGCACCGGATCTGGAGCTGCTCATCTACGGGGACCCCGAAAACCGCCTGTCGGATGGATTTCATGAACTCTTCGGCCTGGCCCAGCAGGGCAAAATCGATGTCTTTTTTTTATCGGGCATTCAAATCGACCAGCGGGGCAGCGTCAACCTTTCCGTTTTAGGCGATTACCGGAAGCCGAGCCTGAGGCTTCCCGGCGGGGCCGGCTCTTCCATGCTCTATGCCATGAGCGGACGGACCATCCTGTTTACGAACAACCACAGCCCGAAGCTGTTTGTCCCCAAGGCGGATTTCGTCAATGCCACGGGCTTCGACGAGACGGGCATCACACCGTGGCGCCGGGGCGGCCTGAGCCATGTGGTGACGCCCCTTTGTGTCATGGCTTTTGACCGCAGCCGCAAACAGATCATTCTGGATTATATCTTTCCAGGTGTGACCGTCGATCAGGTCGTGAAAAATACAGGCTTTGACCTGGCCGTTGAGGGGAGAGACATCCCGACCATCGATCCGCTGGGCGAAACCGATCTGGCAACCCTCCGAGGGCCGGTGCAGGTAAAAATGAGACAGACCTATCCGCTGTTCGCCCAGACAGTCTGGGGGGCTTAAGACACCATCGGAGCAAAATCCATCGTGATCCCATTTCTACTCGTCTTTTTCATTATTTACGGCGGTGCTCACCTCTACGTTTTCAGCCGGATTAAAGGCGCCTTTGCGTTGACACCGGTCGTCCAGGCCGGGCTCATCATGCTCATGTTGTTCATGATCCTGGCGCCGATTTTGGTGCGCGTATCGGAGCATTACGGTTATGAAGCCACGGCCTGCGTGCTGTCCTACATCGGATATATCTGGATGGGCATTGTGTTTCTCTTCTTTGCGATGTCGATCCTCTTTGATGTTTACCGTCTGATCATTTATTTGGCCGGCCAGTTCACCGGAAAGAATCTGTCTTCGCTGATTCCGCCGCCCGTTTTTCTGTTTGTCATTCCACTTGTCGTCTCCTCAGCCCTGAACGCCTATGGCTATTTTGAAGCAAAAAACATTCATACTGAACAGGTTGCCATCCAAACCTCAAAAATCCCTCCGGAGATCGGCCGGCTTCGAATCGTTCAGATTTCGGACGTCCACATCGGCATGATCATTCGGGAAAAACGTCTGGAAAAAATTTTGGCCGCCGTCAAACAGGCCGAACCGGATCTACTCGTTTCAACAGGGGATCTACTTGATGGCCAGATCGATAACATGATGTCCTCTGCCGATCTGCTCAGAGATATCCGGCCAAAATACGGGAAGATCGCCGTCACCGGAAACCATGAGTTTTTTGCAGGCATTGAAAAGGCCCTGGAATTTCATCAGCAGGCGGGATTTCTGGTGCTGCGCGGGGAAGCCCTGACGCTGGCCGGGCTGATCAATATCGCCGGTATGGATGATTCGACAGGAGAGCGTTTTGGCCTTTACAAAAACATCAATAATAAGGCGATGCTGGCAAAACTTCCGAAAGAGACCTTTACGCTGCTGCTCAAGCACAGGCCGGTGATTGACACGGAGTGCCTGGGGCTTTTCGATCTGCAGCTCTCCGGACATACTCACCGGGGACAGATCTATCCGTTTGTCCTGCTTACAAGGCTTGTTTTTCCATACCATTCCGGTTATTATGAACTGCCGAAGGATTCCCGTCTTTATGTAAACCGGGGCGCCGGAACTTGGGGCCCGCCGATCCGCTTTCTCGCGCCCCCGGAAGTAACCGTGATTGATCTGATTCACAAAAAATAAATTCGGGAGTTGATATGAACCGCAGAGACTTCTCTGAAATCCGCTGTGATCACCGGCGCAGCGCTGACCATACCCATCGGTCTGGATCCGATCCTTTCCGCTCTCGTCGCCGAGGAAAAAACGGACCTGGCCGTTGCTCGCGGCACGCCTCCGGCGAAAATCACGCGCGCCGCCATTGATGCGCTGGGCGGCATGAAAAGATTTGTTTCCAGGGGCGATGTGGTGGTCGTCAAGCCGAATATCGGTTGGGACCGGACGCCCGAATATGCCGCCAATACCAATCCCGAGGTGGTTGCCGCCATCGTCGGGCTCTGTTTTGAGGCGGGCGCAAAAAGGGTGATGGTTTTTGATCATCCCGTCAGCGATCCGCGGCGGACTTATAAACAGAGCGGCATCGCCGATGCGGCCTCCGCTGCGGGCGCCTCCGTTTCCTTTATCGACGACCGGAAATTCAAGGATATGCAGATCAACGGCCATTCACTCAAATCATGGCCTCTGTATACTGAGATCTTCGAGGCCGACAAAGTCATCAATGTCCCCATCGCCAAGACGCATGGGCTTTCGAAACTGACTCTGGGAATGAAGAACTGGATGGGCGTGATGGGCGGCTGGCGCGGACGAATCCACCAGCGCGTCGATGAAAGCATCGTGGATCTGGCTATGTTCATCAAGCCTGCGTTGACGGTTCTCGACGCCGTTAGGATTCTGACGGCGAGCGGTCCCCAGGGAGGAAACCTCGCAGACGTGAAGCGGCTTGACATGGTTATTGCCGGAACGGACGCCGTGGCTGTCGACGCCTTCGGAGCCACGCTTTTCGGCATGAAGCCGGCGGAACTGGGCTGTGTCCGCATCGGCCACCAGCTTAAGCTGGGCAGCATGGACCTGGACAAAATGAAAATCAGGAGAATCACCGTGTGAGTGCTTTGCATAACCGATGAAAATGCTTAAAAACATCCAACGCCTGACCCAGGCCCTTTTTCTGTTGATCTTTTTCTGGCTTTTCCTGCAGACACAATCCCGGGGGGCCGATGAACTGGGTTACCCCGTCAAGGTATTTCTTGAGGCCGATCCGCTCGTCTATATCACCACGGCCCTTTCGACACGCCAGCTTTATTCGCCTTTCCTGCTTGCCTTGCTTGTTTTGATCGCAACTGCCGTCCTGGGGCGGGTGTTCTGCGGCTGGATCTGTCCGCTGGGGACGCTGCACAACATGGCGGGCGCCCTGAAAAAAAAGCGCCAGACCGAAAAACCATACGATCTCCACCACTGGAAGTACATCATCCTGGTCTTCCTGCTCGTTTCATCGCTTTTTACGCTACAACTCACCGGCATCCTGGATCCCCTTGCCCTGTTGATACGGTCTGTGTCCCTGGCGATTTATCCGCTTTCCCAGTATGCCGCGGTCAGTGTCTTTGACACTTTTTATGGCTGGCATCTCCCTGTTGTTACGGATATATCTGAATTTATTTACGGCCTGATGAAAAAAACCGTTCTTTCCTTTCAGCAGCCCCTATTCAAACAGGCGGTTTTCACCGGTCTGTTGTTTTTTGGCATCCTGGCCCTGAACCTGATCGAGCGTCGCTTCTGGTGCAAATTTCTCTGCCCGCTCGGCGCCCTGCTGGGATTCTTTTCCAGATACGCAATCCTGAACCGCACTGTCAGTGAGAGCTGCGACAGTTGTGGTGTCTGCCGTCGGGAGTGCCATGGCGGCGCTGCGCCGGACAAAAAAGAAAAATGGCTCAAGTCGGAATGCATGGCCTGTATGAGCTGCGACGATCTGTGTCCTCAGAACGCGGTGCGCTTCGGTTTTTCCGGAAAACCGGCCGGGGCGGCGCTCGATCTGGGGAAGCGGCGCGTTATCGGCTCCATTTTTGCCGGTCTGATTGCCGTTCCGCTGTTGAGGATTTCACCGTTAAAGAAGGCCGGAGCCTCGGAACCCCGACTGATCCGTCCGCCAGGTTCGCTCGACGAAAAGGCGTTTTTGAGACGCTGCATCAAATGTGGAGAGTGCATGAAGGTCTGCATCACGGGCGGACTGCAGCCCACCCTGCTGGAAGCGGACATCGAGGGGATCTGGTCGCCGGTGCTGGTTCCCCGGGTCGGTTACTGCGAATACCGCTGCACGCTCTGCGGACAGGTCTGTCCGACCGGGGCCATTAAAAAACTTTCTCTGGACGAAAAAGCAAAGGTCCGAATCGGTCTGGCCATGATCGACAAGGGGCGTTGCCTGCCCTTTGCCCATTCAACCCCCTGTATCGTCTGCGAAGAGGTATGCCCCACTCCGAAAAAAGCGATCTGGTTTGAGGAAATCCATATCCGGAACCGCGCCGGCAAAACCCTAACCGTCAAACAGCCTCACGTGGACCTGGAACTCTGCATCGGCTGCGGAATCTGTGAAACGAAATGCCCCGTCCTCGGCCGGCCCGCCATCACGGTAACGAGCATCGGCGAATCCCGTTCAAAGGACAACCAGCTCCTTTTACCATGATGCGCAGGATGCAGGACGAAAAACCCGGCTTGATGCTGATGATTAGAAAATTACAAAACTCCCCGGTAAATATGATAATGATGCGGCATGGCGCTACAACGGTCTATGAAAACATATAACGTCTTGATTATCGGTTCCGGCCCGGCCGGTCTGTTTGCCGCGCTCTGGCTTGAGCGCCTGGGCATCGACAGGATCGCCATTATCGATCGGCGCTCCTATCCCGCGGGAGGGCTGCTCAACGACGGCAAACTGAATTTTGACTATCGCATCGGCATTGATCTCGATGAGCTTCAGATCGACCGCGGTACGGCGCAAAACCTGATGGCGGAAATCAAGGAGGTCCTGATCCGTTTTCCCCGATGCAAACAGGTCACCTTCATTGACAACAATAAAGAGATCAAATCGTTGAGAAATATCGCTCAGGAGCACGGCGCCCAATTCATCGCGCCCGAACAGTGGCACTGGGGAACGGACAATGGCAAAGCGGTTGTTGATTATTTAAGAAGTTTTCTGAAAAAAACGGATTTCCTGCTCGGAACGCTGGTTTCCACAATTGAGAAGCACGCGGACGGGGGATATGTTCTGGTCTGCACACACGAACGAAAGAAAGTCCGCCATGCCGCCATGGTCGTTCTGGCCGCTCCGGGACGCCTGGGCGCTTACTGGTTCCGGGATGTGGCAAAGGAATTGGGCATCCATCACAATTTCGGCCCGATCGATGTGGGCATCCGGCTTGAATTAAGCAGAAAATTTTATGACGCCCTGACCGATATCGTTTACGATCCGAAATTTATTTTCCGCACGTCGCGTCACGGCGACAAGGTCAGGACTTTCTGCACCAACCCGGGCGGCCGGGTTCGGGAGGAAAACTACCTCAACTTCAAGCTTGTTAACGGCGACGCCCTTTCCGGCAGGAAAACGGACAATACGAATTTTGCCCTGATCAATACGGTGGGGTTAACCGAGCCTTTTTCCGATACGACCGAGTTCGGGCAGATGATCGCCAGACAATTTTTCCTGCTGGGCGGCGGCAAACCGATTGTGCAGCGGATCGGAGATTTCAGAGAGGGAAGAAGAAGTTCCCAATCGACATTCAACAGCGTCACACGTCATTTCGGACAATGCAAGGCGACCTATCAGGCCGTTCCCGGGGATATCACCCTCGGAATGCCTGCCCGCATCATTGACAATCTCTGGGAATCCCTGAAAAATCTCGATAAAATCGTGCCCGGCATTCTACACCCATCCACACTGTTGTATGCGCCCGAAATCAAGTTCTTCGACACGCATTTTCCCACAGATCGTAATTTGGAGACGAACCTGGAGGGAATCTTTGTGGCCGGCGACGGCACCGGAAAAAGCCGCGGCATTGTGGGTGCGGGAATTTCAGGGATCCTCGCGGCGCAGGGAATCGCCGGGAAGTACTTCAGTGCCCGCACAGCATAACCCCCTGATAAGTTGACTATCTGTCAAATTGAGCCTCGATTTTCTTCACCAACCATTCAATAATGAGTTTGAAATTGAAGTGAGAATTGCCAGTTCTAAGCAATTTTTAAGGTTGCTGCAGCGCCTGATGATTCATTGCCCTTCTCCGGGTCATCGGAACACACAGCAGAGAGGAAAATAATGATCTTCAATGTGCGTGCAGCGGAAAATAATGCCGGGTTTCCAAACCCGTTGAATCTCTATCTTCATCGGCAATTTGAAAATATGTTCAACGATAGCAGCTACATCGGTATTTATATGGTTCATGGTTCAGGTGGCATGTTTCGTGCTTAATTTATCCTCAAAATACAATCAACCGGAGGTCGCGAATGTTGCCACAGGTTATCTTTTCTATCCTTCTGTCTGTTGCCATGTTTTTTCTGGCATTCAATCTCGAATTGGAAAAGATGGGGCTTGCGTCAAACCTCAGCGCCCTGATGATCGTATTAGGCGGAACTCTTGCTGCTACCCTTATCGCCTATCCCTGGAGAAGGCTGATCTGGACCGCCCACCTCCTGAAGACGGCCTTTTTATCCGTCAATGAAATCGACTGGACCAAAAAAACCATTGTGACACTGGCCCGTTCTTATCGGAAAAACGGCATTCGCGTTCTGGAACAGATGGGCGAACGACTACCCGATGGTCATCTGAAAACTGCCGTTGCACTCATAACCTACAATTACACCAAGAATGAGATTGAACATATCCTGCGGAAAGAGGTCCATATCATCTACAGCCAGTATGAAGCATCGGATAAGATTATTTGCAACATGGCAAGACTTGCCCCCGCACTTGGATTGACCGGAACGATCGTTAGCCTCATTCGCACGTTTGGACACATCACTGATACCAATGGTCTGATCGGATGCATGGGCATTGCGCTGTTGAGCACCTTCTATGGCGTCGTCTTTGCCAATCTTTGCTTTATACCTCTATCAAATAAACTCAGAGAATTCATGGATCAGGAAGCAACTCGATTCGACCTGATCCAGGAAGGTATTTTAGATCTCTATGATCAGGAGAATCCGAGGGCCATGGAATACAAATTGGAGTCACTTTCATCCCTTTCAACAAGGGAATCAAAACAAAGTTTCATTGCACCCCGACCTGAATTGGTCGTTATGACAACCCCCAAAATGCAGGCTGCTTCGGTGTCATCATGAATAACCTCAAAGGGAGGCTATCTTCCTCCGAAAATACCATCAAGCCGTTGCCGTTGAAGAGGAAGAACCCGAACCCCCTATGTCCTCAGATTAAGGCAGAGACGTATAGAGGGGGCGACATCTGGCTGATCACACTTAGCGATCTGCTATTGCTCCTCGTGATTTTTTTTGTGATTCTTTTCGGCATGGAAATGCAGAAGCGTGTGCCAAATATTTCCATTCGAGCAGAATCAAATGAGAATCAGACAGAAAAAAAAGTGAGCGCCATAAACACAGATCCATCCTTGCTGAGCATGTCCGCTTCGATCGAGGAGGATCTCATCGCCACTTTGAACCTGGGAAAAGGCCAGCCGGAAGTAACGGTTAAACGAGTTGCCAACCTTGTCACCTTGACTTTCGCGGAGCGAATTGTCTTTGATCCAGGCCATGCCCTGTTGAAGCCCTCGGCTCAAACGACTCTGGATAAGGTGGCCTCCTTTATCAAGGAACGGCCTTATCTTATCGGTGAGGTGCAGGGTTACACCGACGATAAGCCCATCAGCAACACCCGCTACCCCTCTAATTGGGAACTTTCCGTGGATCGGGCCACACAAGTGGCCAAAGCGCTCATCGGCCTGGGTGTCAATCCATATCAGTTATCAGTAAAAGGTTTTGGAGAGTACCATTCCCTTAATCCCAACGACAGTGATGAGAATAGACTCAAAAACCGCCGCGTGGAGATTCAGTTCTCCCTGCCGCCCCAATGAAACTGAATACCTGTCCGTGACTATCCGCGGCATTGAATATTTCATGAAGCATCGCGTGGTTAGACAGCAGGAAGTGCGCATGACCCGGATTTAAGGCTCGGCGAACCCATTTCAAGGATCTCAATACCGCACACAGGGGCGTTTATTTATACCCCTTCTCCGCAATCCTTGCCCAAGCGTCCCGTAGCGTCACGGTCCGGTTGAAGACCATGGAATCAATCAAAGAATCAATGGTATCCACACAGAAGTAGCCCATCCGCTCAAACTGGAACGCGCCGCCCGGCGCGGCACCCGTCAGGCTTGGCTCCAACCGGCATGACCTGAGAACTTCGAGAGATTCCGGATTCAGATGCTCCATGTAGTCGGACGCCATCGCAAGCGGATCGGCAACCCGAAAAAGACGGTCATAAAGGCGCACCTCAGCCGGAATGCTATGGTCCGCTGAAACCCAGTGGATGGTTGCATCCACCTTGCGGCTGTCCGGGGCAAAGCCGCTGCGCGTCTCGGGATCATAGGTGCAGTGCAGCTCGACCACGGCTCCGGTGTCAGGATTTTTCACGACATTGACACATTTGATAAAGTAGCCGTAGCGCAGGCGGACTTCTCTGCCTGGGGCCAGCCGGAAGAATTTTTTTGGCGGGTTCTCCATAAAGTCTTCCTGCTCGATGTACAGCACGCGTGAAAAGGGCACCTTCCGCGAGCCCATCTCGGGATTCTTGGGATGATAGGAGCAATCGAACTCCTCCACGCGGCCTTCCGGGTAGTTGTCGATCACGACGCGCAGGGGACGCAGCACGGCCATAACACGCGGCGCCTTCTCGTTGAGGCTTTCCCGTATACAGTTTTCAAGCAGGGCCACATCGACCAGACTGTCATTTTTAGCCACGCCGATGCGCTCGCAGAAATCGCGGATCGCCTCGGGCGGATATCCCCGTCTGCGCATACCGGATAGCGTCGGCATGCGCGGATCGTCCCAGCCGCTGACAATTCCGTTTTCCACGAGCTCGATGAGCTTGCGTTTGCTCAGAACAGTGTAGTTTAAGTTGAGGCGCGCAAATTCGATCTGCTGGGGAGGACTTCCAATGTTCACGGCCTCAAGAAACCAGTCATAGAGCGGCCGGTTGTTTTCAAATTCCAGCGTGCAGATCGAATGGGTGATCTTCTCGATGGAATCCGACAGGCAATGGGCGAAATCGTACATGGGGTAGATGCACCATTGATCGCCCGTGCGATAGTGCGACTCCTTCTTGATCCGGTACATGATCGGGTCCCGCATGGTGATATTTGGAGACGCCATGTCGATTTTGGCGCGCAGGACGCAGCTCCCCTCCTCGAATTCTCCGGCTCGCATACGTTGGAACAGGTCCAAGTTTTGCTCCACTGACCGATTGCGCCATGGGCTTTCCCGGCCCGGTTCCGTGAAGGAGCCCCGGTACTCCCGCATCTCATCCGTGCTCAGGTTGCAAACAAAGGCCTTGCATGTCCGGATCAGTTGCATGGCATACTCGTAGAGTTGCTCATAGTAATCAGAGGCGTAATACAGGCGATCTTCCCAGTCGAAGCCCAGCCATTTCACGTCGCGGATGATCGCCTCCACATATTCCACGCTTTCGCCGGTCGGGTCCGTGTCATCCATGCGCAGATTGCACGTGCCGCCATATTGGGCAGCAATGCCGAAATTCAGGCAGACGGACTTGGCATGGCCGACATGGGGATAGCCATTGGGTTCAGGCGGAAAGCGCGTGGCGATGCGCCCCTGGTGCTTGCCGGTTTTCAGATCTTCGTCGATGATATCCCTGATAAAATCAGAGGGAGGCGATGCACTGTTTTCAGCCATATCCCGAATTCCTTTCTCCAACGCTTGATCAAACCAATTGGCGCATACGTAACATATTTTAATACATTTATCCGTCATTTTTTCATGATCAGGACCCTGTCACAATTTTCACCACATGGTCTTTCGTATTAAAATTCAAATTATTTACCGTTGACTCGGTAACTTCTCTGTTTTACACTGTCCGGCATGGAGGACCAAATGATGAGCACACCACCCGAACCCGGAAGAGAAGAATTAATCGATCTGCTGAATCGATGCTGGATGACGCATGATGGGATGTGGTTCTATCACTGCCTGCAGGAGTTAGGCATTGAGAAGGCAAACCGTCTGAATAAGGCTGCCATCAAATCCTTGGCCCCCCTGGAGATTGACAGGATTAGAAAGGCCATGTGTATAGAGAAAAAGATTGAAAACTTTCAAGAGTTAAAAGAATTTTTTGAGCGTGCGGCGCCATTGTTCATTCCCCCCTTTATGAATGCTTCCATGAGTTTCCCGGTAGAAAATGTTATGCACTGGGCGTTCGAACCGAAAAACTGCTTCGCGTACAAGGGAATCAAACGAATGGGCGCCATCGATCGTTATGAATGCGGTGTCATCTACAGACTTGCATGCTGGTTCGACAGTCTCGGTGTGAAATATCGCCTTACACCTCCCATAGAAAAATGTTTGATGCTTGAGGGCGATACCTGCAGCGGTAATTTTGAATTCATTTTTTCATGACGAACACTCCCTGAAAGAGAGATTTCTGAAGTCAAAATGAAGATGCACACTTTTTTCATGGAATCAATTCATGAAGCAACTCTCAAAACATGAGGCAACGTCGATGAGAAATGGTAAGAAAGTATGTTTGTTCATGATCGCGGCGGCAACGGTTTTTTTATTCATTGCCGGCTGCTCCTGCGATCGGGATAAATCTTTAAGCAGGATCAAGCAGGCCGGGCATATCCGTATTGCTTTGAGCTCGGGATATTCTCCTTTCAGTTTCTATAACGATAAAAAAGAACTGGTCGGTTTCGACATCGATGTCGCAGGGGAAGTGGCCAAACGGCTCGGGGTTGACCTGAAGATCATCAATACGCCATGGGAAGCCATCATCGACGGGCTAAACGCACAACGCTATGACGGCATCCTGGGAAGCATGTCCATAACGGAGGCGCGCCGAGATCAGGTAAGCTTTTCGACGCCTTACTATTATTCACGAACACGGGTCATGGTGCAGATGAACTCTTCGTTCAAAAACCACACCGACCTCAAGGACAAGACCATCGGATTTGCCGTCGGTACCACCTTTGAGAAAGACGCCGCGAGGATTGGAGCAAAGAACATACGTCGCTACCCCAGTGACGACGAGGCTCTGCTCGGGCTCCATAAAGGCGAGGTCGATGCGATCATCACCGACGAAATTGTGAGCATGTACACGATCAACAGAAAGAAGCTCCGCATCAAAAGCCTGGGGGGGCCTCTGGGCGAAGAACAAATTGCTGCCGCCTTCCGCAAGGAGGACAAAGCCCTACTTGCAGAGGTGAATCATGCACTGCAAGCGATGCAGAAAGACGGCGCCCTGCGGCGCCTGATGGAGAAAATGGCCAGAGAGGGATATTAGTTTTTCTTGAAAATCGGCGTCGCCACAGGCGAACGCTTTTTCAGCGGCTATGCAAGGCTCTTTATAACTTTCCGGCGATCCAGAAAAGGGCCATCCCAACAATCACCGTTCCAGCCAGCGATCGGGTTTTCCAGGCAAAGATAAAAACAGGGATCGAAACCAGCAGGGCCGGCTGAAAGATGTCCAGATGACGGGGTTCGCCCGTCGTCACCAATGACGGCAGGATCAGAGCGCTCAGGACAGCGACGGGAATAAAGTCCAGCCATTGCCGCAGCCATTCCGGCAACGGTCGTCGCGACAGCAGAATCAGAGGGATCCACCGCGGCAGATAGGTCACGATCCCCATCCCCAGCACCAGCAGCACATAATCCGCCTTCATGACGTCCCCCCGCTTTCGCTTGCCCTGCCCTTCCACTTTCTCAGAAAGACACCGATTGTCGCCGCCGCCACGGTTGCCGCGACAATATAGGCATTGCCCGTAATCAGCAGCGAGAAAGCGACGGCCATGACTCCGGCGATAAGCGACACCGCAATATAGAGGCCGCCCCGGATCTGCAGAACCAGGAGACAGATGAACATGGCCGGCAGGGCGTAATCGATCCCGAAAGCGCCGGCGGGAATGAACTGGCCGCCATAGCCTCCGATAACGGTACTGGCGATCCAGGCCAGGTTGGCTGTATGATTCAAAACGAGCGCCCGCTGCCAGTCCCAGTTCTCTTCCCGGAAGCGCGCCACGTTGAGGGCGAAGCTCTCATCGGTGACTCCGTAGGCATACAGCGAGAGCCAACCCACGTTCAGACCCCGAAGATGGACAGCCAGCGATGAGCTCATCAACAAATGGCGGAGGTTAACGGTAAAGGTGGTCAGGATGATCGGAATTGCAGCCGCGCCGCCGCTGAGCATGGAAACGGCGATGAACTGGGCGCTTCCGGCAAAGACCAGCAGCGACATCAGGCCGATTTCAGCAGGGGATAGACCGGCTTTCTGCGCCAGGACGCCGAAAGCCAGCCCGATGGGAGCATAACCCAGGCAGATGGGCCAGGCGGCAGCGATTCCGTCTTTTATAACCGCCAGGATGTTTTCTCTATGATGCATAAATTGCAGCCGACGACTCCTTCCCAAGGCCTGTTGATATTGCCCCCATATCCGACTACATGCGGCCCTGCGCTGATTATGCTGTCTCCTCCACCCGCTAAAACAGGGCAACCTCAAAGAAGTCGAGTTTCCCCGTCAGGGCCTCTTCTATTTGTCCTTTGTGCATAACGCTGAAGCGCAGGCAAACACCGCAATCGGAACTGAGTTGGCGCGGCACGGGGATCAGTTTGCAAGGGATATTTTCGGCTTTGATGATTTTCTCCGCCCGCAGGGCGTGGCTGACGGATTCAAAGAGGACGACGCCGAAGGGGCCTTCCTGGGTCATAGGCGCTGCCTGGTCCTTTCAGAAAGTGACGACTTTGTCAGTAATTCAGTTTCTAAGAAGCTGCCTCAGGGCCTCAGCGGCCAGATCGGCATGCGCTTCCGTATTAAAAAAACCGAAACTGAAGCGTATGGTTCCATGTGGAAAGGTCCCGATGGTTCGATGGGCGGCCGGGGCGCAGTGAAGACCGGGACGGCACATGACGCTCCACTGCTCATCGAAATAAAGGGCTGCGTCGGAGGGTGTTATATTCCGCAGGTTGAATGAAATCAAGGGAATTCGCTTCTGCGCCGCCAGGGGGCCGTAAACGGTGATGTCCCCGCCAAATTCCTGCAGGTGATTCAGAAACCGCCGGGTCAAAGCTTCTTCCTTCTCCCGCACCCCTTCCACCCCTTGCTCCAGAATGAAAGCCACTCCGGCGGCCAGCCCGGCAAGACCGATGGTATTGGGCGTGCCGCACTCATACTTGTCTGGCATAAAATCGGGCTGCTCCTCGAATTCCGAACGGCTCCCCGTACCGCCCATCATGAGGGGTGCGATCTTTTCATCGAGACCCTTCCGGATGTAGAGACCGCCTGTGCCCTGGGGGCCGTAAAGGGACTTGTGCCCCGTAAAGGCCAGTAGATCTAAGGACATCGCCGCCACGTCGATGGGCAACGCCCCCGCCGTCTGGGCCGCATCGACGCACAGGACAATGTCTCCGCGTTCGCGAGTCAGAAGGCCGATTTCCTGAACCGGCATGATCGTTCCTGTAACATTCGAAGCGTGAGTCATTACAACAGCGCGAGTATTCGTCCGGAAGGCTGCGCGGATATCATCAGGATCCAGTTCACCCCGGTCAGAACAAGGAACGACCGACAGGCCAACCCCTCTGGACGCAAGAAAACGCAGGGGCCGCATGACGGCGTTATGTTCCATGCCCGTCGTGATCACATGATCCCCCGGCCTGAGCAGGCCGATCAGTGCAATATTGAGGGCTTCGGTGGCATTCTTGGTGAAGACAATCCGGAGGGGGTTATCGATATTGAAAAGACGGGCCAGGACTTCTCTGGTTTCATGAACGATGCGGCCTGCCTCGATGGAAAGCCTGTGACCGGAACGGCCGGGCGATCCGCCGATCTCGCGCTGATAGCGCATCATGGCCTCCAGCATCGCCTGCGGCTTGGGAAAGGACGTTGCGGCATTATCCAGATAGACCACTTCCATAAATGAATCCTCTTTCTCTATTGTGCCCTGGTCGCCCGGATAATCGTATCCGAACCTTCCCGGCGGACATCGGTCTTCAATCCCCGCCGGGCGGCCATACGCAGGACATTTTCCCGGGAGACTTCATTATCCACAAGGATTTCCAGATCGGCGTTCCCCTCCTGAACGGCCCGATCCACGAGAACAACAGGCTGGGGGCACGAAAGCCCCCTGGCGTCGATACGTTTTGTCGTCATTATCATTCTCCTTCCAAAATTTCAAATTTGATAAACCGGGCTTATCCACGGTCCCGCTGTGTCAGGCCAACAACCATACAGAAGACGAATCCCAGGATAACGGCCGCCGGTGCAAAAGCGGTGATGCCTTTTGGCGAACTGGCCAGGGCGAAATTATGGGACACAGCGGCGCCGATAATCATGCCAAGAACAAATATCCCCGCGTCCATATCGCCTTCTCCGGAGAGGAAAAGCTGCCTCCCCGGGCATCCCCCGGCGAGGACAAAAGCCAGACCCGACAGGGCCATGCCAAGAAAATTCCATAGGTGATCCGTATGGGCGATGGGCTGACCCTCAAATCCCGGTTTAAACTGGCCAAGGATCAGGTTCATCCCAAAGGCGAAAATCAGCAGGGCCGCCACGCCGCTGACAAGATGAAAATCCCGGATCAGCATGACATCCCGGAAAGCGCCCATCGTGCAGAAACGACTGCGTTGGGCCAGGGCGCCGATGATCAGACCCGCCGCCAGACTGATCCAGATGGGAGCGTGCTGGGAACCCGGACCTTTCTGGCTAAAAAAGATGGGACCTCCCGGGCTGAAGGAGACCTGAAAGACCAGCAGCAGAAAGAGCCCTGCCACGAGGGCCGGAAAAACCCAGCCGCTTAGAGACTTTTGCGGATAGGAACGGCCGAGGCTGTAGCCGCGCTTCAGGAACTGGATGCCGATAAAGATACCCGCCGCCAACCCCAGGAGCCCGAGAATCGCGTTCCCGTCGCCGCCGGCCAACCGTAGAAGGGCCCGCCAGGGGCATCCCAGAAAGACCAGGGCGCCGATCATGGCAAAGACGCCCAGAAAGAAGCGGATAAGGGGCGCCGAACCGCCACGGGGCTTGTGTTCGCGGGCGATGAGGGCGGCGATGAAGGCGCCGAGGACAAATCCCATGATCTCCGGACGCAGATACTGGACCACGTCCGCCCGGTGCAGGCCAAGCGCCCCGGCGATATCCCGCTCCATACAGGCCACACAGACGCCCATATTGGCGGGATTGCCCAGGTACTGCAGCACAGCCGCTCCGATGCCGATCAGGGCGCCGACAATTATAATACCTGTGCGCGTTGAAAAAACATTTCTCACAAATGAGGACCTCCTTTAATATATTTTTCGTGTTGCTAACACAAAAAGACCGGGAAATCCAATTCATATTATTCATAATCGCATAGTAGTTATTAATATATTGAATATAAGCATGCCATATCTAATTACGGCCATTATTGCATTGACACAAAGGGCAGTTCTGTTTATGAAAAGGCATTATGTTCATTATCACGGATGAAGGAGCGTAAATCGGATGCCCGCCCTTGACGATCATATTGACGACCTGTTGGACACCTATTTCTATCATGTCACGACATCTGAAATGTGGGAGCAAATCAGAAAGGAAGGACTGAGATCCGACACGAATGGCATTATAACCGCCTTAACCACCAATCATCCGGTTATTGTCAATCATTACGCATCACAGCGCTTTGACGGGACAGATATTGTGGTCATCCGGTTTAATCCTTGCAACCTGGGGATATACCCGGAAAAGCAATTAGATGGTCTTTCTTTGCAGGCCGACAACTACATCATAGAGATAAAGACAAATCTTATCGGTCCGCTACTTCTGGAAAAAGACATCACCTCCGTTCAATGAGCCAGGCAATCGCTGAGAGATTTGCTCATCTCGTTAAAGATCATTGAACATCGCATTAAAAAATCAAGTCCAGACGCAGCAAAACGTCATGTCCAATCTCCTCGTCTGATGTAATATTTAGCATTGTTTCAATCACTTGCAGAATTCTTTTCGTGGTTTTCTATCCTGGCACGCTTCCCGCATTAGAGTAAGTCAAACAAAACAAACAAACTCCCAAGGAGGGTACGGATCATGAAAAAGACAATAGGAACAATGATGGTGGCGGCGGCGGTGGTTCTTCTGACGGCAACTTTCAGCTTCGCGGAATACACCCTGGCGGGCGCCGGCAACTTCCCCTATTTCCAGCTCGGCTGCCTGATCGTGGGCGGGCTGATCATCATTTCGCTCAAGAACAAGTATGAGAAGATATACACCAGCGAGACCGTCGGCGCCTTCGCGCTCTACACGGTTCTGATCGCCCTGTTCACGAATCCCGTGATCGACGCGATCAAGAACATGGTGGGTTAAACTTACGGATATCAAACAGGCCCATTTTCAGGAAAGGAGGAACGGAACATGAACACGCGGACGACCCAGAGAAACACGCTTCAGCAGATGCAGCAGTTCGGACACATCCTGATGCTCTCCGCCTGGGGATTCGCGATCGTCTTTGCGTCGCTTTTGTTTCTGTACCTCGGGCATCTTCTGGACCAGTGGCTTGGAACGGCGCCCAACTTCATGTTCGGGTTGTTCTTCCTGGCTCTGGGAACCTCCATCGGAAGATTGTATCAGGAAGCCTGGCTCAAACGGAACAAGGTTTAAACGAAAGGGAGAACATGACGAAGCCGTGTCTCCCCTCAGCATAGGATCTTTTCATGATCTGCCAAAAGCCCCTTGATTCGATCGTATCGGACAGGGGGCTTTTGAGTTTTCATCCCTCAAGTCTTGCCAACCTGATTGACGGTTCAGTGATCCAAGTTCAGCACAAAATCCACAGTTCATGGTTTTCCCAGTCCACTTTATAAATAGCCTGATGAACGCGCCCCCCTCTTGGTCGCTCTTTTTGGTCAATTTGGTTTCCTCGCCCCTGGAAATCCCTCTCTTCATCAGGTTCTGGATGCGATGCTCCAGTGAAGCTGTCACCCGCACGTATCGTGCACATTCGTAAGAACGCAGAAAGATGTGACTCAACTGAACAAGAAAAGAATAATTCAAGTTAATGCCCGGAGAGACCGATACTGTAATTGCAATAATCGCAAATACAACAAAACATAATGATATTTAGGGAGGTTTTTATGAGAACACGGGTTTTGGTATGGTCAGTGATATTTGTCTTTTGTTTTTCGTGGGTTGCTTTTGCGGCCGGATCCAGGGAGGAGGCAAAGACGCTCGTGGAAAAAGCGTCCGCCTTCTTCAAGGCTCAGGGAAAAGAGACGGCGTTCAAGGAATTTAGTAACCCGAAAGGGCAATTTGTGAAAGACGACCTGTATGTATTCGTCTATGACATGACGGCAACCATTGTCGCTCATCCCCACTCTCCTGCCCTGATTGGGAAAAACCTGTATGATGTGACGGATTTTGAGAAGAAATATTTCCGAAGAGATATCGTCAATATAGCCAAGACCAAAGGTTCGGGTTGGGTGGATTATACGTACAAGAATCCCAAAACCAATAAGATTGAGCACAAGACAACCTATTTACTAAAGACCGGTGATTACATCATCTGTTGCGGCGCATACAAATAGCACAGGGTCCGATTCAGATGATCAGAGATATCCCAGGCTTCTGCTTTGAATAGCAGTTCCTGCTTCGGCTTTGACTTCAGGCTAACGATTTGTTCTTTCGCGCAGCGTTGTAGTCCACAGCACCATTTTCATCTGATGATTACGTCGCTACAGGTGCGGACATCAGCAGATCTTCATTGACCAAGAATCAAAGAGTGAAACATACCGAAGAAGAAAAACCTGCCCGTCAATCGTTCTGACCCTGAAATAGCTTATTTCGGGCCGAGTAGAATTCGGGCCTCCCTCATACCAGCGATCGACGATTTCTGATATATTCCGGCGACGCCCCTGAAATGTGAAAGCAACAGGGCGTTCATTCGCCTTATAGCCGCTGTAACCTTCAACATGGACAGGCTCGTAATCCATAAAAAACATCTCCTGGTCCAAGCGTCAATAAACCCGCACTGCCGCATTCAATTCTATCAGACAATTTCCTTTTTCCCAATACAGGATCACTAACCGCCGCGAGTTTTTTGAATCGATGAGGCTTATGCTTGCGGACATGGATCATGCGATAATTCTGATTATCATGATATTATAAACCGTTTTTTATTTTTCGTTGACACACAGATCACGCTTCCCTATACTTTCTCAACAAAAAGCGATTTCTTATTAAAATGTTGAGGACTCGTGTGCTGCAAAACCTTAATGGGTCTTGCAGGGGAGATGGGGAGGTCATAACACCTGTGGAGAAGATCATTATCGGCCTGACGGTAAGGAAAGAGAAGGTCTGAATCGGCCCTCGCGATATGGCCAGGAAGTAAAAAGTCCATACCGTCAATAAGAAGTGGGCAATTCTGCCTTGGATTCGGAAAAAACGCTCACAATCTTTTGGAACAATAATATGGGAAAAAGTAGATTACTCTTCATAACGTTATTCATGGCCAGTTTTATTTTGGTAGGCATAGTTGAAGCTGAAGAAAGAATTGCCATTGGCGTAGTAGAAGATGTCGTCCTTCTGCCATGGAGAGTGAAACTGCCAGCCCGCATTGACACAGGAGCGGCTCAAACGTCTCTCGATGCCAGGGATATCGTCATTAAGGGAGACAGTGTCGATTTTAAGTTGCCGGAAAAGTACGGGGGGCTGCAATTAAGCTTACCGCTTGTTGCCCGAAAAACCGTCCGGTCTGCCGAAGCGCGTGAACAGAGACCCGTGGTGATGATGGAGTTCTGCCTTGGGAGCAAGCATATCCGAACCCGTGTCAATCTCAATGATCGATCTAAAGTCAAATACCCATTTCTGGTCGGTCGTAATGCACTCAAGAAAAATTTTATCGTTGACTGCATGAAAGAGAAGTGCGCCCCACCGATTTGTACTGAGGTTCAAAACAAGTGAAACGTCCTGCGGTTGTACTGGCTTTAGCCCTGCTTCTCCTGACAGCTTGTCTCCTTGCCTATCGTATTGTCTGGCTGAGATATCCAGTCTTTCCGACCGCACCGGGCCGGACATGGCAGCTCCTGGTAGATGCCCACATTAAGGGTGGGAAAGGAGATACCTCTCTATCTCTTGCGCTCCCGATTGAGCAGGCCGGGCGAATGCTCATCGAAGAAAAAGTTACATCGGGAACCCTGAACTTCAACCTGGTCCAGAAAGGGCTAAACCGGATTGGTGTCTGGTCAGGATCAACAGGAACGAGAGAAGAAGAGATTAACTACCGGACGATTATCCTTGTTCGCCCCGGGCGCTCTTTCAGAACTGACCCTCCAACCAGTGAAAGGGTCTTACCGGGGATAGAAAGGGAAGACCAGACCTTGGCCGAGCGTTTAGCCGGGAGCTGGAAGCAACTTGCTCCAGCGGCACGAATCAAGGCAGTTATCGCGGCTGTCAAGGGGAAGTGGATACAACCTTCTCCAAAAGATCAAGATGTTCAAGCATGGCGCATTGTTCAGGAAAAATATGGCCGGGTGGCGGCAATTCAAGCATTATTAGAAGCTTCCGATCTTCCGTCTCGCTCTGTACAAGGATTGCGGCTTACTGGAGGGATTGAGACACGGCCTCTCATCTGGATCGAAGTATGGACCGGCAAAGTATGGGAGAACTTGTGGCCTGAGACAGGAGAAGTTGAAAAAAATCCGGCCACACTTCTCCCATTGGCAACGAATGGTTTGCCTGCAGCACAAGTATCTGGCGGTGAACTTTCGGAAATACGATGGATCACCAATAGAGAGATTGTCAGTCACTGGCGTTTGCATTTTGAGCGAATTCAACATTCAACCGGCTTTCTCGACCATTGGTCGCTCTTTCGCCTGCCCCCTGAATTCCAGCAGACTTTTCGGATCCTTCTGTTAGTGCCCGTAGGAGCCCTCATTGTCGGATTCCTGAGAAATATGGTTGGCTTTCCCACTTTCGGAATCTTCATGCCCGTGCTGATGGCGTTGGCCTTTCGTGGCACGGGATTGGTTTACGGCCTGGGAATCTTTGCTGGAATTCTATTTATTGGATATGCCATCCGCCTGTTTCTCGACAACCTACGTCTGCTGCTGGTTCCCCGCATGTCTGTGATCCTGACCTTCGTGATTGCCTGTTTCACGATCCTTGCCCTGGTGGGTAACAAAATTGGACTGCGGCAATTAATGGCTGTCGGGTTACTTCCGTTTGTCATATTGACCATGGTCATCGAGCGATTCTTTGTCCTCGTCGAGGAGGCAGGGGTGGCGGAAGGTTTCCGGACTGCTGCCGGAAGCGCTTTAGTGTCTATTCTTGCCTATGGAATTATAAGCTGGGAGCCTCTTCAGATCACCTTTTTTGTATTTCCCGAATTGCTGGCGGTCGTAGCCGCAGTGCAGATTCTTCTGGGACGTTATACCGGATATCGTCTATCGGAAATCTTTCGTTTTCGCGCGCTGAGAGGCTCACCTTGATTTGGCAAGCGTTCCGTGGATTGAAAAAAGCTGGAATCCTGGGCATAAACAGCCGGAATTCCGACTACATCATGCGGTGCAACCCCCGTTCATTTTTCCCCCGCGTCGACAATAAGATCCTGACCAAGAAATTGGCCGAGACCCATCATATTCCCACGCCCCCTCTATACTACCTGGTAGAAACGCATGGGGATATTGCCGGGCTTCAGGAAGCTCTCGGGGGACATTACGAATTTGTGGTCAAGCCGGCACGTGGATCGGGAGGAAGCGGGATTGTACTCATTAAAGATCGTAGGGAGAGAGGATACGTTACGCAAAGCGGAGAGGTCATCTCCTTTGAAGATTTCTCCTATCATATCTCTGAAATCCTCTCGGGGATTTTTTCCTTATCAGGGCTTGAGGATTTTGCCATTGTGGAAGCATTGATTCATCCTGATCCCGTCTTTGCTGCCGTAACCTTTCTAGGTGTTCCGGACGTGAGGATTGTTGTCTATCGTGGTGTCCCGGTTATGTCTATGGTACGACTTCCTACCAAAGCATCCGATGGCAAGGCCAACCTTCATCGAGGGGCAATCGGTGCGGGCATCGAAATGGCCGAGGGTATTACGATGTCTGCTGTCCATCTCTCCCAGGTCATCACCCATCATCCGGACACAGCGAACCCTGTCAGCGGCATTCAGGTCCCTTACTGGGAAAAGATGCTTTGGATGGCGGCTGAAACCTTCGAGATTACCGGCTTAGGGTATCTTGGCGCGGATCTGGTGATTGATAAAGACCGAGGGCCTCTGCTTCTGGAACTAAACGCCCGTCCGGGACTGGCCATTCAGTTGGCCAATGGTAAGGGCCTTCGGAAACGCCTCGACCAGGTCGATCGTGCGCCATCGGACGTTTTTACTACTTCTGAAACGAGGGTAAAGTGGGCCCTCCATAACTTTTAAATAAAAAGACATATTCCACGGCGTTATACCCTCATCACAGCATCAACTCGAAGGTCTGTTCCAGTACGGTCTTTCCCCAATGGGCATCTTCCTGTTCGACAACGACGCGGAAGCCCTCTTGTTCGTATAAATGCCGGGCCGCATCAAGCCCGGCAAATGTTGTCAGATAAATCCGTTTGAAACGCGTTTGTCTGCAAAAGTCCATCGCCGTGCGCATCAACCGCTTTCCGTATCCCCGGCCCTGATATTGCGGTGCAACGATCAGCCAGCGCAACCTCGCCCCGATTATCGCAGCGTCCCGCCCGCTTACGACAATCGCCCCGATGATATGACCTTCCCTCATGGCCGCCCACAACCCATCCCGCGTCGAATCGAAGTGCTGCAGGAAATCGGCCAGCTCGGCGGCCACCTTGGCTTCGAAGAAGAGATCAAAGCCCCATTGCCGATGGTAATAACCGGCATGCAGCTCTGTTATCCGGCCAAGGAGACCCGGCATATATTCCGAAACACTGATAATCATTTCCGGGGCACGATTTGATGGTATTTTTCGGGAATCTGCGGTTCCGCAAACACGGCCAGATTGGGCACGGGATACCGATAGGCGCCGCGGTTGCGAAAGTACTTCAGCACCTGTTGAACAAATTTTCGACGCCTGACTATTTCTTCTTCGGCGCCGCCTTGGCAGCCGGTTTCGCCGGAGCGCCCTTGGCGTCAATCTCTGTGGCCTTCATCTGGTACTGGATGGTCACTTTCTGGCCGACCTTGAAATCGCCTGTGACTTTCGTGCTCTTGTCCTTTGCGATTTCCCATTTGTCCTGGCCTTTTTGCACGACAATGACGTCATCCTTCACCTCGAGTACAGGGCCCGTGACTTGGTAGCTTTTCGGCCCGGCGGCAAATGCAAAAGACACAGCAAGCAGCAACACACCAATAACTAAAATCATCTTCTTCATGGCATCCTCCTTAAATAAATTTTGGTTTAGGCGTAATTATAAGGGCAACGCAGAAAAAAGTAAATGGCTGTTTCACCCACTTACCGCCTTTTCCCTCCACCGAAGAGGGAGCCCAGCACGCCCCGGATAATCTGCCGTCCGACCTGGCTGCCGATCGCATGGGCCGCGCTTTTTGCGGCAGCCGCGAGGAAATCCCCGGCCTGCGCACGCCCGGCGGCCGGACGCTGTTTCTCAGAGACAACGGCTGCGGCCTCCTGTTCCTGCTTTGCCGTCCTTTCTTTCAGGATTTCATAGGCCGATTCCCGGTCAACGGTCTTTTCATAGTGTCCGTAGAGGACGGACGCTTTGATGATGCTGCCCCTTTCATCAGATGTCAGGGGCGTCAGGCGACTATGCGGCGGGCAGATATACGCCCGTTCCACAATCGTTGGCGCCCCCTTTTTATCCAGCACCGAGATCAAGGCCTCTCCCACCTCCAGTTCCGTGATGACGGTAGCGACGTCCAGGCCTTTTTGGGCGCGGAATGTTTCTGCGGCAGCCTTGACGGTCTTCTGATCCCTGGGCGTGAATGCCCGCAACGCATGCTGCACGCGATTGCCCAACTGTCCCAGAACCGTTTCAGGCAAATCGAGGGGATTCTGGGTGATGAAATACACGCCAACACCCTTGGATCGAATCAGGCGGACGACCTGCTCGATTTTATCCACGAGCACCCTGGGTGCATCGTCAAAGAGCAGATGGGCTTCGTCGAAAAAGAACACAAATTTGGGTTTTTCCGGGTCGCCCGTTTCGGGAAGCTGCTCAAAGAGTTCGGCCAGCATCCAGAGCAGAAAAGTCGCGTAGAGTTTCGGCGATTGCGTCAACCGATCGGCTGCGAGAATGTTAATGAAACCTCTTCCATTGACGTCGGTCTGAATGAGATCATTGAGATTGAGGGCCGGCTCGCCAAAAAACGCAATGGCCCCCTGTTGTTCGAGGTTCAACAGGCCGCGCTGAATTGCGCCGATACTGGCCGCGGATATATTGCCGTACTGTTTCTGAAGCTGCGACGCTTGCTCGCCCACAAACTGGAGCATGGCTCGCAGATCCTTCAAATCCAGCAGTAGAAGGCCGTTGTCGTCGGCGACCTTGAAGACAAGCGTCAGAACGCTGCTTTGGATCTCATTGAGCGTCAGGATGCGGCTCAAAAGCAACGGACCCATTTCGGAAATCGTAGCACGAACGGGGTGCCCCTGCTCGCCGAACACATCCCAGAACATCACGGGAAATCCCCCGAAATGAAAGTCTTCAAGACCCAGTTCCCGGATTCGCTCCTGGACTCTGGTGTTTTCTCCCCCCGGGAAAGGAAGACCGGAGAGGTCTCCTTTGACGTCGGCCATGAAGACCGGAACACCAATCGAACTGAATTGTTCGGCCAGCGTCCTCAACGTAACCGTTTTGCCGGTACCCGTAGCGCCGGCGATGAGACCGTGTCGATTGGCCATTTTTGGGAGGATGGCGATTTCAGTCTTCGCTTTGGCAATGATCATGGGTGCTGCTTCTTTGCTCATGTTCCCCTCCTCGATGATTTTCGCATAGCAACATACAGAAGAACAAACAGCCCTGTCAATAGTTTCTTGACTTTTTACAGGCTCATCAAAATTGGCGAACTCGTAAAAAGTCGCCGATGGGTTCGGCTGTAATATGAAAAGGTTTTGAGTTTACAGCCAGGATTTTATTGACACACAGGGGTATTCTTTGTATATTTTCCTCTCATAAAAAAAGCAATAATAAATCAATCCGGGCGCGCTTTGACTGCCGGGAAGGAGCTGTAAATGGAAGAGAAAATGATCGCAATCGATACCCGGGCAATCCCCTGGGAGGAGGGTTACAACGAGAAACTGGGACGGATGCTTTATCGGAAGCATTTGGTGAGCGATCCCGACACCGGCATGATGGTCCGTCTCGTCCGTTACCCCGCCGGCGTGATCAACGTGCGGCATACCCATCCGTGCGCGCACGGCATGTATGTGCTGGAGGGAACGCTCGTGACGTACGCGGGGCATTATGGCCCCGGTAGTTTCGTCTGGTTTCCGGAGGGGATGGTGATGGAGCACGGCGCCACCGCCGAGTGCGATGTGACTGTCCTGTTTATCACCAACAAGCCTTTCGAGATCCATTATCAGTGACATATCTCTGCCCGCAGAGGCCGGCATCGGGAAGCACACCGACGATAAAGCGCTGTAAACGATGCAATGCCGACAATCTCTTTGCCTTCTGCAACGGTTGTCGCATGACCGTGTGCAAAGACTGCTGCCGTATGGAAATGTCGGCTTCCGGCTTTATCTCTGTTTGGCCTGTTTGTCGTTCATAAAATTGTTCTTGATGATTGTCCTCGATTATGATGGGATCGTATCCTCTTCCAGCAGTTTCCTGAGCGATGGCAGGAGGTAGATTTCACTGAGATTACACCGCTTCAGCGCATCCACCAGGACGTGAATCCGCTCCTGTGTTGTTGCCTTTTTATTAACAATCACGAAGTCCTGTCCCTTTACACGGCAAAATCCTCCCAGATAAACGGATCCCTCTATCTTTAACGGCTCGTAACGGATCGTCATTCCCAGCCTGAAGGCCAATTCTTCAAGCTGATTCAATGTCGTGACATCGGCCATACAGTCATTTCTCCGAGATCATTTTCGTCATCTGTGTGAGCCAGGCGATGCCCGGAACTTGCGTCAAGTTTCTTCGCGCGCAACTTCTTTCATCGTCTGGCGGTAGAGACGGCTGAGCCCCTTATACGCATCGATGCCCATGGCCACATAGGCTTCCATCTCCGGCGTAACGTCCTTGACGATCCTGGCCGGATTCCCTGCAACGAGTTTCCGCGCCGGGATGTGCATCCCCTGGGGCACGACCGCCCCCGCCGCAACAATGACGCCCTCCTCGCAAACCACCTTCTGCAGGAGCACGGCCCCCATCCCCACAACACAGCGTTCATGGAGGGTTACGTCATGGAGAACGGCATGATGTGCGACAATGACGTTCTTGCTGATGACCACCTTATCGCCCGGGGTCACATGGATCGTCGCGTTATCCTGGATGCTTGACCCCTCGCCAATGTTAATGGGCCCAAAATCAGCCCTGACGACGGCGCAGGGGGCAATGAGGCATTCATCGCCGATCGTCGCGTCACCGATGACAACGGCTTGCGGATGGACAAACGCCCTGGGTGAGATGTTGGGTTTCTTTCCTGCGAATTCATAAATCGGCATGTCAACTCCTTAAAAGACATCGTATCATGTATTCGCCCCTCCCGATGATTCCCTGTCAGGATGGGTTGTTTAATGACACTGTCACGGTTAAGATTTCACCATGGACTGCTTCTCTTTTCCGGAAGCATGAGCTTCCCGCCGGAAAGCCGGACGCCCTCCAGGCGCGGATGTTCGGGCAAATGCATTTCTTCGATTTCATTCACCTGCCTTTCAATAAAGATAAATCGGGATTATTTCAAGAGTGCGGCAACAATAAACGGAAACATGGTGAAGCCAGATAAGATAACGGCGACCAGACAGAATCTATCAAAGAGATATTCCTTGCGGATAATCTGCTCATCCCAATCCGATGTTTCAATATAACACTGAAAACGCCGTAGAAGTGTCACCGGTTTCAGGGTTCGAATAAAAAACCTTCCACTGCTGGTCATGTGCCTTGAATCTGTGTAAGTCAATGTCTTCATAGCATATCCTAAATTCATTTATCGGCAGTATTCTTGAAATCCTTGAATTTATGTATGATATTTTCTGATAACGGCGGTCACAACCCCTCCCAGTCGCAGCTCCGTTTTTGGACTGATTTCAGGATACTTCGGGTTGGCCGCTTCCAAAATGATCTGCTTCCCCTTCTTGCGAAAATATTTCATCGTCCACTCACCATCCACTTCGGCAATCACAACATCACCAGTCCTGGGGGATCTGCTTTTTTCAACAATCACCAGATCCCCTTCCATGATCCCTGCTCCGGTCATGGAATCCCCGCTGACCCTCAGCAGAAACGATGAATCCGGTTTCGTCACCAGATATTCATCCATGGACATGACATCGCAAAGGGCCTCTTCCTCAGGGGAAGGGAAACCGGCCTGTACGGAGCCGACCATGGGAATGCCAAAGGCAAGCTGCGTGAGTCTCAGGTGACTGGTTCCATCTTTTTCAATGGCGCCTGTCTGTATGAGCTTATTGACCCAGAAATGGACGACGCTCTTTGATTTCACGCCAAAAAGATCGATCATCTCGGCGTATGAAGGCATCCGACGTTGTCCCCGGAAGAAAGTTGTTATGGATTTCTGGACTGTCTGGATGGTTCGTTTTTCTTTCATGGTTCCCGTATATAGAACGATTGTTCTATTGTCAAGGGAAATTTAACAGGGCGTGGTGGGTCACTTTTCTGTGATCACAGTGGGTCATTTTTAGATTGTCATTTACAAGTTTATCCCATGATGAATCAGGAGTAATATCATTTATATCTTTTTCTTCATTTTTTCTATCCCTTGACTGTGATCGACACTTTTCACATGGACTGCAAAACCATGCAATTGTGCTTCACCAAGTTTGAGTGGCTGATTCGATTGTAACGGCCAAGGTGGCACGTAGCCAACTGAACTTTTCTTTCATGAAATCAAAATCAGGGCCGGATGTAACGAATATCGCCTTTCCCTTGATCAAGAAACCTGCACCCGCTCCATGCAGGCCCTCAACCTTACTGCTCCCCAATGTAATCAAAAGATTCGGATTGTGGGTAATGTTGGCCTCCGTCTTGTGCATGTAACCTGCGGGGATAAACAGCCGTCCATCTTGTGATATTCTGAGGTAGCTATTCCAAGTATTGACCATGTGGGGTCCATCAGGTCCCAGCGTGGCGATAGCAACAACTCCGTCTTTCTTCATGATTTCCTGAAGTTTCTCCGGGATCATCGTGTGTTCCTCCTGTTGTTTGGGTTGTTATTATACCGAATACCAGTTCCCCTTTTCGATATTGAATATAGGAACGGCTGGTTTACGTTTCAAGGGAAGTTTGGACCATTACATACTGTTTACCGATCAAAATGTTAGCCATCCGTCAAAATCGCCGGACGCTACATTACAGGAAGTTATTGTTCACATTGTCAATCTGAAAATAGTCAGACTCAGCAAAAAATAATAGAACTGTTTCGCTTTCTCCTTCCGTTCCTGATCTGCAAAGACGGGTTTTAGCCGGAAATTGTTTTTGGTGTTTTTATCTGCCGTTAACCCCTATTACAAAAAGGAGAATGTGCTTCTGGCACTTATATTCCCGTTTTCAAGTTGTTTCCAATAAATTCCTTGATGACGTCCATGCCTACGCAAATAAGGATATGTGGTTTGTTAAGCCTGTAAAGGATCACATGCAGGCTGTGTACAGGGTTCCGTCCGGTGAATAATCCCTCCCGAATAGTATTCCTGAATCGCATGATGGGAAAAACCGAGCAGTTTCTCCATGATGTCCGTTGTATCTTCACCGATAGCCGGTGCGCCTCTCCAGATCTGGCCCGGTGTAAGGGACATTTTCGGGATAACGCCGCCGACCCGGATAGGAACGCCGGACTGCCGGTCAAGAACAGGCACGTGAGATTCCCGTAAATTGTAATGTTCCTCCTGGAGCATGTCCATAGCATTCATGACACGGCAGCATCCGATCTGCGCCGCGTTGACTTCCTTCTCGACCTCCAGGCGGGTCCGGCTCGCGCAGTATTCGCGGAGCTTCCGGTCAAGGGCAAGTCCCTTTTCCGAGCTCACGGCCGCCGCGTCCTTGGAGCATGCGTCGTAGCTGTATTCCTCAGGGTCCAGGCCCAGAAATTTCGGCACCCGTTCATAAATGATGGGACCAAGGGCACCGATGAAGACATAACCATCCTTGCACATGAACGTGTCGTAAGGCTGAAAGGTGGGGGCCTTGTTCCCGGAGTGTGCCGACACCTTGCCCTCCCCGGTTATCCAGGGCATCTGGAATCCCATCGTGGCGTGGACTGCTTCAAACTGGGAAAGGTCTATGACCTGTCCCCTGCCTGACCGCTGGACTTCCATGAGCGCCATCAGGATGGCAGCCCAGCCATGCATGGCCGTCATGTAGTCGGCCGTATAGACTTTGGCCCGCTGGGGAGGACCGTTTGGATCGCCGGTGACGGCGATCATGCCGCCGTAAGCCTGCCCGAGCGCATCGTAGCCGGGCCTTCCGAGCATTTCGCCAGCCCCGTACTGGCCATAGGTGCTGACACGCAGGATGACCAGCCTGGGGTTCACGGCAAGAGCCAGTTCCGGGGTGATGCCGGATCTCTCGATGGTCCCGGGCGCAGACGATTCCATCCAGACATCGGAGATTTTCCAGAGGGCCATCCCGAGTTCAACGCCCCTGAGGTTCTTGAGGTTCAATCCAAAGGATAGACGATTGACGGCCTCATTTGCCCAGTCGCAGCCGTGGGGCCGCACGCCCCTTGTCAGGTGGGGTCCGGTGCGCCGGTGAATGTCTCCGCCAGGCCGTTCGATGTGGATGACCTCCGCGCCGAACATCGCAAGCTTGGTCGCCGCAAAGGGTTGCGCAATAACAATCCCTGAACTGACCACACGGACTCCCTGGAGAGGCCCAAATTTCGGTACGAGCATCGGCGTCTCCGGTCGCTTGAGATCCTTGATCCAGTCGGGTATGGTCGATTTGAGTTTTTCGATCTGCTCCTGATTCTTGAGAATCCGCTCGTCATGTTGATTCGTCATACTTGCACGTTCTCCTTTCCATCATGTTGTCCCGGCATGGACAAAACTTGTGGGTTCCGCGTTTCTTCGATTATGGCGGGTTCGGCACAACTCGCCCATGAAATGGCTGTTTATGTTTATACCCTGGCCTGGGCGATTGTTTCTGTAGTTTTTTCAGACGCAGCACCAGAGACTTTAAAAGGCCTGGAGGCAGATCATTAAAAACACAAAACCCCGTTCTCTTTTCAGAAACAGGGTTTCAATAATCTCTCCATGGCAGCACCCTTCTAAAAAGGGTTCAAATTGGTCGTTAACCGATTGACAATGCCTTATGCAAATATGCTCTTTTTGTGGCCCTAATGATTTGAGAAGTCAAGGTAATATTTTATTGATAACCATTTGAAGTCTTGCCTTTTAATCGAAGTTGATGATGTGTGGATAACAGTCAACTATCATGAGTTCGCCACATAGCAAAAAGATGTTTTTTGGGTGAGCATGGCATAAATGACCCTCAGAAGCTTATGGGCAGTGGCCAGAACCGCCTTTTTGAAAGGAAGGCCATCCTGCTTTCTCTTGTTATAGTGTTGTCGGAAACAATCATTGAACTGGATGACCCTGATGGTCATGAGCCAGATCACCCTCCTGAGATGACGGTTCCCACGCTTGGTAATCCTGCCGTGCCCATCATGCTTGCCGGACTGGTATATGGCAGGATCAAGCCCCGCCATGGCAATGAGCTTTTTGTGATCTTTGAACTTCTGGATATCACCTCCCATCTCGACGAGAAAGTTTGTCGCTGTTTTTTCACCAATCCCCCGCAAAGAAGTCATGATGTCAATGTCATTTCCCATGTCAGAGCGGCACAACTCAATCATCAAGGCTGTCAGTTCTTTCAGATGGCCCTCCAGATGAATCAAAACATCGGCCTTCTGTTTGAGGATCAGTTCCCTTGAAGGACTCGTCGTTCCGATTGAAGAGCGGGCCGCCTGGATAATGGCTTGTGTGGTCTTTGCAGCGTTTCTTCCCATGGAGTGATCCATCAGAAGTTGGTTTATCTCTGCCGGGTCTGCCTGGACGATGGCATGGGCAGACGGAAAACGGCTCACAAGCTTCAGAATGGACTTTGTGAAAACGCCCGTCAGTTTTTCCAGCTCCGGAAACGTAATCGTCAAGAGACGCTTCATATCGCATTTCAGAGCCGTCATCTGGCTGAGCAGACTCTCCCGCTGACGAGACAAATCCCGAAGGTCGGAGACGTGAGGGGAGATGCTTGTCTGTGCCAGTGTATCCCTGTGCATCAATAGAAACTGCGCGATGACAAGAGCATCCTTTTTGTCTGTCTTGGTCTTCCGCAACTGCATCTTTACGAAGTTGGAAATGAGCAGAGGATTGATGATAACCGCCGTATATCCCCCTGCAAGAAGGAACGAAAACAGATTCATGTGATAGCAGGCGGTCGACTCCATGCCGATCAGAAGACTCTCCTGGGGCATAGATAACGCTTCCAGGTGGCTCACCAATTTTTCAAATCCCGCTCTGTCCATGGGACAGGAAAGATAGAAATGTTTCTCTCCTGTGATGTCTATGCAATAGGCATCAAACTTGTCCTTTGAAATGTCTACACCCAGAAACCCGCTAAAAGATGTCTTGCTCATTTTTCACACCTCCTGTCATGAGATGGGAAAAGCAGAGAACCAGGGCCTTCCGAACCAATCCTCCATCGTAACAAGGATTCAAAAATCCAATCAACTTATCATGGTTTAGGAAGGCATGGGACACACTGTAGTAAGGATTCGAAAACCCAGGAAGTAGTAAGTCCTCCCGCCTTTCCATGGTTCATTCTTAAATTTACAATACCACAGTAAATTCTCTTATACATGAACTCATGGTAGGAGGAAGCAGTAAACAACAAAGTTATGAATGGTCCTCCATTTTATTTCTGCGATAAAAGTCTGTCAGGAACTCCGCTTCTATTGGAGAGAGATCAAAATGTGAGACCGCATCATTAACGAGTATTTGAATCGACTTGTTTGGATCTTCTTGCCGTTCGCCAGAGATCCATTTAATGGCTCCGCGTATGGCTTCTCCTTCAGGCACGATAGTGGTCATACTTTACACTTCTGGCTTTATTGTAATTTACAATTGAATCATCAGGTTACTACCCATAGAATGTGTATCAGTTCCCACCTCGTATAAGGCTTCCGGATATGACCATTCTCTGGGCCTCCGATGTGCCCTCGTAGATTTCAGCAATCTTGGCATCTCGCATCAGTCGCTCCACTTTCGCGCCCTTGATATATCCGTAACCACCGTGAATCTGGACAGCCTTGATGGTGTGCCTTACGGCGGCTTCTGTCGCAAAAAGCTTGGCCATAGCGGCCTCTTTGCTGAAAGGCTGGTTATTGTCCTTCAACCAGGCAGCAAGGTATGTGAGCTGTCTGGCGGCATAAAGGTCAGTCGCCATGTCGGCGATCATCCAGGCAATGGCCTGTTGACGGGCAATGGGCTTGTCAAACTGGATTCTCTCCTTGGAATATTTGATCGATTCGTCTAAAGCCGCCTGAAGGATTCCTGTGGCCTGCGCGGCAATCCCAATCCTGCCACGGTCGAATCCCGTCATGGCTATGATAAGACCATCTCCCTCCCGTCCAAGCAGATTTTCCTCCGGAACATGACAATCCCTGAAGATCACGTTCGATGTTTGAGACGATCGTAGCCCCATTTTCTGGAAATGCTCACCGGGCTTCAACCCCGGGGTCCCCCGAGGGACCACAAAGGCGCTCATACCCTTCTTTCCCGCGGTTTTGTCTGTCCACGCAAAAATGATGTAGGTGTCGGCTATGGGACCGTTGGAGACAAAGGTTTTCGTCCCGTTGATGACATAGTTGTTTCCCTGATGTACGGCAGTGGTGGAAACTGCCATGATGTCTGTACCGGCTCCCGGTTCGGTCAATGCAAAAGAACCCAGATGCTGCCCCCTGGCTAATGGAACCAGGTATTTCTTCTTCTGGTCTTCGTTTCCAAAGAGAAATAGCGACATGCCGATAATACCGGCATGAAACGACAGCGTGAAACCGGTAGATGAACAGGACCGGGAAATCTCCTCCACAGCAATAACGTGCGTTAAGAAATCAGCGCCTGCGCCTCCATATTGCTGGGAGATAGGGATGCCCATCCAGCCCCCCTCGCCGAGTTTTCTGAAAAGCTCCGCAGGGTGGTGGCTGTTCTCGTCGATCTCTATAGCGATGGGGGCCACATGCCGATCGGCAAATTCACGCATGTTCTTGCGAACAAGCTCCTGTTCTTCGGTCAATCTAAAATCCATAAAGCCTCCTTATATAATGACCGCCAGAAGTATATGAAGAACGATATTGTGTGTCAAAGGAATATTGACCATGGAGTACGACTTGAAAGGATGGATATCAGTTAAAATCAATGGATTGTGTATTTCAGGAAGGAACAAATACCAAAGACAAAAAGTGCCTTTTAAGAAAATATGCATTTTCTTAAAAATACACTTTTTATCGGGTAATTGACAATGTATTTTATACCCTCTTATCAATACCCCTGATTCTACCGAGAGGGCTTTATTTTATTGAAATCGTGATTTTGAAGAAATAAATTTGTATAGCGACTTTCACCCCATACTACTCAGGGGAGATCAAGAAAAATGAGGTGGCGTTGGTTTAATTATTTCTTGTCGATGATTAAAACATTTTTCACACATCGAACAACATTGAATTGTGCTACTGCTATGATTATGGTGATAAAAAAAGAATTAGCTCCTTAACATTTTGCCTAGCTGAACGGCCCGTTTCATTTTCTTGCCTATGCGAAGTACCACCTAGGGTGCTAAACTTGCTAACGACATGTTGCTCGCTAACGTGAAAATATTTTGTATATTTTCTTAAAAGCCGATTAGAAAGATATCTTACTGCTATACGTAAGTGCGCCGTGAAGGTGCATGAAAGATGAGGGTAGGCCCCTCGAAGTCGGTTTGTAGGAACGGGCTTCAAACCACCTTAAGCTGCATTGGTAAAGAGCCATTGTGGTGAGCGTTAAGGAAAAGGCAAGGCAAGACCTTGTCAGGTGAGAATCAAGGAGACGAATACAAGTGAACCGCTGATCACGTGTCGAAAAGCACCAGACGATGTCAAAACCGAGGGGTTACGTAATCTCGGGACGAGCTCAGATGAAACCTGCTTACAGACTGAGCGGCATCCGGTATGGAGGCGGCGTGAACTTGATTCAGGCTTTCATGTGCAACGCGGGAACCTGTCGTTCCGATGTTAAGGGAGAAATTCAAGTGGAGGACCCACAAGAATGAGAGTACCGATGCGGAACACAGGGGCGGATCACCTCGTAGTAGCGATGAAGGACGGTAATGCGTCTGGAGCGAAGGGGGTGAGTTATTCAGCCGGATTCAGAGGTCAACCAGGTAATGGGAGGAACCTGTGAAGAAGGTAAAGCCGTTTGAGATTTCCAAGGAGGTTGTCGTAGAGGCGTGGAAACATGTAAAAGCGAACCAAGGAGCGGCAGGTGTAGACCATGAGTCAATAGCGGATTTTGAGAGGAACCTGAAGAACAATCTCTACAGAATCTGGAATCGTATGACATCGGGAAGTTACTTCCCATTGCCGGTCAGGACGGTAGCAATACCGAAAAAGACAGGTGGGGAGAGAATACTCGGTATTCCTTCGGTGTCTGACAGAGTGGCGCAGATGGTGACAAAGTTGAACTTTGAGCCAATGGTAGAGCCACACTTTCACGAAGATTCATACGGGTATAGGCCAAATAAATCGGCGATTCAGGCGGTAGGTGTAACAAGGCAGCGATGCTGGCGATACAACTGGGCGCTTGAATTCGATATCAAAGGTCTGTTCGATAATATTGACCATGAACTTCTGATGCGGGCGGTAAGAAAGCATACGGACAGCAAATGGATACTTCTTTACATCGAAAGATGGTTGAAGGCGCCGTTTCAGAAAGCTGACGGCACGTTGATGGAGAGGACGAAAGGAACGCCGCAGGGTGGTGTAATAAGCCCGGTGCTGTCCAATCTTTTTCTGCATTATGTGTTTGATGTCTGGATGAAGCGGAACTATCCTGAGCTTCCATTTTGCCGCTATGCTGATGATGGAATCGTGCATTGCCGGACGAAACCAGAAGCGATTGCACTAAGGAAAGCACTGGAAGTCAGATTCGGGGAATGTAAGTTAGAGCTTCACCCTGAAAAGACTCGCATTGTCTACTGCAAGGATTCTAACCGCAGGGAAGAATACCCTTCGATAAGCTTTGATTTTTTGGGCTTCACTTTCCGGCCTAGGAAATCGAAGGATCGGAAAGGGAGATACTTCGTCAGCTTTTCCCCTGGAGTAAGCAGTAAGGCAGGAAAAGAGATGAGACAAAAGAGTCGGCGATGGCAACTGCATCTGAGGAGTGATAAGTCCCTGGAAGATTTGGCAAGGGTAGTCAGTCCTATTGTAAGGGGCTGGATAAACTACTACGGAAGCTTTTATAAATCTGCGCTGTATCCAACCTTGCAACATCTGAACAATATACTGGTCAGATGGGCAAGGAGGAAATTTAAAAGGTTGAAAAGCCATCTAACCAGGGCGGTATATTGGTTGGGGAGAATAGCCAAAAGGCAACCCCAGTTATTCCCGCATTGGCAGTTTGGCATAAGACCAACGGCGGGATAATGGGAGCCGTATGAGTCGAGAGATTCACGTACGGTTCTGAGAGAGCGCAGGGGGGTAGTTCCCCTGCGCCACTCACC
>CAVWGC010000002.1:0-18779 GCA_963754515.1 uncultured delta proteobacterium | reverse complement strand
AAGGATCTTTTTTGCCTGAGCACCGAAATACTTCAGGATCGAAGCCTGAGAGACGAAAACGGCAATCGCGCCCGCGATAAAAAACGCCGGAACCAGGCACGTCAGGACATGCTGACGGGCGTATTCCTGAAGCATCATGAAGGCTTCGAAACCCGATTGCCGGATCACGGGATGATCCCAGGGAACATAATAGGCAGCAAGAAACGCCGCCGCCAGAATGAGAAATTTTATCCATTCCTTCACGGATTCGACTCCACTACATTTATGTATAGAAATATAGTTATTTCCTTATTCCTGTTTGCAGATGTCCTCGCGGCGAATTGAATCCAGGTTTTCGAGCAACGACCGGACTTCGGCGTCTTCGGACAGCCAGTGCCTGAGTTGCCCCAGAAGGCATGCCGCGTAAGGGCTGCGGCCGCCGTCGGAGATCGTGTAGTTGACCCACAGGCCGTCCTTTTCCCGACAAACCAGACCGGCCTCCTCCAGGATTTTCAAATGTTTGGAAACGGTCGGCTGGGCCAGCCGCAATGCTGCGTGAAGCTCGCAGACGCACATTACCCGCGCCTGAAGCATCTTCAGCAGCTTCAAACGGTTCGGATCGGACAACGCCTTCATGACGCGGACAAATTCATCCATGACGCAACCTCCATATATAGCTGTTTTAGAATATACTGATATATTTCTGCCTGTCAAGGGGGAAAATTATCTGAAAAGAAAGGCATTTTTCGAGAAGAAGCAAAAGGGACAGCCGCCGTATTTATCCTTTTGAGAGCAGCGCCGCCGCCTCGGCCATGGCATCCGGTTCCCGAAGCTTTGCCAGCATCTGCGGGGATTCCTGGAAATTTTCCAGGGCGTTGAAGAACCGGTCCAGGACATCGCCGCTGTAGGTCGGGATCAGAAAAAGATGGGTATGGGGGATTCTTCGGCCCCGGGCGTAAAGAAATACGAAGTCCGGATTGAGTTTATCCATCATGCGTCCGGCGACATCCTTGGCAAGCTTGAAGAGGCTGACGTTTTCTTCATCCGTAAGTTCATGCCACCACGGAACGTGACGTTTTGAGATGACCAGACAGTGCCCCTTCGTATAGGGATGAATATCCAGGATGCACATGGACAGGCCGTCTTCCGCGATGACGTGAACCGGCGCCTTCCCCGCTGCGATATCGCAGAACACACACTTCTTTTCCGCTGTTTCTGTCATGATGATTTCTCCCCATTTGATGTTAAAGGTCAACACCCTATTGCAAAGCCGACAGGAGATGCAGCGCCTGAACGGCAAAAAAGGCATCCTCGAGGGTGGCGATGCCGCCGTGGATCACCCTTGAAAACCCACCCATTTTATTCTGGTAGTACCTATTGAAGTCGATGCATGGGTCAGGGTACTATGGAGATTTACATCCCGTAGAATTGGCCGGGCGTTATTCAATATAATTCATCCGGTTGATTAGTGGTCCTGATCATTGATTACGAACGGAAATGCGCGCATGCTGACAGACAATTTTTCTGACCCTGGGAGCATTTGTAGCTGTACTACACAACCAGCCAACCTTGATAAATATGCAGGATTTCGACCCGTAATCAATGTGGTAGCTGCGGGTCGATGTCATGGTCGAGACGACGTGTCGGCAACGAGCGCTTTGAGCCTTTCGTGGAAGAACGCTTCTGCATCAATAGTAGTCCCGTCAGGAAGCCGCATCCGGTATGCCTCGCCTGATACGGACGATTTCGAACCGCACAACCTGATGAAGTCTTCCACCGTCTCTACCCGGTCCCCTGCCATCTTGAGCTTTAGGCGCAAATGGTCCGCCGCCTTCTTGGCATCATATTCGCTCCCGTTTCTGAGAAACGTCACTCCCTGCGAGGCTTCTACCGACCCTATCAGATACCGGATTTTGGCTATCTCGCTGGATTCCTGAGCGTATGTATACCCGCCCATGAGAGACAAGAGCACCAGGAGCCATAGCGGATTTTTTTTCATAGCACCCTTATCGATTCGCGCCTGCCTTCTGAAGGCTTACCAAGCCGTACATATAGTCAAAGCCCGTAGCCAGGCTGACTGACTGACCCGGCGGCGGCGCAATGAACACATCGGGTTTTAGATCGCGCTCCAACAATGTCGCTTTCAGTTCGTTCAGGGCATCGTCAAATCCGTCAGCCCCCAATTGAAATACCTGAAAATGTGCGGCAATGCTGATTCCGGCACGCAAATCCAGGTGCGCCTGGACGGCCTCCGACGGTCCCATGTGGATTTCAGGATAATGCCTGTGAGGTGGTTCATTGGATTGCCGCGATCTGAAAGGCGAGATCGGAAGGAGGGCCACCCTTATCGGTGAGAATCGCTGCGAGATCTCCCTAAAATGGGGACCATATCCCGTATCTCCGGAATAGAAAACGTTTCCGGACGGCCCGGATATGACAAACCCTCCCCAGAGGGTTTTGTTCCGGTCCCATGGGGTCCGGGAAGAAAAGTGCTGCGCGGGGACCAATGTTACCGTTACATCTTCCGAGAGGCGGATCGACTGCCACCAGTCGAGCTCATCCACGGCGGGAATGCCTGTGCCGTTGATCAAATCTCGGTTGCCGAGCGTTGTTATGGAGCGCTGAACTCCCTTCATTGCGAGACGCTTCAGCGTGCGAAGGTCCAGATGGTCATAGTGATTGTGGGACACAAGGATCGCATCGATGGGTGGCAGGTCTTCAAAACGGATGCCGGGATCCCGGTAACGCTTCGGACCGGCCCATGACACCGGACTGCAGCGGTCCGACCAAATGGGATCTGTCAGGATATTGAGCCCGTCCAGTTGAATGAGAAACGTTGCATGCCCGACAGAGGTTACGAAGAGTGACCCTTTCGGAACATGGGCGGCGGGAGGTTCTCCCGGCTTACCATCCGTTATTTGCGGCCATGTTGGCCAATCGTTCCCAAGAATCCACCGCCAAATCCACCCGGAGCTGCCGCGTTTCGGCTCCTCACCTGGAGGCAAAGGCGGAGGCATTTGGCTCCCCGGATTGAAAAACAGGTTACCGTCAAAATGGTCTGTAATCCGCTCTCTGTCTTCGGCGCACTGACCCGGATCGGCTCCGTGCATGCGAAGCACCAGAAAACTTATCAGTGCCAGACAAAAGAGCAGCACTATGATTTTTTTATTTGAGGGGTCGATCCTCCCCGGGCTATGACTCGACAAGGTAAATGCTCCCGCAACAGGAAATGTCCCAACCGCTCTTCAAGGGGAGTCATATGAGGAAATAGATACCGTGTCAACGATTTTTCGGAAGGCCCTTATCCGGTGGATACAGCATTTGCCGCTTCCTGTCATCCACGACCACCCATCTTGGTGGACCTCACGTGACTTCGAATAGCATCAATTAAGCTCCCTTGAGATGTGAAAGATAGTCCCGCCTGCTCTTTGGTATCCATTTAATGTCATTCCCGTTTATACTCATCACTTCACCCCTTCATGGCTTTTTAGATACTTATCAAGCTTATAAATATGGGATAAGTCAACATCCGCACTGCCTTTGCCGCCGGTTTCAAACGGATTATCCATATCTTTGATCAGCGATAAAATCCCTATGATAAGAAAAGTTACTGTAAAAATAATGAACATCCCTATCAAATAAGGGTCAACGATGGCGAATAACAGTATAAGCATAACCAATAAAACCGCTGTTTGCGATAAAGCATAGGCAGAGGGAAGAAAATTAGTTTCTTCTATCGTGTCGATCCTGTTCGAGATTTTTTCTATGTTGCTAAGTTCATTGCGCATTTTAATTACATATGCCGGCGCCACATTATTTGCGGCCATTTCCCTTATTTCTTTGTCTATATTATCAATTATTTCAACTATTTCCGACTGCTTCCATTTATTCGATTCGAACTGGTTTATTATGACACGAATTAAACTGTTTACGTGCATGAGCACACTGTCGGTTTCCTTTTTTGCCGTAAATTCCAACAGTTCAAAATCCTTGTGAAGCGCCTTTATGGATGCCGCCAATTCTCCTGGAATTTTCTCACTTTCCTTATAATCAGCCATTACTCCGGTTAATAAAATCGCCATAGTAAAGATAACGCCGCTTATCAATGCTGAAATAAGGGAATCGATCTGAATAAATTCAAGATTTAAGGCGTGCAGGCCGAATTTTACACCTGCCAGAACCGCTGCCACAGCCATTGCTTTGATTACTATCATCCATTTGTTCACGTATTTTCTCCTGTTTTTAGTTTTCATTTCTCGCCTTTCGCACCCGTATGGCTTCAAACGCAACGATCAAATCATTAGCTTTGTATTTTCTTCCTTTTTTGTTTTGGCAGGAGGCATCCCTCAATACACTTGTCAACACAGTCACTGTCGCAGGGTTCTATATGTATGGTCACAGTCGCTCCCGAAAATTGCGCCCTGATCTTTTGTTTTAATACTTTTGTGATATCATGGGAATCCATGACAGACATATGGGGGTCCACTTTCAAGTGGAACTCGACAAAACGGAAGTGTCCCGCCTTGCGCGTCCTTAGATCGTGAAAGCCTCGAACAACTGAATTTTGTTCGAGAATACATTGGCGAATCCATTCCACTTCCATTTCAGGAAGATGAACATCCAGCAGGTCCTTTGCCGACTGGACGGTCAAGTCATAGGCCGCCTTGATAATCAGGAGGGCAACACCTATCGCGGCAACTGGGTCAAGCCATGAGAAATCCTTGCCGGGGAAAATCCATTGGCCCATCAAGATCGCAGCTAGAGAGACCATCACGCCGATAGAGGTGTACACATCCGTTCGCAGATGCCAGGCATCGGCCTGCAGGGCAATCGAATCCGTTTCCCTTCCGATTTTAAACAGCATTTCCGAAACAACGATATTGACGACTGCTGAAATCAGCATGACGCCGACACCCCAACCGATCGCCTCCATCGGCTCCGGATGCATGAACTTTTTCGCTGCTTCGTAAATGATCCAGATTGCCGCAACAAAAATCAGCAGGGCCTCGATCGTTCCGGAGATGTTCTCGATCTTGCCATGTCCAAAGGGGTGCTCGCTGTCGGCCGGGATACTGGATGTCTTTACCGAGAATAATGCGATGATGGCCGCCAGCAGGTCAACCGCGGAGTGAATCGCCTCCGAGATGATGGAGACAGACCCGATCATCAGGCCCACAATCAACTTCATGACCACGAGCGTCGTGTTGGAGGCTACGGAAAGGATGGCGACCCTTACTTTACGGCGTTGAGTGTCCATAATTCTTCGCTTTTCTTTCTTTAATCGAATTAATCGCGCGAAACCCGCATTTCTTTTTATGATGGTCGCCGTTTCGAACAAAAATCAATCTTTACACCCTGACGTTCTGCTATCGTCAATGGGATATTACTAATGGGGAAATTCATGGTTATTTCTTCTAATGGGTTAAATCGTTCGTCGATATTTATGTTGTACGAACACCCGCAAAATCAATCGATCTGACTTCGGTGTCTGTCATTGTGATAAAATTTCGGCGGCTTGCTGAATTAAGACCTGAACGGAGGAGCTTTATTGGGATAAGTGACTGCTACTTGAGAATCGATGAAGACGGTTCGTTTGTCAAATAAAATGCCGGATAAAGACAGTAAGATTGTAATCAACAAAAGATGAAAACTGGTGGCTATAGGGGCGGAATCGACCTTGATTTTACTGAAGGTTCCGGAGAGGGATGTTTTGACCTTACAGATGGAGCAGGTGGACAGCGAAAAAGAGTTGTCATGGTGATGCAACGAGATGGCCATAACGGCCAGGAAAAAACCGAGCAGTGAAAGAAAAACAATTTTTTTGATCAGGGGATAATGCATTGTTTAATGGCGCCTTGTCGTCTTTCTGAATCGCGTCGCCCCTATCATTATTCCGAAAGGTTTGTCAAGGATATTAACCGGGGGCAATAATCAAAGTTGCCCTATTTCTAATAAGCGTCAATCCAAAATTGAACCAGCTGCTCGAACATGACCTCACTTGTCCGCTTTCTCAACTTTGGATTAACGCTTATTAGAAAACTGCCAAACAAACGCTTCCCCCCAAATTCTTGAATACAATTGAACCGGATGAACCTAAATATCCCTTGACAATCCCCCCACCGCCTGTTTACACACCATATCCAAAAAGGGGAGTAGCTATCAGCCGGAGACAAGGCTGACCCCGTGTACGCCAGCACGGCTGTCCGGCCCGGACAGGGGCCGATCATCATCGCAGGCAAGACCTTTATCCAGTGCGTATTTCGCCGCGGGTAAAGGTTATTTTATGACCGACAGGATTTATTTTTAAAAAGAATTGCGTATGGAAAGCAATATGACCATCTGGTGGATCATTTTCATCCTCTTCGTTCTGGCGATGCTGGCCCTGGATCTGGGTGTTTTCAACCGTAAAGCGCACGTGATCAAGGTGAAAGAAGCCCTGTGGTGGACCTTTTTCTGGGTATCGCTCGCCATGTTATTTTGCCTTGGCATCTATTATTTCAAGGGTCAGGAAAAAGCGCTGGAATTTCTGGCGGCTTATCTGATCGAAGAGTCACTGAGCATTGATAATCTCTTCGTATTTCTTCTGATCTTCAACTATTTCGGCATCCCCGCAAAGTATGAACACAAAGCCCTCTTCTGGGGGATTCTGGGGGCATTGGTATTGCGTGCTGTTTTCATCATCGCCGGTGTGGCTCTCATTGCAAAATTCCACTGGGTCATCTACATCTTCGGCGCTTTCCTGATTATTACGGCAATTAAGATGGCCTTCGAAAAAGACAAGGAAATTCACCCGGAAAAAAACCCCGAAACCGGTACTTAAACTCCTGCGTAGAATCATGCCGGTGGACAGCAGTTTTGACGGTGGTAAGTTTTTCCTGAAAAAAGAAGGAGTTTGGGTTGCCACACCGATGTTTGCCGTTGTTCTGCTGCTGGAAACAACGGATGTAATTTTCGCCGTCGATTCCATCCCGGCAGTACTCGCCATCAGCGCCGATCCGTTTATTGTTTATACTTCAAACGTTTTTGCGATTCTCGGGCTTCGCTCCCTGTTTTTCGCTATTTCCGGCATCATGCGCCTCTTCCATTACCTGCACTACGGTCTGGCAATCGTACTGTCTTTTGTCGGAATCAAAATGCTTCTTTCGAATATCTGCAAAATACCGATCGGTGTATCCTTGGGCATTATCGCCGCAACGGTTGCTTTGTCCATTGTTGCCTCCATGCTGTGGCCAAAAAAGGAACAGCCGCCGATCCATCCCTGAGCGATGGGTCAAGCATCCTCAGATAATTCATCTATCGATTTTCTATAGGCAAGATAACTATGCAGAAACCAACCCAAGACAAATCCGATCATCAATACAAAAAATATCAGCAGAGCCCGTGACAGAGAGAGGCTCCAGAAAAGAAAAGTAACATCCACGGCGGCGACATTCTGGGTGATAAAGATCACAGTGAAACCTGCTATGATAAGGATCAGTATTAACTTGAAGCTCATTTTCTTCTCCTTTCTTCTTTAGATCAAGACTCAAGTCCTTTGATATTCACGGGGTTGGGGACGCAACGGCCGACGCCGCGACGCTGACATTACAACAAATCGCTATATCGAGCAACAACTAAACGTCAATTCTGACGCTGATTTGGGAAAAGGCTGCGACGTCGGTCATGACGACCGGCGGCGTCGGTTTTACGGAATCGGTTTCTTTTTCCAGCCATGTATGATAGACAGTTCATTAAGTCTCCTCGCAGCAAGCTGCGGTTTATCCAAAGATTATCGGACTCTCTCTGATCGTCGCTATCTTAGGGGAATTTACCAGAATAGATTTAGACAATAATAAACCATGGAGGTTGCAAATGAATCAACAAGGTCCTTACCGCACAAAAGACGCCATGTCGCTGCTCATGACCAAGGGGCCGATGCGGATCGTCGTGATTATCGTGGCGATTTTTTTTCTCCTGTCCTTTTCCAGACCCTGGGTCCAGGTCGGGGCCGGCCAGAGGGGCGTCGTCATGAACTTCGGCGCCGTTCAGGAAAAAGTCCTCGATGAGGGGATCCATATGCGGATCCCGATTATGCAGGAGATTGTCATCGTGGATGTAAAGGTGCAGAAGGTCGAAACGGACGCCGCTGCGGCCTCGTCGGATCTCCAGGATGTCACATCCCGGGTGGCCCTGAACTTCCACATCGTCCCCGACAAGGCCAATGTCGTGTACCAGAAAATCGGCGTCCATTTCAAGGAACGCATCATCGACCCGGCCATCCTGGAAGTCGTAAAGGCCGTAACCGCAAAATATACGGCGGAAGAGCTGATCACGAAACGGCCGGCGGTAAGCGAAGCCATGCGGGCGGCGCTGGCGGAGAGGCTATCGGAATACAATGTCGCCGTGGATGCCTTTTCCATTGTGATCTTCAGTTTTTCCAAGATATTCACCGAAGCCATCGAATCGAAACAGACGGCCGAGCAGCTCGCCCTGAAGGCCAGACGGGATCTCGATAGAATCAAGATCGAGGCGGAGCAGAAGATTACCGCAGCCAGGGCCGAGGCGGAATCCCTGCGGCTGCAGCGGGCAAATATATCGCTCGATTTGATCGAGTTGCGGAAGGTCGAAGCAAACCTTCGGGCTATCGAAAAGTGGAATGGCATCCTGCCTCAGGTCACCGGCGCGGGGGCCATTCCCTTCATCGGTGTGGGCGAGTCCGCAAAGATGATAGGTGTGAGTGACGCCGCCAAGATAAAAAAATGAGACTGAAAGGCGGGGAGAGACGGCATGAACAGTTCTCTGGATCTTGCTTTGATCGGCAACTGCCGGGTCGGCGCCCTGATCGACGCGTCGGCGGAGATCGCTTGGTTCTGCCTTCCGCGCTTTGACGGCGATCCGGCTTTCTGTTCGCTCTTGAATGAGCACGCCGACGGCGACGGCAAGGGCTACTGTTCCATCGAACTGGTGGACCTGGTCAAGGCCGAGCAGGCGTACCTGCCCAATTCCGCGGTGCTGCGGACATGTCTGACGGACGCCCGGGGAGGCGTTGTCGAAATCACCGACTTCGCACCCCGTTTCCGTCAGTACGGCCGGATGTTCACGCCGATGATGCTGCTGAGGCAGATCCATCGCATAAAGGGCAGTCCAAAAATTTGCATCCGCATGCGCCCAACCTTCGACTACGGACGGGAGCCATGCAGCACCACCTGCGGCAGCCACCATATCCGCTATGTGTCGCCGGACTGGGTCCTGCGGCTGACGACCGATGCATCCATCACCACGATCCTCCAGGAGATCCCCTTTTTTTTGGAAGAACGTCTGACCCTCATCTTCGGCCCCGACGAGACGATTCCCGAGACCATCGGGGAAGTGTCCCGCAGGTTCCTGGATGAAACGCTCGCCTACTGGCAGGAATGGGTGCGCGACCTGGGCATCCCCTTTGAGTGGCAGGATGTAGTGATCCGCGCCGCAATTACGCTCAAGCTCAATGCCTTCGACGACACCGGCGCCATCGTCGCCGCCATGACCACATCGATTCCGGAGGCGCCGACCGCCGCGCGGAACTGGGATTACCGCTATTGCTGGCTGCGGGACGCCTATTTCGTGGTCAACGCCCTGAACAGGCTCGGCACGACCCGCAGCATGGAACGCTACATCAGCTATCTGGTCAACGTGGTGGCCGGTGCGCCCGGCGGGGTGATCCAGCCCGTTTACGGCATCGATGGCCGCGCCCATCTGGAGGAGCGCGAGATCGCGTCGCTGGCCGGCTACCGCGGAATGGGGCCGGTGCGTGTGGGCAATCATGCATACAAACTTCCCCAGCATGATGTGTACGGCTCGGCGATCCTGGCGGTCACCCATGTCTTTTTCGACCGGCGGCTCATTCACCGGGGCGACGCGGCCCTTTTTCACCGCCTCGAGTCCCTGGGCGAAACCGCCGTCCAGGTTCACGACCAGCCGGATGCGGGGCTGTGGGAACTGCGCGGAACCAGGCGCGTGCACACCTTCTCCGGCATTATGTGCTGGGCGGCCTGCGATCGGCTGGCCCGAATCGCCGTAAGCCTCGGACTCGGGGATCGCGCGGCCTACTGGCATACACAGGCGGAACGGATCCGCGCCACCGTCTGCGCCCGCGCTTGGAATGACCGGAAAAAAGCATTCACGGCGACTTTCGGCGGGGAGGCACTGGATGCCAGCCTCCTGCTGATGCACGACGTGGGATTTCTTGCGGCGGACGACCCGCGTTTTGCCTCGACGGTCGCCGCCATCGAACGGGAACTGCGGCGGGGCGATTATATTTTTCGTTACATTGAAGCGGACGACTTCGGAACGCCTGAGAATGCCTTCATTGTCTGCACCTACTGGTATATCTATGCCCTGGCGGCCCTCGGCCGCAACGACGAAGCCCGCCGGCTCTTCGAGAACCTGCTGGCCCGGCACAACCGCCACGGCCTTATTGCCGAACACCTCGATATCCGCACCGGAGAACAGTGGGGAAACTTTGTCCAGACCTACAGCATGGTCGGTCTGATCAATGCCGCCATCCGTCTCAGCAAACGCTGGGATCACGCTTTTTAGAGGAGGAACAATGAGATCGCTACGCTCCCTGACCCTGTCGCTGCGCTTCGTCATTCCCCTTGCCCTCGCGCTGATCATGCTGGCCTACGCGCTGGTGCCGCTCGTAGAGCGGCTGACCTTGCGCTGGTTCGTCCTGGACCTCGATATGCGCTCGCAACTGATTGCCAGCACCCTGCAGGAACCGCTTTTGGAACTCCTGGAAAGGGGAGACCGGGCAAAAACCAACGCGCTTTTCCGTCGCGCCACTCAGGATGAGCGGCTTTTCGCCATCGGCTACTGCGACGCAGAGGGCAAGCTGCTCTACCGCACCCCCACCTTTCCGGAATCCATCAAGTGTCCGCCCGTCGATTCCGCGAAGAAACACTCGTACGCAGTTCACAATTTGCCGCAGGGAGGGGTCCATGTCTCGTCCCATCCCATGGAACAGGAGGGGAAAAAGGCCGGTACGCTGGTACTCGTGCACGATATGAGTTTCATCGAGCGCCGCAGCGCCGACACCCGCAATTATGTCATCATCCTCTTTGTGGTCCTCGGCGTGGTCATTTCCCTGATCACGGTATTCGTCGCTCATCTGAGCTGGCGCGGCTGGATGGAGGGAATGCGCGCCATGCTGCGCGGCGAGGGAATCGTCAAGCCCTTTGTCCAGCAGGCGCCCCCTTCGGAATTGCAACCCCTCGTGGGGGATCTGCGGACCCTTTTGCGGACCCTCGATGCGGAGCGTCGCTTCGCCGATGACGTCACGATCACCTGGAATCCCGAGTCGCTGCGCAGACTGCTGCAAAAGGAGCTTACCGGTGAACGGATCATCGTCGTTTCCAACCGCGAGCCGTATATTCATATCAAGATACAGGATCGGATTGAGCTCACCCGTCCGGCCAGCGGACTCGTCACGGCTATCGAGCCGGTCATGCGTGCCTGCTCGGGGACCTGGATCGCCCACGGAGGCGGCAGCGCCGACCGCAAAATGGTGGACGGGCACGACCGGGTTGCGATTCCACCTGAGCATCCGGAATACACGCTGCGGCGCATCTGGCTCACCCCGGAGGAAGAGGCCGGCTATTACTACGGGTTTGCCAATGAAGGGCTCTGGCCCCTGTGCCATATCGCCCATGTGCGTCCTGTCTTCCGCTCGAGCGACTGGCAGCATTACGTGGCGATCAACCAGCGTTTTGCCGACGCCGTGGTCAAAGAAGCGGACAGCGACAATCCTGTGGTGCTCGCGCAGGATTACCATCTGGCGCTGCTGCCGGAGATGATCCGCAGGGCCCTGCCCAAGGCGACCATCATCACGTTCTGGCATATCCCCTGGCCCAATCCCGAATCCTTCGGCATCTGCCCTTGGCGGGAAGAGCTGCTGAAAGGACTGCTCGGCAGCACCATTATCGGCTTTCATACCCCCTTCCACTGCAAGAATTTCCTCGAGACCGTGGACCGCTACCTCGAGGCCCGCATCGAGCATGAATCGTCCACCATCTCCCGGCAAGACAAATTGACGCTTGTGGAAAGCTATCCCATCTCGATCCAGTGGCCGCCGCCCTGGCAGGATACACAACCGTCCGTGGACGAGTGCCGCAACGAAGTCATGCAGTCGCTGGGACTCGCTCCGGATCACCTGATCGGCCTCGGCGTGGACCGCCAGGATTACACCAAGGGCATCCTCGAACGCTTCCGGGCCGTGGAGAACATGCTGGAGAAACACCCGGAGATGATCGGGCGGTTTACCTTCATCCAGATTGCCGCCCCTACCCGCGCGATCCTCGATGATTACCAGACGTTCGATCTTCAGGTCCGCAACCTGGCCGCCCGCGTCAATCAGCGCTTTTCGAGAGGCGCCTACCAGCCGATCTGCCTTAAATCCGAACACGTTGAGCCCGAGGATGTCAACCGCTATTACCGGGCGGCCGATGTCTGCATGGTCACGAGCCTGCATGACGGGATGAACCTCGTGGCAAAGGAGTTCGTGGCCGCCCGCGACGATGAAAGGGGGGTCCTGGTCCTGAGCCGGTTCACCGGCGCAGCCCACGAATTACATGAAGCGCTCATTGTCAACCCCTATCACATCGAACAGACCGCCGATGCCCTGTATCGGGGACTCGCCATGCCCGAACTCGAGCAGCGGGAACGCATGCGCAGCATGCGGGCGCTTGTGCGCGACTTCAACGTTTTCCGCTGGGCCGGCCGCATGCTGCTGGATGCCGCCCGGATCAGGCAGCGGGAGAGGCTGGCGGCGCACATCGGGAGCACGGAATGACCACAACGAAAAGATGGACCTGCATTCTCAGTGACGCCGGCCTGGCCGCGCTCAGAGGCGCCGTCGGACGTGAGACGCTTTTCACTTTTGACCTGGACGGAACGCTCGCGCCGATCATAGACGATCCAGCCAAGATCATGATTCCCGGCGAAATTCGCGAAAAATTGATACGCCTGTGCTTTCTGGCGACGGTCGCCGTCCTGACCGGCCGCGCTTGCGACGACGCCCGCGCGCACCTCGGTTTCGAACCACGTTTCATCGTGGGCAACCATGGCGCGGAGGGTCTTCCGGGCTGGGAAGGGCGGGAGTGGAAATTCGCCCGCCTCTGTCAGGACTGGGAAGACCAGTTACGGGCATTGCTCCCTCATACCCCCGGAAGCGGCGTCGTCATTGAAAACAAGGGTCGCTCGCTGTCTGTTCATTATCGGAAAGCCCCGGACCGTGAAGCGGCGTATGCGGAAATCCTGCGCGCAATCCCGCTGCTGGCGCCTCTTCCCAAGCAGATATCCGGCAAGTGCGTCGTAAGCATCGTGCCGCCCGGATCCCTCAACAAGGGAGAGGCACTCCTGCAGCTCATGCGGCACGCAGGATTTAAGCAAGCAGTATTCATCGGTGACGACGTCACGGATGAGGATGTGTTCCGTTTGAAAAGTGATCGTGTCCTCGGAATTCGGGTGGGAAACGGTTCGCCGAGCGAAGCCGACTACTGCCTGTCCGATCAGAATCAGATCGGCCGTTTGCTCGATGAGATCATCCATACACTCCAAAGGGCGACTTCGTGAGCACTGAACCCGGAAATGCGGCGCGAAAGGCCGGCATCATCGGCCGCGTCACCGAGAATTTCTCGGCGTTCATGCACCGGGAGACGTCGGGAGCGATTGTGCTGCTCGCGGCGACGATCGCCGCACTGGGCATCGCAAATTCAGCGTTTGACCCCGCCTACGAGAAGTTCTGGAACGCCCATGCCGGTGTCTTCGCGGGTATTTTCCAGTTTGACCAGTCGCTCAAGCACTGGGTGGACGACGCGCTCATGGCGTTGTTCTTCTTTGTTGTGGGCCTTGAGATCAAGCGCGAGTTCATCGTAGGCGAACTCTCCACTTTGCGCGGCGCAGCGCTGCCGGTGATTGCAGCGTTCGGCGGGATGATGGCGCCGGCAGCCGTTTACCTCGCGTTCAACCTGGGCGGTCCGGGCGCGGACGGCTGGGGCGTGCCGATGGCGACAGACATCGCATTCGCCCTTGGCATACTCGCGCTCCTCGGTTCGCGCGCGCCGCACGGGCTGAAGGTGTTTCTGGCGGCGCTTGCCATCGTCGATGACATCGGCGCGGTTCTCGTCATCGCGATCTTCTATACCGCGCAAATCCACGTTCACTGGCTGCTTGCAGCCCTGGTCCCGCTTGCGTTTCTCGTGCTCATGAACCGGTCGGGCGTGGACGAGCCTATCTGGTATCTGGGCGTTGCAAGCGTTCTGTGGTTCTGCGTGCTGAATTCCGGGGTCCACGCGACCAGCGCGGGCGTGATCGCGGCCTTCACCATCCCCGCAAAAGCAAGGCTGACGCCGACAGCGTTCACCAACATTTGCCGCAGCAAGATCGAAGAGATCGATCAAATGGATGTGCCCGGCGCGCATACCCTCCAAGACAACCGACAACAGATCAAGGCGCTCGAGATTCGCGATGCGGCAATCCATTCGACCGCCCCGCTGCAGCGCCTCGAGTTCGTGCTGCACCCGGTGACGGCTTTTCTCGTGCTGCCGCTGTTTGCGCTCGCCAACGCCAACATCCGGCTCGTGGGCAGCGGCGATCTGGCCATACACGAAGTAGGGCTGGGCGTTTTCTTCGGCCTTGTGGCGGGCAAGCCGCTCGGCATCGCGCTCGCCTCGTGGATCGCCGTGCGGGCCGGTCTCGCGGACCTGCCCCGGGGCGTGACGTGGCGCCATGTAGTGGGCGCCGGGATGCTCGGCGGCGTCGGCTTTACAATGTCGCTCTTCATGGCGAACCTCGCGTTCCGCATCGCCGGCGTTACAAACGAGGCGAAGGCGATGATCCTGGTTGCATCGGTAGTCGCCGGGGTGCTCGGCTACTGCTGGCTGCGGTTCGTGGCGCCCGCTCCGGTTTCTGCCACTTCATGACCTCAGAACCACTCCGGTTGTCTATCGTAAAGCAACAATGACACATTAACCCAGAAGGAGGTTGTCATGGCGTTGAGATCGAAACAAAGTTACATCGACAGCATCAAAGGGCTCCAGCCGGAGCTATACGCCTATGGAAAGCAGGTGCCAGATTTATGGGAGCATCCCTGTTTCAGACCGGCCATGGAAGCAATCGGGTTGGTCTATGAGCTCTCTGAGAATGACGGGAATGAAGGATTTTTCACGACCCACTCCCCGTTCATCGACGGCAAGGTCAACCGTTTTCTTCACATCCACCAGACACAGGAAGACCTCAGAAGCCGGTTCAGGCTTTCACGCTTCCTGGTCCACAAGCACGGCGCCTGCATCGGCGCCCGCTGTGTCGGCACCGGCGCGCTGAATTCTCTGTTCGCGACCACTTACGATATGGATCGGCAACTCGGCACGGATTACCACAATCGTCTGCTCGCGTTCATCCGGCATGTTCAGGAAAATGACCTGGCCGTCTCGGGCGCCATGATGGACGTCAAGGGAGACCGCAGCCTCAGTCCCCATGAGCAGGCCGATCCCGACCTCTATCTGCATATCGTCGAAAAAAGACCGGACGGCATCGTCGTGAGGGGCGCCAAAGCCAGCATTTCCGGAGCAGCCATCGCCGACGAGATCGTGGTTCTTCCCTGCACGGCGCTTAAGGCCGAGGAAGAAAACTATGCCGTCAGCTTTGCCGTACCCAGCGATGCGCGCGGCGTGCTGCACGTCGCAGAGGCGCCCGCGCCAAACATGAGACGACTCGTCGGGGAGGAAATGGACTACGGCAACGCCAGATACGGCGTCCACGGCTCCACTCATGTCATCTTCGACGACGTTTTTGTTCCCCGGGAGCGCGTATTCATGTGCGGCGAATACGCCTATGCGGGAAGCCTGGTCAGTCGTTTTGCCAACCTCCAGCGATTGAACACCTCAAGCTGTAAGGCCGGGCACCGGGATCTGCTCATCGGCGCCGCCGCCGTCGCGGCGGACTATAACGGCATCAGCAATGCCCGTCACATTCGCGAGAAATTATCCGATTTCTATTTCCAGAGTGAGATGTCTTTCGGATGCGCCCTCGCGTCCATCTACACCGGAGCAAAGACCGCCTCCGGCGTCTTTATGCCCGATCCGCTGTATATCAATATCGCAAAACTCCAGGGCGTCAACGCGATCTGGGAGGGCACTTACATGGCCGCCGACATCGCCGGGGGGCTTGTTTGCACCCCGCCGGCCGTCGCCGACCTGAAACACGAAAAGATCGGGAAAATGCTGAATAAATATTTCAGGGGAAAGGACGAGATTCCAACGGAGAACCGGATTCGCATGCTGCGCCTGATCGAGTATCTCTGCGGCCAGGGATCGGTTGTTCCCATCGAATCGACGCACGGCGCGGGCTCCCCCCAGGCGCAGAAAATACTCATTCAACAGGCGCTCATGGAAAGAATCGAGAAGTTCAAAGAAGACGCGAAAATCATGGCCGGCATCAAGAATATCGAATAATTAGCGGAAGGGGAGCGAATAACCGCTGATGCGGAGGTTGTTGCGATACCCTTCAAGGCAGCAGATGACAGCGGACATATTTTAGGACATATTCTGCTTGATTAATTCGAATTATACTGTATTTATGGATTGTTACTAAATATTTTAGCTGGACATTCTGATGGACATTACGGGAGACAAAGTACTATCCGGTGATCTCATGAAACGCGTGGAAACCTCACGCTTCGGTCCATTCACCTTTCAGGTCGGCGTGGATGACCGTGAGGCTGCCATGCTTCTGCAGCGTGTTGCCGATGCACAGGAGCGGTTCTTGAGTTCCCCTCTTTCCCAGGTGGCTAATCGCCTGGAGCAGGAAGTTCTGGTCAGCAGGAAGTTCTGGTCAGCAGCATCTTCAGTACCAACCGCATCGAAGGGGGCACGCTGACTGAAGAAGAAACGAAAGATGCTCTCTATCTCGATCCGGCGCGGGTGCAGGCCGAAGAACAGCGGTGCGCCGTCAACATCAAGACGGCCTATGACATCGCGCAGAAATCAGTGCAAGACCCTCACTGGCGCCTGTCCGTCGATTTTATCAAACAGATACATGCCGCCGTTACCGAAGGCATTCCCCACAAATACAATCGGCCCGGGCAGGTACGGTATATCCCAACACCCCTTTTACCTTGTTTTACCTGAATGGGATGCTGGCCGGCATCAATCGCCTCCATGACCGGGTGAACGCCATGGTCAGATCACTGTTGTTTGAAACGCGCATCAAGCATTTACGAGACATAAAAGAGATCAATCTGCGCCAATACGCCATTCTGACCCAGGTAATGGAGCGCGGCAAGCCATTCCAGATAGACGAACTGCGTCGTGCGCCCTGGCATGAGGCGCTCTATGCCAAACTGGGTGACAAGACCAAACAGCGGGACTTAAGCGGACTTCGCGAGCAGGAGCTTCTGTATGTTGACGAGAAAGGTCTTGTTTGGCCGGGGTTTATGAGATCTATCTGACAGAAAGATAAAGATATAAATTCTTAAACAGAAGACAACACATTAACATCAATAAGAAAATCAGATTATAGTACGTATAGCAAATACAAGTCGAGCGGTTGGATGGTCTGTCCGGATCAATGATAACCAATCGAAATGTGCAGATTTTTGCGCGTGATTTTTTCTGCGGGATGCGGTATTTAGAACTTCCTCCTACCATGAGTTCATGTATAAGAGAATTTACTGTGGTATTGTAAATTTAAGAATGAACCATGGAAAGGCGGGAGGACTTACTACTTCCTGGGTTTTCGAATCCTTACTACAGTGTGTCCCATGCCTTCCTAAACCATGATAAGTTGATTGGATTTTTGAATCCTTGTTACGATGGAGGATTGGTTCGGAAGGCCCTGGTTCTCTGCTTTTCCCATCTCATGACAGGAGGTGTGAAAAATGAGCAAGACATCTTTTAGCGGGTTTCTGGGTGTAGACATTTCAAAGGACAAGTTTGATGCCTATTGCATAGACATCACAGGAGAGAAACATTTCTATCTTTCCTGTCCCATGGACAGAGCGGGATTTGAAAAATTGGTGAGCCACCTGGAAGCGTTATCTATGCCCCAGGAGAGTCTTCTGATCGGCATGGAGTCGACCGCCTGCTATCACATGAATCTGTTTTCGTTCCTTCTTGCAGGGGGATATACGGCGGTTATCATCAATCCTCTGCTCATTTCCAACTTCGTAAAGATGCAGTTGCGGAAGACCAAGACAGACAAAAAGGATGCTCTTGTCATCGCGCAGTTTCTATTGATGCACAGGGATACACTGGCACAGACAAGCATCTCCCCTCACGTCTCCGACCTTCGGGATTTGTCTCGTCAGCGGGAGAGTCTGCTCAGCCAGATGACGGCTCTGAAATGCGATATGAAGCGTCTCTTGACGATTACGTTTCCGGAGCTGGAAAAACTGACGGGCGTTTTCACAAAGTCCATTCTGAAGCTTGTGAGCCGTTTTCCGTCTGCCCATGCCATCGTCCAGGCAGACCCGGCAGAGATAAACCAACTTCTGATGGATCACTCCATGGGAAGAAACGCTGCAAAGACCACACAAGCCATTATCCAGGCGGCCCGCTCTTCAATCGGAACGACGAGTCCTTCAAGGGAACTGATCCTCAAACAGAAGGCCGATGTTTTGATTCATCTGGAGGGCCATCTGAAAGAACTGACAGCCTTGATGATTGAGTTGTGCCGCTCTGACATGGGAAATGACATTGACATCATGACTTCTTTGCGGGGGATTGGTGAAAAAACAGCGACAAACTTTCTCGTCGAGATGGGAGGTGATATCCAGAAGTTCAAAG
>CAVWGC010000001.1:0-405127 GCA_963754515.1 uncultured delta proteobacterium | reverse complement strand
ATAAAGGTCTTGCCTGCGATGATGATCGGCCCCTGTCCGGGCCGGACAGCCGTGCTGGCGTACACGGGGTCAGCCTTGTCTCCGGCTGATAGCTACTCCCCTTTTTGGATATGGTGTGTAAACAGGCGGTGGGGGGATTGTCAAGGGATATTTAGGTTCATCCGGTTCAATTGTATTCAAGAATTTGGGGGGAAGCGTTTGTTTGGCAGTTTTCTAATAAGCGTTAATCCAAAGTTGAGAAAGCGGACAAGTGAGGTCATGTTCGAGCAGCTGGTTCAATTTTGGATTGACGCTTATTAGAAATAGGGCAACTTTGATTATTGCCCCCGGTTAATATCCTTGACAAACCTTTCGGAATAATGATAGGGGCGACGCGATTCAGAAAGACGACAAGGCGCCATTAAACAATGCATTATCCCCTGATCAAAAAAATTGTTTTTCTTTCACTGCTCGGTTTTTTCCTGGCCGTTATGGCCATCTCGTTGCATCACCATGACAACTCTTTTTCGCTGTCCACCTGCTCCATCTGTAAGGTCAAAACATCCCTCTCCGGAACCTTCAGTAAAATCAAGGTCGATTCCGCCCCTATAGCCACCAGTTTTCATCTTTTGTTGATTACAATCTTACTGTCTTTATCCGGCATTTTATTTGACAAACGAACCGTCTTCATCGATTCTCAAGTAGCAGTCACTTATCCCAATAAAGCTCCTCCGTTCAGGTCTTAATTCAGCAAGCCGCCGAAATTTTATCACAATGACAGACACCGAAGTCAGATCGATTGATTTTGCGGGTGTTCGTACAACATAAATATCGACGAACGATTTAACCCATTAGAAGAAATAACCATGAATTTCCCCATTAGTAATATCCCATTGACGATAGCAGAACGTCAGGGTGTAAAGATTGATTTTTGTTCGAAACGGCGACCATCATAAAAAGAAATGCGGGTTTCGCGCGATTAATTCGATTAAAGAAAGAAAAGCGAAGAATTATGGACACTCAACGCCGTAAAGTAAGGGTCGCCATCCTTTCCGTAGCCTCCAACACGACGCTCGTGGTCATGAAGTTGATTGTGGGCCTGATGATCGGGTCTGTCTCCATCATCTCGGAGGCGATTCACTCCGCGGTTGACCTGCTGGCGGCCATCATCGCATTATTCTCGGTAAAGACATCCAGTATCCCGGCCGACAGCGAGCACCCCTTTGGACATGGCAAGATCGAGAACATCTCCGGAACGATCGAGGCCCTGCTGATTTTTGTTGCGGCAATCTGGATCATTTACGAAGCAGCGAAAAAGTTCATGCATCCGGAGCCGATGGAGGCGATCGGTTGGGGTGTCGGCGTCATGCTGATTTCAGCAGTCGTCAATATCGTTGTTTCGGAAATGCTGTTTAAAATCGGAAGGGAAACGGATTCGATTGCCCTGCAGGCCGATGCCTGGCATCTGCGAACGGATGTGTACACCTCTATCGGCGTGATGGTCTCTCTAGCTGCGATCTTGATGGGCCAATGGATTTTCCCCGGCAAGGATTTCTCATGGCTTGACCCAGTTGCCGCGATAGGTGTTGCCCTCCTGATTATCAAGGCGGCCTATGACTTGACCGTCCAGTCGGCAAAGGACCTGCTGGATGTTCATCTTCCTGAAATGGAAGTGGAATGGATTCGCCAATGTATTCTCGAACAAAATTCAGTTGTTCGAGGCTTTCACGATCTAAGGACGCGCAAGGCGGGACACTTCCGTTTTGTCGAGTTCCACTTGAAAGTGGACCCCCATATGTCTGTCATGGATTCCCATGATATCACAAAAGTATTAAAACAAAAGATCAGGGCGCAATTTTCGGGAGCGACTGTGACCATACATATAGAACCCTGCGACAGTGACTGTGTTGACAAGTGTATTGAGGGATGCCTCCTGCCAAAACAAAAAAGGAAGAAAATACAAAGCTCATGATTTGATCGTTGCGTTTGAAGCCATACGGGTGCGAAAGGCGAGAAATGAAAACTAAAAACAGGAGAAAATACGTGAACAAATGGATGATAGTAATCAAAGCAATGGCTGTGGCAGCGGTTCTGGCAGGTGTAAAATTCGGCCTGCACGCCTTAAATCTTGAATTTATTCAGATCGATTCCCTTATTTCAGCATTAATAAGCGGCGTTATCTTTACTATGGCGATTTTATTAACCGGAGTAATGGCTGATTATAAGGAAAGTGAGAAAATTCCAGGAGAATTGGCGGCATCCATAAAGGCGCTTCACAAGGATTTTGAACTGTTGGAATTTACGGCAAAAAAGGAAACCGACAGTGTGCTCATGCACGTAAACAGTTTAATTCGTGTCATAATAAACCAGTTCGAATCGAATAAATGGAAGCAGTCGGAAATAGTTGAAATAATTGATAATATAGACAAAGAAATAAGGGAAATGGCCGCAAATAATGTGGCGCCGGCATATGTAATTAAAATGCGCAATGAACTTAGCAACATAGAAAAAATCTCGAACAGGATCGACACGATAGAAGAAACTAATTTTCTTCCCTCTGCCTATGCTTTATCGCAAACAGCGGTTTTATTGGTTATGCTTATACTGTTATTCGCCATCGTTGACCCTTATTTGATAGGGATGTTCATTATTTTTACAGTAACTTTTCTTATCATAGGGATTTTATCGCTGATCAAAGATATGGATAATCCGTTTGAAACCGGCGGCAAAGGCAGTGCGGATGTTGACTTATCCCATATTTATAAGCTTGATAAGTATCTAAAAAGCCATGAAGGGGTGAAGTGATGAGTATAAACGGGAATGACATTAAATGGATACCAAAGAGCAGGCGGGACTATCTTTCACATCTCAAGGGAGCTTAATTGATGCTATTCGAAGTCACGTGAGGTCCACCAAGATGGGTGGTCGTGGATGACAGGAAGCGGCAAATGCTGTATCCACCGGATAAGGGCCTTCCGAAAAATCGTTGACACGGTATCTATTTCCTCATATGACTCCCCCTGAAGAGCGGTTGGGACATTTCCTGTTGCGGGAGCATTTACCTTGTCGAGTCATAGCCCGGGGAGGATCGACCCCTCAAATAAAAAAATCATAGTGCTGCTCTTTTGTCTGGCACTGATAAGTTTTCTGGTGCTTCGCATGCACGGAGCCGATCCGGGTCAGTGCGCCGAAGACAGAGAGCGGATTACAGACCATTTTGACGGTAACCTGTTTTTCAATCCGGGGAGCCAAATGCCTCCGCCTTTGCCTCCAGGTGAGGAGCCGAAACGCGGCAGCTCCGGGTGGATTTGGCGGTGGATTCTTGGGAACGATTGGCCAACATGGCCGCAAATAACGGATGGTAAGCCGGGAGAACCTCCCGCCGCCCATGTTCCGAAAGGGTCACTCTTCGTAACCTCTGTCGGGCATGCAACGTTTCTCATTCAACTGGACGGGCTCAATATCCTGACAGATCCCATTTGGTCGGACCGCTGCAGTCCGGTGTCATGGGCCGGTCCGAAGCGTTACCGGGATCCCGGCATCCGTTTTGAAGACCTGCCACCCATCGATGCGATCCTTGTGTCCCACAATCACTATGACCATCTGGACCTTCGCACGCTGAAGCGTCTCGCAATGAAGGGAGTTCAGCGCTCCATAACAACGCTCGGCAACCGAGATTTGATCAACGGCACAGGCATTCCCGCCGTGGATGAGCTCGACTGGTGGCAGTCGATCCGCCTCTCGGAAGATGTAACGGTAACATTGGTCCCCGCGCAGCACTTTTCTTCCCGGACCCCATGGGACCGGAACAAAACCCTCTGGGGAGGGTTTGTCATATCCGGGCCGTCCGGAAACGTTTTCTATTCCGGAGATACGGGATATGGTCCCCATTTTAGGGAGATCTCGCAGCGATTCTCACCGATAAGGGTGGCCCTCCTTCCGATCTCGCCTTTCAGATCGCGGCAATCCAATGAACCACCTCACAGGCATTATCCTGAAATCCACATGGGACCGTCGGAGGCCGTCCAGGCGCACCTGGATTTGCGTGCCGGAATCAGCATTGCCGCACATTTTCAGGTATTTCAATTGGGGGCTGACGGATTTGACGATGCCCTGAACGAACTGAAAGCGACATTGTTGGAGCGCGATCTAAAACCCGATGTGTTCATTGCGCCGCCGCCGGGTCAGTCAGTCAGCCTGGCTACGGGCTTTGACTATATGTACGGCTTGGTAAGCCTTCAGAAGGCAGGCGCGAATCGATAAGGGTGCTATGAAAAAAAATCCGCTATGGCTCCTGGTGCTCTTGTCTCTCATGGGCGGGTATACATACGCTCAGGAATCCAGCGAGATAGCCAAAATCCGGTATCTGATAGGGTCGGTAGAAGCCTCGCAGGGAGTGACGTTTCTCAGAAACGGGAGCGAATATGATGCCAAGAAGGCGGCGGACCATTTGCGCCTAAAGCTCAAGATGGCAGGGGACCGGGTAGAGACGGTGGAAGACTTCATCAGGTTGTGCGGTTCGAAATCGTCCGTATCAGGCGAGGCATACCGGATGCGGCTTCCTGACGGGACTACTATTGATGCAGAAGCGTTCTTCCACGAAAGGCTCAAAGCGCTCGTTGCCGACACGTCGTCTCGACCATGACATCGACCCGCAGCTACCACATTGATTACGGGTCGAAATCCTGCATATTTATCAAGGTTGGCTGGTTGTGTAGTACAGCTACAAATGCTCCCAGGGTCAGAAAAATTGTCTGTCAGCATGCGCGCATTTCCGTTCGTAATCAATGATCAGGACCACTAATCAACCGGATGAATTATATTGAATAACGCCCGGCCAATTCTACGGGATGTAAATCTCCATAGTACCCTGACCCATGCATCGACTTCAATAGGTACTACCAGAATAAAATGGGTGGGTTTTCAAGGGTGATCCACGGCGGCATCGCCACCCTCGAGGATGCCTTTTTTGCCGTTCAGGCGCTGCATCTCCTGTCGGCTTTGCAATAGGGTGTTGACCTTTAACATCAAATGGGGAGAAATCATCATGACAGAAACAGCGGAAAAGAAGTGTGTGTTCTGCGATATCGCAGCGGGGAAGGCGCCGGTTCACGTCATCGCGGAAGACGGCCTGTCCATGTGCATCCTGGATATTCATCCCTATACGAAGGGGCACTGTCTGGTCATCTCAAAACGTCACGTTCCGTGGTGGCATGAACTTACGGATGAAGAAAACGTCAGCCTCTTCAAGCTTGCCAAGGATGTCGCCGGACGCATGATGGATAAACTCAATCCGGACTTCGTATTTCTTTACGCCCGGGGCCGAAGAATCCCCCATACCCATCTTTTTCTGATCCCGACCTACAGCGGCGATGTCCTGGACCGGTTCTTCAACGCCCTGGAAAATTTCCAGGAATCCCCGCAGATGCTGGCAAAGCTTCGGGAACCGGATGCCATGGCCGAGGCGGCGGCGCTGCTCTCAAAAGGATAAATACGGCGGCTGTCCCTTTTGCTTCTTCTCGAAAAATGCCTTTCTTTTCAGATAATTTTCCCCCTTGACAGGCAGAAATATATCAGTATATTCTAAAACAGCTATATATGGAGGTTGCGTCATGGATGAATTTGTCCGCGTCATGAAGGCGTTGTCCGATCCGAACCGTTTGAAGCTGCTGAAGATGCTTCAGGCGCGGGTAATGTGCGTCTGCGAGCTTCACGCAGCATTGCGGCTGGCCCAGCCGACCGTTTCCAAACATTTGAAAATCCTGGAGGAGGCCGGTCTGGTTTGTCGGGAAAAGGACGGCCTGTGGGTCAACTACACGATCTCCGACGGCGGCCGCAGCCCTTACGCGGCATGCCTTCTGGGGCAACTCAGGCACTGGCTGTCCGAAGACGCCGAAGTCCGGTCGTTGCTCGAAAACCTGGATTCAATTCGCCGCGAGGACATCTGCAAACAGGAATAAGGAAATAACTATATTTCTATACATAAATGTAGTGGAGTCGAATCCGTGAAGGAATGGATAAAATTTCTCATTCTGGCGGCGGCGTTTCTTGCTGCCTATTATGTTCCCTGGGATCATCCCGTGATCCGGCAATCGGGTTTCGAAGCCTTCATGATGCTTCAGGAATACGCCCGTCAGCATGTCCTGACGTGCCTGGTTCCGGCGTTTTTTATCGCGGGCGCGATTGCCGTTTTCGTCTCTCAGGCTTCGATCCTGAAGTATTTCGGTGCTCAGGCAAAAAAGATCCTTTCCTATTCCGTGGCCTCCATCTCGGGTACGGTTCTGGCCGTCTGTTCCTGCACGGTCCTGCCTCTGTTTGCGGGCATCTATATGCGCGGGGCAGGCATCGGCCCGGCCACGGCCTTTCTCTTCTCCGGTCCGGCCGTCAATGTTCTGGCGATTGTTCTCACGGCAAAGGTTCTGGGTTGGAAGCTGGGTCTTGCCCGCGCCGTCGGCGCCGTAGTCTTCTCGGTTATCGCCGGTTTGGCGATGGCCTGGATTTACCGGAAGGATGATGAGAACCGGACGGCCGGCGCCATTTATATGCCCGACGAAGACGACAAATCGCGGACACTATGGCAAGATTCCCTTTATATGGCAACGATGGTCCTGATCTTGGTCTTTGCCGCCTGGGCGAAACCGGCGCCGGGGGAAGGCGGCCTCTGGGCGTTGATCTTCAGCATCAAGTGGTATATCACCGTCGGCCTCCTGATCGCCCTGGCCGTCATGCTGAAGACCTGGTTTACGAAGGAAGAACTCGTCAACTGGGTTCATGCCACCTGGGGGTTCATGATGCAGATATTTCCCCTGCTTCTGATTGGCGTCCTTGTGGCGGGATTTCTGCTGGGAAGACCAGGGCATGAAGCGCTGATCCCCGAGCGTTTTATCGCCGCCCTTGTCGGCGGGAATTCCCTCTGGGCAAACCTGTTTGCATCGCTTGCCGGCGCTTTGATGTATTTCGCCACCCTCACGGAAGTTCCCATTCTCCAGGGACTCATCGGTTCCGGCATGGGGCAGGGTCCCGCCCTGGCGTTGCTGCTCGCAGGACCTGCTCTTTCGTTGCCGAGCATGATCACCCTGGCCGGGATCATGGGTGTCAAGAAAACGCTGACCTACTGCATCATCGTCATGATTCTTTCCACCGCCGTCGGGATGGGCTATGGCTGGCTGGTGGGCTGAGGAGGGTCGAAGATGCCGGAAGACAACGTGATGCAGATCAGGATTGGCAGGATCATTCGATAAAAAGGAGTAAACCTATGGAAATCAAGATTTTAGGCCCCGGATGCATGAAATGCCATCAGGTTGAAAAAATCGTCAGGGAGGCTGTTGCCGAAGCCGGCGCCGTCGCCGAGATCGAGCACGTGACGGATTTCAAAAAGATCGCCGCTTACGGCGTCTTCGGCACGCCGGCGGTGGTCATCGACGGGGAAGTCAAGTCCGTGGGCAAGATTCCCAAAAAAGAGGACGTCAGAACCTGGATCGGGAAATAGGGAGGATGGAGAGATGCCGGACGGTGTCATCAAGAAATTGTCGTTTCTGGATCGTTTTTTGACGTTGTGGATCTTCCTGGCGATGGGGGCGGGTGTCCTGCTGGGATATTTTGCACCGGGCGTCGGGGACTGGATCGGTTCCCTCCGGCCGGAAGGAACACAGACCAGCATTCCGATCGCCGCGGGGCTGATCCTGATGATGTATCCGCCCCTGGCTAAGGTGAAGTACGAGGAACTCGGCGATGCCTTCCGCGATTTCAAGGTGCTGGGGCTGAGCCTTGTCCAGAACTGGATCATCGGGCCGATCCTGATGTTCGTCCTGGCCGTCCTGTTTCTGCACAACCAGCCGGAGTTCATGATCGGCCTGATCATGATCGGGCTAGCCCGCTGTATCGCGATGGTCATCGTCTGGAACGATTTGGCCCAGGGCGATACCGAATACTGCGCTGGATTGGTCGCATTCAACTCGATCTTCCAGGTCTTGTTCTACAGCGTTTACGCTTGGCTTTTCATCACCATCCTGCCGCCGTTGCTGGGGCTTTCAGGCGCCGTCGTGCAGATCACGATTGGCCAGATCGCCGAGAGTGTCTTCATCTATCTGGGAATCCCGTTTCTGGCCGGCATGATCACCCGTTTTGTCCTCGTCAAGCTGCGCGGGAAGGAGTGGTATCATACAATCTTCATCCCCAGAATCTCTCCGATCACGCTGGCGTCGCTCCTCTTCACGATTGTGGTCATGTTTTCGATGCAGGGCCGGAAGATCATTGAAAAGCCCGGCGATGTCCTGCTGATTGCCGTTCCGCTGCTGATCTACTTCATCGTCATGTTTCTCGTGAGCTTCTGGATGAGCGCGAAGGCGGGGGCCGATTATGGCAAGTCAGCTACGCTTTCCTTCACCGCAGCCAGCAACAATTTTGAACTGGCCATTGCGGTGGCCGTCGGCGTCTTCGGGATCAACCACGGGGCGGCGTTCGCGGCGGTGATCGGCCCACTCGTCGAGGTTCCCGTGTTGATCAGCCTGGTCAATGTCGCGTTGAAGTTCAAAAGAAAATTCTTCACGGCGGAAGCCTGATTTGCAACAGGCAGGAGGAATTTATGGAAGACAAAATCATCATCTTTGGAACGGACACATGCCCGTTCTGCAACCAGGCTCGGGCAGCCTACGGGGATCGCGCCATTTACGTGAACGTGGAAGAAGATTCCGAGAAGCTGAAGGAAATGCTTGCCCTGACGGGAGGCAAGCGGCAGGTGCCCGTGATTGTGGAAGGCGAAAAGGTCACGGTGGGTTTTGCCGGGGATGTCTCCCTGCGCGGCGGCGTCCCCATTTTCGGCGGTACTTGAGCGGTGTAGAACTCCTCGGCGAGGAGCAAAAATGGATTGTCGATATCTTGTTTTGCGGTTTTTAAGGCGTTGTCTATGCGTGTAAATTTTGTTACAGAAATAATCGTATTGACCCTTTCCATTCTTCTCCTTGGCAGCGTAATCTCGCCGGCGGCTTCTGCAGAGCTGAAAAATATTCCCGTGCAGGGTATGGTGACCATGGTCGATCTGGGCGCCAAGCGCTGCATCCCCTGCAAGATGATGGCGCCGATTCTGGAACGCCTGGAAAAGCGGTATGCGGGCAAGGCGGCCATTATTTTTCTGGACGTATGGGAAAACACGAAGCCTGCGCATTATTTCGGCATTCGAGCCATCCCGACGCAGATCTTTTTTGACAAGGCAGGCAAGGAAATTACACGCCACATCGGTTTTATGAGCGAGGAGGCCATCGTCGCCCGGCTCAAGTCGATGGGCGTTCAGTAGAGGGGACATGTTGTGCTGGAATCATTCTTTCTGACGATCAACCAATGGATGGAGGGCGCTACCGCATTGGCGGCCATCGGGTGTTTTTTATGGGGCATGGTGAGTGTCATGCTCAGCCCCTGCCATCTGGCCTCCATTCCCCTGATCGTCGCCTATGTGGGAGGACAGGAAGCGGCGCTGAAGCCCCGGCAGGCGGCGTATTACGCCTCTGCCTTCTCTGTGGGCCTGTTTATCACCATTGCTCTGATCGGCATCGTCTGCGCCGTCCTGGGCCGAATGCTCGGCGACGTGGGGAATTACTGGCAGATTATTGTGGGCCTGATCCTTCTCTGGGTCGCGTTGGGTATGATGGGGGTCGAAGCATGCTCCGCGTCCGGCAGTCTTCTCTATCGCCTCAACCTGCGGGGGCTCCGGGGCGCTTTTGCCCTGGGTCTGGCCTATGGCGTTTTATCCGGCTCCTGTACGTTCGGCTTCATCGCGCCCATCCTGGCCATCATTACTGTTCAGCAGCAGGTGACAGTCGGCGTTCTTTTCATCACGCTGTTTGCCTTCGGTCACTGCCTCCCCATCGTCATTGCGGGCAGTTCCACGGCCATGATTAGAAAACTGATCGAGAATCAGGCCTGGCAAGGAGCGGGTATGTGGTTCCGCAAAGGCGCCGGGGCACTCATCGCTGTTTTGGGAATCTACTTTATCGGCAATCCTTTCTGGGGATATTAAAATGAGACAAAACAGATACATGAAGGAAGGAGGCTTATACGCATGTTCAAATCCATCGGTTTTATCGGAGGCGGAAGGGTCGCCAGGATCATCCTGGGTGGTTTCGACCGGAAAAGGAGATGGCTCGGCAAGGTGATCGTCAGCGACGCCAATGCCGATGTTCTGAATGACCTCAAGCAGCGATTCCCGAAAATTGAAGCGGCAGGGTGGGATCCAAAGAAACCCGCTGCCGCCGATATCGTCTTCCTGGCCCTCCCTCCCCCGGCGATCATGGGAATTCTCGGCGAAATGAAATCAATTCTCCGCCGGGATGCGGTTGTCGTTTCCCTGGCCCCGAAAGTATCCATCTCCCAGATTTCCGGCGGACTTGACGGCTTTTCCCGCATCGTCCGGATAATTCCCAATGCGCCTTCGGTCGTGAATAAAGGTTTCAATCCGCTGGCATTCTCCGCCGCATGGTCAAAGGACGAAAAGAAAAAGCTGCGCAAATGGTTCAATATCCTGGGCGACTGCCCGGAAGTGGCGGAAGAAAAATTGGAGGCCTATGCCGTGATCACCGCTATGGGGCCGACCTATTTCTGGTTTCAGTTTTATGAATTGGAGGAACTGGCAAAGACATTCGGGATGAGCCCGAAAGATGCAAAAGAAAGCCTGGCGAAGATGTTGAGGGGAACGCTCAAGACCATGACGGACTCGGGATTGTCACCCGCCGAAGTCATGGATCTGATCCCCGTGAAACCCATCGGAGAGGAAGAGGCAAACATCCGGAACATTTATCGCACAAAGCTCCAGGAATTGTACAGCAAGCTGAAAGGGTAAATCATAGAGGTGCACAATCCCTTTTGCCGGGGAATGAGGCATGCTTTTGCATGCATCGCAACCGGGTAGTCGCAGGGAGGGTCTTAGCCTGCGCTATCTTGCGCCGATGCAACTCGACAGCGGGGCTTTTGACGAAGTCGTTGCACTTGACTGGCGACGACAAAAAGCATAAGAAACCATGCAAAGGAGGATTGAACATGACGCGTAAGAAATCATCGATCCGGACCTTCTGCATGACCATCATGCTTTTGATCCTGTCGGCGACCGGCCTTTACGCCCAGGGGCAGGAGATACCCTTTCCGCAGTACGGCAAGGGTCCCATTCATGTGTTTATTTATACCGACTATTTCTGCCCACCCTGCCGGGCCACGGAACCGCTTGTGGAGCCCATTCTGCAGGAGCTACTGAAACGAAATGCCATTACGCTGACCTTCATCGATGTACCCTATCATCGTTTGACTCCCCTGTACGCGAAGTATTTCCTCTATGCCCTGAAGGTGAAAAACGAGCCGGCCATTGCTTTTCACGTCCGGAATGTCCTGATCGCTGCGACGGCTGACAGGGAGATGACGACGGAAAAGCACATCGAGAAACTCTTCAAAAGCAAAGGGATTCCTTACAAAGTCTTCGAGACCAAACCCGTCTTCGACCGCTACAACACCCTGATCAAGGAAGACAAGGTCAATGCGACGCCGACCTGCATAATTGTGAAAGGGGGCGAGAAGGAGCAATTTGTCGGGGGGCCGAATATTATCGCTGCCCTGAAACGGCTGCTGTAAACCCCAACATATCCATTGCTGCGCGGAGCTTTTTCCATGAACGAGAAGATGATTAGAATCCTGAACATCATTTTGCCTTTTGTCGGCATGGCCGTGATAATCTTCTACAAGATCTGCGACACTGTCTGCGCGTATATTTCAGGATCTTTTCTGGGCGTCGATCTGAAAATCATCGGTATTCTCTTCATGGCCGTGCTTCTGGTTCTGAACATCCCGGCGGTTGCATCCCACAAGACTTCCGTGGGCCATCTGCGGACCATGATGCTCGCGGGTGCCATGGGCGGGGAGGTAATTCTGTCCCGGTTTCAGGTGGTCCACGAGACGTTCTGTCCCTTCTGTCTGGCCTTCGGGCTTTGCCTGTTGATCCTCTTTGCCACCAATTTCAGAGTCATGAACAAATATCTGGCCGGGGCGTGCTTTCTGGCCGGGATCGGCGCCTTTGCGCTGTTTTTCCAGGGATCCGTTTTGCCGCTTTACTGAGAATACGGTCCCATATTCTTGATTTCTCAGGCGGCTGTCTGCTGCCGGCAGCCGGTTTCGGCGGTGAAGAGGGACACCAGGACCGCCAGCGCCGCGAAAACAGCGATGAGAACGAATCCAGACTGGTAGGCGGCCAGGTCATAGATCCGGACGCTGCCTGCAAATGTCCCGCGCCAGTGGAGGTCGAGCACCCAGCCAATCATCGGCAGAAGGACCATACCCCCGCCCATCGAGCCCATATTGCACACTCCGCTTACCGTCCCGGCCAGTGTGGGGGGAACGGATTCCCTCACGCAGGCGAAACTGACGATAACGGCCCCTCCCGCGAGACCGATCGCAATGACAAGCGCTATCAAAAGCCAGAGGGGTAGATTCGGAACGAAGAGAACCGGGAGCCAGCAAAGCAGGGAAATGACCGAACCGAACACCAAAAAGGGTTTGCGCAGACCGATCCGGTCCGAAAGAGAGCCCAGCAGGACTCCCCCGACGGCATAAAAGATCAGCATGGACGAGGCGACAGCGGCGCTTGCGGCGGTGGACAGTCCGTAGTGCGTGGCGAGAAACGGGACGCCCCAGAGACCGGCGAAAGCCAGGATCGGCCCCGCCAGTCCGCCTGTGAGCAGCGAAAGGAGCCAGGTGTTCCGGTAACGTAGCACACGGACCAATCCGTCCAACAGGGCCTTCGGGGATGAGGCGGCGTGCGGGTCGGTCGGTGCATAGCTCTGAAAACCCCTCTGGGCGGGGTCGTCCCGGACGATCCACCAGATGCCCGCTCCGATGACGAGGTGCATGGCCGCGACCACGACCATGACGGGACGCCAGCCAAAGCTCTCGACAAAAAAATGCAGGGGGACGCCGGCGAAAGTGGCGCCGGCCACGCCGACGAACAGAACAATTCCACTGATCGTGGCATAGAAGCTAAGCGGAAACCAGCGCGTCGAGAGGCGCAGCAGGGCGACGAAGACGACGCCCGCCGCCGCGCCGATCAACAGCCGGCCCAGGTCAGCCGCAGCAATGGAAGTGGCGGATGCGAAGAGGAATGTGCCGCAGGCGGCAAAGAGAGATCCAGCCGTCAGAAGCTTCCGGGGGCCCCAGTGGTCGGCCAGGATGCCTGTGGGGATTTGCATGAAGACGTAGCTGTAGAAGTAGAAGGCGCTGAATTGGCCGAGTTCCCTGGCCCCGATGCCGAATTCAGCCATCAGCGGCTCTGTCATGACGGCAGGGGCGACGCGGTGGTAAAAGCTCGTGAAGTAAAATGCAGCGCCGAGACCCCAGATAAGCCAGGCGAGAGACGCCGGAGGGTAGTTTTTCTGCTCCATAATATTTTCCGTGGCGGGCAAGGCGGCTTCCTGCCGCGAATACCGGGATTTTGCTTAACAGATCGGGAGCGCGACCTCAAGGAAAACCTGTCGCCCCGGCATCGAGATCATTGCTTGACAGAGACATGATAAATACGTAGAAAAGGAAGCGGACATCGACAAGGAAATGTCACAAGATTGATCCTCGGCCATTTTGGAAAAGAGAAAAATAGCTGACGTTGGCCTGCCTTTCATGCTGTGTTGGGACAATGGCCGGGTTTTCCGAATTATCGATTCATCTTAACGGGGAGGGTTGCAAAAATCGGTACCGATCCATATCAGGAGGTGAAATATGGACGCGAACAGGAAAATCATCGAGCAATTGCTTGCCGACACCGACGTCAAGATCAACGGCCCCGATCCCTGGGACATCCAGGTTCGGGATGAGCGCTTTTACGCCCGCGTGCTGAAGGATAAAAGCCTCGGGCTTGGGGAATCCTATATGGAAGGCTGGTGGGATTGCGCCCGCATCGATGAGTGCATCTGCCGGCTCCTGAAGGGAAACCTCGAAGAGAAAATCAAAGGGAATCTCAGGACGATTTTGTTTTACCTCTGTGCCCGCAGCTTCAATCTCCAGTCGCCGTCCCGGGCGGACATCATCGCTCGCAGGCACTACGATCTCGATAACGACCTCTTCCTTTCCTTTTTGGACCCCCATAACCAGTACAGTTGCGCCTATTTTCAGGAAACGGATGATCTGGCTCAAGCCCAGCAGAAAAAGCTCGACCTCATCTGCCGGAAAATTGATCTGCAGCCCGAGGATCATGTCCTGGATATCGGCTGCGGCTGGGGTGGTTTTGCCCGTTATGCTACCGAACATTACGGGTGTACTGTCACAGCCGTCAACATTTCCGAGGAACAGATCCGGTATGCCCGCGAGTCCTGTGAAAATCTGCCGGTAAAAATCCTGTGCGAGGATTACCGGCGAATCAGGGGGATCTTCGACAAGATCGTATCCATCGGGATGTTCGAGCATGTCGGGCAGAAAAACTACCGGGCGTTTATGAAAGTCGCCTGTCGCTGTTTGAAGGAGAGAGGGATATTTCTGCTCCACACGATCGGTAGCAATAGTTCCCGGGTCAACTGTGAGTCCTGGATCAACCGCTATATCTTCCCCAACGGGATGCTGCCCACTATCGCCCAGATCGGCCGGGCCGTAGAGGGTCTCTTTGTGATTGAGGACATCCATAACCTGGCCCCCCACTATGAAAAGACCCTTCTGGCCTGGAACGACCGTTTCCAGAAAGCATGGCCCCGATTTGCCGATAAATTTGACCGGACGTTCAAGAGAATGTGGGAATACTACCTTCTCTGTTGCGCCGGGGCCTTCCGCGCCAGAGATATACAGGCCTGGCAGATCGTGATGACTAAACCGGGCGCCGACCAGCCGCGGTGCCGGATCGTTTAGAATGGGGCACCCGCATGCGCGGGCGTCTTGCCGGGAACGGGCGAAAAGGATATTTGCAGAATGGCGCACCACACATTGAAGTCGGGGTATGCCGCACTGATAGAGCGGTTGAACCGCTTTCCCCAGGGGGCAACCCCTTCAGAACTTCTCGAAAAAATCCTCGGCATCCTCTTCACGGAGCGGGAGGCAGCCCTCGTGTCCCTGCTTCCGATCAAACCCTTCACCGCGGACAAGGCCGCCGCGATCTGGAAAACCTCCCTGACAGAGGCACGGAAAACATTGGAACGTCTGGCCGACAAAGCGCTTCTGCTCGACATGGAAGAGCAGGGGGGGACGAAGTACGTGCTGCCGCCGCCGATGGCCGGCTTTTTCGAATTCTCTTTGATGCGGCTCCGGGACGACATCAACCAGAAGGCTCTCAGCGAGCTTTTCTACGAATACATGAACGTGGAAGAGGACTTCATCAAGTCCCTCTTCACCGAAGGCGAGACACAGCTTGGGCGCGTCTTCGTCCACGAGCCGGCATTGACAGCCGATAACGCCCTGTACGTCCTTGACTACGAACGGGCAAGCGAGGTCGTCCGCACGGCCTCCCACCGAGGGATCGGCGTCTGCTACTGTCGCCACAAGATGGCGCACGTCGGCCGGGCCTGCGACGCGCCGACGGACATCTGCATGACCTTCAACAATTCCGCCGCTTCGCTGATCCGGCACGGCTTCGCGCGTGCCGTCGATGTCGCCGAGGGGCTGGACCTGCTGGGCCAGGCCCATGACAAAAACCTGGTCCAGTTCGGTGAAAACGTCCGGCAGGGAGTCAATTTCATCTGTAACTGCTGCGGCTGTTGTTGCGAGGCGCTGATCGCGGCCCGTCGTTTCGGTATGCTCCACCCCGTGCACACGACCAACTTCCTGCCCGAGATCGAGGCGTCGCAATGCACCGGTTGCGGTCGCTGTGTCCTGGTCTGTCCCGTCGAGGCGATCAGCCTCGTTGCGGCGAACGATCCGCACCGGCCGAAGCGGGCGAAGGCCAACTTGAACGAGGAAACCTGCCTCGGCTGCGGCCTGTGCGTCCGGGCCTGTCGGGAGGGTGCGCTTGAGCTTGCCTCCAGGCCGCAGCGCGTGATCACGCCGCTGAATTCCACGCACCGGGCCGTCGTCATGGCGATCGAACGCGGGAAACTCCAGAATCTGATTTTCGACAACCAGGCGCTGATGAGCCATCGTGCAATGGCGGCGATCTTGGGCGTCATCCTGAAGTTGCCGCCTCTCAAGCAAGCGATGGCCAGTCGCCAGATGAAATCGCGGTACCTGGAGGCCCTGATCGCGCAAGTCCAGGATGGGGGGAGATAGGTTCAGAAAAATCCAATGGAGTAGGCAATCATGAACTGCGCTGCGTAGTACATCGGGAGACCGGCAAGACGGTTGAGGTATTCCTTTTTTACAAAACGGTGGCGCGCAACGAAGATATCTGAAACATAGAAGAGAATTGCGCCGCAAAAGACAAGCGCTCTTCCCGTAAAGTTCAGATGTTCATTCCCCACAAGCGATGCGGCGCCGATAACCATCATACTGATGATTGCGATATAAGCGATCACCGGAATGATCATCGCCCCAAGGTACGGCCTGAGCCAGAGAAAAACCGCCACGCCGATTGCAATGCAAAGCATTGCGATGATCACGGTCAGCGGCCCTGGCGACCCCATTGAGAAAAATGCGATGTTGTACAGAATATGCCCTGCAAGAAATGAAACGAGTCCGACCATGAAAAGTTTTCTCGACAGGAAGAAGATGAGAAATACGTCACCTGCCATACAGAACAGCAGCCCGGCCAGGATGAACCCATAGTAGTCCGGATTTGAATGTGGAACGCTGATAGCCGCCAGGATAAACAGTGCAGAAAGAAGAGGCTTTGTCATGATTACCCCCCGGGTGGATTCCTTTTTCGTGAAAAAAAGGAGACCCGCCAGCAGGGGCAAAGCCAATATGATAATCGCGATGTTCACATTCATGATGAAGGGTGATATTTCAGGCGAATTCCTTTTCAATGCGCGCCATGGCCAGGGCCAGCCGATCGTCGGGGACGGTCAGGGAAATGCGGATGTAGCCCTCGCCGTACTGGCCGTAGGCCGTTCCGGCTGCCACCACCACGGCCGTCTTTTCGAACAGGCGATTGGTGAAATCCAGGGACGTCATGCCTTTCGGGACCGGGATCCAGAGATAAAAGGTGCCCTTCGGCGGATCGAACCGGATGCCGATCTTCTCCAGCGTCTTGAGGACCTGCGCCCGCCTTTTCGCGTAAATGCCGATCATGTGGTCGATCGCTTTGATTTCGTGCTTCAGGGCGTAGATGCCGGCGTACTGGATGGGATTGAAAATGCCGGAGTCGGTATTCTCCTTGACCTTGCTGATGGCGGCGATCAGTTCGGGATTGCCCACAACCATACCGATCCGCCAGCCCGTCATGTTGAAGGGCTTGGACAGGGAATTCAACTCCACGCCCACGTCTTTGGCGCCCTCAGCCATCATGAAGCTGAGCCTTTCCTGTCCGGGGAAGACGATTTCGCTGTAGGGATTGTCGTAGCAGACGGCGATGTCATGCTTTTTGGCGAAGGTCACGAGCCGGTCGAAGAATTCGCGGGTGGCGCAGGCGCCTGTCGGGTTGTTGGGGTAATTGAGAAACAGGCCCCGCGCCCGTTTCAGAATATCTGCTGGAATCTCTTCGAAAACAGGGAGATAGCCGTTTTCCGCCCGGATGGGGACGTTGTAGGGCTCGCCGCCGCCCATGAGGATGCTGGCCCGGTACGCGGGATAGCCAGGATCGGTCATGAGGACCACGTCGCCGGGGTTGATGCACGCCAGGACAAAATGATGGCAGCCCTCCTTCGAGCCGATCAGCGCCAGGACTTCGTTTTCGGGATTCAAGGAGACGCCGTAGCGCAGGGAGTACCAGAGCGCCACCTCCTGCCGGAACCGTTGCATGCCCTTTTCCTCGTCGGTGGGATAGCGGTGATTCTCAGGGTCCATGGCCCGGCGGGCCAGTTCGTCGATGATGCCGCCAGGCGTCGCCTCCACAGGGTCGCCGATGGCGAGACTGATGACATCAATGCCGTCGGCCTTGGCCCTAGCGATTTTTTTCCTCAATTCCATGAACAGATAAGGCGGGATTTTCGTCAAACGATCGGCTGTTTTCACACGGATTCTCCTTTTTTATTTATATGCCTCTTCCCGGAGCCGGCCTTCGTAAACCACGGCAGCCTTGCCCTCCAGGTAGACTTTCTTGAAGCCCTTTTCGGTCTTGTCAAAATAAATCGTGAGGATTTCTCCGCTTTTGACCGTCACGGCCACGGGGGAATCCACCCCCCCCTTCCGGGATGAGATCAGCGCCGCCGCGACGGAACCGGTGCCGCAGGCCAGCGTTTCACCCTCGACGCCGCGTTCATAGGTCCTGATGCGTAGCGCATGGCGGTCTGTAACGGTCACAAAATTGGTGTTCGTTCCGGCAGGCTGATAATGCCCGTGGTAGCGGATCTGACGGCCGGTGTTGAACACATCGAAGGCGTCGAGGTCGCCCGTGAAGTGGACGACATGCGGCACGCCCGTATTGATGCTGCTGACGTTCAGGGGTTTTCCGTCAAGATCAATCGTCTCGTCGATGCGTAGCGAGTGGGGGTCCGTCAACAGCAGCTTGACCGTATCGCCTTTGACCTCCGCGTCGATGATGCCGGCGCCGGTCTCGAAAGACAGGGTTGTTCCGGCGATGCCCTTCAGGTATGCAAAGCGGGCGGCGCAGCGGCCGCCGTTGCCGCACATATCCACTTCCGACCCGTCGGCGTTGAAAAACCGCCAGCGGAAGTCCCCCCGGTCGGACTTTTCAATCAGGATGAGGCCGTCAGCGCCCACGGAGACCTTGCGCTCGCAGACGCGTTTCACAAAGTCCGTGACATTGCCTACCGGCAGGGACTGGTCCCGATTGTCGATCAGGATAAAGTCGTTGCCACTGCCGCTCATTTTATAAAACTCGATCACACGCCCCCCTTTAGGCAGAATAGGTTCAAAAAATTGATTTTTCAGTGAGAACTTTGAAGACCATCGCATTTTAGAACGACAAATCGGCGACTGCTGAAGAGGTTACATGAACTTTCTTGGAAGCCGTTCTGTTTGTCGCGTTCTTAACGACTTTTTGCCCGTTCGTCAAGATGCATTCTCAGGATGGTCAGGCTTTTGTTGTCATGCCGATGGATCTGCGTCTGCTGTCAGGGACTGAATGACTTCCAGAATGGCGGTGCTGTCGGTGCGGATGACCCAAGTCCGCATGGACTGCAGGGCTTGTTCATGCAGATCCGGATCCCATGTGCCGACGGCGTCTTCGGGAACAATCACGCGATAACCGGCATCCGCAGCGCCGATACAGGTCGCCATGACGCAATGATTGGTGTACATGCCGACGACCACCAGGTTATCGATGCCCATCTGTTTCAGGACATGATCGATGGCAGAGCTGTTGAAGGCTCCCTGCGCTGTTTTGTTGATGACGGGTTCGTCGGGCCGGGGCGCCAGAGGCCGGATGATGCCGTACTCCGGATCATGGATGGAAACGATCGCCGGGAAGCCCAGAGCGGCGCGACAGTATTTATTCCAGTGCCGGATGTAAGGGGCGAAATCGGCGCCATCCTCCGCGAGGGAGCCGAAGGCCGTATAAATGACCTTCATCCCATTGGCACGAAAAGCGGAAAGCAGCTTTTTAATGACCGGGATGATCTTTTTTCCCTTCCGGACGGCGCCGGCTTCAGCCTCCGGTCCGGAGACGAGGCCAAAGAACCGGGGCAAATTTCCCCTTTTAGCGGTCTGATAGGTCTGCATATCGATAATCAGCAGCGCCGTACGGTCTTTATCGAGTCTCATGAATGTTCCTTTCCGCCCCTGCATGACAGCAGGGAATCCTTTACCACATGAGGAAAGGCCGCCTTCCCGGGGAGCAAGGGGGCCGTGATCTGGCCCCCGGATACTGATGATCTCTACATCACGCCAAAGCCTATCATGAGAGCAAAGACGCTCAACACCAAACCGCTCCAGAGGAGGGTCATGGTCGTATATCCCATGATATCCTTGGCGGATAGGCCGGCCATGCCCAGCAGGGGCAGGGCCCAGAAGGGTTGGATCATGTTGGTCCACTGATCACCCCAGGCCACCATCATAGCGGATTTGACCGTATCGATGTTCATCATCTTGGCCGCCTCGATGGTGATCGGTCCCTGAACGGCCCACTGACCGCCGCCGGAGGGCACGAATATGTTAGTCACTCCGGCCCCCCAGAACTGGAACATGTAGAAAGTCTCGGGGGAGGAGATGGCCACAAACCATCCCGCGATGATCTTGGCCAGACCCGTGCCGATCAGGATCCCCATGATGCCGCCGTAGAGGGGAAACTGCAGGGCAATCCCGCCGGCGGAACGGATGGCGATATTCATGGCGCGTACATAGTTGATGGGCTTGGCATGGAGGATGACGCCGGCGATGAAGAAGATGAAGATGACGATGTTCAGGTTGAGATCAAGGCCTTTACTGGAAAAATGGAGAAAGAGATAGAAAACACCCATGGCGGCAAAGATCATGTTGATGACATAGCTGTGATCGATCCGCTCGGCCAGGGTGGGATTCGCCGGCATTTCGATTTTAACCGCCTGGTCTTCCATTTCTTTCAGCCGTTCCTCGGAAATGTGGATCGCGTCCTCCTCTTTCGGATGAATCAGATAAAAGAGGATGGGAAGGCCGATGATGATAATGGCGGCAGGCAGCAGGTTCCAGGTAGCAAAGATCGTATCGGTCACGGGGACGACTTTCCCGGTAATCTTTTCGATCAGGTTCTGAGCGTGCTTGGGCGTCGCCAGCAGCAGCGGGATGGAGCCGGAGAAACCCATGTGCCAGCAGATGAAACCGCTATATGCGGCGCCGATGAGGACCGGGAAATCGGCCTTCCGGTTGCGCCTGGCCACTTCGAGAGCCAGGAGTCCCGCGAAGATCAGACCGAAACCCCAGTTAATCCAGGAGCCGACGCCTCCCACCAGGGCAACGATCATGGCTCCCTTGACGGGGGTGTCCGCCTTTTCCGCCACCCAGTCGAGGATCTTTTTCATCGGCGGCGTCAGGGCCAGGACATAACCCGTCACCAGAATCAGGATCATCTGCATGGCAAAGGCGATGATCCCGTAAACCCCGTTGCCCCAGGTCGTGATCACTTTCGCGACATCCGCCGGGGTGAATATAAAGGCGAGAACCGCAGAAAGAAACGTGAGCAGAATGGCGAACAGGTAGGCGTCAGGCAGGTAATGCCGCATGACGTAGGTAAAAAATGAAGCAAGCTTTCTTAACATGACTGCACCTCCTTAAAGATAATGAAAATAAAAAATCTCCCTTTAAGGGTCTGTAACGGAATTACAATCACATTTACAGATCCTGACATGATGCGGTTCGCTTGAGCCCAATCCCCAAAATAAGCCCCTCTCATACGTTGATGATCGCAGAAAGCGATGAATCTGAAAATTTATATTAATTTACATGAAGAATCCTGGAAAATCAATTTTTTAGTCGAAAAATGAGCCGAAAACGACGGCTGCGTAAGAGGTTCCGCAGGCAATGAGTGTAAATCCTGAGGAATGAGGCGTGCTTGTATGTACGCCGCAACGACGAAGGATGCAGCGCAACTTGAGCATCCTGACTCTTTGCGAAGGCGTCAAACTTCAAAACCGTTGACACAACAGATCAGCAATGTGTAGGAGAGGCCAGCGGGAGGAAATCATGGATATAATCGAGACAAAACTGGAAGCCCTGACAGACATCAAACTCAGGGCGCTGTATATTGAAAAACGGTTTATGAGCAATGACCCGGAAGAAACGATACTGGCGGAAAACGAGCTCGCAGCGCTTCAGGATCGGTTCTGTGACGAAAACAGGGATTTCATCACGCCGCCGATGGTCAGGGCGGTAAAGAAAGACTTCAACACATTCCTCGCGCTGATCGAATGGGCGCTGCATTATTACAAAGAAGCCGGCGATTGAATCGATTCACATTACCGTCAGCACAATCCCGTCGTCTCCGAGATCGGCGTTGACCACGCCGCCGCCCATAAGACGACCAAATAGGACCTCGTCCACGAAAAAATTCTTGATACGGTCCTGAACGAGCCGGGCGATCTGCCGGGCGCCGAATTCCTCAGAGTGGCCCTGATCTGCGAGCCATTCATAGGCCCTTTCAGGAACATTCAAGACCACCTTTTTCTCTGCAAGCTGGTCCTGAAATTCCCGGATCTGCTTTTTGACGATGTTGACCACCACGGCCTTACTGAGGCCGTTAAACAGAACCACGCCGTCGAGGCGGTTGCGGAACTCCGGCGCAAAGATGCGCTTCACTGCCTCGGAAACGGCGCTGTCCGTCACACGCCGCTCCCCGAATCCCACCCGGGTCTTGCCTAGTTCCCGGGCGCCGGCGTTGGAGGTCATGATGATGATGACATTGCGGAAATCCGCCTTTCTGCCGCTATTGTCCGTCAGGGTTGCATAATCCATGACCTGCAGCAGCGTGTTGAAGATGTCCGCGTGGGCCTTTTCGATCTCATCGAGCAGAAGCACCGCATGGGGCGTCTTGCGGATCGCCTCGGTCAAAAGACCGCCTTCCTCGAAGCCCACGTAGCCCGGCGGGGCGCCCACGAGCCGAGAGACAGTATGCTTTTCCTGATACTCCGACATGTCGAAACGGAGCAGGTGAACGCCAAGAACCAGGGCGAGTTGCCGCGCCAGTTCCGTTTTGCCCACACCCGTGGGGCCGGCAAAAAGCAGGGATGCCAAGGGTTTGCTCTGGTTCTGGAAACCAGCCCGGGCACGGCGGATGGCCTGCACGACGGCGTCAATCGCCTCATCCTGTCCGAATATCTGCGCCTTCAGGGAGACATCCAGATTTTTCAGGCTCGCAGCTTCTGAGGAAGAAACCGATTTCTCGGGAATCCGGCAAATTTTGGCCACGATCTGTTCGACTTCAAGCGGCGTGATGGCAAGCGTACCGTCTTCATCGCTGCGATAGAGCCGTGTCCTGGCCCCGGCCTCATCCAAAACGTCAATGGCCTTGTCCGGCAGGCGCCGGTCGTTGATGTGCTTTGCCGACAGCTCCGCCGTGGCGTGCAGGGCTTCATCGGTGTACCGGACATCGTGAAAACGCTCATATCTGTCCTTCAGACCGCAGAGGATCTGATAGGTTTCGTCAACGGTCGGTTCGGGAATTTCAACGGGCTGGAAACGGCGGGACAGGGCGCGGTCCTTGTCGAAATGTTTCCGGTATTCCTCAAATGTGGTCGAGCCGATACAGCGCATCCTGCCCGATGTAAGCGCTGGCTTCAAAATGTTCGACGCGTCAAGGGACCCGCCGGAGACGGCCCCGGCGCCGACGATGGTGTGAATCTCGTCGATGAACAGGATGACGTTGTCGATCTTTTTAAGCTCGGCGATGACTTTTTTCAGCCGTTCCTCGAAGTCGCCGCGGAACCGGGTTCCCGCCAGCAGCGCGCCCATATCCAGGGAGTAGATTTTAGCGTTTTTCAGGGGCCTGGGCACTTTACCCTGGGCGATCCGCTGGGCCAGCCCTTCGGTAATGGCCGTTTTGCCCACGCCGGCCTCGCCGATATGTACGGGATTATTCTTGTAGCGGCGGCAGAGGATCTGGACGGTGCGTTCAATGATGTCCTCCCGACCGATCAGCGGATCCATTTCGCCGTTTAACGCCATCTGTACGAGTTCTGAAGTAAATGAGGCCAGAATCTTGCTTTCCGGACGGGCCTTACTCTCTTTATCTTCTTTCCGGACAGGCGCTTCGACGGGCTGATTTTCGGGAATCACGGAGACGCCGTGAGAGATGTAATTCAGCAGGTCCAGCCGCGTGATGCCCTCGTTCTGGAGAAAGAAGGCGGCGTGTGATTCCTTCTCGTCAAAAATGGAGATCAGAATATCGCCGATGTCGAGTTCATGCTTCTGGGCGGATGTAGTATGCCAGACGGCCCGGTCCATAACGTTCTGGAAGGATGCGCTCTGGAGGGGAGCGTTGTTGTCCTGCGCCTGCTGGAGCTTGCTCTTAAAAAAGTCTTCCAGCTTTCCTCTGATGTTCTCGACGTCGCCGCCGCACCGCTGGAGGATTTCCTTCGGTGCATCGAAAAAAAGTGACGCGAACAGGACATGCTCCGGCGTCAGGTACTCATGCGACCGGACCTTGGCCTCTGTGAAGGCAGCCCGCAGGATGTGGTTCAGCTCTTCGTTGATCTTCATAATTCTTATGCCTTTCGACCAGGCATCCCTCTTTTTTCCGCGCTTCTTGGGGAGAGGGGCGCAGTCGGGGTGAGTTGGATCAGGCCTCCTCGTAACTGCATTTAAGCGGAAATTCTTGCTTTTTGGCCATGCGGCGGACCTGTGACACCTTCGTGACGGCAATGTCATAGGTGTATATCCCGCAGAGGCCGGCGCCCTTCCGGTGCACATCCAGCATGATCTTGATGGCCTCCGCCGCGGTTTTATGAAACACCTTCATGAGGACCTCCACGACAAAATCCATGGTCGTATAATGGTCGTTGTGCAGGATGACCCGGAACATGCGCGGCTCTTCGAGCCGGGGCTCGGAATCCACCCCCGGACTTTCTCCAAATTGCGTCTCATGACGGCCACCATCCGGCACAGTCACGGTCTCCTTTTTACGTTTTCTAACCCCGGTGGTTCATCGTGGCCGTTGCGGCCGCCGGCCTACGAATGCCCAATCCCGTTCCGCCCGATCATGAGTAGGGACCATATACGTAAATATTAAACCGGGTCTTAGGGGGGACTTTTCACAGGCATAATATAGGAAATGGAGGGACGGATGTCAACAGGCGAAAAACCAGGAACACTTATCAGATTCATTCATCTTCAAAAATGCGGCACGCGTTCCGGTATTCAATTGTCCGGAACCGTCAAAACATGCCGCCGTTGACGCCGATCACCTGACCGGTGATATAGGAGGCGTCGTCTGAGCAGAGAAATCGGACAACCCGCGCCACTTCTTCCGGCTTGCCGATTCTGGCCATGGGAATGACCTCTTTGATCCGCTCGATGGGGGCGTCCTTGATCATGTCTGTCTCGATCAATCCCGGCGCGACCACATTCATCCTGACGCCCATCCGGGCCACTTCCGCCGCGATGGAGCGGCTCGCCGCGAGCAGCCCCGCTTTGGCTGCGGAGTAGTTCGCCTGCCCCCGGTTCGCCACCAGGCCTGCCACCGAGGAGATGGAAACGACTGATCCGCGCTTGCTGCGAAGCATCTTCTTCAGGACCGGTTTGGTCATGTTGTAGAAACCCTTCAGCGTCGTATCGATGACGCTGTTCCAGTCTTCCGTGGGCATCATGATAAAAAGCCCGTCCGCGGTGATCCCCGCATTATTCACCAGGACGTCGATCGTTTTGAAGCGGGAGAAAAGTTCCTGCAGGGCCGCATCCACCGCCTCCTCCTCGCGGACGTCAAACTTGAGCTTCTCCCCGTCGCTGCCCGCCGCGCGAATCATTGCAAGCGTCTCTTGGGCCGCCTGGTCGTTCGTCCTGTAATTGACGACGAGATAATATCCGGCGCTGGCCAGTTCCACGGCGATCGCCCTTCCGATGCCGCGGGCGCCGCCCGTAACGATGGCCACCTTCTGATCAGTCATGATGTGTCTCCTTTGTCGGTATATTCCCGCTTCCGCTGGTCGGGGAACGATTACGTATCGAAACCTTTGAAAAATGGCTTCGCCGCGGCTCAAAATCTTTTTCGCTTGAAATATGATAATGCTAATCTATGTTTGAAATCAATAAAAATAGTCATGGGGACACGACGGAGTCGTTCCCCATGAACGAAAAATCTTTCATTCGCCGCTTGCGAACCATTTTTCGCCGGTTATGCAAGCTCCCGCATCCTCGATAAAATTATCCATGAAGTCAAGTAGATTTATAAAAAAAGCCCTCCGCCGGAATCGGCAGAGGGCTCATTTATAAGCAGGTTATATCAAAAGCGATTTTACATCATTCCGGGGTAACCGCCGCCGCCGGGAGGCATCGAAGGCATACCGCCGCCAGCACCCTTCTCTTCGGGCTTGTCGGCGATCATGCACTGGGTCGTCAGCATCAGGGCAGCTACCGACGCTGCATTCTGCAGGGCAAAACGCGCCACTTTGGTGGGGTCGATGACGCCCGCTGCGATCATATCTTCATACTGGTCTGTCCGGGCGTTGAACCCGAAGGCGCCCTTCTTTTCCTTGACTTTTTCCACAACGATGCTGCCTTCCATGCCGGCATTGGCAGCGATCATCTTGATCGGTTCTTCGAGCGCCTTTTTGACGATGGCCACACCGATCTGCTGGTCCCCTTCGAGCTTCATCTTCTCGAGGGCGGGCAGGCAACGGAGATAGGCCACGCCGCCGCCGGGGATAATTCCTTCCTCCACGGCCGCGCGCGTCGCATTCAGTGCGTCTTCAACCCGTGCCTTCTTTTCTTTCATCTCTGTTTCCGTTGCCGCGCCGACTTTGATCACGGCCACGCCGCCGACGAGTTTCGCCAGTCTTTCCTGGAGTTTTTCGCGATCATAATCAGAGGTGGTCTCCTCGACCTGTGCGCGGATCTGTTTCACGCGTCCCTCGAGTTCGGCGCGCTTGCCGGCGCCGTCGATGATGGTGGTGTTGTCCTTGTCAATGGTGATCCGCTTGGCGCGACCCAGATCTTCCACACGGGTATTTTCCAGCTTATAGCCCATGTCTTCGGAGATCATCTTGCCGCCCGTGAGGATCGCGATATCTTCCAGCATGGCCTTTCTGCGATCGCCGAATCCGGGGGCTTTTACAGCCGCCACATGCAGGGTCCCGCGCAGCTTGTTCACCACAAGGGTCGCCAGCGCTTCGCCTTCGATGTCTTCCGCGATGATCAGGAGGGGTTTGCCCATCTTGGCGATCTGCTCAAGAACGGGGAGGAGGTCTTTCATGCTGCTGATTTTTTTCTCATTGATGAGGATAAAGCAGTCCTCCATGTTGACTTCCATTTTTTCGGCGTTGGTCACGAAATAGGGAGAGAGATAGCCGCGGTCGAACTGCATGCCTTCCACAATATCCAGTTCCGTTTCCAGGCCCTTGGCCTCTTCCACGGTAATGACGCCTTCCTTGCCGACCTTTCCCATGGCCTCAGCGATAATCCCGCCGATGGCTTCATCGTTATTGGCGGAAATGGTGCCGACCTGTGCGATTTCCTTCTGGTCCTTGGTCGGTTTGCTGAGTTTTTTCAACTCGGCGACGACGACCGCCACGGCCTTCTCAATGCCGCGTTTCACATCCATAGGGTTGCTGCCGGCGGCCACGGTCTTGGCGCCTTCACGGTAAATGGCCTGGGCCAGAATCGTCGCGGTCGTGGTTCCGTCGCCGGCGACATCGCTGGTCCGGCTGGCCACTTCACGCACCATCTGGGCGCCCATGTTTTCAAACTTGTCTTCCAGTTCGATTTCCTTTGCTACGGTTACGCCGTCCTTTGTTACCGTCGGCGCACCGAAGGTCTTGTCCAGGATCACGTTCCTGCCTTTGGGGCCAAGGGTAACCTTAACGGCGTCCGCCAGGGTATTTACACCCTTGAGAATTGCCTTTCTTGCTTCTTCATCGTATAGAAGTATTTTTGCTCCCATTCTACTTAATCCTCCTTATGATATGTTTATTCATTTACTTTTCAATGATGCCCAGGATATCGTCTTCTCTCATGATGAGATGTTCAACGCCGTTGATCTTGACTTCCGTGCCGGCGTATTTGCTGAAGAGAATGCGGTCGCCCGCCTTCACATCCGGCTTTACCAGCTTTCCATCTTCAGTGGTTTTGCCTTTGCCGACGGCAATTACGAGGCCCTCCATGGGTTTTTCCTTGGCCGTGTCCGGGATGATGATGCCGCCCTTTGTTTTTGACTCTTCCTCTACACGCTTTACGATGACTCTGTCCTGTAACGGTCTGATTTTCATGCTTTAACCTCTCCTTTCAAACTTATAATTGAATTTTTCATAATGATCACGGCTCGTCCTTTGACCAACTCGGCCATATAATAAACATGAATTCCACTGTGTCAAGTTTTCAAATGATTTTTTTCGAACGGGCGGTTATGTCGGAGAGGGGGCTGGCGACCAGTAATCGCAATCCCGGGAGGTTCGGTTAAGCGCGTGATCCACAAATCGGGCAAAGCGGGCGCAGTGCTCCTGCGGATCATCGGATTCCCGGTGGTAGTAAAGGCAGGTCCGGCAGATCTGGTCCCGGTCTTTCCGAGAGGCGTTGTCGAATGGTTTCTGTCTGTCCATGGCTGTTTCTCCTTTCAATGGCGGCGATGGACCAGCGAGGTGACGACCCCTTCGAGATGGTGCAGGGTGTTGCACTCCTTCACCATACCGCAGAAGGGGATGTATTTTTTCATTTCCGAATCCCCCGTCCCCCAGAAGGACGGCGTCTCCGGATTCAGCCAGATCAGCCGTTTGCTGCGCTCGTAAATCACCTTGAGAATGCCCGTCTGCGCCTCCGCATAATTATTCCGCGCATCGCCCAGAATGAGCACGGTGGTCTTCCGTGAGACACTGTCCAGGTGGTTCGCCTTGAAGTCCCGGAAGGACTGGTCGTAGTCGGTCCGGCCCATGAGAATGGGCAGGTCCGCCCCGAGACGGATCTTTTCAACGGCCACCTCGACGGGGTATTCATCGAAAATCGACGTGATTTCAATCAGGTTTGAACAGAAGATAAACGTTCTGATCCGGACGATGGCCTTGTTCAGTCCATAGAGAAACAGCAGCAGAAACCGGACCGTCCGCATGACCGACCGGCTGATATCGCAGATGACCACGAGATCGGGCCGTTCGATCTTTCGTTTTTTCCACTTCGGATCGAACAGGAAACCCTGGTAGGTGATGTTCTTGCGCAGGGTTTTCTTGAAGTCCAGTTGTCCCCGCCGGGAGGCCTTTCGCCGCCGCGAATGCAGGTCGTTCAGCCGTTTGACCATACGCTGGATAATGACGTGCATGTCCTGGAAATGCTGCTGTTCCAGCATGGACAGTTTGGCATGGCGCAGATAGGACGTCAGCAGGTTCTCCGTCGCCGTGGGGGTGTTGAGAGTCAGTTGCTGCGCCACATACCGTCGGACATTGTCCACCAGAAAGGTTCTCGCCTTCTCCAGCGCGGCTGCCTGCTGCCCCGCGCCGGGCGACCCGTTAGCCTGCATGGCCTGGATCTGCGCATCCAGCGCCGGCAGGCCCATCTCGTCCAGAATCCGCAGAGTGTACAGGCTCTGCTGTGTGAAGAACTGGATGTCCGTGAGGTTGGCCGCCCGGGCCGCCTCCCGCATGGCCATGACGAGCGCCGTCCGGTCTCCGGAAAGCAGCCTCCGGACAAGTGAAAAGTCCGTTGATGCCCGGACGGTTGCCGAATCAGGCCCTGCGGCTGCATCGGCGTCGGTAAAGTAATCAAAGGAAAAGAAATGATCGAAGCACCGGGCGAAAATTTCCTTTTCCGGCGCCGATTTGGGCAGCGCCGCAAGCAGCGCGTCCCGCAGGGTTTCCCGATCGTTATAACCGACCAGCCGGACGGATTGCAGGGCGTCCAGGGTTTCCGAAACGGAAATCCGCACGCCGGCGTGCCGCAGAGTAATGATGAAGTCGCTCAGGACCCGGTCCATCGTCAGTCTCCCGTAGCCCTGACGGCGCCGGCTGTGAGCGGATGCAGGCGTTCGGTCACCACGGCGATATCCTCTTCGAATTTCAGGAAGATATTGAGGGTATCCCGCACCAGATCGGGACTCAGCTCTTGGGCATGCAGGATCAGCAGGACCCTCGCCCAGTCGATGGTTTCGCTGATGGACGGCGCTTTCCGGATCTCCAGTTGTCTTACCGCCTGGATGAAGGCAACCAGCTGCCGACCGAGCTTTTCCGAAATGCCGGGCACGCGAATGCGGATGATATTTCTTTCCAGCGCGGGTTCGGGAAAGGGAATGAAAAGGTGCAGACAGCGGCGTTTGAGAGCCTCGCTGAGCTCCCGGGTGTTGTTGCTTGTCAGAAAGACGATCGGTTTCGTGACGGCCTGAACGGTGCCGATTTCGGGAATGGAAACCTGAAAATCGGACAGGATCTCCAGCAGAAAGGCTTCGAACTCATCATCGGCCTTGTCGATCTCATCCACGAGCAGCACGGCGCCCCCTTCCTGCTGCAGGGCCTTCAGAAGCGGCCTGGGTTCGAGAAAGTGGCGGGAAAAAAAGATGTCGTCATAGCGATGCAGTTTGTCGATGGATTCGGCAAAACCGTTTTCCCGGTTGATGATGCTGTCCAGTTTGTCCTTCAGGAGTTGTGTATAGAGCAGTTGTTTGCCGTATTTCCACTCGTAGAGCGCCTTCGACTCGTCCAGCCCTTCGTAGCACTGAAGCCGGATCAGGGGCAGATCGAGAAAGGCCGCTGTGGTTTTTGCCAGCTCCGTTTTCCCGACGCCGGCGGGGCCTTCCACAAGCAGCGGTTTGCCCAGGTGATAGGCCAGGAAGGCCGTCGTCGTGATCTGGCGGCTGGCAATAAATCCTTGTTCCTGAAATCCCCGTCCGATGGCTTCGGGAGACGAAAATTTTTCATCGTGAATGGTTTGCATGACTGCTATCCTTTCTTCAGCTCTTCAGGAGAATGACGACTTCGTAAAAAGTCCGGATGCTTCGTTGCGCTTCATCCTTCGTCGTTGCGGCGTACGCCTAAGTACGCCTCACTCCTCAGGATTCGCGCGCCTTGCCTGCGGAGCTTTTTACGAAGCCGTCGAATTTGGACAATTATCCGAATTTTTTACGAGTTCTTCAGGAGAATTGCTTCTCCGATTTTCCTCTGCTTAATGAGCGCGACATGGCCCGCCACGCCGAGGGTCATGGTCAGATCCTTCGCCAGGGTCGCCCACGCCGGATCGGTTTTTATCCCCGCTTGATCGAGGACCTCAGCCAGGCGGGATTGAAACTGCCCGGCCCCGGAACGGAACGACAACAGGAGGGACGGGAATTCAGGGTGGAGGCGGCCGCTGTCGAGCATGGCTGCGACTTCATAGGCCAGAATTCTAAGCGCGTCGAGCCGAACCTGCAACTCGCCGAGCGCCGTTTTCAGATCATCGGTCTGAGCGATCCCCTGTCCTGCGATCAGGTCCGGCAGGCCAGCCATCTGGACCTGCATCCCGCCAGCGATCGGCCCCATGAGCATGCTGTCCTCCAGGTCCCGGAAGGGTTTGGATATGCGCTCAAATGCGTCCCCCGGATTGCCCAGCACCTGATCGGAAGCAATCCGGCAAGCCTCGAGCCGGATGCCGCAGTGGGGTGAGGGCTTCAGGAAATCGAGCCGGAGCGGATCGGTCAGCAAAAGGCCGGGGGTTTCGCGGGGGACCAGAAACGCGGTCATTTGTTTCTTTCCGCCTTCCACCGCCGAAACGGCCAGAATCACAAAAAGGCCGGCCAGGGGTCCATTCGTGAGAAAGGATTTTTCACCGGTCAGGATCCAGTCTTTGCCTTCGCGGAAAGCCGATGTCCGCAGATATTTTGGATGCGCCCCCGTTTCGGGCTCGGAGATCGCGAGCGACGGCGTGATTTCTCCCGTGGCCAGCCGCGGCAGCCATTGTTCGATCTGCTGGTTGGTGCCGAAACCCAAAACGGCGAATCGGCAGACGATCAGATGAATGAGCCAGGACAGGGCCATGCCCAGATTACGGCTGCCGCGGGCAAAGGCCTCGCCTGCCGCCTGGATGGAAAGCCAGTCCCCGCCCGAACCGCTGTAAGCGGCGGGAATGCCCAGACCGAGCAACCCGGCCTCCCCCATTTTCCTCCAGAGCGCGACGGGGAATGCATCGTTTCCGTTCAAACTTGAAGCTACTTCCGTTTTTACGAAGCGGTCTATCTGTTGCTGTCGCTCTTGTCGTTCTTCGTCCAGATGCATCGCCATGATTACCCTGCCTTTTCCTCAGTGGCCATCCCCTCGTCAGTCCCGTTCGCTGTGGCTGGAGACAGGGGCGCGGCCGCCTGGTTTTTTACAGCGCCGTTGCGTTGAAATTTATCAAAAAAACCGTTGAGCACGTGCTTGAATGATTCTATTTCTTCTGAGGAATAACCCGTCTTGATTTCTTCATTGACCTGGCGAATGACGGCTTTGGCCCCGTTCACCTCGGCAAGGCCCTGCGGCGTGATATGGATATGGCTGGCGCGGCGGTCCCCGGGATTGGGATGCCGCCTGAGAAAGCCGGCCTTTTCCAGACGGTCCGTGAGCCCCGTCATGGTCGAGTTATCGATGCCGAGGATCTGGCTCAGTTCCGTCATCGTGCGACTATCTTTCTGTTTCAGCAGAAACAGAATTCCCGCCTGAGCGATGGTAACCCGGACGCCGGACGCCATCAGGGTGCTGTTGAGATACATCTTCAATTTCTGCTGTGCTGAAAAAACGAGGAAAATCAGGCGGTCATCTTTAATCATCGGCTTGTCCTTTTTCATGTGTTTGGCGCACGTATATTTTGCATGCCAAATAAAACCTGTCAAGAACTTTATTAATGGGATAGGAATAATTTAGGGCCTTTGAAAAATGGTTTTGCCGCGGCTCAAAATCTTTTTTGTTGAGGGGGATACGACGTTGTCATGTCCCCCTTGATAAGGCTTGAAATATGTTTGAAATTAAATAATTAGTCGATTTTCTGGAAAGTCGAAAATCTTTCATTCGTCGCTTGCGAACCATTTTTCATCGGTGATGCTCTCATATTGCCTCAATTGGAAACGACCAGCTTGATTTTCACGGGTGTCTTACAGAGTTGCTTGAAGGTTGCGGCGTCTTCGAACGTTCCGACCAGATCGCCGCAATGAATCGGAATGGCGCATTCCGGCCGGACCATATTAATGACCGCTGCCGCTTCTTTTGCCGTCATGGTATAGGTTCCCCCGACCGGCAGAATCCAGATATCGGCTTTGATTGCTTTCATCTCGGGAATCACATCGGTGTCCCCGCCATAGTAGATCGTTTTGCCTTCCACTGTCAGGATAAAGCCAATCCATTGATTGACCTTCGGATGATAAGGCTTGTCGATATTATAGGCCGGAACGGCTTCAACAGTTACCCCATGAGCTGTCATTTGGTCGCCGGGTTTGAGCGCCCGCACGTCTCCGGAAAGTTGCGCCGCGGCGTCGCCTGCCGCGACAATGACGGTATCCTCTTTCCGGATTTTCCTGATATCGGCGGGCGACAGATGGTCGTGATGGCTGTGGCTGATCAGAATCAGATCCGCTTTCGGGCCACCCTTGATCTTCCAGGGATCGATGTAAATGATCTTCTGTGTTTCAATTCTGACGCTCGCATGACCGAGCCACTTAATCTTTTCCAGCATCCAGCAACTCTCCTGTTAAATTCACATAAAGTCAAGAAATGAGCCGAATACGACGGCTGCGTAAAAAGCTCCGCAGGCAAGGCACATGGGGACATGACAGAGTCGTGTCCCCATCCAAGTGAGGCGTACTTTTACGTACGCCGCAACGACGAAGGATGCAGCGCAACGCAGCATCCGGACTTTTTACGAAGTCGTCAAAAAATGATCTCCAAGCCGATATATATAATGGCCGACAACAGCGCAGACAGAGGAATCGTCAGCACCCACGCCCAGATGATGGTGCCGGCCACCCCCCAGCGGACAGCGGTCCATCGTTTCGTGGCACCCACGCCTACGATGGCTCCGGTGATCGTATGCGTCGTGCTCACGGGAATACCGGCCAGGGACGCCCCGATAATGGCGATCGCCGCGGCCCCCTCCGCACAGAATCCCCCCATGGGCTGAAGTTTCGTGATCTTGGTTCCCATGGTCTTGACAATGCGCCAGCCGCCGGCCATGGTTCCCAGTGAGATCACCGTATAGCAACTGACGATAACCCAAACGGGAATATGAAACGTGTCTCCAAGGAGATCTTGACTGAAAAGAACCATGGCAATGATCCCCATTGTTTTCTGGGCGTCATTCATGCCATGTCCGAGACTGTAAACAGCGGCGGAAAATAGTTGCATCCTTTTGAAAAGCTTTTGGGACCGGGCCACGTTGGAATTCTTGCTCAGATTCAGCACAATAATCATGAGCGCCAGCCCCAGAGCAAGACCGATGGTCGGAGACAGGACGATGAAAATGGTCGTTTTTGTAATCCCGTCCCAGACCAGGACATCCATCCCCCCCTTCATGACCCCGGCGCCGATAAGCCCGCCGATTAAGGCATGGGAGGAACTGCTGGGCAGGCCCAGCCACCAGGTGATGAGATTCCAGATGATAGCTGCGCTCAACGCGGCAAGGATAAGAGTGTTATTGACGATCGCCGGGTTGATGATCCCCGTGCCGACGGTCTTGGCAACATGGACGCCCATAAAGAATACAGCGGCAAAATTGAAGAAGGCCGCCCAGACGATGGCCTGTTTGGGCGTGAGGACCCGCGTGGAGACAATCGTGGCGATCGAGTTGGCCGCGTCGTGAAATCCATTGATGTAATCAAAAGCCAGGGCCACCAGGACCAGGAAAACGACAAATGCAAAAGAATCAGCCATTTTTCAGGACGATACCCTCTACAATGTTCGAAACATCCTCGCAAATATCCAGGGCTTCTTCAAACCGCTCGAAGATTTCCTTCCATTTTATCAATTCAAAGGGATCCTTTTCATGTTCGAATAGTCTGGCCATCGTTGATCGCAAAATCTGGTCGCCGGCGTTTTCCAGCGTATTGATCTCCACGCAGGCATCCAGAATCATCTTGGCATTTTTCATGTCCCTGAGGCCGCGCACAATCGTCTTCACCTTTGCCGTGGCTTCGATCAATATCCTGGCCTGCTGAATGAGTTCTTCTTTCGGCGCTTTGATTTTATAAAGAAACATCCGGATTGCAACGGCTTCCGTCATATCCAGGATGCTGTCCATCTTATTGACCAGGGCATGGATATCTTCGCGATCGATCGGCGTCAGAAAGGTGGTGTGCATCTTCTCGTAGGTGCGATGGGTGATGTCGTCTGCCTCGTGTTCGATTTCCTTGAGTTTGGCCAGGTGTGTTTCAAAAGAATCGTAATTGAGCAGCATATCAAGAAAAAGCTTGCCCCCATCATCGATCTTGTCCGCCAGTTCCTCAAAAAGATCATAAAACTTTTCTTCTCTGGGAATGAGTCGCATAAAGAAGTTTCCTCCAAACCATCCTTGAGTCGAAGCGGAGCTTTTCCATCCCCCCATAAGGGATTTAAAATCTTTGCGCGCCCTCTATCGGATTATTTGGTAAATTGCAACAGGTTATCGTTCTCTCGTCAATATTGTCCCTTATTCAGCAAGTTATTACTCCGGCAACAATAAATGCCAATACTGTCATTCCCGCGAAAGCGGGAATCCAGAACAGGACTGGATGCCGGATCAAGTCCGGCATGACAACCTTGATATGTTTACTTGCCGGAGTAATTAATGTCTGTGCGCATTCTCATCAGCCCGGTATGGCTTATTGTGAGACCTGTGAAAAATGGTTTCGCCGCGGCTCAAAATCTTTTTCGCTCAAAATAGGGAAAGGCTAATATATGATTTAAATCAATAAAATAGTCTACTTTCTGGAAAGTCGAAAAATCTTTCATTCGCTGCTTGCGAATCATTTTTCACCGGTTATGCTTTCTCATTGTCTGTCCTGGCAAGATCAGGCGATGGTCACATCCTTGTAGAGGTAAACATCCTGAACGGCGTTAAGAATTTCGACGCCTTCCGCCATGGGCCGCTGAAATGCCTTGTGGCCGGTAATCAGCCCCATGCCGCAGGCCCGCTTGTTAATAACCGTCGTGCGGATCGCCTCGGCCAGATCGTTTTCCCCTTCCGATGCCCCCCCCGAATTGACCAAGCCGGTGCGGCCCATGTAACAGTTCATTACCTGATAGCGTGTCAGATCAATAGGGTTCGCGGTGGTTAACTCCGTATAGACTTTCGGATTCGTCTTGCTGAGCTTGACGGACGTGAAGCCGCCGTTGCAATCGGGTTGCTTCTGCTTGACAATATCGGCCTGGATCGTCACGGCCAGGTGATTGGCCTGTCCGGTCAGGTCAGCAGATGTATGGTAATCGACGCCGTCCTTTTTAAAAGCGCTGTTGCGCAGATACGCCCACAGGACCGTCGTCATCCCCAGGTCGTGCGCCATTTCGAATGCCTCCGTGATTTCCTGAATCTGCCGGCTGCTCCCTAACGGTGGCTCCAATCGCGACCGCGCCCATATCAAAGGCCTGCTTGACGCTGGCGAAGAGGATCTGGTCGTGCCGTTCGGGATAAACCAGCAGGTCATTGTGATTGATTTTGACGATGAAGGGAATCCGGTGCGCATACTTTCTGGCCACCATGCCGAGAACCCCCAGTGTGGACGCCACGCCGCTGCAGCCGCCTTCCACGGCAAGTTTCACGATGTTTCCCGGATCGAAATAGATGGGATTCGGCGCAAAAGACGCCGCGGCGCTGTGTTCAATTCCCTGATCCACTGGCAGAATAGACAGGAGCCCGTACCTGCCAGCCGTCCGTGATCAAACATAGACTGCATGTTGCGTAAAACCTGGATAGGCCGGTCCAAGGGCGCCATGATCCGTTCGATGAAATCCGGCCCCGGAAGATGAAGTTGATTGCTGGGGAATATACATTTGTGCTGTAGCAACTCCTCCGCGTCCTTTCCCAAAAGGGTTTTGATCTTATTCAGCATAGCCGATACACTTCTTTCTTTTCATGATTCCTTGAAAAACCGGCCGGAGGCGGCCAAAAACGGTGACATCTTAAACTTCTTTGGCCTTCACTTCAACTTTTTTTATCGAGCCTCAGTCCACTCAACATTGTTTGAGTGTCTGCATTGATGGCGTATACGGTTTTATGCGGCATTAATCCATTGACATCCTGTTTGCAATTGTTATAAATCTAACAAAACAGCTAAATGAACTACTTAGAGTTAGTGACAAACGGATTGAAAGGATTAAAAAAGGTTCAAAGAAATTGGACGATCGATTGGACGTCAGGGTTCTTTTAAGGAGGGGTGATCGATGAAGAGAAAAGCAAGCAAGGATAACGACACGGACGGCGGCGGCAAGACAATCAAGAAGGAAGGGGAATTGTCAGGCAGTTCCCATGAATCGGAGCATCTGCTGCACAGCATCGTCCAGGGGTTTTCCATCCCCGCTTTTGTGATCGGAAAGGACCACAAAGTCATCTACTGGAACAGGGCCCTTGAGCAACTGAGTAAAATCCCGATGAGAGAGATGATCGGCACCAACAAGCACTGGCGGGCCTTCTATGCCGAAGCTAGACCTTGCATGGCGGATCTTCTGGTCGATGGGGTTTCAGAGCGGATTCCAAAGTGGTATGAAGGGAAATACACCAAATCAGGACTGCTGGAAGAAGCCTATGAGGCAACCGATTTTTTTCCTGACCTCGGTGTGAGCGGCAAATGGCTTCGCTTTACGGCTGCGGCCGTCAGGGATTCCAGAGGCAAGATCATCGGCGCTGTTGAGACACTGGAAGACATCACGGAACACAAGCTTGCCGAAGAGGCGCAACGGGAAAGCGAGCAGCGGCTGTACAGTATTATAGAGGGATCGCCCTTTCCGACATTCGTCATCGGGCTCGATCATAAAGTGATTTACTGGAACCGGGCGCTTGAAGAATTAAGCAATATTCCTGCGGAAGAGGTGATCGGGACCAATCAGCATTGGCGAGCCTTTTATGCCAAAGAACGGCCCTGCATGGCAGATCTTCTCGCGGATCAATCCCTTGAAACCATCCCGGAATGGTACAAAGGCGTTTCTAAATCAAAACTTATTGATGAGACCTTTAAAGCAGAGGGATTTTTCCCCGACCTGGGCGAAAACGGGCGCTGGCTCTGGTTCATGGCAGCGGCAATCCGCAGCTCCAAGGGTGCCTTAGTCGGGGCTATCGAGACATTGGGAGATTTTACCGAACGTAAACTGGGCGAACAAAGACTGATCGAGAGCGAAAAAAGGCTCAACAGCATTTTCGAAGGGTTCTCCATTCCCGCTTTTGTCATTGGAAAGGACCACAAGGTCATTCTCTGGAACCGTGCGCTGGAAAAATTGACCAGGATACCGGCAGAAGAAATGATCGGAACCGACAAGCACTGGCGGGCCTTCTACGCAAAAGAGAGGCCCTGCATGGCCGACCTGCTGGTGGACAGCGCCGTAAAAAATATTTCCAGATGGTATTCGGGAAAATATCGAAAATTCGATGTCGCCGAAGATGCTTTCGAAGCAACGGATTTTTTCCCTGAACTGGGGAAAAAAGGACGCTGGCTTCGGTTTACGGCTGCCGTAATCCGGGATAGCCAGGGAGAACTCGTCGGCGCCGTTGAGACCCTCGAAGACATAACAGATCAAAAAACGGCCGAGGCTGCATTAAAGGAGAGTGCGCCGAAGAAGAAGTAGGCTATGGCGCCGCTTTGCGTTTGTCCATTGAGCGGACCTGTTGAACAGGCGCCGCATATTTTAGCGGGAATCTAGGAGGTCATACCATGATGAGATCACACGCCACAAAGTTAATTGAAATAACGGAAAAACATGCCGAAGCCATCGCCCGGCAATGGCATAACAATATCAAAATGAATCCCAAAACGCCCTATTATCACACCATGCCGGAAGGGAAGGCCATCCAGCAGGCCCTTAATTTTTACAGCAAAGTCGGGAAACTATTTCTATCGGACAACCCTTTTGAGGATGCCCATGTCCTGTTTGCCCAATTTGCGGAAGACAGCTACAGGATGCGTATCCCGCTGCCCCAGGCCATCTACGCGCTTACGCTCTTGAGACGCCACATGTGGCTGTATGCCGAATTTCAGGCCACCTTCATGACGGCGGTCGAACATCATCATGCTGCGGAAAGCCTGAACCGTACGATTCTGATGTTCGACTATGCGACGTATGTCATTGCTCTGAAATATGATGAACTGCTCCGAAAGGAAGTCGAGGAAAAATTCAAGGCGTCAAAGATCAAAGGCATCATCTCCCTGTGGGAAAGCGTGCAAAAATGACGACTTCGTAAAAAAGTCCGGATGCTGCGTTGCGCGGCATCCCTACGTCATTGCGGCGTACGTAAGAGTTCGCCTCATTCCTCAGGACTTGCGCGCCTTGCCTGCGGAGCTTTTTACGCAGCCGTCAAAGGTAGTTGAAATATCTGACGCTTCCCCTTATTCCATTTCTTAATCAGAGATGATATCGAGGCGGCAAGGAGGAGGCGACGAGGCGTATTGCACATACGTTGAGGAAGCCGACGACGACGCCAACAAAGATAGCGCTTTGATTTAGAATTGGAATTAATCCAGCATCCCCGTCCATCGCGGATCGTACCTCATCCGGGCGACTTTTCGCTGGAGTTGGCGAAGGGTAATGCCGAGGATCCGGGCAGCCTCTTTGCGGTCGTCCTGGTTGTGACTCAACACATAAGCCACGTGGGCCTCGTCGTTTTCTTTCAGCGTGCATAATTGTCGCGTGGAATGAGACGGCGGCAGCGCCGATGCGCCCAGATATTGCGGATATATCAGGTTTGAGTCGGTCAGGAGGGCGGCATTTTCCACAATCTGAGACAGTTCACGGATATTCCCAGGATAATCCCGACTACTCAGGATGTCCATGGCCTCAGGATGAAACCCCTGAATATATTTGCTGTGGCGCTCGGACGCTTTCGTTAGAAAATGAGCCGCCAGTACGGGAATATCACCAGCACGTTCCCGCAGGGGGGGCAGGTGGATGTGGACCGATTTCAGCCGGTACAGGAGATCCAGGCGGAAATATCCTTCCTGGCAGGCTTTGTCGATATTCCTGTTGGAAGCGGAAACAACACGGACATCGACACGGATCGGCTTGGTCATACCGAGCGGGAAAAATGTTTTTTCTTCCAGTACGCGCAGCAGCTTGGCCTGCAGACCAACGGGCAACTCCCCGATTTCATCGAGAAACAGAGTCCCACCGTCCGCCTGTTCAAAATAACCCCGATAGGGCGATTCGGCGCCCGTAAAGGCCCCTTTGGCATGACCGAAAAACTGGCTTTCAAACATTGTGGCCGGAATAGCCGAAACGTTCACTGCAACGAAAGGTCCTTTCGGCGCGGGACCTGCACGGTGAATCCCCCGGGCGACCAGTTCCTTGCCGGTTCCCGATTCGCCGGTAATCATGACGGGATTGCCGCTCCCGGCCATGACCTGGGCATAGGAAAGCAGAGACAGCATGCGGGGGCATCGGGTTATGATTTCGGAAAAGGCTTCCGGTACGTCCAAGTTGGTATCCCGTGCTGAAACCGACAGCCCGATGAGAAGCCCCCGGCGTTCATAAGCGCGTTCAATGGCCAGGAAAAGGAGGTCATTGTCCACCGGTTTGACGAGATAATCGTAAGCGCCCAATCGGATGGCCTTCACGGTGGTGGGAATGTCGTCGACGGCTGTGAGAATGACAAATTCCGTATGGGGACGGTAAGGTTTTGCCGATTCAAGCACCTGCAGCCCATCGACGTCCGGCATGAGCAGATCGAGCAGAACAATGTCAAACTCGGTCTCCCTGATCTTCCGGATGGCGTCCTTGCCGTTGTCACAAACCTCCACATCCCGGATACCCCGCCACCTCAGGAGTCGGCTGACCGAACTTAAAGAGATTTCTTCGTCATCGACAATCAGGATTTTCATAATCTCTGCCTTCCCACATCACGAATAAAGTTTTTTAATTGCGACATGCTAAATGGTTTCTTCAGAAGGAGGTCCGCTTTGATGGCCATGGGGACAGATTTGAAATCTGTCCCCATCCGCCCATAAACGGCAGCTTCAGAAGAATAAAGAATCACGGTCAGCAGCGGAAAGCGTTCCCGTATCTTTTTCAGGAGTTCCCACCCGTCCATCCCCGGAAGTTTGATCTCCGAAACCACAATATCAACTTCCGGATAATCCTCCAGCTGGGCGATAATGTCTTCAGGAGTATCCTCCAGACCCGGAGAAAAGTCTACAGCATCGATGAAGTTAATCTTCAGTTCATTCAAAAAGGCATGGTCAGGATCGATGCAGAACATCGTCGGACGAATAGCAATACGAGTTTCGCCGTCCACGGGCAGGAATATGGAGAACCGGCTTCCCAATCCCGGCCGGGATAGAACCCCAATCAGCCCGTGATGATCCTTGATCAGGCCGTAAGAGATGGAAAGTCCCAGGCCGGTCCCCTCCTTGTCCCTGCGCGTGGAAAAGAAGGGTTCAAAAATATGATCCAGCACGTCCCTTTCCATTCCCGTACCATTATCCTCGATCTCGATCAGGATCGCCTTGAGCCGCTCAAGGTATCTTGCGGTGATAATGATTCTTCCTTTCCGGTCGGCGGGAATGGCCTGATGGGCGTTGATCAGCAGGTTGGCAATCACCTGTTCGATTTTCTGGAAGTGTCCTTGAATGGGCGGCAGATTGCTGTCAACATAACGATCGATGCGGGATACCGTTTTCCTGATTTGAGCGCCCACAAGGATCAGCACGCCCTGGATGACTTCACTGATCTGAACGGGTTTCTTCTGAGCCGACTCATCCACCCGCGCAAATTCTTTCAGACCCGAAACAACGCGTTTGATGCGCTGGGCGGCAATCTTGAACTCCTCTATGATTTCCTTCATGTTCACGCAGACTTCCACATAGCTGATTCCCTTGTCGCCCCAGTCGGGATGGGAGGCGCCGTCACTGGCAAGAATCGGCTCAATGTTGTTCCACATTTCTTCCAGCAGAGGAATGTTGTAGGCGATAAAACTTACGGGGTTGTTGATCTCGTGGGCGACGCCGGCCACAACCTCGCCCAATGCCGTCAATTTATGAGATTGAATCATCTGCTGGAGGCGAAGCTCTCCCTCCTGGCGGATGCGCCGGTCTTCCGTTACATCCCGCCACGCGCCGACGATGTAATTCCGGGATGGATTGTCAAATCGAATTAGACGCCGGGAATCCGAAAACCATCGATAAGATCCGTCCGCAGCCTGGAAGCGATATTCGCACTGATACGCCCCCTTTCGAATGGCTGTCTTGAGTTCCGGCAGTATCCTTTCACGGTCATCGGGATGGATGTGTTCCTGCCAGAAATAAGGATTTTCGATGAATTGCTGCGGTGCATATCCCGTTATTTCGCTGATGGTATGGCTGACGTAGGTGGTCTTGAAGTGCCTGTCTGCGCTGCAGGTGTAAGAAACAATCGGCAGTGATTTCAAAATGAGCGAAAGCTGCTCCGTTGTTTCCCTAAGCGCCTTTTCCACCCGTTCGCGCTCTCGGAGTTCCGCCTGCAGGGCTTTGTTCGTCCGGGCAAGTTCCCGTGTCCGCTCCCGGACCCTTGATTCCAGATCTTCGTGGGCCTTCAGCAGGGCGGCTTCCGCCTGTTTTGCCTCGGTAATGTCTTCGAGCGTTTCGACGGCGCCGACGAGCGCGCCTTTGGCATTCCGGATGACAGCCGCCGTGAAGCGCAGCCATCTTCCCCTGTCGCCGAGGTCCGGGAAGAAATCCGTCGCCTCGTAAGCCTCATCGATCAGTGTCGATTTGATGAATTTTCCTGCATACCAGCGGACAATAAGCTCCGAGGATTCATCCACGAGCAGATCGGCCATGCAGGGCCGCTCGGCGCTGTAGAACGCCCGCCAGTGTTGACGGGTTCCGATCACATCTTCGGCTCTGATCCCGCTGAGCTCCGCCAGCGCCCTGTTCCAGTAGACGACCTTGTGGTCCCGACCAATCACAAACGTCGGAATGGGCGAACTCCCGATGACCCTGTGCAGATACTGCTCGCCATCGCTGATGAGTTCATCCGCCCACTTGCGTTCATCTTCCGCTGCTTCGATGGCCCTGTCCTGCCTGGAATGTTTCATTTTCATTCGGTAGCCCCCCGGAAGAATCGTTCATGTATGCCGGAGCCTGACATGATAAAAATATTGGCGATAGAGGCGCCTGATCGAAACCCTCAAGAGCAGATCACTTCCGTCAATCATGGCGCCGACAGCAAACTGCGTACGGACGAGACTATAGAAAAGCAGCCCCATCCTGTCAAGCATAAAGCCTAACTGTTGTTGACAACCAGTCTTTTTGTGGTACGATATACGGACCGGAGGAAACAAAATGAATATTTCAAGAGATATAAAACCCATTACCTATCTAAAGTCAAGGGCTCCCGATTTATTGAAACAAATAAATGAAACACATTGCCCCGTGATTATTACCCAAAATGGAGAACCCAAGGCAGTGCTCCAAGACCCCAAAAGTTATGAGAACATGAGAAACGCCATTGGAATTCTGAAGCTGCTTTCCCAAGGCGAAGACGATGTTAAAAAAGGGAAAACCAGATCCCAAGAACAGGTTTTCGCAGCCATTGAAAATATTTTGAAAGAAAAGATAACATGAAGAAGTCCTGCGATGTGCGGTGGTCTGTGATATCAGAAAACGACCTTCTGTCTATCGTTGAATATATTATAAGGGAAAACCCTTACCAAGCTTACGAGATATTCAAAGAAATTAAGAAACGAGCGTCAAGTCTTCGGACTTTTCCAGATAGGGGGTGTATTGTTCCCGAGCTGCTGGACCAGGGTATTACGCTTTACCGTGAAGTGATCATTACGCCGTGGAGGATCATGTACCGAGTTTCCGAAAACAAAGTCTATGTTCTGTCTATAATGGATTCCCGGCAGAATGTTGAAGACATTCTCCTCAGAAGACTTACGGGTGCTTGAAATTGTGAATCTTCCAACAAATCATTATAGCCGAACGCCTGGGAGTCTGCTGAGTTGTGTATTCGGCATAGATGGCAGTTGAAATAAAGACCCGTATAGAGAACATTGAGTCTGTCTTCTCCCAAGCGACCACTCTTGCTGATAAGGAACCAGTCGAAATCATTCAAATACAAAGCGAGAGGTGGGATGATTGTGCCAGGCCATTGAATGCGGGCTGAAATGCGCACATGCTGGCAGCCAATTTTTCTGACCACCGGGGTTGTTTCTGTCTTCCTTGTCAGTCAAGCATGCAGTGATTTTTATAGGCGTTCATCATTTCACTCGGGAATGAATGAGGATCACCGTATTCCCTCACAATATGTGACTCGACAAAAAAGTGAACTAATTTATTAAAAAACGGTCTCGGCTTCAGATTCCTTACCCAACCGCATTGCCAGCCCCTGTTTTTCGATGAAAAACATCCCTTGACAGGCAAAAACACTCTCCATATACTCCGAACCGTCAAAAGCAATATCATATCAATTATTATAGATAAAATGGACGGTAGGTGAGAGTTTTTTAAAAAATGTTTTAGGCGATCAGGATGCCAGAAGTGGGGGATAACTTACGATAACAGGCCTTATGTTGCCTACAGATCCAAAAAGAACGGGGCAAGTAATGAAAGTCAGTAAGATGAATACTGTTTTCATAGGGATAATAGAAGGCATTATATTTATATTAATCATGCTAATCCTTGGAAATACTGTATTCAAACCGTATCAGCATATTATAGACCAATACGAATTATTCTATGTAGCATTTCAATTCCTATCTGTCCCGTTTCTCAACTTACTTTTTAAGAATTACAAAGCACTAAAGGGGAATATAATAGGCATTCTAGTTGGATTTGTGGGACCTATCATGATTGCCGCTTTATTTTTCGGGTATAGAGGCTAATATTAGACTAATAGTGTACTGCACCACTTTTTAAATCTCCACGAGATTATCTATGCTATTTATCGTCCCAGAAATCCTCAGGGGTCCGATTATTACCGCTGCGTGGAGGACTCTTTCGAGACATTTGTCCGAATCTATGACGATCACTTCTCCCGGAAGTATGGCTTCTGGCGGCCTTATCTGGAGAAGGGCATCTATCGCTATCTCGACTGCGGTGATTTGCATAACGGCTTTGCCCGTGTGAAATACCAGCTATTAAGCGGTAATCATCGCTTCAATTCTGGCCTAAAGTCTGTGGACTTGTAGATGCACTCAGCACCCTGCACCACAGACATTTTCTTCCACCTCACGTGATCAGTACGGGGTGAAAGCCGCTATAAAAGCCCATCCATCCCTTTTCTCGACTTCCCAATAAAAGATGCTAATAGAGTCTATTATGGGAAGGTGATTATTGGGTACCGCTGAAGATGCTATCCCCTGATCAAACCTTTTTCTGTGCCTGTCTCTGATAATCTCCTCCCTGTCAGGGCGCCGCCAGCACGGCGTCGATTTCCACCAGCGCGTTGCGCGGCAGGGCAGCCACGCCGATGGTGGCCCGGGCCGGATAGGGCTGTTGAAAAAACGCCGCCATGATTTCATTGACGCGCGGGAAATGGGCGAGATCGGTGAGATAGACGGTCAATTTGACCGTGTCGTTCAGTCCTGCCCCTGCCGCTTCGGCAACGGCCTGAAGATTCAGGAAGACACGCCGGATCTGGGCGTCGATGCCCTCTTCCATCTGCATGGTTTCCGGGTCCAGTCCGATCTGGCCGGACAGATAAATGGTATTGCCGGCCTGAATGGCTTGGGAGTAGGCGCCGATCGCCTGGGGGGCATGTTTCGATTCAATCAGCAATTTCATGATCATCTCCTGAAGTCAATGGAAGAACCTTTCCATTTTGGATAGCCTGAGCCTGCAAAAATAATCCGGCCATTTCCATCTGTACATAAGCCAAAACCTGTAATGGCATTCAGAAGGGTGGACGCCTGAAACTATAAGAAAGCGATCCAATCCTGTCAAGCAGAAAGCCGAAAAAAACGCTTGACAGGGAGTCATTTTTAAGCAAGGCTCGCCTCCATCATATGATGGAATCATCGGATGGAACAAGACGATGGAAACCCGCCTCGAAAAAGCCCGCAAAGACCCGGAGTCGATGATAGCCCGAATCCTTGCCGTGGCGCGGCGGATCTTCGGCGAATACGGCTTCCACGGAACCACCACGCGCATGATCGCCCAGGAAGTGGGCATCGATATCTCCACGCTGCACTATCACTGGGGCGAGAAGAAGGACCTCTACGAGGCCGTCATCCTCGACATCAACACAGACCTGCGCCGTAGCCTCATCGACGTCGAAACGATCATCCACGGCCGTCCGCTGGCCGAGCGTATGGCCATTGCCATCGACGTCATGACGGATTACCTGTTTGCGCATCCTGAAGTCTCCAACCTGATCCTGCTGCGCTATTTCGGCAAGACCCGCCACGAGTCCAGTCTTGACTTCAAAGTCCCTGAATTTACAGGCGATATAGCCCGCTCCATGGGGCTGACAAATGATCAGAAAAAGGTTCCCCCCCTGGCAATGATGGAAGTGCTGACCGTCATGAACGCACTGCACAATTTCGTTTCCGGCGAGAATTTTTTCCGGCCCATGACCGGCCTCAAGCGGGAGGAGTATATCCATGCAGCAAAGGAGACCCTCAAGTACATTCTGATTCCGGCATTTGTTGAGCGGGATCGGGTGCGATCTGAAGGTTGACACAGTATTATAAGGTTAACGAAAAGGAGGATATCACAAATGGCACTGAACATGGATGCGCTCGGCAAGCCGATTGGTCCGATTACGCGGCATTACGACTGGAAGGATGTCGTGCTGTATGCCCTCGGCGTCGGGGCCGGCTTCGATGACCTGGATTACGCCTATGAAAAAAATCTCAAGGTGATCCCCACGTTTTCGATCGCGATGATTTTCGATTTTCTGGGTCAAATCGCCGCCGCCTCGAACATTAATCTCGCCGGGGTTCTGCATGGTGAACAGGAACTGATCTTTCACCGGCCCATCCCCGCATCGGGCAGCTTCGTGACCACGGGCAAGGTCAGCCATTATTTCGACAAGGGGCCCAAGGGGGCGCTCGTGATCGGCGAGAGCGAAACCAGCGACGCCGACGGCAAGCGGCTTTTCACCAACATTATAACAATTTTCGCCCGGCTCGACGGCAATTTTGGCGGCGAGGACGCCCCCAAAAAAGATGTTGTTTTTCCGGAACGAGACCCGGACATTGTCGTGACGGCTTCTCCGTCGTCCGACCAGCCGCTGATTTACCGGCTTTCGGGCGATATTTTCCAGCTCCACGCAGACCCCGAGTTTGCCCGGATGGTTGGATTTGAAAAGCCCATCATGCACGGTCTGTGCACATACGGCTACGCCTGCCGCGCGCTGATGGCCAATTTTGTCCCCGGCGAACCCGAAAAGGTACGGCGACTGGCCTGCCGTTTTTCCCGGACGCTGTATCCCGGTGAGCCCATAAAAACCCTGATCTGGAAAACGCAGGAGGGCAGGGCGCTTTGGCGTGTCGTCAACGCTGTCAGCGGTGAACTCGTCATCGACAACGGGATCTTTGAATACGGCCCGATTCCGAAGGATGAGATCCGTTTTGACGGGCGCGTGGCCGTGGTCACCGGTGCGGGAGGCGGGCTCGGAAAGGTTTATGCCTTGGAGCTGGCCCGGCGGGGTGCCCGGGTGGTCGTCAACGACTTCGGCGGGGCACGCGACGGTGAAGGAGCGGGTTCCGCATCGCCTGCGGATCAGGTCGTCAATGAAATAAGGAATATGGGCGGCGAGGCCGTGGCCAACTACGCAAGCGTTGCCACACCGGAGGGCGGTGAAAACATCATCCAGACGGCGCTGGCCGCCTTCGGCCGCGTGGATATTCTGATCAACAACGCCGGCATCCTGCGGGACAAGGGGATCGGCAAGATGGACCCGGAGACCTGGAAGATCGTCCTCGATGTCCATCTCAACGGGGCTTACCACGTGACCCGGCCCGCCTTCAGGGCCATGCGTGAAAACGGCTACGGGCGGATCATCATGACGACTTCGGCCGCCGGTCTTTACGGCAATTTCGGCCAGACCAACTACGGCGCCGCCAAGATGGGCCTCGTGGGCCTCATGAACACGCTCAAGCTTGAAGGCGGCAAATACAACATCAAAGTCAACACCGTTGCGCCCATTGCGGCTTCGCGGCTGACGGCGGATATCCTGCCGCCGGATCTGCTCGATAAGATGAAACCGGAATTCGTGTCGCCGCTGGTGCTCTATCTCTGCTCGGAGCAGTGCCCCGCCAGCGGCAAGATCTACAACGCCGGGATGGGCTACTTCAACCGCGCCGCCGTCATGACGAGTCCCGGCATCGTGCTCGGTGACGGCAAGTCCGTGCCCACCCTGGAAGACGTTTCAGCCAACTGGGATAAGATTCTGAGCCTCAAGGGCGCCCGGGAACATGAACAGCTCAACGATCTGGTGCTGGGCGATATGCTGGCGGCGCTTCAGCCGAAGCCGGATCAGCCCGCCGCGGTCGCCTCTGCCGGCGGCGCTCCGGCAAGTGTTGCGGCGGTCTTTGAGAACATGTTCGGGGCCTTCCGGGCCGACGCCGCCAAAGGAGTAAACGTGGTTTTTCAGTTCTCGATCGGCGGCGACGGCGGCGGTGACTGGGCTGTAACCGTCCAGGACGGGACCTGCAAGATCGAGGCGGGCGTCCACGGAAAGCCAACGACCACGATCAAAATGGCCGGCGCGGATTTTCTCGCGATGATGAGCGGCAAGACTACGGCCATGAAGGCCTATACATCGGGCAAGATCAAGATCGAAGGCGATCTCATGAAGTCCCAGCTCATCGAGAAACTGTTCAAAATTTAGGGAGGAATAAATATGATTGGAATCACTGCTTACGGCGCCTATATCCCCCGGCTCAGACTGGACCGCATGGCCATCTTTCAGGCGATGGGCTGGTTTGCCCCGGCCATCATCATGGTCGCCCAGGGAGAGCGCTCCATGTGCAACCACGACGAGGACAGCCTAACTATGGCCGTTGCCGCTGCCCGCGACTGCCTGACCGGAATGGACAAGCAGGCTATCGATGCGGCGTATCTGTGCTCCACCACGCTGCCCTTTGCCGACCGGCTCAATGCCGGCATCCTGGCCACCGCCCTGAATCTGCGGGCAGATATGGTGACGGCAGATTTTACTTCGACCCTCAAGGCGGGGACCACGGGGCTTTTGGCTGCGCTCGACGGCGTCAGGGCAGGCAGCCGGAAAAATATCCTCGTGACGGCCACCGACAAGCGCGAAACCCGGCCCGCCTACTTCTATGAAATGTGGTTCGGCGACGGGGCCGCTTCGCTCATGGTGGGCGATGAGAATGTCATCGCCGAATTTATCGGTTCCTATTCGGTTTCATACGATTTTGTGGATCATTACCGCGCTGCGGACCGCCGGTTCGATTACATGTGGGAGGAACGCTGGCTCCGGGAAGAGGGCTACGCCAAATTCATTCCGGAGGCAGTTGAAGGCCTCTTTAAAAAGCTCAATATTTCCATGAAGGATGTAGACAAACTCGTCTTCCCGTGTTTCTTCAAGGCGGAGCACAGGACGCTGGCCAAAAAACTCGGGGCCGCGCCGGAGAAAGTCATCGACAACATGCATGAGGTCTGCGGCGAGACGGGCGCCGCCCATGCGCTGGTCATGTTCGCGGCGGCCCTCGAACAGGCGAAGCCCGGCGACGGCATCCTGGTTGCGGGATTCGGCCAGGGGTGCGACGCCCTCTACTTCCGGGTGACGGAAAATATCGCGAAACTGCCGCCACGCATGGGGGTCAAGGGGTCTCTCGAGAACAAGAAAACCATCGATAACTACATGAAATTTCTAAAATTCAGGAACCTCATCGATCCCGAGATGGGCATCCGGGCCGAGGCCCCGACCCAGACGGCCATGACCACGCTCTGGCGCAAACGCAAGATGCTCACAGGTCTCGTCGGCGGCGTCTGCGGCGACTGCGGCGTTCCCCAGTATCCGAAGATGGACATCTGCGTCAATCCGGCCTGCGAACATCTGAACACCCAGGATGATTATGAATTCGCCGACAAGCCGGCGAAGGTCATGACCTTCACGGGCGACCTGCTGGCCGTATCCGTCGATCCGCCCGCCATCTACGGAATGATCCAGTTTGAAGGCGGCGGCCGCTTCATGGCGGATTTCACCGATTGTGAGATCAGCGATGTCCGGGTGGGTATGCCTGTGAAAATGTCTTTCCGCAAACGCTTGACGGATCATGAGCGCGGGTTTACGGCCTATTTCTGGAAGGCTGTTCCGCAGCCCCAACCCGATGCGATTGAGAAAGGGGATGAAATCCGTTTTGACGGCCGTGTGGCCGTCATCACGGGCGCCGGCGCCGGCCTGGGGCGGACCTATGCTCTGGAACTGGCCAGGCGGGGCGCCAAGGTGGTCGTTAATGATTTCGGCGGCGCCCGGGACGGCGCCGGTCAGGGATCCAGTTCCCCGGCGGATCGAGTCGTTACTGAAATCAGGGAGTCAGGCGGCGAAGCCGTGGCCAGCTACGACAGCGTGGCAACGCCGGACGGCGGTGAAAATATCGTCAAAACCGCGCTGGCTGTCTTCGGCCGCGTGGATATTCTCATCAACAACGCCGGGATCCTGCGCGACAAGGGCTTCCTCAAGATGGATCCGGAAACCTGGCAGGCCGTCCTGGACGTCCACCTCAACGGGGCCTACAACGTCACGCGCCCCGCTTTTCAGGCCATGCGGGAGAATAACTACGGCCGCATCGTCATGACGACCTCCGCCGCTGGCCTCTACGGCAATTTCGGCCAGACCAACTACAGCTCGGCCAAGCTGGCGCTCGTGGGATTCATGAACACATTGCGCATCGAGGGGCAGAAATACAATATCAAGGTCAATACCATCGCGCCCGTGGCGGCCTCACGACTGACCGAGGACGTCATGCCGCCCGACATGTTCGAAAAGCTGACGCCTGATTACATCGCCGGGATCGTGGCCTATTTATGCTCGGAAAACTGTCGGGAAACAGGGGCTGTTTTCAATGCTGCTGCCGGTTACTACAGCCGGGCGGCAATCCTGACCGGTCCCGGAATCATGCTGGGCGACGGCAAAAAACCGCCGACGCCGGAAGATATCCGTGACCACTGGACGCAGATCAGCAACATGGACAGCGCGCGGGAAATGCAGGATGCGACTCTCGCCGTCATGTCCTTCATGACGCCGCCCAAGGCCGAGGAAAAACAGGAAACGAAAGCCGCGGGCGCAATGCTGGGCGTCAAGGATGTATTTGAAAAGATGCCGGCTGCCTTCAATGCGGAGAAGGCCGCCGGAAAGGACATCATCTTCCAGTTCAATATCTCCGGCCCCGGCGGCGGCGACTGGTTTGTAACGATCAAGGACGGCGTCTGTCGCGTCGAGGCAGGCGTGGACGCCAAGCCGACAACGACGATCAGAATGGCGGAAGTGGACTTCCTGCAGCTCATCCAGGGCAAACTGGACGGCATGCAGGCGTTCAGCGCGGGTAAGCTCAAGGTGGAGGGCGATATCATGAAAGCCCAGTTGATTGGGAAACTGTTCAAATTCAAAGCATGACGACATCATAACGAGTCCGACAAATTATCAGGAGGTGCTGGAAATGGCTTCAGGAATCAAGGACAAGGTCGCGATCATCGGAATGGGCTGCTCACGTTTCGGTGAACGCTGGAATATGGGGGGCGAGGAACTCATGGTGGAAGCCTTCACGGAATGCCTTGCCGATGCGGGGATTGGAAAAAAGGCGATTCAGGCGGCCTGGCTGGGCACCTGCATCGATGAGATCAACATGGGCAAGAGCGCCACGCCGATGGGGGTGGCGTTGCGCCTGCCCCATATCGGCATCACGCGCGTGGAGAATTACTGCGCCACGGGTACGGAAGCTTTTCGGGGGGCGGTGTATGCCGTTGCGTCCGGGGCCTATGACATCTGTCTGGCCCTGGGGGTGGAAAAGCTCAAGGACAGCGGCTATGGGGGGCTTCCCAACCCCGGCTCCGGCTTTGGGACGCTCTTCTGGCAGTGGATACCCAATGCCACGGCGCCGGGACTCTTCGCGCAGCTTGCCTCGGCCTACGGGGCCAAGTACCGGATCGCCGACAAGGATATCAAGCGGGCCATCGCCCATGTATCGGTGAAAAGCCATGCCAACGGGGCGCTCAATCCCAAAGCCCACTTGCAGAAGGCCGTGACGATGGAGCAGGTGCTGTCGTCGCCGATCATCTCCCACCCGCTGGGGCTTTTCGACTGCTGCGGCGTCAGCGACGGCGCCGCCTGCGCGATCGTCACGACGCCCGAGATCGCCCGCAAGCTCGGGAAAAAGGACCTCGTCAGTGTCAAGGCGCTGCAGGTGGCCGTCAGCAGCGGCTATGAGGGGGGCTTCAACGAATGGGCGGGCGAGCATTTCGTGACGGCCGCCAAATGCAGCACCGAGGCCTACCGGGAAGCCGGGATCACGAATCCCCGCGAGGAGATCAGCATGATGGAGCTGCATGACTGTTTTTCGATCACGGAGCTGGTGACGTACGAAGACCTGCATATTTCTGAAAGGGGAAGGGCCTGGAGGGACGCCCTTGACGGATTCTACGACCGGGACGGCAAGGTGCCGGCCCAGGTAGACGGCGGACTCAAGTGCTTCGGCCATCCGATCGGCGCTTCGGGCCTGCGGATGCTCTACGAGATGTACCTGCAGTTGCTGGGTCGGGCCGGCCAGCGCCAGCTCAAAAATCCCCGGTATGGCCTGACGCACAATCTGGGCGGCTTTCCGCACCAGAATGTGTGCGCCATTTCAATTGTGGGCAAGTACGAAGACCAACGAAGGGGAACTCGTAAAAAATCGAAAACGACGGCTTCGTAACTTTTCATGAAGGCGTCAATGAAGGAGAAGACCATGGACATTATTCAATACACCGATGAACACCGGATCTTTCGGCAAACACTGAGAAAGTATCTCGAAAAGGAAATCACACCGCACGCGGAGGAGTGGGAAGAAGCAGGGATCGTCCCACGCGAGGCCTGGAAAAAGATGGGGGAGCAGGGCTTTCTCTGTACGGCGGTTCCGGAAGAATACGGCGGCGCAGGCGGGGATTTTCTCTACTCTGTGATCGTGGCTGAAGAAATGGCCCGGACCAATTTCAGCGGGTTGATCGCCCCGCTGCACAGCGACATCATCGTTCCCTATATCGTTGCGTTCGGCTCGGAAGAGCAAAAAAGAAAGTATTTGCCCGGCTGCGTGACCGGTGACATCATCACAGCCATCGCCATGACGGAACCCAACACGGGCAGCGATCTGGCGGCCATCCGGACGACGGCCGTCGAACAGGGCGACGAGATTGTCTTCAACGGGCAGAAGACCTTCATTTCGAACGGCATCAACTGCGACCTGCTGGTGCTGGCCGCAAAGGATCCGGCTGCGGCCAATCCGCACCAGGCCGTGGATCTCTTTCTTGTGGAGGCCGGAACCCCCGGTTTCGAGAAGGGAAGGCAGATCAAGAAAGTCGGGTGGCACTCCCAGGACACGGCCGAGCTTTACTTTACGGACTGTCGGGTGCCCGCAGGCAACCGTCTCGGCGAGAAGGGAACGGGCTTTCTGAAGCTCATGCTCAAGCTGCAGCAGGAACGGCTCATATGCGCCATCGGCGCCCAGGCCGGCGCCGAACTGATGCTGGAGATGACCATCAAATACTGCAAGGAGCGCACGGCCTTTGGGAAGCCCATTTCCAAGTTTCAGCATACCCAGTTCGAGATTGTCGAAATGGCCACGGATATCCGGCTCGGACGGACCTTTCTGGATAAGCTGATCGTTGACCACATGGAGGGAAAGGAGATCGTCGTGGATGTCTCCATGTCCAAGTTCTGGATCACCGACATGGCCTGCCGCGTGGCGGACCGGTGCGTTCAGCTCCACGGCGGCTATGGCTACTGCGAGGAATACCCCATTGCCAGGGCCTGGCGGGACATCCGCGTGACGCGCATCTTTGCCGGTACCAACGAAATCATGAAGATGATCTGCGCCCGGTTCATGGGGCTGTAGTCGATTACGGGACTGCCTATTGTGATCGGATGAGACCGTTGAAAAATGGCTTCGCCGCGGCTCACAAATCTTTTCCGCTTAGGAGACGTCCAGAGGCAATCACGGTATCAGAAAAGCCGATAATGTCAGGGGGACATGACGAAGTCGTGTCCCCCTCAGCGGAAAACCTTTGAATCGCCGCTTGCGAACCATTTTTCAGCGGTTGTGCAAAGCTCTCCGGCTATTTCACCGCCGCCTGCAGCTTCTTGACCATGTCCGTCTTTTCCCAGCGGTAATCATCCAGGAACAGCGTGACCGGGATCTTCCGATAGATGTCGCTGTTGAGAAGATCGAATTTTTCAATCATCCCGGCCGGGGTCAGGTCGAAGACCTGCTCGATGAGTTTTTCGAGTTTCCGGTCGGTAAGTTTTCCCGTGCCGAAGGTATTGACATAGGTCGAGAAAGGTTTGGCCACGCCGATGGCATAGGCGAGCTGGACGGAACATTTTTCGGCCAGCCCCGCCGCTACGATATTCTTGGCCACATGGCGCGCGCCGAATGCCGCGGAGCAATCGACTTTCTCCGGCGTCTTGTTGACCACCGCGCCGCCCCCCATCTGGGCGCCCGGATAGCCGCCGTAAAACTGAACGACAAGCTTGCGGCCTGTAACGCCTGAGTCAGCAGCGCCGCAGGAGTTGACGGCCTGCCACTCGCCGGTGGGGTTGAACAGGAATTCCGTTTTCTTGTCCACCCAGTTCTTCAGGCACGCAAAAGCGATTTCATGGGCCTTCGTTTTGATTTTTCCTTTTTCAGTTTTTTTGACGATCCGGTAATCGATGGCGTTGGACATCAGGACCTTGGCGAGACGCACGGGCTTTCCGGTCTTGTCGTCGTACTCCACCGATACCTGGCCTTTTCCATCCGGCGCAAAAACGGGATCGCCGCAGCGCTCAAAAGCGCGCATGAGCCGGCTGACCAGCACGTAGGGCAGCGGCAGCAGTTCCGGCGTCTCGTTGCACGCAAATCCATACATGATGCCCTGATCGCCGGCGCCGATCTCATGTTTCTTGTTGAGATCCATGGACGTCCCCTGATTGATGTCCGGCGACTGCGGGATAATCGCATTGAGAACCCCCATGGAGTTGCCGTTGAGGCCCACGGCGGCGTCATTGTATCCCAAGGCCACGACGCACTCCCGGACGATCTTGTCGATATCCACATAAACCCGCGTTCGAACCTCGCCGCCCACGAGGCAGATGCCCTTTCCCAGGAAGACCTCCAGCCCGCAATGGGGCATGTTGTGCAGCGTCAGCCCCGGCTTCATTTTCTTTTCCTCATCCAGAATCGTTGCAATCACGTTAGCCGCGATAATATCGGCGACAACATCCGGATGCCCAACCTTGATACTTTCTGATGAAATCTGCATTCAATTTCTCCTTTCAGTGAACTGCGCTTGTATAAACGCAAAAAACCCGCGCTCAAGCGCGGGCCAATATTTAAATCACTTCAGCGCTTTAGCACATTTATAACGCGGAGCAATTTACCATTAAATCACCGCATGCGGGCGAGACACTAACACATGGAAAATAAAAATCAAGCAATTTTTTCACATTAAATCTCTCAGGGTAAATTCCCCGCCGCTTGCGGCGAATGAAACATAAATCCCCAAGATACCCCGCTGCTTGCGGCGAATGAAACATAAATCCCCGAGATACCCCGCTGCTTGCGGCGGGGAGCTTCACATAATCAAGGCCGGCCATTTTATAGCTTGCCTATTATTCGATTCAGGGGTATAGGCCCGCAAAAATAATCGCAACGATTCAAGGGGTGCAGATATGCCGGACTACTGGGTTAAGATTACGGAAAAAGAGGAAGACCGCGTTCAACGCCATCATTATCTCGTGACGGCCAATTCTCTGCTTGAGGCGCGCAAGGTATCGCAGGAATTTATCAGGCATTTCTGTGATGATGATGATGATCCGGAAATGGTTGCCGGTGGTTACGCCTTCTGCAACAAGGCTATTATCGTCCATATTGCCGATATCAGGGAAACCACGAAAGAGGCCTTTAAGGACTTTCTGCTCAAGATGCATACGATTGAATGGAAGTAACCGCCTGACGAATATTTACGACAGCATTATTGTTCATCTCATTAAAAACCCTTTGAACGAGTCGTTCAAAATCCGGCCGCCTGGGTAGATATGCTTGAAGGCCATCCCACCGGTCGCTCTTAAAATAATTATATTATTCAGACGTTTACAGAATTCTTCTACCCGGTCTTTTATCCTGGCACGCTTCCCGCATTAGAGTAAGTCAAACAAAACAAACAAAATCCCAAGGAGGGTACGGATCATGAAAAAGACATTAGGAACAATGATGGTGGCGGCGGCGGTGGTTCTTCTGACGGCAACTTTCAGCTTCGCGGAATACACCCTGGCGGGCGCCGGCAACTTCCCCTATTTCCAGCTCGGCTGCCTGATCGTGGGCGGGCTGATCATCATTTCGCTGAAGAACAAGTATGAGAAGATATACACCAGCGAGACCGTCGGCGCCTTCGCGCTCTACACGGTTCTGATCGCCCTGTTCACGAATCCCGTGATCGACGCGATCAAGAACATGGTGGGTTAAACTTACGGATATCAAACAGGCCCATTTTCAGGAAAGGAGGAACGGAACATGAACACGCGGACGACCCAGAGAAACACGCTTCAGCAGATGCAGCAGTTCGGACACATCCTGATGCTCTCCGCCTGGGGATTCGCGATCGTCTTTGCGTCGCTTTTGTTCCTGTACCTGGGGCACCTGCTGGACGAGTGGCTTGGAACGGCGCCCAACTTCATGTTCGGGTTGTTCTTCCTGGCGCTCGTAACCTCCATCGGCAGATTGTATCAGGAGGCCTGGCTCAAAAGGAAAAAAGTTTAGATCTTTTAATGATCTGCCAAAAGCCCCTTGCTTCGATCTTGTCGGACAAGGGGCTTTTGTTTTTCGACATGCACGCTGTGGTTGAATTAATATGGCATCTATGTAAAATACACAAGACCCTAATCAATCCAGGAGGTATATACAAAGGCTGACCGGAATGCAGGTCAGAATGAATTATGAGTAAGAATGAATGGGAGATGAAAACATGAAAATCATAGATGTCCAGGTCCAGACCTTTACGCGGGAAGCCATGAAGTACCAGCCCAAGCTGCAGGACATTGAACGGATGATGCGCACCGTATTCAAGCGGGAATCGGCCTTTGTGCCCGAAGCGGAATTCATCGCCGGATTGAAAGCAGCGGGCGTCCAGGCGATCATGATGAGTCCCATGGGTTGGGCCAAGGCCGATCGCGATCTGACGCAAATCAAAGCAATGCACGACTACATGGGACACCTGAAAAAGACCTATTCCGACACGGTACTTGGCTGTTGGGGCGACATCGATCCCCGGCTCGGCGCGAGCGGCGCCCGCGAACTGGAAAGATGCATCAAAGACGTGGGCATGCTGGGAATTTACACCGGCGCCATTCTGACGGGAATCCCGGTGAATGACAAGCTGTACAGGCCTTTGTTTGAGGTATGCGCCGAAGCCGGTGTCCCGGTAAAACTGTCGGTCGGCATGACCGCCATGGGCCAAGGCACGCCCGGAGGCGGCGGGGTTCATCTAAGCTATGAAAATCCCATTCCCTACGTGGACGATGTTGCCGTCAAATTCCCCAACCTGACCATTATTGCCGCCCATTGCGCCTGGCCTTTTCACAATGAAATGACTGCCGTGATGATTCACAAGTCCAATGTTCACAACGAGCTTCACGGCTGGTCTCCGAAATATTTCCCCGCGGAACTGAAGCGGGAGATCAACGGACGGCTCCAGGATCGATTCATGTTTGGTTCCGATCATCCCTGGTTTTCCTATGAGCGCCTCTTGCGCGACTGGGAAAGCGAGGGGTATAAATCGGAGGTCTTGGAAAAGGTCTATTACAAAAATGCCCAAAATATATTGGGTCTGGAAGCATGAGCGGCCGCTGGTGCGCGATATGCGTTGAACACATAGCGAGACAGCCGATCAATCTTTATCGCCGCAATGGATCATTGTTCGCTTACGCCACAGATTTTTTAACCGCCTGAATGTCCCGCGAGGGGACGTTCATTTTCGCCGTTTATGCTGAAAAAATAAAATATTTTTTTCGCGGCAACAAAAATAATATTCTAACTAGTTGATACTATAGGCTCATTCACCGTATTTCACGGACATAAAAAAAACCTTGCAAAAAGACGCCTCTTTGTTTATAAGCGGCGCAGCGTCGATAAGCCCTCCTTTTTTCCGTAAGCGGCTTCGGACTTTGATTTCAAATATTGTTGCAGATCAGCGATGTCCATCCGCCGTGAAAATGCAAGGGAAGCAGGTTTTTCAATGCCGGAAATAACGTATCAATCGTGACATAAGGGGATGAACATGGCAAAAACGTTGGGAGATATCACGCAGGAGCTGAATGAAAAGGTATTGGCGCCGGCCAAGGCCGAAGCGGCCGAGATGGTCCGCAACGCCAGGGAGCAGGCGGCAGCCATCGTAGCGGAGGCGAAGGCCGCTGCGGAAAAAGCCGGGACCGCCGCCAAAACCGATGCGGAGAATGTCCGGAAACAACTTCAGGTTGACATGGATACGGCCGCCCGAAACTTCATCATTATGGTTCAGGAGAAACTCGAGGCCGCGGTAGTGGCCCCCGTCGTGGAAGGAGAGGTCAAGGCCGCACTCGGAGACGCCGGGTTTCTCAAAGGCATGATCGAAATTCTCCTGACTGAATTTTCGAAAAGTCAGAACAGAGAACAACCTCTGGAGATCCTGCTGCCCAAACAGAATCAGTCCGAGCTTGAAGCCTGGTTCCTGGAGAAATTCCGCGGGAAGGCCGCCGGCTCTCTCACCGTGCAGTTTACCGACAAGATCACCTTTGGTTTCCTGATCGGCGTGAAAGGCCAGGGCTCTCATTTCAACTTCAGCTCCGGTCTTGTGGAAGCCTTCTCAAACTTCTGCTCGCCGCGCTTCCGCAAACATTTCTTTGCCCGTGAGGAGTCATAGGAGAACATGAGCCACTACTATTTTCTCATGTGTCTGCTCCCGACTATGCCTGCAGCACTGGGGGAGAAAGTGCCCATCGGGTTTGGCGAGATCGCCGGCGCGATCAAAAGAAATGTCCATCCTGAACATCTTGATATCGTCCACGCCCATATTCAGAGCGTGGATGCGTTCAACTGGGAGCAAAAGGATCAGGGGCGCGATCTCTTCCTCGAAGGCGGCCTTCTGTCCCGGGAGGACATGGCCGGCGCTAGGGCTCTGCCCGATTTCATCAGGGCTTTCCGTGAAGAAAAGGAACGGGGCATTCACCGCGCCTATATCTATGACCGGCTCTGGGAGCTGTATTACAGCTCTGCCTATTCCGTGGCCGAGCGTATCGGCTGCCGGTTTCTGATCGATTACCTTTCCTGGGAAATCGAACTGCGGTCGAGTCTGGCGGCGCTGCGGGTCCGGGAAAAAGGCGGCAATTTGGACGAGCACGCCATTCTGAGCGCCTTCAATCCCCGCGATTACTCCAATTTCATTGCACAGCTCAAGAGTCAGAAAAATCCGCTTCAGGCGGAGCGCTATCTGGATGAAGAACGTCTGCGGCAGATCTACCGCTTTGAGGGGAGTTCAGGCTTCTCCCTCGATGCGCTGTTGGCCTACCTGTCGCGTTCGGCGATTTATTGTCGCTGGGAAAAGATCAGCGAGCATTTCGATATAGAGACTTATTTATGGCATGGAGGTTCAATGTGAACGATCCCACACGTGGTCGGGTTGTGGCGGTGAATGGTCCTCTCGTCACCTGCGAAGTGGACGAGGGCAGGGAGGTTCTGCAGAATGAGGTCGCATACGTGATGTGCGGCGGGGTACCGTTGAAGTCCGAGGTCATCCGGATTCGCGGCCGGCAGATTGACCTCCAGGTTTTTGAGAGCACAACGGGGTTGAATGTCGGCGAGGCGGCTGAGTTTTCCGGCGAATTGCTCTCGTTGACGCTGGGTCCCGGAATGCTGGGCATGATCTACGACGGTCTGCAGAATCCACTCAAGGAACTGGTGAACGATCAGGGTTTCTTTCTGAGGCGGGGACAGTATCTTCCCGCACTCGATGGAAAAAGACTCTGGGATTTCGAGCCGATGGTCGAAGCAGGGGCGCAGGTCCGGCCGGGGCACTATCTCGGCCAGGTGACGGAGGGTCTGTTTCCGCACCCGATCATGGCGCCGCTCCGTCTTCTGGGGACCTGGGAAGTAAAGGAAATCAAACCCCGGGGTCAGTACACGGTCAACGATACCATCGCGATCCTGAAAAGCACCGATTCTTCGCAGTCGGTCCAGGAAGTGACTGTGACCATGAAACAGGAGTGGCCGGTCAAGATACCGATGCGCAAGTACGAGGAGCGCCTACTTCCCGACACGCAGCTGCTGACGCAATGCCGGCTCATCGATATCTTTTTCCCGATGGCCGAAGGCGGAACGGCCTGCATTCCCGGTCCCTTCGGGGCCGGTAAAACCGTCCTCCAGCAGATCATCTCACGTTATGCCCAGACGGATATCGTGATCATCGTGGCCTGCGGCGAGCGGGCCGGTGAGGTCGTGGAAACGATCCGGGAGTTCCCGGAACTCGAAGATCCGAAAACGGGCAAATCCCTGATGGACCGCACGGTCATCATCTGCAATACATCATCCATGCCCGTGGCGGCCCGCGAGGCGTCGATTTATACGGGCGTCACGCTCGGGGAATACTATCGGCAGCTCGGCCTCAAGGTCCTTCTGCTGGCGGACAGCACGTCCCGGTGGGCGCAGGCGCTGCGGGAGTCCTCGGCCAGAATGGAAGAGATTCCCGGCGAGGAGGCCTTCCCGGCCTATCTGGAAAGCCGGATCGCCGCCGTTTACGAGCGGGCCGGTCTGGTCAAGCTCTACAATGACAACACAGGTTCGCTCACGATGATCGGCACCGTGTCTCCGGCGGGGGGAAATTTCGAAGAGCCCGTAACCCAGAACACCCTCAAGGTGGTCGGCGCCTTCCATGGCCTGTCGCGATCCCGGTCCGACCAGCGCCGCTACCCGGCCATCGATCCGCTGATTTCCTGGAGTCTTTATCTCGGGCAGATGAACGCCTCTCTCAATACGCGTCATGAAAAATGGGTCGATTTCGTGCAGAAGGCCCATAACCTGATCTTCAAAGGCAGCGAAATCCACCAGATGATGCTCGTCGTGGGCGAGGAGGGGATCGGTCTGGACGACCTGGTCGTTTATCTGAAGTCGGAAATCATCGACGGCGTCTGCCTGCAGCAGGATTCCTTCGATCCTGTTGACCAGGCGACCTCGCGGGAGCGCCAGATATCGGATTTTCTGCTACTCATGGACATGGTGGATCATCCCTTCCAGTTCGAATCCAAGGAACAGGCAAAAGGTCAGATGATCCATATGCAGAATCTTTTTTTCCAGTTAAAATATTGTCCTTTCAAAGGGGAGGCCTATCAACGGTATCGCTCGGAGATAGAGGCCATTCTTGAAGGGAAAGGAGCGGCGGACTGATGATTATAGAACATTCTCGCATCAACCGGATTCAGGGAGATATCATCTCGGTGCCGGCCACCGGGATCAAGAATGGCGAATTGGCGACCGTGAAGAGCCGGAGCGGGACGTCCCTGGCGCAGGTCATCCGCCTGCGGGGTAATGACGTTTTTTTGCAGGTATTTGCCGGTTCCCGGGGCGTTTCAACGGGCGATACGGTGCGGTTCCTCGGGCATCCCATGCAGGTTGGTTTCGGCGACGCGCTGCTGGGCCGGATCTTCAACGGTTCGGGCGATCCCATCGACAAGGGTCCCGGCTTGCAGGCGCTGCCCCGGATCAGCATCGGCGGCCCGTCGGTCAATCCCGTCATGCGCGTCATCCCACGGGGGTTCATCGAAACGCGCGTGCCGATGGTAGATGTTTTCAACCCCCTGGTGGAGAGCCAGAAACTCCCCATCTTCGCCGCCGCCGGCGAGCCGTACAATGAACTCCTTGCCCGTATCGGCATGCGGGCCAATGCCGACGTGGTCATCCTGGGCGGCATCGGCCTCAAATACGACGAGTATCTGAAATTCCGGATCGCCTTCGAGGAAGCCGGCGTGCTTTCCCGGACGATCATGTTCATCCATACCGCCTCCGATCCCGTGGTGGAGCGACTGCTGGTGCCCGATATGGCGCTCTCCGTAGCGGAACAGTTCGGCGTCCAGGGCAAGCGCGTGCTGGTCCTGCTGACGGATATGACCGCCTTTGCCGATGCCCTCAAAGAAATCGCCATCTCCATGGACCAGGTTCCCTCGAACCTTGGCTATCCGGGGTCGCTTTACAGCGATCTGGCGTCGCGTTACGAGAAGGCCGTTGACTTCGATGGGTCGGGCAGCATCACAATCCTGGCCGTGACCTCCATGCCGGGCGACGATGTGACGCATCCCGTTCCCGACAATACAGGGTATATCACGGAGGGCCAGTTCTATCTGCGCAAGGGCGTCATCGAGCCGTTCGGATCCCTTTCTCGTCTCAAACAGCTTGTAATCGGCAAGGTTACGCGTTCCGATCACGGGTATATCATGAACAGCATGATCCGCCTGTTTGCACGCAGCCGCGAGGTGGAGCAGAAGCTGGCCATGGGGTTCGACAGGACGGCTGATGACGATCGTTACCTGAAATACGGACGTCTCTTCTATGATCGCTTCATGGATCTGCGCGTGGATATGGGCATCAATGAAGCGCTCGATCTGGGATGGAAGACGCTCTCCGAGTGCTTCCGGCCCGACGAAGTGGAAATCAAACAGGAGTTTATCGATAAATTCTGGCCGGCGTAAATGACCGGGCCGACGGTGTAAGACAATGGCGGAACGAATCAAGTTAAATAAAGTATCCCTGCGCACACAGAAGCAGAAGCTGGCCATGTACCAGCGTTTTCTGCCCGCGTTGGAGGCGAGGAAGCAGCAGTTCCTCATGCATCTGGCCATTGTGCGCAAGGAGATTGCGGTGCAGGAGGCCCGGATGCAGGAAGTTCTGCAGGAGATCACGGCCTGGTCTTCTCTCTATGGCGACTTGGGGCCGCTGCTGCGATATTTTATCGAGATCAGGGAGATAAAGACCTCCATCCGGAACGTGGCCGGACTCAAGGTGCCGCAGTTCCACGGCGTCGATTTCAGCGATCCGCCGTACAGTTTCTTTGCCACGCCTTTCAGCTTCGAAGAGGTGATGCAGCAGAGCCGCGACGCGATTGCGTGTCGCGAGGCGATCAGGATGTTGCGCGAACAGGAAAGAGTCCTTTTTGAAGGTTTCCGCAAGACGAGCCAGCGCATCAATCTGTATGAACAGCGACTGATTCCCGGCTGCCGGGAAGCGATCCGTAAAGTTTCCGTCTATCTCCAGGATCAGCAGGCAGCCTCCGTCGGTGTGGCGAAGGTGGCCAAGCGCATGACCGAGGCGGCGGCGCTTCAGGATGTCGCTGCGTAGCGAAGAACTGAGCAGATCAGAGAGATTGAGCTCATAGCAGAATCTTATAAGGAGTATTGCTTTGGCCATAGCCAAAATGACGAGAGTATTCATTGCCGGACCTGCCGACAACCAGGAGGAAACGATGCGTTTTCTCCAGGAGTTCGGTGTGGTTCATGTGGAGCCGGCGACGGAAATGGCCGGTGAATACGAGAAGAAAAACGCAGCCCTTCTGGTTAGCGTAAAGAAGCTGGACCAGGTCATAACGGGGGTTCAGCGTTTCCGGGACCGCAAAACGGCAGGACCGCACCCACTTACGATCGCCGACGAAGAACTGGTTCCCTACGCCGACGAGAGACTCTCCGCGCTTCAGGAGATGGAGTCGCGGGTTTCATCGCTTGAGCGCCTGAAGGCCGATCTCTCGCTGTGGGGGAACTTCGATCTTGCTCAGATTCGCGCACTCGAAGAGGCGGGCGTCTGTGTCCGTCGTTTCCGCATGGAGACGAAAAAGTGGCAGCAATTTGAGCCGCCCGGCGGTTTCTTCCTTGAAGTGGTCTCACAGCAGCAAGCGGTTCAGTTCTTCACGTTGAGCATCGGGGAACCTCCGGATATGCCCCAGGCCCAGATGCTCGCCTGGCCGGAGTTCAGTCTTGACGAGGTCGAAGCGGAGCTCCGACGCCTCACGCAAAAAATGGAATCGTTTACGATCGAGCTGGCGGGCGTGGCTGAACGCGCCGAGGTCATAAAAAGACAATTGATCGCCGCCTTAAACGAAGTGGCCTATACGGGCAATATGGCGACGCTCCACCAGGAACCCTATCTCTTTGGTCTGCAGGGATGGATCCCGCAGGATCAGGAAACGGTTTTCCATGAAAAGATGGCAGCCGCCAAACTCCCGCTGCGTGTCGTAACACGCGAACCCCTCGAAGGCGAGGAGCCGCCGGTATTGATCCGGAACAACTGGTTCATCCAGCGCATCGAGCCATTGCTCAAACTCTACGGCAACCCCAAATACCGTCATCTGGATCCGTCCTATTTCTTCGCCCCCTTTATGGTCCTGTTTTTCGGGATCTGTCTGAGCGACGCGGGTTATGGTCTCACCTTCTATCTGGTGGCGTACGCCATTGGGAAAAAGTGGGGGGATAAGGTGGAGGGGCTGCCGCTGGTCGTCAAGCTTTGCAAAGCCTTCGCCATCGCCGCCGTGATCGTCGGGCTCATGACCGGTTCCATCTTCGGTTACAGTTTCGAGAATCGAAGCTGGATCCTCATGGATCTGGACGTGAACGCCGGCAACCCAATGATTTTGTTCTATATTTCTCTAGGCTTGGGCGTCATCCATCTGAGTCTTTCCTATCTGATGGGAATCATTCAGTCTATTTATTTCCATGACAAGATGCAGAAGTTGGGCCTCATTTTTGTCCTGTGGGGCGGCGCTCTGATGATCGCCCGGAGTGTCTGGTTCGCCGCGCCCGCATCGGCGCTGCACATGCCTCTGTACTTTGGCGGGGTGGGAGCTCTTGCCATCGGCCTTCTTCTTACGCTGCTGTTTGCGAGCGACAGCAAGAAATGGGCGGTCCGGCTGGGAGTGGGGCTCTGGAATATCTATGGCCTGACGGGGCTCATCGGGGATCTTCTGTCCTACGCCCGTCTGTTCGGCCTCGGGATCGCCACGGCGTCCATCGCCTCCGTCATGAATCAGTTGGCGAACATGGCACTGATAGGCGCCGGCCCGATCATTGGCGTCCCGGTGGCGCTTATCATCGTCGTTTTTGGGCACACCTTCAACCTGGCGCTCTCCCTGCTGGGAAGCACGGTTCATTCCGCCCGCCTCCATTTTGTGGAAGCCTTCAAGAGCTTCTTTGAGGGGGGAGGGGTTGAATACAAACCATTCAAAATCGAAAGGGGTTCTTTATGAGTAACAAAGGTACATGGATTTTCGGAACGGTTGCCGCGATTCTGCTGGCGGGGTTTGTTTCTCCGGCCTTCGCCCAGACGGCGGCGTCTGACAGCATGGCGCCGATGGTCGCGAAGATCTTCATGGGCCTGGGTGTGTCCCTGGGTCTTGCAGGCTCGGCCATAGGCCTGTCCATCGCCTTCTCGGCCCTGCTGGGCGGAGGCGCGGAAAACTTCTTTAAAATCATCCCCGTGGCCTTGATGCCCTCCTCCCAGGGGATCTACGCCATTGTGGTGCTGTTTACGAATCTGGATAAATTCGACTCCGACCCTTACACCGTAGCCGGAAAGGGCGCCATTGCGGGCCTGGCGATGTTCTTCAGCGCCTGGTACCAGGGGATCGTGTGCGCCGCGGGAATCCGGAGCTGCCTCGAAGGGCGCAACACGCTGGCCAACGCCCTCGTGTCAGGCGCCATGCCCGAGACCTATGCGGTGTTCGCGCTGGTCATGACCTTCATCATGAAATAAGGCATCCGCAGGCCGGACGCCCGTTTTCCTTCTCAAATTGTCGGCGGTCCATGTCAGACGGCATGGACTGCCTTCCTTGTCTTGACAGCATTGACGACTTTAAGCGAAAGTCGAAATTTGTCTCTTTTATCATTCCGGCTGAGTCCGGAATCCGATTCAATATTAATGTATTCTCCCCCATGACTTCCGCCGGGTGGGGGCGGCGCCGGCGATTTAATGCAAAACCATCAGGGATGGGTCTGCAAATTCGCCAAAAATAACTTGACAGTACTTTTTGAGTCATGTTAGGTCACAATCGCGCGAAATTGGCATTTTGCGCGGGGGGGTATCATCGTGATCTGTCATGCCTGAAGGTCATGAGAGGCAGGCTGTCTGGCCCGCCTCGAAAAAGAAATTCAAAGAAAGGAGGTGGTATTTGGACAGTCGCCATAAAAAAGATTGGGTTTTTAACTTTTCACCGGGCTGCCGGTAATGCCGGTCAGCCGAAAAAAGCTTATTATTTAAGGAGGGAGGATTAATTATGTTTAAAGGTATGCCGAAAGCGTTTTGGATCGGAATGGGGGCCATTTATGTCTGGATGTTCGTTTTCATGATTCTGGAATGGACCATTCCCGGCTTCCCGTTAAGGACGTTCCTTGGTATTCCAGCCTGCTGGATTTACAACATGTTTATAGGCTGCTACGTGTTGAATATCATTGTTGCCTGGTATTTTGCTATTGCGGAGGAACAGAGAGAAGCACGCGTAGAAGCAAGGAAAAAAACATCATAAATACCATAAGGAGGGATTTTAAATGGGAGCAGATCCAATTGTCATTATATTCACTGTCGCATATTTTGCAGTCGTTATCTGGATTGGCTTTTATTCAAGAAAAGCCTCTCTGAATGCTTCTGATTACTATGTCGCCGGCCGGAAAGTCGGGCCGTTCATCAACGGCTCGGCGCTGGCGGCCACTTACTTCAGCCCCGCCACGTTCCTGGGGATGCCCGCCTTCATCTTTATGATTTCATATCCTTTCTGGTGGACATTAACGGGAATCATCGCGGGCATGCCGGTCGCAACGCTGCTGACGGCGGCGCCCATGCGCAAGTATGCGCCCACGTCCTTCACGGACTATTACGCCGACCGCTATGACACGAAGTGGATGCGGCTCATTGCATCCATTCCGACCATCATCGGCGGGTTCGCCTATGTCATTCTTTCGATCGTCGGGACGGCGCTGTGCATGGTTGCCATTCTGAAAATCAGCTATATCTGGGCCGTGCTGATCGCCGCCGGCGCCGTCTTTATCTACATTTACTGGGGCGGTATGGTGGCGACGACGTTTTCAACGGCCTTCCAGGGCGTCCTCATGACCCTGGCGACAACGGTTGCCGCCATTGCCATTATTTGGCATTACGGCGGCTTCAACGGCCTGACCGACGCGGTCGTCGCCAACAACGCCCTGTTCTTCAAGGTGCCGCACGCCGATCCGAAAACGTCGCATCCGCTCATGGCGATGTGGACGGGCATGGTCGGCTTCTACTTCATCTGGCACTATGGTTTCGCGGCCATGCCCTACACCGTGGTGCGCTTCTTCACGGCGCAGGATATCAAATCCGCGCGCAGAAGCGTGATCTGGGCTGTTATCATCGGCGGTCTCATGTACATGGGGCTGATCGTCATCGGAACTTCCGCAAAGGTTCTCATGGAAACCTCGCACCCGCTCATGGGAACGGAGGGCGTCAAAAACGCCGTCGGCCTCTTGGTGCATATGAAGAAAACCTATGCCATCGGCGCCGCATCGGTCACGGACTACTCCATGTTCGCGATCGTCGAGTCGCTCAGGCAGCCGTGGCTCATGGGCATCATCATCGCGGGCGGCCTGGCCATCTCGATGGCGACCGCAGCCGGCTGGGTCATGGTGCTCAACATCACGCTGGGGCGCGATCTGATCGGCAAGGTGTTCGGTAGCAAATGGCCCGAAGTGAAGCCCGTTGCGGCGACGCGGATGATGACCACGATCGTCATGGTCATCTGCACCGTGATGTCGTTCAACCCGCCCGCCCTTGTCCTCGATATCTCGGGCGCGGCTTTCCTTGTCATCCTGTGCTCCGTCGGCCCGCCCATGATTCTGGGCATCTGGTGGGATCGGTCAACGACCGCGGCGGCATACATCAACATCATTGTCATGACGATCTGCTCAAGCTATGCGTGGCTCTATGCCAATGCGGTTCTTAAAAGCGCGCACTGGTTCTTCCTGAGCGATCCGGCCAACAAGATCCCGACGCCGCACCAGTTCTACTGGATTCCGATCGGGTTCATTTTCTTCATCATCGTGAGCCTGCTGACGAAACCTCCGCGCAAAGAGGTTGTCCAGAAGTACTGCCTGGATATCAGGCCTGAGTATTAACAGCAAACTTTCGTTTATGATCCGGCGGCATTTCGCCGGGTCATAAACACCAGTCCAAAAAGGGGACAGATGATCTGTCCCCTTTTTTTTACAGAGCCGCCTTCTCAAACATGACGGCTTTGTAAATAAAATCAAGAATTCCCTTCCCCCTGACGGGGGAGCACAAAAGGATTGACCCGCCTGCCTGTTTTGTGTAATTCTATGATCGTTAGAGGCTCCACAAACGTATGCTTGCCTCTTATGTAACGTTTGTCCCCGCCCAAATGTTTGAAGAGGAGGATCGATATGGAAGACCAGACCTTTGAATTCCTGTCAAAACTGCCCCCCTTCAGCTTTCTGCCCGAAGAGGAACTCCGGAAAACAGTTTTTGAAATATCCCTGAAGCGCTATATGAAGGAGACGGAGTTGTTCGTTCAGGGCCGATCTCGGTTCGAGCATCTTCACATCATTCGCAAAGGCGCCGTGGAACGCTATTATAAGGAAGACGATCACGAGATCCTGTACGAGTTCTTAAGTGACGGCGATATGTTCGGTGGGGTCTCCATGCTGATGCACGACGGGATTTCCGCGCGCATGATGAGAACGAAAGTCGATACGGACTTTTATCTCCTGCCGAAAAAAATCTTTATGGATGTCTGTTCACGCCATGAGGCCTTCTCCGATTATTTTACCGATATTTTCGGAAAACTCATGCTGGACAAGTCCTTTGCTGCGATCATCGCCAAGAGCAGTCAAACAAAGGACGATATGGTTCCTGAATTTTTCAATCAGCCCGTTGAAAGTATTTACGCCCGCGATCTTGTATCCTGTGATACGGGCGTATCGATTCAGGAAGCCGCCGTCATAATGAGCCAGTACCGCTGCAGCTCCATCTTTGTCCGGGAACCCGACGGAACGTTTGTGGGCATCGTGACGGACAATGACCTCCGCAGAAAAGTTATCGGAAAGGGCTACGACATCAGCAAGCCTGTCTCGGATATCATGTCTTCCCCCTTGAGCGTAATTCCGGCCCGGGCGCCCATCTTTGAGGCGCTGATGTCCATGATGCAGAAGAATATCAAACACCTTGCCGTCACGGACGCTGGTGAGAAGGTTGTCGGCGCCGTCACGGTCAGCGATCTCATCGCGGCCCAGGGGCAATCGGCCTTCTCTCTCATTCGCGAGATCAATACGGCGGGTTCTGTCGAGGAAATCACAAACAAGCAGGAACAGCTGCCGCGTCTGATCCAGAATCTTATTAACAGCGGCGTCAAGGCCGACAATGTGGCTAGGCTCGTCTCGACCATTTCAGATGCCATTCTGCAAAAGCTGATCGGCTTTGCGTACAGGGAAATGGGTCCACCATCCGTAAAATTTGTGTTTTTGATCCTGGGAAGCGAAGGAAGAAGGGAGCAGACCCTCAAGACGGATCAGGACAACGCCATCTTATTCGAAGATGTGCCGGGTGAGTTTCTCGACGGCGTCACGGGCTACTTTTTGAAGTTCGGGGAGAAGGTCTGCGCGTGGCTCGATCAGGTCGGCTATGCTTACTGCAACGGCGGCATCATGGCCAAAAATCCACAATGGTGCCAGCCGCTGTCTGTCTGGAAGGAATATTTTACAAAATGGATTTCCACCGTTGAACCTGAAGCCCTGCTGCAATCAAGCATTTTTTTTGATTTTCGCGGCGGCTACGGCAGCATGGAGCTGGAAGCGCAATTGCGCCGGCACCTTTTTAAGTCCTTCACAGCACGGCCGAATTTTTTCCGCTATCTTGCGGAAAACTCGCTCTATCAGAAACCTCCGCTGGGATTCTTCGGCAATTTTATTGTCGAGTCCAAGGGAGACCACCGCGATGCCTTTGATATCAAGCGTTCCATTACGATGATCGTCAATTTTGCCAGGGCCTATGCCCTGCATAACATGATCGAAGAGACCAATACCCAGGAGAGGCTCAACCGGCTCCATCTGATGCGGATTTTATCGTGGAAAGATTACAATGAAATTGAACAATCCTACAGTTATTTAATGCAGTTGCGCTTTGTCCGGCAGGTGACGGCCATCATGAAGGAAAACGGAAGACCAGACAATTATATCAATCCCAAGACGCTCTCGCGCATTGAACAGACCATGCTCAGGGAAATATTCAAAAGCATTGAAAAATTCCAGGCGAAAATGAGCTTTGATTTCATCGGGGTCTCCCGATAAGAAAGATAAATATGTCCTTCAAAGAAACTTCGCTTCCGAGTACCGGGTGTAGTATTTGAACGCAATCTCCAGCCCCAACAGGGTTTTGATGGAATGGTCTTTTAATGCCGCGAGCAGGCGCAAAAAAACATCGGCCGTCATGAGCGCATCTCCGAGGGCGGTGTGCCGTCCGACGGACTCGATGCCGTAAAAGGCAAGCAGGTCGTCCAGAGAGAACCCGCGCGAGCGAACGCCAAGGAACTGGGCCAGAGTGATCGTATCGAGGGTGTGATTGTCTATTTTTGTGCGGCAATATTTTTTCAATTTGTGGTTGATGAATCCAAGATCAAATTCAATGTTGTGACCGACAAGCACGTTGCCGTCGATAAATCTCAAAAACGGTTGCAGCACCCCGAAAAAGCTCGGGCAGCCGGCCAGCATCTCCTGTTGAATCCCCGTCAGGGACTGAACCTCGTAAGGCACATGGCAATGGGGATCGACCAGTTCGTGAAAGGTCTTGTCTTGCTTTATCCGGCCGTCTTCAATGATCACCGCGCCGATGGAAATGATCTCATCGCCCAAATGGTGATAAAAGCCAGTCGTTTCCAGATCCATGACCACGAACCTCATCTCGTCGAAAGGGACCGACGAGGAAACCCGCCTGCTATTTTGCCGGATGATGTCTTTGATTTCTTTGACCAGATAATTGGGCAGGCGGTCCCCGTCGTCGCGCACGACGAGATTGTCGCGTAACTTGCTGCCCGTTGCTGCCGTCATCGTTGATAACCTTTCAGCGGTTGTTTTCTGGGGCCGCCCTATAACAGAAAGAAACGCTTTGAGCAAGGATTGATTCGCCCGGGGTTTGTTATGGAATAACTGTTGCGTTTACAGACCCTTGAATTTAGCAGGTGGGGATGAAGAAGGTGCAGCCGGAAAGGCCCACCTTAGCGTACATATAAAATCCCAATCATTACATGGCAGGCATTGGCCGGTCCGCGAGATACGGACTTCAGGCTTTGCGCCCGGGATCTGCTTTCGGATGATGAGAGATGGCCGCCGTGTGTTTGATGATCGCCGCGTGAAAGACGCTCCAGAGCGATTCGAATTTCTTGGTCAGGTCGAAGCCATAGTGTCCGAGCGCCCAGATATTGACCATTCCCTGGATCATGCCGAACAGGAGCATGGCGCATGCATCAAGATCGATGTCCTCTCTGATAAAACCGCCCCTGACGCCAGCACTGATGAGGTCCTTTAGTCTCTCGATATAGATGTTGATGCTCTCGTACACCTGCCGGTTGAGACTCCTGTCGCCGAAGCTGATGACCTCCGCGATGATCTGGAAAGACATCCCGCGATTCTGCTCGATTTTCGACAGATGATTACTGAGGATACTTTGCACCGTTTCCAGTGAAGGGGGAACGTCGGATAACGTCCGGTCGATTTCGTCCAACATGGATGTCATGATGTGGCTCATCAGGAAGGACAGGATCTCTCTTTTATTCTTGTAATGGCGGTAGATGGCCGCTTCGGAGATGTTCACCTCTTTCGCGATGGAGCGGATCGTCAGGTGCTCACTGCCTTTTTGCACGATGAGCTTCCTGGCCGCGTCAATGATCTGCTTCTTACGTATGGCTGTGCTGATGCGCTTTTGTGCCATTTCTAAAAAACCTCCCGCGAAGATGTCGATACCTCAGATCCACGCTAACTGAAATTTATAGCAGGAATACAGTAACTTGTAAAGTCAATTTATATGTTAGTACACGCTTACTTATAAATCACGAGGGTATATTTCTCGCCAGATATATCTGCCTTCAATATGCCTCAAATAATGAATATATAATAGATATTAAAGAACTATTTGATAAGCATGGTCAGCGCCCATATCCCCGTCAAAAAAGTCTTGACATTTTTGATATTGTGAGCTATGTAAGTAAACACTAACTAATATAAAAATTGTAGTCGTTGGTATGGTTCGGGCCTGTGCGTACAGGTGCAATGGAATGCAAAGCTTTTTTGAAAAATAAAATAACAGGATGGCAGCCAGAGCTCAGGCCTCACTGTTATAAATCTTTTATAAAAGGAGGTGGCTATGGGATTCTTATCAGGGTTGTTTGGTCCGGCGCATAAGCAGAAAAATCCGGAGATCCGGAAAGAAGCGGCCGGACGTTTGGCGGACAAGGCCATTCTAGCCCAGATGGCGGCGGAAGATGATGATCCGGGCGTGCGTGAGGCGGCAAAAAAAAGGCTGGAAGCCTTAAAGAATTGAGCGCGGGAACCAAGACAGGGATCGATCCGGTCTAAGGGTTTAAAAACATCAAACGCTAAAAAAGGCAGGGGCAAAAGGCTCTGCCTTTTTATCAATGAAAATATCCTACTCCACAACCGTTACGCCAAAATCGGACGGCTCTGCAAAGCGGGCCTTAACCGGTTTATCCGTTAAAGCCTCCCGAAGTTCCACCGTCTCATCCTTGAGGTGCATGGAACTGGTCTTTGCGGAAGCCGTGCCGACGCCTGCCGTATAGCTGCCGTCAACACTGATGATACTCTTTACAGGGTACCCGTTGACATCCTTTATGGATTTACGGAGGGGATCCAGTGAACCATCCCAGTAACGCAGTAAACCACCGAGTCCTCCGAGACGCACGGCGTCAAGTCCCAGTCTCTTGGCCAGCTTTGCGTGAAAAGCACGGTACTGGCCATAACCGGGGACGGCCTCCGATACCCAGAGCTTCTGTTTAACCAGCGTAACGCTCGAAGAATTTCTTTTGATATCAATCGTTTCATGCCGCAGCCCTGCCTCCACGACCTGGCATAAATAGCCGTTTATCTTTTCTTTTTGCGGGAGAATTTTTACCGACAAGACAGGCTCAGAAACCCGGTAGCGTTCCCGGATAATTGTTGCTTCATCCTCACTGATCTTTTGTTTTTGCTTAATCCAGTTAACATCGGTGAGCCTTTCAAAGGGGAAAACGATAATTTTCCCCTTGTGATAGTCCATTTCACGAATCTGGTCCTGGTCCAGCAAGAAATGAGCGGTCTCTCTTCCCTCATGAACTTTGCCGAAAAGGGTTGTCATCATTTTTCCGGTGTACCGGATCTTTTTGTCTATATACATCGCCTGATCGGTATAACCCATCAGCAAATCGGCCTCCTGTTTGCCCATTAAATATTCAGTCGTCCTGTAGTCATGGATAAAGAGCACATCCGCCCGGCAGGGAGACGCAAACAGGAGAATCACTGCCACTGCGGTGATATAAAACACGAAAGCACTGAAGTATTTTTTCATAGTCCGATCGCCTTCTTGTGAATGTAGGAAAATAAGAACATGCTTGCAAGCGGGATGGCCAAGCCGAAGACTGACCCCCAGACAATACTCCCGCCCGGATCAAAACCATAAGGTTTGGTGAAATAAAGGATAAAATTAATGCCGATGCCCGCAAAAAAATAGATATTATACCATTTGCGCCTGTTTTTGTCCCAGTATTCCATCCGTATATTTCTATCTTCCTCTCTCATGAGCGGACCTCCAAAAATGACTTTTCTGCTTACATGTAAGCGGCCCGCACGATACATAATATGGATCGACCTGTCAATCTGTTTAAATGCAGAACCCGGGCAACAGAGGCCCGGGTTCAAGGTTTAGCGGATGTATCCTATCGTAAATGGCGATACTGAATCAACCTGAGAGTTTTGCCGCCTTCACAGGCCAAAGCAGGATTTCGGGGAAAATGGCAAACAGGGCCACTGCCACTAGTATCAGCAGGATAAACGGTACAACACCCTTATAAATATCATTCAACGTTATTTCGGGAGGCGCGACCCCCTTGAGGTAAAAGATCGTATAGGCAAAGGGCGGCGTCAAAAACGACGTCTGCAGGACAATAATATTCATCAGGGCAAACCAGATCGGGTCAAAGCCGAGCGTGAGTGCGATGGGCGAAAAGAGCGGCACGACAATCATCACGATGCCGATCCAGTCCAGAAAACATCCCATAATAATGATAATTATCCACATCGCGATCAGAATGCCCCACTTGCCGAAGGGCAGCCCCAGAACCATCTCCTCAACGATGTCGCCGCAGCCCAGCCGCATGAAGACGCTCGTAAAAAACGAGGCCCCGATGACGACCATGTAAACCATGGCGGATGACTTCGCGGTGGCGAGTGCCGCATCTTTAATGACCTTCCAGCTCAGCGCTTTGTAAGCGGCGGCCATAAGGACAGCGGCAAAGGCGCCAAAAGCGGCTGCTTCCGTCGGTGCGGCCACACCGAAGAATATCGTGCCTAAAACGGCCAGGATGAGGACACACACGGGCAATACCGACGTGACGAGCATCTGCAGTTTTTTCGCCAACGGCACCCGGAGGTCTTCATGGATGGCCGGCCCCTTTTCGGGATTAATAAAACACACAATGCCGATGTAAAGAAGATACAAGGCGGACAAAGTCACACCCGGCAGAAAAGCGCCGATCAATAAAGCGCCGACGGAAACATTAGCGGTGGGTGCATAAACCAGGATCAGGATGCTCGGCGGAATCAAAATTCCCAGGGCGCCGCCCGCGCAGATGGCGCCGCAGGCCAGTGGTTTGTCGTATTTATATTTCATCATCGCCGGCATCGCCATAATGCCCATCGTCGTTACGGTGGCCCCGACAACCCCCGTCGCCGCGGCAAAGATCGTGGAAGCGGCAACTGTGGACATGGCAAGCCCGCCTCTCAATCCTCCCAGCGTAACATACATGGCGTCAAAGAGCCTTGCAGCGATTCCCGATTTTTCGATGACGATTCCCATATAAATAAACAGCGGAACGGCAATCAGAGTATTATCGGAAAGGGCCACGTACATGCGCAGCATAAAAACATTGCTGATCTGGGGCCCCACAAAAATGATGCCAAAAATCGTTGCGATGCCTGCCAGTGAAAAACCGATCGGGAATCCCATCAGGATCACCCCGACCAGAGTTGTTAACATCAGAATAGTGATCATTTCCAAACTCATGAGACTGTCAACTCCTTTCCCTTAACCAGCCGGTACAGCTCCTTGATGAATACATTGAACCCCTGGATGACCAGCATGAGCGTGCCGATGAGTATCCAGGTTTTGTAAGGATAGATCGGGGGGAAATAGCCGATGGAGGATCTCTCCAGAATCCGCCAGGATTGTATAACTTCCGGCACCATTACCCCGACAATCATGAGCCAGCACAAAAAGAACATGGTCAGCATAAAAAAAACATTTAAAAAAGCCTGTACCTTGACCGGCAACTTGACCAGAATCATGTCCACGCTGACATGTCCGCCCGTCTGCCAAGTATAGGCCATGGCAAAGATAATGGCGATGCTGCAGAGAAAATATGTCGCATCGCTGCTCCATACAGTCGGAGCGTCGAATACATAGCGGGCAAAGACTTCATAGACGAGCGAGAGAATCAACAAAATCAGGCAATAAGATGTAATCTTGGCGATTTTCTCATTGATGCTTTCGACAATCTTCATCATTGCAATAACGGTTTGCATAATAACACTCCCAAGTTTCTCGTTCCTTAAAATAGGACATTGGCCTCTTCAGCCACGCGCCCGGCCGGAAGCAAAAGCTCCGACCGGGCAACGCAGACAAAGAGTAGCATCACGAATAAGGAAAAGTAACTTTACTTGCGAACAGGCACCATGAAATACTCGTAGTCGGAAAATTCCTTCCACATTTTATTTACGGAAGCCCATGTTTTGGTCGTATGGGGTCTGTTGATCTTCTTCACCTCGGCATCAATAAACGCCCAGGCTGCTTTCCGGAACTCTCTCTGGTCCTTGTCGTCAACACGGGTTAACTTCAAGCCTTTGCTTTTGTAGAATTCCAGCGTCTCACCACCCTTGGTGATATCTTCTGTCCACTTCTGGATCGTCATGGCCATCGCAGCCGACTGGATAATGGCTTTGTATTCGGCGGGCAGTGCATTATATTTCGTTTTATTGAAACCCAGCTCAAAATAACAGGTTGGCTGATGCATGCCGGGGCCGGCGACATACTTGGTTACTTCATGGAAACCCTGCTGTTTGTTCACGATCGGGGTGGAAAATTCCAGGGCATCCAGGATGCCTTTTTGCAGCGAGGGATACAGGTCTACGCCGGGTACCATCATGACGGAAACACCCTTTGACTTAAGAATTTCCGCCCACCAGCCCGGGGTTCTGTATTTAAGACCTTTAAAATCTTTGACATTCTTGAGGGGCCTGTTGGACATTGCCAGCAGTTCCGGGTGCGTCACGCCGCCGGGAATGACTACGACATTCATGCCCATTTCATTATACATTTCCTGCATAAGTTCCTTGCCGCCGCCTGAATACATCCAGGTTACATACATAAGCGGTTCCAGATGCATGGGAATGGAAGCAAAGAAATTGGCCGACGGATGCTTGCCCTGCCAATAGCCGGTCCAGCTGTGCCAGGCATCAAGGGTGCCTTTGGAAGTAGCATCCATGTTTTCCATGGCTCCGACAACAGCGCCCGCGGGAAGCACTTTGATGACAAAATTGCCGCCGCTCATATCGTAAACACGTTTGGCAAAATCTTCCGCCATTTCATGAAGCAGCCACCCCTTAGCCCAGGTCGTCTGCATTGTCCAGCGCACTTTCTCCGCCGCTTGCGCGTAACCCCCAAAAATCAGGGAGCCCATCAACATCATCATGACAAAAATAAAAGCTAATTTTCTAATTTTCATTTTTTTCTCCTCCTCCTTCTGTCTTTAGTCATTCCGATTATTGCTTATACAACAAACGCCTCCAAACCAAGTAATGTAAATATCACCTCCTCCTTTAAAACTCGTCCTCCATTATTGTTTCTATGCACTTTTTGTCGCCAAGCACTTTTTATAAAGACGTTCCCGCCCGCGCTGCATTTTGAATCCTACTTTTTAAGCGCCTGGCGGGCTTCTTCCCGGCTTTCATATATATTGGAAGCCACGTTGCGCTCCTTGAGCGCCTCCCCTAACTTCATGCGCAGAAACGTGCTGGCGGTATAGCGCGTGACGCTCGTATAGTAGGTCTCCACGATGTTTTTGACCGTGTCCGTGTATTCACCCACCAGGTCCGGTTCGATCTCGAAATTATCGTAGTTGACGATGGCATCCACCTTGTGACCCAGTGGGAGCAGGATCTTGTCCACGGCGTCTTTCACATTGCGGATATCCTGGCTTGTTTTGATGGTATGCCCTTCAAAGTTGACATAAAAGACATTTTCAGCGGGATCATGGGTAAAACGCTGCTCCAGCGGGAGCTTGAAAAAGCCATCGGCAAGGCCCATGGGTCGGGTCTGGAAGATCCGGGCGTCCATGAGCTTCAAGGGTTCTTTGATAATCGGTTTGAAATCCATGTGGGCCAGAATATCTTTTTGCAGGTCCACGCCCGGCGCGATTTCTATCAGTTCCATGCCGGCGTCGGTCAGTTTGAACACGCAGCGCTCGGTGATATACAGCACCGGCTGCTTTGTTTTGACGGCATAGGAACCGCTGAAGGTTACGTGCTCCACCTGCTCAACGAACTTTTTGTTCTTGCCTTCCTTTAAAATCACGAGCCGGCCGTCCTTCACGTCCACTTCGAGATCGCCCGCCGTGAAAGTCCCCACGAACACCACGGTCTTGGCGTTCTGGCTGATATTGATAAATCCGCCTGCGCCTGCCAGTCGCGTGCCGAACTTGCTGACATTGAGGTTGCCCTGCCGGTCGGCTTGTGCCAGCCCCAGAAAGGCGACATCCAATCCGCCGCCGTCATAAAAATCAAACTGGGCGTTCTGGTCAACCAGTACCTCCGTATTGATGCCCGACCCGAAATTGAGCCCGCCTTCGGGAAGGCCGCCGATGACGCCCGGCTCGGTTGACAGCGTCAGGAAATTCAGGATTTTCTCCTCGTTGGCGACAATGGAAACCCCTTCGGGCATACCGATTCCCAGATTGACGATGTTGTTGGGCTTGAGTTCAAAGGCCGCCCGTCGCGCGATGATCTTGCGGTCGCTCATCTCCATGGGGAGAATAGACTGGAGGGGCATTTTGATTTCACCGCTGCGGGCCGGGTTATACCGGTCGCCGAAGGTTTGCCAGTGGTTTTCAGGTTTGGATACGACCACGCAATCCACCATGATGCCCGGGATTTTGATCTGCCGCGCGTTCAGGGTGCCGCGATCGGCGACGCGCTCCACTTGCACGATCACAAATCCGCCCGAATTTCTCGCGGCGGTTGCCATGGCCAGGGAATCGAGGGTCAGGGCTTCCTTTTCCATGGTGACATTGCCGTCGGTATCGGCCGTGGTGCCGCGCAGAATCGCCACGTTGATGGGAAAGGTCTTGTAGGCCAGATATTCCTGGCCGTCGAACACGATCAATTCCACGATGTCTTCGGTGGTGACGCTATTGATCTTGCCGCCGTCCAGGCGGGGATCTACAAAAGTTCCCAGCCCCACCGGCGTGATGATACGGGGTTTGTGCCCTGCAATCGCCCGGTAAAGGTGAGAAATCACACCCTGAGGCAGATTGTAGGCCTCAATTTTATTATCGAATGCCAGTTTCTGCAATTTTGGAACCAGCCCCCAGTGCCCGCCGATCACACGCCGGACCAGCCCCGCATGCCCCAGATGGTTCAGGCCCCGGGTCTTGCCGTCCCCCTGGCCGGCCGCATACACAAGTGTCAGATTGCGCGGCCTGCCGTGTTCCAGAAAATATCCTTCCAACTCAATGGCGATCTCTTCCGGGAATCCGGTGCCCACAAAGCCGCCCGTGGCGATGGTGTCGTTGTCCCGGATGATGCGAATGGCCTCTTCGGCCGTGGCCACTTTGCCTTTTTTCCCCTGCATGGGAGGAGGCGACGACGATGTCGGTTGAATACTTTTTGATACTTCCTGATTCATGATGGCGCTCTTTTCTCAAATTGCCGGAAGGGGGGCCTTGCGAGGCGGCAAGGACTCTGTTAAGAATCTGGTTACCATGACTGCATGCTTCAAAGCTAAGGATTGCCAGGCTGGCCATGGATGCGTTGGCCATGAATCAACAATCTCCTCTATAGTAATGCAAAAAAGAGACCATCGCTACAACAGGAAGGTACAAAATGAAAATTGCATATAATAAATCTATAATATCAATAAGTAGAAGAAGCGCAATTTCAGATGTTCTTTCTCAATAAACGACCGCCAACGGCATCTAATGAGCGCCGTTCTGTATCAGATACTATACATGTATCTCTACAGATACAATGTCAGCATAAAAAAAGCCGAATCCGTTCCCGAAGGCAATGACCCAATAACCTATTTGCCGGTGCGCACCGGGAGAGCTCGGAGTCCGGTGGTGTAGGACGGGTCAATCCAGTAGCGGAGTGCAAGGTTGAAAAGGAAGTAGGCGTCAGTGGAATCACGCGTTTCAGAAGCCCAGACCCAATGACCAGTCAGCCGGATGATCTCTTTATAAGCGCCGATTGCATACAACCCCGTCAGCTCGTCCCACGTCAGCATGCGCCAGTCCGTGTAACCGCCCCCATGGTAGTTTTTGCAATAACTCCTGCCATCTGATATTTGATCCGTTTTCCTTCGCCGCCCACATCAGGTTTGTCCTGGTGTCCAGAACCGTCCCGTCACTATAGACAATAAAGCGCCCATCCCTTTTAACCTCTTTTGCACCTTCTGCGTGGACCAGTCCTACTGATGAAACAAACAAGAACATACACAGGATAGTCGTTAAGCATAGTCCAGATATGCCGGTAAGAAATTTCTCTTCATGCTTTTCATCATGATCCCCCCACTCTTCTGTTTGCAGGTTTATCTCTGTTAACCCTATGTCTTTCAAGAATTAATTCGCAAAAAGGAGACCAACGCAGCCGTTCGAGGGATTGTTTCAGCAATGATCAGAATATATTGGATTAGAACAATAAGTTGCAGAGATCAGAGGCCGGGCATTTTTTCTCGACAAACGGCAGCCCTCGGTATATAATGCGCACTATTCTGTATCAGACTTTATACATGTATCTTTGTGGCGACTGTGTTACCATGAAAAAAAATACGACTCTCTCTTTGAAGGAACACCCGCCGACAAACGATGTTGCGACTTCTGATATTCGGGAAGCCGAAGCGTTGCGCGAACAGCTGGAAATGTATCAGTTGATTTTTGAAAGCATCCATTACGGCAGCCTCGTTACCGACAACCACGGCTATATCACCCACTTCAACAAACCTTACGGGCTTTTTCTGGATTTGGATCCGGACGCCCAGATCGGCAAACATTGTACCGAGGTGCTGGAAAATACGCGCATGCATATCGTAGCTAAAACGGGTAAACCCGAATTCAGCGACAGCCACCACATCAAAGGTCAGGACATGGTGGTGCACCGCATCCCGATCAAGAAAAACGGCAAGGTGATCGCCGTGTTTGGTCAGGTGCTCTTCAAAGATGTGCGCGATGTGGGCAAGCTGGCCAAAAAACTTTCCCTGCTCGAATCCAAGATCAAGCTTTATGAAGCCGAACTGCTGGTCCTGCGCTCCACGCGCTACACCCTGGACAGCATCATCGGCGTGAGCGATGCCATCGCCTCGCTGAAAGCGCAATCCCTGAAGGCAGCCGCGAGTCAGTTCCCCGTGTTGATCTCCGGTGAAAGCGGCACGGGAAAGGAACTCTTTGCGCAGGCCATCCACCACGCCAGCCCGCGCAAGGTCTATCCCTTTGTGCGCATCAATTGCGCCACCATTCCCAAGGACCTTTTTGAGTCGGAACTCTTCGGCTATGAAAAAGGGGCCTTTACAGGTGCAAGATTGGAAGGAAAACCCGGCAAGTTTGAACTGGCCCATCGGGGGACCATTTTCCTCGATGAAATCGGAGAACTGCCCGCGCCGATGCAGCCCAAGCTCTTGCGCGTGCTTGAGGAAAAGGAATTCGAGCGCGTGGGCGGTACCCATGTGATTCGTTCGAATTTCCGCCTGATTGCCGCCACCAATCAGAATCTGGACGGCATGATCCGTGACGGACACTTCCGCAAGGATCTCTTTTACCGGTTGAATGTCTTTCCGATTACGATTCCGCCATTGCGGGAACGCCGGGAGGACATCATTCCTATTCTGCTGCACCTGCTGCAGCTACTATTAGCGGAAGCCGGTCTGTTTGATATCCGCCTCGACGTGAGCGCCTACAAAGTCCTGATGGAGCATGCATGGCCCGGCAACGTTCGCGAACTGTCCAATGTGCTGGAATGGACCCTTTCCTCCCTCGAAGGCAATTGCATTCGGGACCGGGACCTGCCCTTCTATCTGAAGCCCAAGCCCGAGATCCGGCATCCATCGCTGCACTCTCCCATGCGAGAGGTACAGGCCCGCGCCGAAGCCCAGGCCATCCGCCAGGCTTTGCAGGAAGCCGGTCACAACAAAGCCCGGGCAGCACGCATTCTGGGCATTCACCGCACCTTGCTGTATAAAAAAATAAAGAGATACGGCATGGACGTATGAAGCGCCTGCGAAGACTTTACGACTGGGTGCTCCACTGGGCCGACACCCCTTACGGAGCGCCGGCCTTGTTCATCCTGTCCTTTGTGGAATCTTCCTTCTTTCCCGTTCCGCCGGACCCCCTGCTGATCGCCCTGGTGCTGGGCGCGCAAACAAAAGCCTTCCGTTTCGCCCTGAATTGCACCGTGGGCTCGATCTTGGGCGCCCTTTTCGGCTATGCCATCGGTTATTACGTCTGGTGGTCCGGTCCGGATGTGTTTTCACCAGTGGCATGGTTCTTCTTCCAGAACATTCCGGGCTTTTCCGTGGAATTATTCCGTACCATTCAGGGGCTCTTCGAAAAGTGGAACTTCTGGATCATCTTTACAGCCGGCTTCACCCCCATCCCCTACAAGGTCTTCACGGTCTCTGGTGGAGCCTTTGCCGTAAACCTGCCCCTGTTTCTGATTGCCTCGGCGGTCAGCCGGGGAGCCCGGTTCTTTCTCGTGGCCTTTCTCATCTGGAAGTTCGGGGCGCAGATCAAAAGCTTCATCGATCGCCACTTCAACTGGCTGGCCATTCTGTTCACGGTGCTGCTGATCGGCGGTTTCGTCCTGATCAGATGGCTGGGGAAAGCAGCCTAGAGGGGAAGCAGGCGTTTGCGCTTCGGCGCTTGATTGCTTTTTAAAGTCGAACCCGGAGAAGCGAGTGGGTTGGAGCCAAGGAGAATATCTGTTTACAAAACAAAACCAAAATATATTATAATGTAAACCATCATGAAGAACTACCGTGAGACATACGTCCGGAAGGCCGAGATCGCCCAATTGATCCTTTTGCACCGACTCTACTCCCTGTCGGGAAGCCAAGAGCTGATTTTTCAGGGAGGGACGGCGCTCCGGTGGTGCTATGGCGGGAGCCGGTTTTCCGAGGACCTGGATGTTGTGACGCCCCTCGGCGCCGATGTCGTTCGGACGAAGCTGAATCGGATGCTGAAGGCGGTGGAAAGAGAGATGGTCCCCCATTTCGGACCGGGCGCTTTGACCCTATCCGACAAATCGACCCGGCCGGAGACCCTGAAGCTCTTCGTGGATTACCGGCCGGCAGCCTCTTGGAGAAGATTTCCGTCAAACTCGAATTCGAAGGGATCCGGAATGACAGCCTTCCGGAAACGAAGAACCATGTTTTGTCGGCGCTTCCTGCCGTTTCCTACCTGATCGCCGCCGGCGATTTTCGTGTGCCGCGGCCCAATGCCGTGATGGTGGCGGAAACCATTCCGGAGATTCTCTCAGACAAAATTCGCGCGCTGCTGGAATGCCGTTACCTCAAGGGCCGTGATATCTTCGATCTCTGGTATCTGCGAACGGCGTTGAATGCGGCCGCAGACAAGGAGATGATCGAAAGAAAATTCAGGATGTACACGTGGCCGTTTCAGGCCGCACGGGATTTTGATTTCTTCGCGGAGCCTTCGCCCGAGGCGGAGGAGAAACTGAAAACGGTGATCAGGGATGATCTTTCCCGGTTTCTGCCGTCGGACGTCTTGGCGGTACATCAGGCGGAAGGATATGCCTCTTTCCTCGCCACACTTCAGTCGCTTTTCACTGAATTGAAAAATGCAGAGGTGCCCCTGCCATGACAGCGGTGAAAATTCTCCAGAATTTGCCGCAACTCTTCCGCTATGCCGATGTGGAGAAATATACCGGAAACGCCAATGTCTTTCTGACGCGGGCGCTGAAAAACGGGCTGGTCGAACGCATCGCCAGAGGGGTGTATATCAACGCTTTCCTGAAGAATCGGCCGGAGATCGAGGATGTTGCCTGCTTTCTGCGCACCCCGTCCTACATTTCCTGCGAGTGGGCCCTGAATCGTCACGGCATCCTGCTGCAGTCCCCGTTGGTCTGCACCGTGCTTACGCTCAGCACGGCGGTCGGCTTGTCCCGGCGCATCGAATACACGGGGGCGACGATCGAATTTTCCCATCTTGCGGCCCGCCTTTTCACTGGTTTCGAGACTCGGGACGGCTTCAACCTGGCCCTTCCGGAGAAGGCCCTGCTCGATACGATCTACCTGCGCAAGGCGATTCCCTTTCGGGACGAACTGGAGCTCGCGCGCATCGACAGAAGGAGGCTGGAGCGGCTGGCGAACCCATTTCCCATGCAAACCAGGAAGCTGGTCCACGAATGGCTGGGTGGCGTAGAACATAGTATAAAGGGGACCGGGCTGTTGGCCTGACCCCCTTATTTTTATTGGCGTGCCCAGGAGGATTCGAACATGCGACTTACAGATTCGCAGGATTGCCTCCGGGGTTTTTTCTTTTTGACCTCAGTTGTGGTTTCCACTATACTCGCATCCAGATTTTGGCGGTAACAGACATCATCGAAAAATATCATGACAGAAAACTACGACATCTCAGGGGACATTATAGAATCCAGCAAAGGCAATCTCCATGTTGATGAGGATGCCTTTGAAAGAAAATATCAGGAATGGAAAACAAGAGACTGGCCGCTGTGGCTGAAAGATAATCTTACCTTTCCATTTACAGTCGAACGCATGGAAGACGAAGACGATGCCTATTTTACAGATATATCAAAGCACGAACCCTTCAGGCTTGGTCATATCATGAAGGTTACTGGTATTGAACCTGAGGAAGATGACCTCTACGGCGTTATCGTCCAGGTCAGGGAGGGCAGAATAAAAAGGTTATGTTCCCTTATGCGATCTTGAGGTTACGGCAAGAGCTAACAGGAATTTCTGGCCCGTCCGAGAATATGGTGTCTGGTTTGCAAACCGCTTTTAAAACAATCCCTTGGACTTATCTTTGTATTTGCGTATAACTGGTGGAAACGTGCAGTTTTGGCAGGGTTGTTTTTCAGGTGATTGGGGGGATTCACTCCTTCCTCCTACCATGAGTTCATGTATAAGAGAATTTACTGTGGTATTGTAAATTTAAGAATGAACCATGGAAAGGCGGGAGGACTTACTACTTCCTGGGTTTTCGAATCCTTACTACAGTGTGTCCCATGCCTTCCTAAACCATGATAAGTTGATTGGATTTTTGAATCCTTGTTACGATGGAGGATTGGTTCGGAAGGCCCTGGTTCTCTGCTTTTCCCATCTCATGACAGGAGGTGTGAAAAATGAGCAAGACATCTTTTAGCGGGTTTCTGGGTGTAGACATTTCAAAGGACAAGTTTGATGCCTATTGCATAGACATCACAGGAGAGAAACATTTCTATCTTTCCTGTCCCATGGACAGAGCGGGATTTGAAAAATTGGTGAGCCACCTGGAAGCGTTATCTATGCCCCAGGAGAGTCTTCTGATCGGCATGGAGTCGACCGCCTGCTATCACATGAATCTGTTTTCGTTCCTTCTTGCAGGGGGATATACGGCGGTTATCATCAATCCTCTGCTCATTTCCAACTTCGTAAAGATGCAGTTGCGGAAGACCAAGACAGACAAAAAGGATGCTCTTGTCATCGCGCAGTTTCTATTGATGCACAGGGATACACTGGCACAGACAAGCATCTCCCCTCACGTCTCCGACCTTCGGGATTTGTCTCGTCAGCGGGAGAGTCTGCTCAGCCAGATGACGGCTCTGAAATGCGATATGAAGCGTCTCTTGACGATTACGTTTCCGGAGCTGGAAAAACTGACGGGCGTTTTCACAAAGTCCATTCTGAAGCTTGTGAGCCGTTTTCCGTCTGCCCATGCCATCGTCCAGGCAGACCCGGCAGAGATAAACCAACTTCTGATGGATCACTCCATGGGAAGAAACGCTGCAAAGACCACACAAGCCATTATCCAGGCGGCCCGCTCTTCAATCGGAACGACGAGTCCTTCAAGGGAACTGATCCTCAAACAGAAGGCCGATGTTTTGATTCATCTGGAGGGCCATCTGAAAGAACTGACAGCCTTGATGATTGAGTTGTGCCGCTCTGACATGGGAAATGACATTGACATCATGACTTCTTTGCGGGGGATTGGTGAAAAAACAGCGACAAACTTTCTCGTCGAGATGGGAGGTGATATCCAGAAGTTCAAAGATCACAAAAAGCTCATTGCCATGGCGGGGCTTGATCCTGCCATATACCAGTCCGGCAAGCATGATGGGCACGGCAGGATTACCAAGCGTGGGAACCGTCATCTCAGGAGGGTGATCTGGCTCATGACCATCAGGGTCATCCAGTTCAATGATTGTTTCCGACAACACTATAACAAGAGAAAGCAGGATGGCCTTCCTTTCAAAAAGGCGGTTCTGGCCACTGCCCATAAGCTTCTGAGGGTCATTTATGCCATGCTCACCCAAAAAACATCTTTTTGCTATGTGGCGAACTCATGATAGTTGACTGTAGTCAGTAAGCAGGATGAGTCAGGGAAATTTGATGCTTTCAAAAGGCAAACAATATCTGATAGTGAACAGGGAATAATCTTGCATTTCCAGAAAGAATTATTCATACTTGTTCCGATATTACAAATTGTTCCACGGAGAAACCCAATACAAAGGAGAATTAAAGATGCCAGAAGGTAAAGTTAAATGGTTTAATGATTCAAAGGGATTTGGTTTTATCGAGCAAGAGGGTGGCAAGGATCTATTCGTACATCATTCCGCGATCCAGGGAGAAGGTTTTAAATCGCTAGCCGAGGGTGATCGTGTCAGTTTCGATGTTGTTCAAGGCGCTAAGGGTCCTGCTGCCGAGAATGTTCGAAAGCTGTAGGACCTTATTTGAGGGGTGTTGATCTGTGACCCGTTTTATCCCCCCTCAATCTTTATAGGGAATATGCCGATAATAGAATTAACGACGAGATGCTGCGATGTGCGTATTGAGTCTAAGCTACTGGATGTTATTGAAAAATGATCACAAGGTCTTTATGGTGCTTGTCACCCTTGTAGACCAGATCTTAAATGATGGACTCCAGTAAAAGACAAGACGGCATAGGTGGATCTCGTCTTTTTTGTTTTTAAGAACGGCAAAATTCGGCTACGGTTCCTGTGGGAGCGTTGTTACGTATAGTAAGCTGAAATCAGTAAAACGTCAACCTCGATGAAACTGCTTGATTTCAAGCCATTATCATTGATGTGATTTCCTCGATATTATGATACGGAGCCATCGTTGAAATATTGTGGCACCGGCGGAAAACCAGGCGGTACAACGGAGAAAACAAACATCAATCTGTGGCATCGGGGATAATCGATCTATTCGACTCAATCAGGACTGCCTGACTATGATTCTATTGACGATGATACGGCCCGTGAAAATCGGTGTTTAACCTCCTTCAACCCTCGCTTTCAGCCATCGCCAGGGGAAAAGCATCGAAACGGTCCGTTGGTATTCCTGGTATTTCTTGCCGAACTCGATCACCAGTTTCCACTCCTCCAGAACAGCCCCGATCATGAAATAGACACTGATGACCATGTTGATCAGGATCGTCGATGCACTCATGTCTTGCGCCCATACGATCAGGATGCCGCCCAGGTACCAGGGATGGCGGACGATCCGGTGAATGCCCGATACGACGAACGTACTGCTGTCAGCAAGAGAGCTGCCTGCCCGTTCCGCCTTTATTTGAGAAATCCCCAAAAACCTTGCCCAGCTGTAATACCTGCCCCCGGCAACGAACAGATAGACGGAAACCGCCAAGAGGAAGACTTGAACAATCCCCAGGGATCCTTCCCAGCGGAAGACCGGCGATTCACGAAGCATGTGGGAATAGTAGACAAGGGGGATGAGCGTCACCAGAGACACGACATTATAAAACAGTCGGTAAAAGCGGAAGCCGCCGCCGAGTTTCTTTTTTGCGAAATCTGTCACCGTTGTGGAGATCAGGGTGCTGTGAAGGGTACACCACAGGACCCAACCCAGGACGGCGTAGAGACACTTCACTGATATTTCCATCGCTTCTTTTTCCTTTCAAAGGACCGGTCACCATAACCGGTCCTTTGAACAACGCATATTCTGCTCTTACGCCTTTTCCGCACAACATGCCTGATCGGATGTTGAACCTGTCTTCTTGAAACAGGCCGACATCTGCTCCATCTTGCTCCCGCAGCAGGCCATCATCTTCTCCCGCATCGCTTTCTTTCCCTCTTCGGTCATGTCCTTCATTCCCATAGATGAGAACATTGCAGCCATTTTCTCCCCGCAGGTCATCATTTTTTTCTTGTCCTCCTCCGACATACCCTTCATGCATCCTTCCATCATCTTGCCAAACATTGTTTCCATTTCAAACCTCCTTCGTTTTGTCGTCAATTGTTCTTGGTTTTCCTTGCCTGAACCCTTTATAGACCATCCAGACACCTAAAAGAATGAATACCGCGGGCCAGAAGTGAACCGCTTGCAGCCATGAAAAATCGAGCAGTCCCAACCTTGCCCCCAGCCAGATCAGGCCGATTGTGACCAGCAAAATGCCGACTTTCATTTTTCGAGCAGGATTCCGATGATGGGTCCAGGGTCCACAACACATATTGCCGATGTTTTTTGATGCTTCTTGACTAATTGACATGACTCTTCTCCTTTTCCTCCTCGCTGGCCACACTTGAAAAATGGCAACGGGATTTAATTATTTCTATTTTATATTTATATGAACTTCGAAATATATAATAAGGAGGATTATCCCTTTGTCAAGGGATTATTTCATATATTTTTATGATTATGATAATGATTTGAATATATTGATTATTTATGATCGCCCGTGAGGTATTCCACCATCATCCTGATGGTTTCTTCCACGGGCTGTCAAAGAATCGTCTGGCCCTGCCGTTCGCAGCGGACAAGGTCGGCGTTGCGGAGCTCCTTGATGTGATGGGAAATCGTGGACAAGGAAATATCAAAATTGCTGGCCACATTACAGACGGATGGACGCATTTCCTGATCCAGGGATGCCTCTCCCAGTCCGAGACGAATATGCTCAAAAACACCCAGGCGCGTTTCGTTGGACAGGGCCTTGAAGGCGGCAACGACACGCTCCATATCTTTCGCTGACTTTCCATTCCCTGATTTTCTGGACATGATATTACCCCCGCATAAAATATATTTAGATGTTTATATAGTTATCAAAACATATACTATTTTTCGAACTTTCAGTCAACCTGTTACTCTCAAGTACTTTCTAAATTGAAGCCTTCCTGTAACAGAGCACCCAGCATCTTTGAAAGATATCCGGCCTTTCAAGTGGTAATCTGTGGCCATTATTGCATTGACATATAAGGTCGCTTGTCTTATACTTTCGCAAGGAATAAGGGAGTTCTTGTCAAACAAAATCAAGCACGGAGACCAACTGTCTGTTGAAGACGTGATGCGGATTCGGAAGGACGACACGGTCATCGTCACCGCCACGGACGCCCGGACCGTCAATGCCCTTTGCCGGGTTTCGTAATCGTGAAAAATCCCTGTAGATGCTGGAAACCGCAAACAACCCGATACGAAGAGATGGGATCGGGACCGTCGGGATGATGCCGGTCGGTGCGGGAAGGCCTGCCGGAATGACTTGAGGGACGGCGATGAGACGCTGGAACGGCTGGGGGGACGACAAGGAAGGCTATGTACTGCCCAAATCGGCGGCAAAATTCCTGCACAAGGCAATTGGACAGGGGAAGCCCCCGCGGGAAGCGACACTGGATGAGGTGCTCCGCCAGGTGCCGCCGTCCCGATTGCCGTCGCATCCGCTGGTCTCGACGGACCCGGAAGACCGCCTGCGGCACGCCCGCGGCCAGAGCCTTCCAGACTGGATTGCCCTCCGGAGCGGCCGGATCGACGCCTTCCCCGACGGGGTCGCCCGACCTTTCAACAACGAAGACGTCCACAACCTCTTCGACTTTGCCCGGCGCAACCAGGTTCGTCTGATTCCTTATGGCGGCGGAACCAGCGTGGTGGGGCACATCAATCCGCTCCCCGGTCCGGAATCCGTCCTGACGGTGGATCTCACGCGCATGAACCGTCTGCTCAAGTTCGACGAGCAGAGCCACCAGGCCGTCTTCGAAGCGGGTGTGGCCGGTCCGGACCTGGAGGCGCAGCTCCGTGCACGGGGATTTACCCTCGGCCATTTTCCCCAGTCCTTCGAGTATTCCACCCTCGGCGGTTGGATCGCCACCCGCTCCAGCGGCCAGCAATCCCTTGGCTACGGGAGGATCGAGCGGCTCTTTGCCGGTGGGCGGATGGAAACCCCCTCGGGAATCCTGGAACTCCCGCCGTTTCCGGCCTCTGCCGCAGGGCCGGACCTCCGGGAGGCTGTGCTGGGCTCGGAGGGCCGCTTCGGAATCCTGACCGAGGCGGTCGTCCGTGTGACACCCCTTCCCCGGACGGAGGAATTTCATTCCTTGTTCTTCCCCAACTTCGAGCAAGGGGGAGAAGCGGCCCGGCGCATGCTGTGGTCGGGCATCCCCCTCTCGATGCTTCGCCTCAGCACCGCCCAGGAAACGGAAACCACGCTTGGCCTGGCGGGACATGAGTTCCTCATCGGCGCACTGGAACGTTTCCTGTCCGTCCGGGGCGTGGCGAAACACAAGTGTATGCTCCTCTTCGTTGTCTCCGGCGGTGAGCAGATCGTAAAGACGGCAAGGAAAGAGGCTCTGGCGATCGCCTCCGGCTGCGGCGGCGTCTCGGTGGGAAAGACCTTCGGCCGGGAGTGGAACCGAACCCGATTCCGGACGCCCTACCTGCGAAATACCCTTTGGGAGGCGGGCTACGCTGTGGACACGCTGGAGACGGCCATATCCTGGTCGGCAATCCCCGGGATGATCCGGGAGATTGAGAGAGCCCTCGGTGAGTCCCTTGCCGAAGCGGGAGAAGAAGTCCATTTCTTCACTCACCTGTCCCACCTGTACTCTTGGGGGTCCAGCCTCTACACAACCTATCTGTTCCGGCTGGCCGAGGACCCGGAGGAAAATCTGCACCGCTGGAGGCGGCTCAAGGACGGGGCCAGCAGGGCGATCGTTGCCCAGGGGGGAACCATCAGCCACCAGCACGGCGTGGGGGTGGACCACGCCCTCTATTTGCCGGCGGAGAAAGGTCCCCTGGGTATGGCTGTCCTTGGCGACCTTTGTCGCCGGTTCGATCCCTCAGGGATGATGAACCCCGGAAAGCTGACCGGGTAACAGAAAAACGGGGGCACCCCCGTGGAGGGAACGCCTTGGAATCCGGGGTTTGTTGAAGCGGCCGGCCGGAAATGGAAGGAAAGGCGATGGAGGAGAAAAGCGAAAGAGACCGGACCTGGTCGAAACTGGGGCAACAATGGGACCTGCTCATCGTGGGCGGCGGCATCACCGGCGCCGGGCTTCTTCGCGAGGCGGCCCGGCTGGGTCTGAAGGCCCTGCTGGTTGAGCAGAGAGACTTCGCCTGGGGGACGTCGAGCCGCTCGTCCAAGCTCGTTCACGGTGGTCTCCGCTACCTCAAGGAGGGGGAGCTGCTGTTGACGCGCGCCGCCGTCCAAGGGCGGGAGGAATTGCTGGCGGAAGGCCCGGGCCTCATTGATCCGCTCGGCTTCCTGCTTTCCGTGTACAAGGGGGACTCGCCGGGGCGGCTCCTGTACGGGCTCGGCCTTTCCGTCTACGACCTCCTGGCCATGCGGTGGTCCCACATGTATCATCCGCCGGAGACGTTCCAGATGCTGGCGCCGCATATTTCCCGGGAGGGGCTCCGGGGGGGATTCCGCTACGGCGATGCCCAGACGGATGACGCCCGCCTGGTCCTTCGAATTCTCTTCGAGGCCATGGCAGCCGGTGGGGAGGCCATCAACTACGCCGCCGCAGAAGATCTTCTTTTCCGGGAGGATCCCACATCGGGCCGGCGGATTGTCACCGGTGCAGTACTCCGGGACACGGCGGGAGACCACCGGGTCGAGGTGCGGGCCCGGATTGTCGTCAATGCTACGGGCGTCTGGGCGGACGTCCTTCGATCCCGTTTACAGGCCCCGCCCCGCATGCGTCCCCTCCGGGGAAGTCACCTGATTTTCCCCGCCTGGCGGCTCCCGGTGGCCCAGGCCATCTGCTTCATTCACCCCGCCGACTCACGGCCGGTTTTCATCTTTCCCTGGATGGGAATCACCCTCGTGGGAACCACAGACGTGGATCACCTTGACAATCTCCAGGAAGAGCCGGCCATTTCTCCCGACGAGACAGCCTATCTCATGGCGGCAGTGGAGGCCCAGTTTCCCAGCCTGAACCTGACGCTGGAGGACGTCATTTCCTCTTTCGCCGGCGTCCGCCCCGTCATCGGAACGGGAAAGACCGATCCCTCCCAGGAATCCCGGGACCATGTCATTTGGGAGGAGGAGGGGCTCCTGACGGTGACGGGGGGGAAACTCACCACGTTCCGCCGGGTCGCCCACGACGCGCTGCGGGCGGTCGGCCACCACCTGCCGGAAGGCGCACTGCACGGCCTGGCTGCAATCAGGGATATGCCGGTCCTGGACCCCGTTGCCATGGACCTGCTGGAGGAAACCGGACTCGAACAGGAGATGCAGAGACGGATTATCGGCCGCTACGGGACCGCAGCGGCGACGCTGGTCACCAGAACCCCGCCGGAGGAGCGGGTAACCATTCCCGGGACGGACACGCTTTGGGCAGAACTGCGATGGGCATGCCGGTCAGAGAGGGTGGTCCACCTGGACGACCTCCTGCTCCGGCGCGTCCGAATCGGACTGCTTCTTCCCTATGGCGGGGCGGAGTTCCTCGAACGGATCCGGACGATCTGCCAGGAGGAGATGGGGTGGGACGACATCCGCTGCCGGGAGGAGGAACGGGCTTATTTGGAACTCTGGAAGCGCTGCTACAGCCTGCCGCCCCGGAAGGAGATTCCGGACTGGAAGCACCTTCTGGAAAAGGCCCTCCACGACCGGGACGAAAGGAGGCGGAAGAAACGGCGAAAGCGGAACCGCTGGGCCGTCGCCGCCGTGATCGTCGCCGGTTCAGTTGTGGGAATCACCGCCTGCTACCTCCGCCGAAGAAAAGGGCGGGACGAAGGAAATGATTGAGCAGTGATAATGAAACCTCAGGCGACAAAGGGATTATCCTCTGAGGCGCTTTTGGAGTATTTTATAATGCATCACTGCTGTCCCAACGTTAATCGAATAGATTCAACTGGTTGCTGGGATAGTCCTCTTGGTTTGTGTAGCTGACATTTGAAAGTGCTTGATAAATGGGTTCTTTTTCGAAGAGAGTCACGCTCATAACCCGTAGAATTGTGTAGAGACTTTGGTCCAAATTCAAAGTTTTCTTCACAATAGCCACGAGAACATAAACCGAGATGGCGATCCAGATCTGGGTCTTGACGGCATTTTCGGTGGTGCCATAAAAGGCTTTGATCCTGAGATGTTGTTTGATCCATTTGAAAAACAGTTCCACCTGCCCGCGGCAGCGATAGAGATTGGCAATCGTGATGGCCGGCAGGACGAAGTTGTTGGTCAGAAACACAAGCGTTTTTTTGTTCTTTGAATCGAAGTAGCGAATGCGTCGGAGTTTTTCCGGGTAATCCTTTTTCGCATAGTGACCCTTGAGAACGACAATCTGATCGCATTGGACGCCGGTGGCTTTGTCGACGGGCTGGGAGTTGAGGCGTGTTCGGCTGAAGTTTATTTTTGTCCGAGCGACAAAAAATGCCGATGTCTTGTGGATTTTGTAGAGGCGGGAAAAATCGAGATAGCCGCGATCCATGATGTAGATGGCCCCCAACTCGATGATCAATTGGTCCAATATATTGACATCGTGAACTTTCCCCGTGGTGATGATGACCACGGAAGGAATGTTCCTGTGCAGATCCAGAAGGGTATGGAGCTTTACTGCACCCTTGCGTTTCCGGAATTCATGTGCCGCCTCCTCATTCATTGATGAGGGAGATTGGCACATCAGGGGGAAAAATTTCAAATCGATAAATGGCATTTTACGTCAATTACGACCATGTTTTATGAGGTTAGGGTGCTATCAAAAATCAACGTTGGGACACCAGTGTCCACCCTCTATATTTTAATTTTAAGTTTGTGCCTGTTGCTGAAGCGTTCCAGAATATTACGTCAAATTCGATCAAGAGAATTATGATTGCCGCACTTCAGCGACATGCAAACCATGCTTTAAAAGAAACTGATTTATGCTCTCAAGATTCCGAGGGTACGGTTTCTTTTGAAAGCTCAACCAGTTCGCCAGTTGCTCGTGGTCCCTGCCCATCAATTCTCCCAACCCAAGAAAGGTCAATCCCTTGATCCTCTTAAAATAGGAAAGCCTTCCCAATATATCCCCGAGACATTCAAACGGCGTATAACCTAAAAAATCAATAATCCTGGGTATGTATTTAGTTTCAGGCTTTATTTCACCATTTTCCCAGTTATTGATTGTGCATTCGGTAACACCGATAATCCCCGCGACATCCCTTTGGAAAAGTTTGAGATCCATTCTCCGTTTACGGATGTGCTCACCAATCTTTTTTGGAGATTCGGGATATCCATTTTGTTGATCATACACACGAGGTATGGTAAGGCTTAAGAAAAACTGGGTAAAGATACCCGCATCTATGCCCCTGCGGACATTTTGGCAATTCGCACAAGGCCTGCCGGTGTTCGCCCCAGCAGATCCGCCAGTATCAAGCCCGCATTTCGGGTCCTTTGATGGACCGGATCGATATTCACATTGGGGTGCCGGCCGTCAGATACCGGGAACTAAGGGGAAAACACAGCGGCGAGTCGTCTGCTGCCATCAAGGGCCGGATCAATACCGCCCGGCGCCGACAGAAGGATCGTTTCCCGGCCCAGGACACGTTCTGCAATGCGCGCATGTCCGACAAGCAGATCAGGCAGCACTGCATCATTGATGAAGACTCCCAGCGGCTTCTGGAAATGGCCATCGACAAACTGGGGCTCTCCGCCCGGGCCTATTCGAGAATACTGAAAGTGTCCAGGACCATTGCCGATCTCGAAGAAAATGAACATATCCGCGCCTCTCACGTGGCCGAGGCGATTCAATACAGAAACCTCGATCGCAGGATGATTTGAGGATTAAATGGCATTAACTCTCTTCTTTCCTCTCTCAAAAAAGTGAAGGCCTATCTTGAGTCAGTAAATTGTACAGGCAAACATTGGGAATCATTTGTTGTGGAATCTATGGTTTTATTGTATTGAACAACATCCGAACGATCAGGTTCCAGGCTCAGGATTAAACTGGAGTGCCCACGCAGACCCACGAAAAGCAGGTCGGGAGTCATGAGTGAGAAAACGATCCAATATTGGATAGACATCTCTAAATATGATTTGCAGGTCGCCAAATCACTTCTCGACAAAGACCATTATCTCTACGTTGGCTTCATGTGCCATCAAGCCGTTGAGAAAATGTTCAAAGCCCTGTATGTAAAACAGACTTCAACCATGCCGCCGTATATTCACAAACTGGACAGGTTGGTTGATCTTGTGGGCTTGAAGATGGTCATGTCCGGAGAGCGTAACGACTTCATAGATGAATTGACGCCCCTCAACATTCAGGCCCGTTATCCGGCATACAGGGATGCAATTTACAGTCTGATCGACAAAGAAAAAGCAGCGCAAATCATCGAAAAAACTGAGGAGCTTCTCCATTGGCTAAAAGCGCAGATTCTGTAGAGAAGAAATTGAAAGATTTCGTCGCCCTCATGAGGGAAAGATACAACATATACGCCGTTGTCCTTTATGGTTCCTATGCGGAGGGCCGGGCAAACGATGACAGCGACATCGACGTTGCCGTTTTCTCAGACGACTTTGGAAAAGCCCCCTATGAAGAGATGAAGGCGCTTTTCCGTCTCCGACGACAGATCGATACCGACATCGAACCGTTGCCCTTCAGCCGGGAAGCGTATTTCAACAGCGACGCCGCTGATTTTGTCACCGAGATCGTCCGGAAAGGCAAGGTCATTTACAAGGAGGGCAGCACACTCATCTGATGGAGCAGCTCCGCGCCTCTCACGTGGCCGAGGCGATTCAATACAGGAACCTTGATCGAAGAATGATTTGATGATAAGGGAGTGGCCAACTGAAATTTCTGATGAGAGGGGACCGCACATGGCAATAAAGATTTATGAAAGCGCGCCGGAGAAAAGAAAAGCCATTCCGACGGATGAATCCAGCCTCGGGTTCGGGAAAATCTTTTCCGACCATTTCTTCAATATGAAGTATCATGAGGACCGCGGCTGGTATGACCCGGTTGTGGAACCTTATCGCGCCATCTCCCTCGATCCGACCGCGCTATGCCTCCATTACGGCCAGCTTATTTTTGAGGGCCTGAAGGCTTATCGAGGCCGCCGGGGCGAAATCTACCTGTTCAGGGCCATGAAAAATATTGAACGCATGAACGCTTCGGCCCAGCGGCTCTGCATGCCTGTGGTCGATCCGGAGCTGTTTTTCGAGGCGATAAAAAAACTCGTCCTTCTTGACAGGGAATGGATTCCCAGGGGCGTCGGAACCTCCCTGTATATCCGCCCCACCATGATCGCTACAGAAGCGGCCCTGGGCGTGCATGCAGCGAATGAATACCTGTTTTTCATCGTTATCGGGCCAGTGGGCGCTTATTATCCGGAGGGTTTCAGCCCGACAAAGATCTATGTCAGCGAAGACTATGTCCGCGCCGTGAGGGGCGGTATCGGGTACTGCAAGGCGGCGGGCAATTACGCGGCCAGTCTTTACGCCAGCAAAATCGCCATGGAAAAGGGTTATACGCAGGTTCTGTGGCTCGACGCCGTTGAACGGAAATATGTGGAAGAGGTGGGCACCAGCAATATCTTTTTTATGATCGCCGATGAGTTGATTACGCCCCCCTTGGCTGGGTCAATTCTTCCGGGCGTGACACGCGATTCCGTCATTCAAATGGCTCGAAGCTGGGGAGTCCGGGTGTCCGAGAGGCCCCTTGCGATGGATGAGATCATGACCGCCCTGGCCGCGGGGACGCTGACGGAAGTTTTCGCGTCCGGCACGGCTGCGATCGTTTCCCCTGTCGGCCAGATGTTTTACAAGGGTACGGATTACATCATAAATGACAGGAAAATCGGCCCCCTGACGCATAAATTGTATAATGAAATTCTACAGATCCAATATGGAGAGACTGAAGATCCCTTCGGCTGGCGGATCAGGATCGATTAAGGCAGTCGTTGTCGCGCGGTCTATAATTTTTCACTTGATCCGGGCACTTAAGGCTGATATTCACAGGCATGTGGAAAAGGTTGTGGATAAAGATGTTGATAACTGTTGTAAGTGCTCAATAGAGACGATTAAACACCGCAATGCACCCCGCTTGAGCAGAAAAAAATACGAATAAATACAAATAGATAGGACACCACCCTGTAATCTCTGCAACTTAAGTCGTCTGCCGGATGGAGTTATGAACCCCTTGAAAAAATCATGCCAGTTTTTCGTACTTCTCCGTTTCCGCAATGACTGGATGGCAAAGGGTTATTTACCTTTTTTTGTTTTATTCGTGCTGGCGACGGTCATTGTCCTGATGATCCCCTGGATGACCCGCGCCGGGGCAGCCGAAACGCCACCTCTGGAACAGCTAATCGTAAAAATGCAGGAAACATATGACACAACACAGGACCTCACGGCGAAGTTCGTTCAGGAACTGACCCTTGCATCTATTAAAAAGACGGAACGGGAGGAAGGGACCGTTTACTTCAAAAATCCCGGCCGGATGTACTGGGAATACATTCGACCGAAATCCAAAAAGCTCGTTGTCAATCCCCAAAAAGCCTGGCTCTATGTTCCGGAAGATCATGTCGTCTACATCCAGGACGCGAAAAGCATGTATCAATCAAAGGTGATCCTGCGTTTTCTGTCCGGCACAGGCAAGATGCGGAATGATTTTCAGATCGAATATGCGGCGCCTCAGGCGACGGATAAAGAGGGTCATTACCTGCTGGTTCTTACGCCGAAACAGGCCGACTTGGGGATCGATCGGCTTCACCTGACGGTTGACCGGAACAGTCATCAGATTTTGCAATGCCGTTTTTCCGATGCCTTCGGCAATTTGACGCGCATCCGTTTTCAGAACATCAGCACCAATAACCAACTGCCGGAATCGCTGTTTCATTTCAAACCGCCGGGGGGGGTGGAAATTTTCAACGTAGCGCCATGATGGCAACTTTGCGAAAAGTTATCTTTGACGGCTTCGTAAAAAGCTCCGCAGGCAAGGCGCGCAAATCAAGAGAAATGGGGGGTACTTTTACGTACACCGCAATGACGAAGGATGCAGCGCAACGCAGCATCCGGACTTTTTACGAAACCGTCCTTTTTACCTGATCTTAAACCGGCTTTAAATCCTGACTGGACGACGACACCATGCAAGTTCTCATGTTCGGATGGGAATTCCCCCCTCACATCAGCGGCGGCCTCGGAACGGCCTGTTTCGGCATGACCCAGGCCCTGACCGGATTGGGTCACAAGATCGTTTTTGTCATGCCGCAGTGGGACGGTGAAACGCCGTCCGGTCTTGTCGAACTGATCGCGGCCTCCCGGATACCTGTGCTGCCTGCGGATCGTGAAGCGCCTGCCGCCTGGAAGGGCCTGACCCTCCGCGCTATTCATTCCACACTACGGCCCTATCTGAACGACCGCCATTACCAAACCCTCCTGACCGGCCAGTCCGGTTCCCGGCTGCTCAATATCACCGGGAATTACGGGGCTGACCTGATTTCCGAATCGATCCGCTACGGAAAAGCGGCCGGCGTCGTTGCCCGTGAACATCGTTTTGACATCATTCATGCCCACGACTGGATGACCGTCCTTGCCGGGATTGAGGCCAGGACGGTCAGCGGTCGGCCCCTGATTCTGCATATCCATGCCCTCGAATTCGACCGTTCCGGTGAGAACATCCATCAGGACATTTATGATATTGAACGACACGGAATGGAAGCGGCGGATCAGGTCATTGCCGTCAGTCATTATACCAGGCGCACCATCGTCGAACGTTACGGTGTCAACCCTGCAAAGATTTCCGTCGTCCACAATGCGGTGATCAAAAACAAAGCCATGCCGGACGATCGCATCCGGAAGGACCCGGCACGAAAGATCGTTCTTTTTCTCGGCCGGATCACTTTTCAGAAAGGGCCGGATTATTTTGTCGAAGCGGCAGACATGGTCCTCAAAGCACTGCCGGAGGTCACCTTCGTAATGGCCGGCTCCGGGGATATGATGACGCAGATGGTTGAACGGGTTGCCGAACTGGGGATCGGCGGGCACTTTCATTTTACGGGATTCCTTACAGGCGAAGAAGTGGAGCGGCTCTATGCCATCAGTGATCTGTATGTGATGCCCTCGGTGTCGGAGCCTTTCGGGATCACGCCGCTGGAGGCCATGTGCTGCGACGTCCCGGTCATTATTTCCCGTCAGTCCGGCGTTGCGGAAATCCTGCACCACGTCCTGAAAGTGGACTTCTGGAATGTGTCCGACATGGCCGATAAAATGATCGCCGTCCTGCAGCGTCCGGTCCTGGCAGCGGACATGGTAGAGCGATCGCGGGAAGAGTTGCAGCAGATTCACTGGCAAGGCGCCGCTGTGAAAATTGAGACCATTTACCGCTCGCTCTTACACCCTTATCCGGGAACGAATTGTGAGATCTTTGCATAACCGGTGAAAAATGGTTCGCAAGCGGCGAATGAAAGATTTTAAGCCGCAACGAAGCCATTTTTCACCGGTCTCAATGTGTGTCTTGAGGATGTCGGATCATGCCTGTCGTCTGCCTGTATTTTCAGGTCCACCAGCCCCGCCGTTTGCGGCCTTACAGCTTCTTTGATATCAACCATGTCAAGACCTATGAAGATGCAACGGCGAATCGACAGGTGCTTAACAAAGTGGCGCAGAAATGCTACCTGCCTGCCAACCGCATTCTACTGAAACAGATACGCCGCCACGGAGGCGCCTTCCGGCTCGCCTTTTCCCTGACCGGAGTCCTGCTCGAACAGTTGGAAAAGGATCGTCCGGATGTGCTGGACAGCTTCAGGGAACTGGCGGATACGGGGTGCGTGGAGTTTCTGAACGAAACATACTCTCATTCGCTTGCTTTTCTTTTTTCAAGCAAAGAATTCAAACAGCAGGTCCTGCGGCATAAACGGAAAATCAAAGCCATTTTTGGCCAGACGCCGACCACCTTCCGCCACACGGAACTCATCTATAACAATGACCTGGCGCATGTTATTGAAAAGATGGGATACCGCGCGATCCTGGCGGAAGGGGCCGAGCGGATACTCAACGGGCGGACGCCGGATCGCGTTTATCAGCCTGCAGGATGCCAGGCCTTGAAACTCCTGTTGAGAAACTACCGGCTATCCGATGATATCGCTTTTCGCTTTTCCGATCGTTCATCGCCGGAATATCCGCTGACGGCGAAGAAGTTTGCCGAGCGGATCCGGCGCATCGATACCGACCAGGCCGTTGTCAATCTTTTCATGGACTATGAAACCTTCGGGGAGCATCATTGGGCCGACAGCGGTATTTTTGACTTTCTTGGGTCTTTTGCTTCAGAAATATTAAAATATCCCCGCTTCCGTTTTCAGACGCCCGGGGAAGCGGCTCAAAGTCATGTTCCCGTGGCGGCTCTGAATGCACCGAATACATTGTCATGGGCTGACCAGGAACGGGACTTGACCGCCTGGATGGGAAGTGCTATGCAGAAAGATGCCGTTCAAACCTTGTACAAACTGGAAGCTGGCGTCCGCAGCCGGCACGACAGGAAGCATTTGCAGACCTGGCGGATGCTCCAGACATCCGATCATTTTTACTACATGTGCACCAAGTGGTCTGCCGACGGTGATGTGCATCGATACTTCAATCCCTATCCATCGCCATACGATGCATATATCAATTACATGAATATCCTTGATGATTTCTCAAGAAGGGTCAAACGGAAATCATCGGGTTCAAATGAGGGGGGTCACGCATGACAGGTTCTCAATATGGTTATCTGTTCGAGACCAGCTGGGAGGTCTGCAACAAGGTCGGGGGAATCTACACGGTCATCACGAGCAAGGCCCGGGAAGCCCTGGCGGCCTATGGAGAGCGGTATTTTCTGCTGGGACCGGACCTGAAAACGAACCTGGAATTTGAGGAAACCGACGAGTCCTGCTGGGCAACCATCCGTGAAGGGACGGCGATTCAGGAGATCCCCTGCCGTTTCGGTCGGTGGAAGATTCCCGGTGAACCCAAGGTCATCCTTGTGGGGTTTGGGAAAAAATATAACAAGGATCAGCTCCTGTACCGTATCTGGGAGGATTACGGCGTCGAGTCCATCGCCGGCGCCTGGGACTATGTGGAGCCGGTCATGTTCAGCTATGCCTGCGGTGAAGTCATCGCGACCATCTACAATCTGCGGGTTCGGCCGCGTGGAGAGGCGGCAGTCGCTCAGTTTCATGAATGGATGTGCGGCGCGGGCCTGCTGGCCCTGAAAAAGAAAGCTCCCGAAATGGCGACCGTCTTTACAACACATGAGACGATACTGGGAAGATGTCTGGCCGGGGCCGGAATGGATATCTATGCCTCCATGGAACATATCGCGCCGCAGCGGGAGGCCGGCGCCCATAACATTGCGGCGAAATATTCCATGGAGGCGACCGCCGCGCGGGAGGCCGATTGTTTCACGACCGTCAGTGAGATTACCGCGGCAGAGGCCAAAAACTTTCTCGGCCGCTGCCCGGATGTCATAACGCCCAACGGCCTGGATCTGGAGCGCGTGCCGGACCTGACCGAAAACCGCGAACCGGCGATAAAATCCCGGGAAAAGCTGCTGGCTGCAGCCGGTCGTTTTTTGCGAAAGGACTTCCCCGCAAATACGAAAATAATCATTATCTCCGGTCGTTATGAATTCCGCAACAAGGGGATCGATGTCTTTCTGAAGGCGCTGGGCCGCCTGGACAAAGAGATCGCGGAAAACCAGGCAGTACTGGCCTTTCTGTTTGTCATCGGCGGACATACGGACCTGATTCCCTCTCTGCAGGGAGACGACAGCAAGTGGGAGCCCGGGAACCCGCCCATTGCGACGCACCGCCTCCACAATGAGGCATCCGATCCGATTCTGCAGACCTGTGACCGTGTGGGGCTTAAAAATCTGCCGCGGAACCGGGTGCATGTGGTCTTCAGTCCCGCCTATCTGAACGGACACGATGGCCTGATCAATATGACCTACTATGAAGCCCTGTCCGGGTCTGATCTGGGCGTCTTTCCCTCCTACTATGAACCCTGGGGCTATACCCCTCTGGAAAGTGTGGCCTATGGGGTCCCTACGGTTACGACGGACCAGGCCGGATTCGGTCTGTGGGTCCAGAATACCGCCGGCGCCGACGGCGGCATCATGCTGTTGAATCGCAGAGGACAGCCGATCCTGCTCATTGAGGACCACCTCCATGACATCTTTGTGGATTTTATGCGCTGGGAAGACGCCGAGCTTGTCCGGCGACGCAAGACAGCGCGGGCCATTGCCCTCAAGGCCAATTGGGGGGATTTTTTTCAGAGTTATTTACTGGCCTATCAAAAGGCCCTGCTTGCCGCCGACCATCGCTCGAAAAAGCTGGCCCTGGCCGATGAACGGGCCGAAACAAAATTCACCTTTGCCGGAGCCGCTTCCACCCAGCCGCACTTTAGGACGTTTACGGCAGTGGCCACCCTGCCGGTCGGGATTTCCCGGCTCCGCGAGCTTGCCTATAACCTGTGGTGGGCCTGGCACCCGAAAGCCCTGGATCTTTATGCATCTCTGGATCCGAAAATCTGGTCGCAAATGAATAACAATCCCATCATGATGCTCGAGACCCTTTCCCCCGAACGCCTCCTGGAGGCCTCGCAAAACCAGAGTTACATGCACCTCTACGAACAGGTCATGAAGCGGTTCGACAACTATATGAATGACCGGGAACCGCAAAAATATTTTGAATTTGTCCAGGATATCAAGGGGGTGTCGCCGATTGCCTATTTTTCGGCAGAGTACGGGCTGCATGAGTCCCTGCCCATCTATTCAGGGGGGCTGGGCACGCTTTCCGGCGACCATCTGAAGACGGCCAGCGATCTCAGTCTGCCGCTTGTCGGCGTTGGTTTACTTTACAAAAACGGGTATTTCAAACAGGTCATCGATAAAGACGGCCTGCAGATTGCCGAGTACCCGGAAAACGATTTTTCCAATATGCCCCTGCAGATTGTCCGGGATGACCGCGGCAATGAGGTGCAAATATCCATCGAACTGCCGGGGCGGACCCTTTATGCTAATATCTGGGAAGTCAAGGTGGGCCGTGTCTCCCTGTATCTTTTAGATTCCGATGTGCCGTCAAACACGCCACAGGATCGCAGAATCACGTCGCGGCTATACAGCGCCGACCAGAGGACGCGCATAGAACAGGAGATTCTGCTTGGAATGGGCGGGGTCCGCCTGCTGAAGCGGCTGGGGATCAAGCCGCGCGTGTATCACATCAACGAAGGCCATTCGGCCTTTCTGCTGTTTGAACTCATCGCCAATCACATGACAGAAGACGGACTTTCTTTCGACGAGGCCAGCGAGGTCGTCCGCGGCAGCGCAGTCTTCACCACCCACACCCCGGTGGAGGCGGGCAATGAACGCTTTACCAGGGACCTCATGGAACATTACTTCAGCAGCTTTGTCAAATGGTCCGGGATGTCCTGGTCGCAGTTCTGGGAACTGGGACGCAAAGAGAGCGGCGAAGACAAACCGTTTTTCATGAATATCCTGGCCTTTAAGCTCACACATCAGCGCAATGCCGTAAGTCTCGTTCATGGGCAGCTTGCCCGCCACATGTGGCGCGACGTCTGGAAGGGTTATCACGACGACGATATCCCCATCCGCCATGTGACCAATGGCGCCCATATCCTCTCTTACCTGGCGCCGCGCATGAAAGAGCTTCTGGATGCTTACCTGGGCATGAACTGGGAAGGCCATCTGACGGATACGGAGCGCTGGAAGCGTGTCTACGATATCCCGGATACCCTTTTGTGGCGCACCCGTCATGAAATCAAACAACGGACGATGGATCTGCTCCGGGATTATCTGTCCCGCAACTGGTCAAAATACGGTTACTCCAAAGCCTGGAGGGAAGAACTTTATGCGCGCATTAATCCGGAGGCCCTGCTGATCGGATTTTCGCGGCGATTTGCCCCATACAAAAGGGCGGACATGCTCCTGTCGGATCTGGACCGTTTGTCCCGGATCATCAACCATGAAACCCGGCCGGTGCATATCCTCTTCGCCGGCAAGGCGCATCCCAATGACGAAGCAGGAAAAAACATCCTCAAGCAAGTAATCGCGGCCTGCAAGGATGAGCGTTTCCGGGGACGGGTTTTTTTCATCGAGAACTATGATATCCGCATCGCCCGGCATCTTGTTCAGGGCGTGGACGTCTGGCTCAACAATCCCCGGCGGCCCTACGAGGCGAGCGGCACCAGCGGCATCAAAGTGGTTGCCAACGGGGTTCTCAACCTGAGCGTTTCCGACGGCTGGTGGTGTGAGGGATATGACGGCGCCAACGGCTGGACCATCGGACCGGTCCTGCGGAATTATTCCGCCGAGACGGATAATGCCGATGAAGAAGACACCCAGTCTCTCTATACGCTTTTAGAGAACACTGTCGTGCCGCTGTTCTACGACCGCCAGGGATCAGGCATCCCGGAGAAGTGGATTGCGATGATCAAGCAGTCGATGGAAAGCCTGATCCCCCGATTCAACACGGAACGCATGCTGCTGGAATACTGCCGCGGAATGTATCTTCCTGCGGCTATCCGGGCGCAGGAACTGGCCCGGGATGCCTTTACACTGGCCAGGACGCTGGCCGACTGGAAACGGAAGCTCCCCATGCGCTTCTCCTCCCTGAAACTTCTGGACGTGACCGTGGAAGGCATTCACGGCGATAACATCCCCGTCAACGAACCCCTGAAAGTGACTGTGCGGATCGATCCCGGAAAACTTGAACCCCATGAGATCATGGCGGAACTGATTATCGGCCGTCGGGACGGGCAGGATATGGTCGTCCATCCGGAATATCTGCCGATGCGCATCGCAAACAAGGGCGCGGACGGGATTCTCACTTTTTCCGTTGAATACGACATCCGGGAAAACGGACCGCACAGTTACGGTTTGCGGGTACTGCCGTACAATGAAAACCTGGCCTCACGGCAGGAAACAGGATTGGTCCTTTGGGGATAAGCGGAAAATCGTCCTTAAACAGGAGCAGTAATCCGTCCCGGACTTTGGTCCATGCAGCGGAAAAAACATTGACATTCATCGCTTAATCTTTTAGTTATTCAAGTCGCGTGCGGGGCTCAATGCGTGAATTTTTTTGTGTCTCCGCTTAAGACAGGCTAAGGTCTTTGTAATACGAGGTCTTATCCTGAATTATAACATTTAAGTATCATAATCAAGGAGGGGCTTATGTTAAAAAAGAAACGTTTGCTGGTTGTATTGTCTGTTCTGCTTGCGCTGACGCTTGTCTTTGCCGTTAACTCATTTGCGCAAAAGAAGTTCTTCGCTATTGCGACAGGCGGCACAGGGGGAACCTATTATCCCCTGGGCGGACTGCTCGCTCAGGCCCTGACGGAGAGGGTTCCTGATGTCGTGGTCACCGGTCAGGCGGGTAATGCTTCAGTCGCCAACTGCAACCTGATCAAGGACCATCAGATCGAGTCGGCCTTCGTCCAGAACAATGTGGCCTACAGCGCCTATGAGGGCAAGGATCAGTTTGTGGGGAAACCCGTGAAAAATCTCCGGGGGATCGCCTCGCTCTATCCGGAAACGATCCAGATCGTGGCACGCGCCGATTCCGGCATCAAGAGCCTCAAGGATATCAAGGGCAAGAAGCTGATCCCGGGCGACCGGGGCAGCGGCACAGAGGTGGATACGCTGAATGTCCTCGCCAGCCATGGGCTGACCTACAAGGACTTTGCCGGCGTGGACTGGCTTGGGTTCTCCGGAGCGGCCCAGCGCCTCCAGGACAAGCAGGCGGACATCACCTTCACCACGGCCGGCTGGCCGACGGCGGCGATCACCGAACTCGCCATGTCCACCAACATCGTCCTGGTTCCTATCGAGGAGGCTATAATCGACAAGATCACGAAGACGCATGCCTTCTACAGCAAGGTGGTCATCCCCAAGGGCACCTACAAGGGAATGACGGCTGACGTCGCCACGATCACCACGATGGCCCAGTGGGTGGTGGACGCACAGGTCCCCGATGAGTTGGTTTATAACCTGACCAAAGCGCTCTGGGAAAAGAGCAAGGGCGGGCAGAGCGGCGCCGATGTCATGGCAAAGGTTCATGCCAAGGGCAAGGATGTGCAGCTCAAGACGGCCCTGAGCGGGATGGCGATTCCGCTGCATCCGGGTGCGGCAAAATATTACAAGGAAAAGGGCCTGATTAAATAAGGACCCGCAAACATGGGGAACGAACAGGTTCCTCGCTTGCGTTGGCCGGTGATGATGAAAAAGGGCCTGCTCTGTCTTCTTTTGGCACTTGTGCTGGTGGTTCTGGTTTGGCCGGTTCATGTCCTGGTCGTCGAAGATGCAAGAAGCGGGACGGTTGTCTGGCGCCGTTTCGTTCAGCCGGGGGACCGGTTTGTCCTGATGTACCGGCACTCTGTTGAGCTGTGCCATGTATGGGATCACTTCCAGATCGACGGGAAGTACGGCCTTGTCCTCGATGAGACCGTCTTCCCGTCGTCCAATACGGGCCTGCCCGCGGTGCTCGGCGACGGCGAACGCATTGTCCGGGGGAAAAACGGGTACCGCATCACAAACATGCGCCGCGTCCTCCCTGCCGTTGACATCTGGGTGGACCGGCGCTATGAAAACACCCTGATGTTCGGCACACAGAAGGTCAACCTCCCCGAACTGGCTGGAAACACCCTGCTTCGGCTTCAAACGAGAAACGCCATTCTGGCAGAATTTGCCTACTTTAAACTGTATTCATTTTTTATGAACTCGCAAAAAGTCAATAAATGAACCGGTTTTATCTTACCTGCTGAGGGGTTAAGATGAACGACAAACCATCGGCAAATGAGACCATCCCGCTGGACGGAAAGGTCGTCGAAGACATCGACGCGGTCGCCAAGTACGACCCCGAACTCCGCTTCCGCAAGCTTTCAGGTATTGCCCTGAAGCTCATGTATGCAATGACGCTGATCCTGTCCATCTTTCATATCTATACGGCGGGCTTCGGGGTCCTGCAGGAATGGCGCCACCGGACATTCCACCTGGCCTTTGTCCTCCCGCTTGTCTTTTTTCTTTATACCATGCGAAAAAGCAAGGTGGAGGGGAAGAAATTCCTCGTGTATGACATCCTCTACGGCCTCATCGGCAGCGCGCTGCTCACGACGATGTGCCGGGAACTCTTCAGCCTTTCGACGGTCGCAACGTCCATGCTGGCCCTCGCGGCTTTTATTTTGTGTCTTTTCTTCAAAAGACGGGAGTACCTCTCCGACCGGCTCGCCGTCTGGCTTGATTTCCCCATTTTCACGGCCATGATCCTGGGAATCGCGTACATCTTTCGACTGACGTTTTCCGATCTTCATTTCCTGACCTGGTTCAAGGATCTCAACGTCGCCCTCGTGTTCTGGGGCGTTTTTCTGCTGGGTATATTTTTCAGCATCCTGTTTTTGTTCGTCCTGCAATGGGTCAACAGCGTCCGGATGTTGCTGAGCCGGCGCCCCATGGATTACAAGCAGGACAACATCCCCTACTTCGATGTCTTCTTCGCGCTGATCGCCGCCCTCGCGTCCATATACATCTTCGTAGAGTTCCACAACATCGGCCTGCGGGCCGGAAGTCCGACACAGGGGGATCTCGTTATCGGCGCCATGGCCATCCTGTTCGTTCTCGAAGGCGCACGCCGCAGCATCGGCGCCCCCCTGCCGATCATCGCGATTCTGGTCCTCGTCAACTGCTACCTCGGTCCCTATTTTCAGGAGATCCCGGGCCTGACGCTTTTTGCCCACCGGGGCTATTCCGTCGCCCGCATCATCGACTACATGTACCTGGGAACGGAGGGAATCTACGGCATCCCGCTGGGCGTCGTGGCCACTTTCGTCTTTCATTTCGTCCTGTTCGGCCTGTTCATCTCCCGGACGGGGCTGGGACAGCTCTTCATGGATCTGGCGATGGCGATCGCCGGCGGCACGGCGGGAGGCCCGGCCAAGGTGGCCGTCGTCTCGAGCGGCATGTTCGGCTCGATCAGCGGAAGTTCCGTAGCAAACACGGTCACCACCGGATCCTTCACGATCCCGATGATGAAAAAAGTGGGGTACAAGCCTGTTTTCGCCGGGGCCGTTGAGGCAACCGCCTCCACGGGCGGCCAGCTCATGCCGCCGGTCATGGGGGCCGCAGCCTTCATCATGGCGGATTTTCTTGGAATCGCCTACATCAAGATCGCCGCCGCCGCCGTGATCCCGGCCCTGCTGTTCTACCTCGCCGTCGGCTGGATGGTCCATTTGGAGGCCCTGAAGCTTGGCCTGCTGGGGCTTCCACGCGAAATGCTGCCCCGTGTGTGGAACGTCCTCAAGCAGCGTGGACTGCTGGTTGCCCCGCTGGCCATCATCGTTTTTCTGCTGATCTCGGGCCGGAGCCCATTTCTGGCCGCCTTCTGGGGAATCATTCTCACGGTGGCGATCGGCCAGATCCACGCCCGGACCATTGCCTTTCTGATCCCGATTCTGCTGTCTATCCCGGCCATTCTTTTCGAGATCAACCCGCTACTCCATACCGTGCTGGTCGCGGCCATCTGGGGGATCGTTCTCGTCGCAGGTCTTGGGATAACTTTTCGATTCAGCCACAGAAGCGCCTGGATCGCCGCCCTGGTCATCTCGCTGATCCTGGCCGTTCAGCTCCTCTATCGCGTCGAGCCCTATCTTTCCTCGTTCTGGACAAGCACCCTCGTGGTGGCTGTCGGGGTCTTCTACCAGGGTAGCAAGATGAAGATTCCGGACATTCTGAGCGCCCTCGAATGGGGAACAAAAAACGCCATTGCCATCGGCGCGGCCTGCGCCTGCGTCGGATTCATTGTGGGCGGCACGACGCTGACGGGGCTCGGCCTGAAGTTCGCCGCCACCGTGATCAACCTGGCCCACGCGGCGACGGCGGCCATCATGCAATTCGATCTGCTGCATCTGCTGAGCGCCAAGGGTCTTACGCTGCTGTTCACGCTCTTCTTCACGATGATCTCCTGTTTCATCCTCGGCATGGGCATACCCACGACGGCACAGTACATCGTGGCCTCCATGATTGCCGCGCCCGCCCTGATGGAATTCGGGATCCCGCCGCTGGTTTCGCATATGTTCGTTCTGTATTTCGCGGTGCTGGCCGACGTGACGCCGCCGGTGGCGCTTGCAGCCTATGCCGCATCCGGAATCTCGGGGGCCGACCCGTTTCGGACGGGGCTGACGGCATTCCGTCTGTCCTCTGCGGGCTTCCTGATTCCCTACGTCTTCGTGTCGGCGCCGATCCTGCTTTGGTATCCGACGCTCATCGACGGGCAGACACCCTTCAATTATCTATGGTTCGCCCAGGTTTTCATTACCTGCGTCCTTGGCATCATGGCGCTCGGGGCCACGATGATCGGGTACTTCCGATACAACTCCACAATCATCGAACGCATCGCCACGGGAATCGCCGCTGCCTGTCTCATCACGCCCGAAAGTGCCTCGGACTATGTCGGCGCGGGAATCCTGCTGGCTGTTTTTCTGGTCCAGACTTTCCGCAAACGGCGGATCGTCGGCAAAAACAAAGAAGTATCAAGTTCAAAATGGGAGGTTTCCAATGACAGTTAATAAAATCAGGGTGATCCAGTATGGGCTCGGCCCCATCGGGATCGAAACGGCCAAGCTTGTCACAAAGAAATCCGGCATGGAGATCGTGGGGGCTGTCGACATTTCAAAGGATCTCGTCGGAAAGGATCTCGGAGAGATCCTCGGCATGGACAGGAAACTGGGGATTGCCGTGACGGACAACGCTAAGAACCTGTTTGCCTCAATCAAAGCCGATGCGGTCCTGCACACGACGGGCTCACGGATCAGGAAGGTTTATCCCGAACTCGAAGAGATCATCAAGGCGGGCCTGAACATCGTCTCATCGTCGGAAGAACTGCTGTTCCCCCTGAAAGAAAATGCAGAACCGGCTGAGCGTGTGGATGCGCTTGCGAAAAAACATGGGGTCACTGTGCTCGGAACCGGCGTCAATCCCGGATTCGTCATGGACGCCCTGCCGCTCTTTCTGACGGCGGTGTGCAAGGATGTGCAGAAGATTCATGTCGAACGGCATGTCGATGCCGGAACGCGACGGTATCCGCTGCAGCGGAAAGTCGGCGCCGGCATGACTCAGGAAGCCTTCCGGGAGCAGATTGCGGCAAAAGCCATGGGACATGTGGGGCTGCTCGAATCGCTTTACCTTGTCGCCGAAACGCTGGGCATGTCTTTAGACGATGTGCATGAGGCCGTGGAGCCCGTTATGGCTCAAAAAGAGGTGAAGACGGCCTATTTTTCACTGAAGCCGGGAGATGTGTCCGGAATCAAGCATACCGCCGAGGGCATGAAGAACGGCGAAAAGATCCTCACGCTGGATCTGAGAATGTTTGTCGGATGTGAGATCCCTTACGATGCTGTTCACATTGTGGGAACACCGGAAATCAGACTGCGCATCGAGGGCGGCGTGGCGGGAGACCAGGCAACGGCGGCAGTCCTCGTGAATTCCATTCCGGCCGTCGTCGCGGCCCGGCCGGGCCTTGCGACGGTCAAGGATCTGCCCGCACCTCGTTTCTATCGTTGAGCGGGCCGAAGCATCAAATGGGGACAGATTTGAAATCTGTCCCCATTCATCATCGCAGGGGAGCCGGCGCGCATCCATGAACGTTAAAAAAGGGTTCGATAACGAGAAGTATATCCGGGAACAGACGGCAAAAATCATTGAACGGGTGCAGCAGTTTGGCAACAAGCTTTATCTCGAATTCGGAGGCAAGCTGCTCTACGATTTTCATGCGGCCAGGGTTCTTCCCGGTTATGATGCCAATGTGAAAATGAGACTCATCCGCGAGCTCAAAGACAAGGCCGATATCCTGCTGTGCATCTATGCCGGGGACATTGAAAGAAAGAAAATCAGGGCCGATTTCGGCATTACTTACGATTCGGACGCACTGAAGCTCATTGACGATCTCAGGGGATGGGATATCGACGTGCTGGGGGTGGTGATCACGCGCTATGATGATCAGCCGGCCGCGAAGCTCTTTAAAAACAAACTGGAGCGGCGCAACATCAATGTTTTCACTCACCGCTTCACCAAAGGGTATCCGACAGATGTAGAGGCGATCGTCAGCGACCAAGGATACGGGGCCAACCCTTACATCGAAACAGAAAAACCGCTCGTTATCGTCACCGGTCCCGGCCCCGGCAGCGGCAAACTGGCCACCTGCCTGTCGCAGCTCTACCATGAACACCGGCGCGGGATCAAAGCCGGCTATGCCAAGTTTGAAACATTTCCCATCTGGAACCTGCCGCTCAAGCACCCTGTCAATGTGGCCTATGAAGCGGCGACGGCAGATATCCGGGACTTCAATCTCATCGATCCCTTTCATCTCGAAGCTTACGGTGAAGCGGCGGTCAATTATAACCGCGATGTGGAAGTTTTCCCCGTGCTGAAAAGGATCCTCGGGAAAATCACCGGCGGGGATTCCTTTTATAGCTCCCCCACAGATATGGGTGTCAACCGTGCCGGATTTGCCGTCATCGACGACGATGTCACCCGGGAAGCCGCGAAGCAGGAAATCCTGCGGCGTTACTTCCGCTACCGCTGCGAGTATGCCATGGGTTTTACGGACCGGGAAACGGTCCAGCGGCTGCAGCTCTTCATCAGCGATTTCCATCTCAAGCCGGAAGACCGTCGTGTGGTTGAACCGGCCTGGCAAGCCGGCAGGGAAGCGGAAAAACTCAATAAAGGCAACGAGGGCATTTTCTGCGGCGCAGCGATCGAACTCAAAGACGGCGTCATCATCACCGGCAACAATTCGCCGCTCATGCATGCGTCCTCAAGCCTGATCCTGCACGCCATCAAGCATCTGGCCGATATTCCCGACAAGATCAAATTGCTCCCGGCCACCATCACAGACTCGATCCGAAGCATGAAGACGGATATTCTCAACGAGAAATCCGTCAGTCTCGACCTGGAAGAAACCCTTATCGCGCTCAGCATCAGCGCCACAACGAATCCGGCGGCTCAACTTGCCCTTGAAAAGCTCAAGGACCTCCGCGACTGCGAAGTGCACATCACCCATATGCCTACACCGGGTGATGAAGCGGGCCTGCGGCGTCTCGGCGTGAACCTGACCAGCGAACCCAATTTTTCTACACGGGATCTCTTTATCCCCTAACCCGGCGGCGGATTCAAGAAGAAGGAATCCAGAGGCTACATTGACCCCACACGCTTACTCCCCGTCAGACCAGCCTAAAGGCCTTTGGCTGCATAATGCACTTGTCGAAAAAGATGATTTTTGACTTTATTCCGGCAATGAAGATAATGAAAATCAACAACAATATAGAAGGATTGTGATGGATTGGCGCTGGAGATTGCATATTTTAATTCAGTGGATTTCTGCAATAGAGACAGAAAAGAGGTGGCACACACTCAACAGGTAAACATTATGGACCGTATTACCGCACACCCGGACGTGATGGTAGGGAAACCCACTATCAGGGGAATGCGAATTACCGTCGAACAGCTTCTCAAGGCCCTGGCTAACGGCATAACAACGGATCAACTCCTTGATGACTATCCGGAGTTGGAAAAAGAGGACATACGGGCAGCTCTTCTCTATGCATCTCAACTGGTAGATGAAGAACGCGTTTACGCTGTTGGTTCAAATTAATCCGCTTGCAGGTGACCCATGAAATTCCTGGTGGACGTGGGTGTAGGTAAGAAGGTCGAACCCTGGCGGAAGGAAAACGGTTTTGATGTTCTATCCGTGAGGGATATTGACGCGCGCGCAAAGGATTCCCAGATATTGCACTGGTCTGAAGAGCAGCGGCGGATGATCATTACCATAGACAAAGACTTTAGCGAGTTGGTTTACAACTCAGGAATGCAGCATGCCGGTGTTCTGATCTTACGCATCGATGATGCTGATAGTGACACCAAAGTCGAGGTCATCAAGAGAATACTCACCGAATATTACGATAAAATTGAATCCCATTTTTGTGTATTTCAAGACAAGCGACTCAGAATCAGAGGATAGGACTTTGTTGAACTTCCGGAAGAAAACAAGTGGGCGCTGTCCCGGATTATCCTAGTGTAACCATGAAGAATGTAAAGATGAAAGTTGAAGGCAACATCCTGACCATTAAAGTTGATCTGACGAAAGACTTCGGCCCATCACCATCAGGAAGACCATTATCATTACATTGACAGAAGGAAATGTCTCCGTTGATGGGCATGAAGAGGCTAAGGTCGGGCTGAACGTTTATCGGAAGAAATAACATAGGATCGTCGATCCCGGGTCGAAACGTGCAATTTTCGGGGGGCGATTTTTCGAGTGATCGGGGGTATGTGTTGCTTCCTGAAATGTAGCATCATGTGATTTTGATAAGCCTACATCATTTCAATCGAAAATGAATGATGATCACTTCTATCTAGGCCCTGAATTCTCATGAGATGCATACATACACTCATAATGCTTCATAGAAAAGAGGCGTGAAAGATAGGTCTGCCTGATTGCCTCAAGAAATGGTCTTCATGGCGGGTGAAAGAGTCGAAAGGCGAATCGCTCTCCCAATAAGACTGGCACCAAGATACATCCCTGCTGCGATCCGCATCATCACACAAGGTTCCTTCTTCATATGCTCCCAACATGAAAAAGCAATACCTTATCAATATCAATTACTTTTTCGCGCTCCGGCATCGAATCGGAAACCGCCCGTTGGCGGTACGGGTGGGTGTTAAGATCGATAGGTAAATATTGTGGGTTTTTCAGGCCGAAATTGCTTGACAACGGATATCAATGACGATAAAAGATTTTGCATACAAAATACAATCGTTCCGGCGTGAAACGTCGGTCGCCTCGGGGGAGGACGGCCTGAGACGATCAAACTGAAAACAGACAAAAAGGGGATCCGAAAAGGAGAAAGGAGGAAGAGAGAATGAAGAAAGTAGTGGTATTGGCGCTGGTTCTGCTCCTGACGACGGGTGGCGTCGCGATGGCGCAGAAGAAGGATTTTCCCCGGCGGGATATTACAAACGTTGTCGTATGGGGCGCAGGCGGTGGAACGGACGTCTGCAACCGCATCATCTCCGCTGAGATGGCCCCCATCCTCGGCGTCAACATCAACGTGATCAACAAACCGGGAGGCGTTTCCGGTTCTCTCGGGATGAGTTATGCGTTCCTGCAGCCCCACGACGGATACACCCTTGCCGGCGTCTCCGAGTCCTGCGTGACCGCCGCGGTCCAGGGCGGTTGGGACAAGCGAATGAACGTCTGGGACTATTTTATCGTCGGCGGCTCTCCCGATGTGATCTCCGTCACTCCCAGCAGCCCCTGGAAGGACCTCAAGGAACTCGTCGATGCGGCCAAGAAGAGCCCCGGCACGATCAAGGCCTGTGCGAGCGGTGCCGGCTCCATCCACCACCTGAACCTGCTTGCCCTCGAGAAGGGTTCCGGGGTTGACCTGCAGTTCATCCCCTACAAGGGATCGGCACCCTGTCAGACGGCGGCCATGACGGGAGAGGTCAACGTTGTCGTCACCTCCGTGGCGGAGCAGCAGCAACTCATCCGTGCAAAACAGCTCCGGCCGCTCGCGATGCTGATATCCGAGTCCTTTACGATCGAGGGCTTCGGGACCATCCCCTCCGGCTTCAAGCCCTATCCCGGGCTTGCAAAACATTTGCCGATCTACCAGGCCATCGGCTTTGCCGTTGTGGCGGATGTGCCGGCAGATCGCAAGGCGATCATCGAAGCGGCCTTCAAGAAGGCCATGCAGTCGGAAAAGATCAAGAAGTGGGCGAAGGACAACTACTACGTGCTGTCCGGCAAGACGGGAAAGGCGGCGAAGGATGAATTCAACCGCCTCGAGTCGCTTTTCTCCTGGACACTCTGGGACCTCAAGGCGGCCACAGTTGACCCTGTAAAACTAGGCATTCCCAAGCCGTAACCCTGCGTTCCATCAAGAAGGGAGCCCGGTCGGACCGGACTCCCTTCTTACATCCAGGCGGGTGATGAGAAACGGCGGTAACCGGCAGCTCGAGGAGGAAGGGAAGGGCCAGGCCGCTTTTTCTCGCCTGCGAAGAATCACTGCGCTTTGAAGAAATTGGGGATCCCCGTGACGATCAACAAAGACAATGTGCGGAGAAAGGACATCGTCTCCGGGATCGTCCTGATGCTCTTCGGAGCTTGGATCGTTTACGAGACGTATGCGAAGATTCCCATGAAGGGAAGCTGGGGCGGCGTCATGAACGTGTGGTATGTCTCCCCGGGCCTGTTCCCGATTTTTATCGGTTCGGTCCTATTTTTCTTCGGAGCTGTATTGATCGCCGTTGCCGTGAGGCACATCGGCTTTCATGCCATCCGGGAAGGGGTCCGATCCCAGGCGAGAGCCATGGCGGGGAGCCGGGAAATATCGGAACCGGTTTTCCGGTTCTTGGCGGTCGTTGTAATCCTCTTTTTCTATATCTACATGAATATGTCGCGTATCGACTTCTACCTGAACAGCATCCTTTTTCTTGTCGCCATCATTCACATCTTTTACCTGGACGAACTGCAGATCATGCGTAAGCTCTTTTGGTTCTATCTGGCAGGCTCCGTCCTTTTTCTTGTCTATTTTGCCTCGGGGCTCGATGAACGGATCAGCGGCAGCATCCCTTATCCGGCCGATCTCCTGGCTATCCTTTTCACGACCTCCTTTGCCGCCTATGCCTGGATGCTTGCCCGACCCAGCAGGGATCGGTTGCGCAAATGCCGGCAGGCGCTGCTCATGGCTTTGGCGACCCCCGTGCTCATCGGGGGGCTTTTCAAGTACTTTCTCCTAATTCCCCTTCCCAAGGAAGGCCTGGTTGTGGCCCTGATGGACGCAGTCTATTTCGGTTTGTTCTGAGAGGCAAGCAATGATCGGAATCGAGAGACTGGAAACGTTTTTCACGATCCTCATCGGTATGGGCACCCAGCCGAAGAGTCTGCTACTTCTTTTTGGCGCCACCCTCCTTGGAATCATTTTCGGGGCCCTGCCGGGCCTGACGGCGACGCTGGGCATCGCGCTGCTCACGACACTCACTTACGGCATGGGGCCTGCCCCGGCTATGGTGGCCCTCCTCGGGATCTACGTGGGCGGTGTGTACGGCGGCTCTTACGCCTCGATTCTGATCAACATCCCGGGAACGCCGGCGGCCGCCGCAACCGCACTGGAAGGCTACCCGCTTGCCTGCAAGGGAGAGGCCGGGCGGACAATCGGTGCAACAACAACAGCCTCCTGTATCGGCACCCTCATCGGGATGCTGTTCATGGTCACCATGACGCCCATCGTTTCGGCATTTGCCCTGCAGTTCACCTCCTTTGAATTTTTTTTGCTGGCCTTTTTCGGAATCATCATCAGCGGCACGCTCTCGAGCCCCGACCTGGTCATCAAGGGGTGGATTTCCGGATTCCTCGGACTCTTCCTCGCCTGCATGGGCCGCGATCCGCTTCAGGCCTTTCCCCGGTTCACCTTCGGCTTCCCTCAGCTCGAAAGCGGCCTCGACGTAGTGGCTGTCATTATCGGGGCATTCGGGATTCCCCAGATCATCCAGGTGCTCGGTGGGACCTTCTGCGCTGGCGAGGTCCAGCAGCTGACAAAAGTCCTACCGTCCTTCAAGCTGATGGTCAAAAACGCAGGGAACATTGTCCGGTCATCCCTCATCGGCGTAGGCATTGGCTCCGTTCCGGGAATCGGAGAGGACGTTGCGGCATGGATGGCTTATGGGGCGGCGAAGAACGCCTCAAAGCAACCCGAGAAGTTCGGCACGGGCCTCTATGAGGGCGTCATTGCAACTGAAACGGCCAACAACTCCTGCATCGGAGGGGCCATTATCCCGCTATTGAGTCTCGGGATCCCGGGAAGCCCGCCGGCGGCTATGCTCCTGGGGGCCCTGATGCTCCACGGCGTCACACCGGGGCCCATGCTCTCCATCGAACATCCGAATTTCCTCCTGGAGGTGACAGCCATCCTCTTCCTGGCCTCCATCGCCATGTGGATCATCGGAATCGTCCTGGCCCGCCAGGTCGTCAAGGTGCTGCGCTTTCCCCCGCAGATATTTATGCCCATCGTAGCTGTGCTGTGCATCATCGGCTCCTACGGCCTCGGCCTCAATCTCTTCAACCTCTATGTCATGCTGCCGGTGGGGATCGTCGCCTACTTCATGACGGAGATGAAATACCCCATTGCACCGCTTGTTATCGGTTACATCCTGGGTCCCATGGCTGACGAGAACCTGCGCCGGGCGCTCATGATCTCGCACGGGAGTTTTCTGCCCATGTTCACCCGTCCTGTCTGCCTGCTGTTGCTCGCAGTCATCCTCCTAACCATTCTGAGCCAGATGGGTCTTTTCAGATGGCTCAGACGGCGGAGGAACACAAACCGTCACAGTTCATAGAAGGTGAGAAACTTGAGAGGACAGAGAGCGGCAAGCCACAAGCCTCATGGCGAAATGTCAAACAATCAATGGTAGGGGAAAGAGGACAGGAAAGATACGACGGAAGGAGAGGGAGCAAGTCCGTCCTTCAATAGAAAAGGGCTTCCAGGTTGGGGAAGCCCTTTTTACTTCATCTACATAAAGATGTCAGCCGTAGATCTCCGGGTTGAGGCAGTCGGGGGGGCGCTCGCCCTTCAGCATAGCCAGCAGATTGGTCGCTGCCTTGACGGACATGCCCGATCGCGAGGATTTGGTCGCCGATGCGGTGTGGGGGGCGATGACGACATTCGTAAGCTCGGCAAGCCCCGGGACCATTTCCGGCTCGAACTCGTAGACGTCGAGGGCAGCACCGGCGATAGCGTTTTTGCGGAGCGCCTCCACGAGTTCGGCCTCGTTGATGACGGGCCCGCGGGCCGTGTTGATAAGATAGGCCGTGGGCTTCATCATGGCAAAGACTTTTGCATTGAACAGGTGCCGCGTGGATGGCATGAGGGGGACATGGATGCTCACAAAATCCGATTCCCCCAGCAGCTCCTCGAAAGAAACCTTTCTTGCTCCCAGCTCCTTCTCGATGACCGCGTTGGTAATCTCGTCGCTATAGAGGACCTTCATGGCAAATCCCTTTGACATGAGGGCCATGGCCGTTCCGATTCGACCCGCACCCACAATGCCGAGCGTTTTTCCCGTGACATCGCCGCCGATGAACTGCATGGGACCCCAGCCGCGCCAGGTGCCCGAGCGCATGATATTCTCCGACTCGATGAGGCGCCGTGCAACAGCAAACAGGAGCGTCCAGGCCATCTCCGCCGTCGCAAGTGTGAGCACTCCAGGCGTGTTTGAAAGAGGGATTTTCCGGGCTGTGGCCGCTTTTACGTCCAGATTGTCGAACCCAACGGCGCAGTTGGCAAACCCCCTGATACCCTTCGCCGTGTCCATGACCTCGCCATCGATGCGGTCGGTGAGGAGGGTGATCACGCCGTCCCGTCCTTTCATGTTCTTTAGCAGTTCCTCTCGAGTGAGGGGACGATCCTCGGGGTTGATTTCCACGTTGCAGGTTTCCCTCAACAGGGCTATGCCCTCCACGGGGATGAGTCGGGTTACGTAGACATTGAATTTAGTCATAAGTTCCTCCTTTTTATGAACGGGGATGAAGTTATCACCCTCACCCCGACCCTTTCTGGAAATAAGGAGCAGGAGAATTCTCCCCCTCCCACCAGGGGAGGAGAACAGAGAAAGAGGTCTCCGTAGGGAGAGAGAGCCCGCAGGGTGTTCATCTTACAGGTGGAGTATCTCACGCTCGATGAACTTCCACGTCTTCAGGTAATCTTCCCCTGCGATGAGTCTCGAGAACGTCCTGTCGTCGATCTTGTCGAGCATCGTCCAGATGCGGTTCGTGATCCGGCTGTTGGCCTCGAAGGTCCCCCGGATGTCCCAGCGCGTGGGGGAAGTGTCGGAGGTCAGGTAGTCCTGATAGTCGTATCTTTTCAGGTAGTACAGGAACTCGACGTATTCCAGGAAATGCTTTGTGCCGCAGAAATAGTCCCAGTCCCACTTCCCGTCGTTGTCATTGATGTGGATGTAGAAGCGGTATGGGCTTGAAGCGATCAAGGCCACCGCCTCGGCGGGCTGTTCTCCGCCGTAGACGGAGTGTCCGAAATCTATGGTGACGCCCATGTTCCTCAGCCTGATATCGTGGAGAAGGCAGAGTGCCTTGGCCGCAGAGTCGATGAAGCACTTCCCGCGAGTCTCGCTCGGCTTGTATTCGATGAACAAGGGGATCTCCTCTCGGTAAGATCCGCACTCGCCGAAGGCATCGACCAAATACGTCCACATCTTCCGGTAGTCGCACTGGAAAGCAAACTCGAAGCCATCGCCCAAGGGACAACAGGTCACCTTGTCTGCGCCGATAGCAGCGGCGAAGTCCTTCGACTCCTTGATAAAACGCACGGCCTTCTGGCGTACCGCCTTCCTTGTCGATGTGAGGCCGCCGTTGAGAAACTCCGGCTCCGCCTTGACGTTCACATTTACGGCGGCAACCTTCAATCTGTACTTTTTCAGCAGCCCCAGAGTGAAGGCCGCTTCGCTCACCTCGTAGGGGTAGACGATCTCGACACCGTCACAGCCTCTGATTTTTGCCATGAGGGCGAATTTCTCCTCGACGCTCTTCGGCTCGTTGTAGAGGTGAAACCGGTCTTTAGTCTGACCGAGAAAGCCAGTGATAATTCCCATTTTAACCATGCTGTGCCCTCCTGAGGAGGCGCCTGACCGCCCCGGCAATGTGGGCTCTCGACAGCCCGTATTTATCAAGAAGCTTCCGGTAGTTTCCGCTCTCGGCGAAGGTGTCCTCCAGGCCCAGGTTGTCGAAGGGCACCACTTTGTTCTTGAGACAGAAGTTGGAGAGTTCATAGCCGAGGCCGTTTCGCTTCTGGTGGTTCTCGGCGACGACAAGGGCGCCCGTCTTATCGAGTGACTTGAGCAAGGTCTCTCGATCGAAGGGTTTTATGGAATACATGTCGATGACCTCGGCGCGTATGCCTTCCTTTGCAAGAATCTCTGCGGCTTCGACGGCCTCGAAAACGATGTCGCCGTAAGTTGCGATCGTCACGTGTGACCCCTCGATCACCACATGGCATCCCCCCATGCGGAAGGGGTCTTTTTCCTCGTACAGATCGAAAATGGGGTCGCGCATAAGGCGGATGAAAACGGGGCCCGGCGTCTGCATGGCCACGTCGAAGAGCTTTTTGGCGGCCCATGTGTCGGCTGGTGTCAGGACCTTCATGTTAGGCAGCGTCGCCATGTTAGCGATATCCTCAGTGGCCTGGTGCGTAACCCCGTCGATGGCGGGCGTGAACCCGCCATGCGACGAGAGAAACTTCACGTTCAGGTTGGGATAGCAGACAAAGGTCCGCACCGACTCCAGGGCCCGCATCGTGATGAAGACACCGTAGCTCGATGCGACAACGGTACGACCATCGGCGGCCATACCCGCGGCGGCACTTACCATATTACCCTCGGCGATGCCCATGTTGAAGTAGCGCCTGGGGTATTTGTCGCCGAAGAGGTGGGAAAAGGTGGAATAGCCGATGTCGGCCTCGAAGACGACAAATTCGCTGTCGATGGCGCCGTATTCGGCCATCCTCTCGGAGAAGGCCCGGCGGGTGGGGATGGCGGCCGGTGTCAAGGCGCCTGGTTTCATGAGTCCTCCCCCCAGATCTCCTTCATGGCACAAGCGAGTTGTTCCTCATCTGGGCATTTCCCGTGCCATTCGAAGCGGTCCTCCATGTAGCTAACTCCTTTGCCCTTCACCGTGTTGGCGACGATGCATGTCGGCTTGTCTCGGACCTTGCGGGCCTTTTCGATGGTCCGGAGGATCTGCCTCATGTCGTGGCCGTCGATCTCAAAGGTCTTCCAGCCGAAGGCCTTGAACTTTGCTGCAATGTCACCCATGGGCATGATATCGTCGCAGCAGCCGTCCATCTGTAGCCGATTGCGATCGACGAAAGCGATGAGGTGATCCGTTTTATACTTTGCGGCGGCCATGGCAGCTTCCCAGACGTATCCCTCGTTGATCTCGCCGTCGCCCAGCATCACATAGACGGTGTAGTCTTTCCCACGAAGTTTTCCATCGAGGGCTATCCCGAGGCCGATGCTGAGGCCGTGTCCAAGCGAGCCCGTCGTCATATCGATACCGGGTGTTTTTCGGATGGGGTGGCCTTGGAGGATACTCCCGAACTGTCTCAGGGTGTCTAGGTGCTCCAGTCCGAAGAAGCCTCTCATGGCGAGACAGGTATAGACCACGGGACAGGCGTGGCCCTTCGACAGGAGGAAGCGGTCCCGGTTGGGCCAGCGCGGATTGGCAGGGTCTACCCGCATGATGTCGAAATAAAGGGCCGTGACGATGTCAGTCGCCGAGAGTGCCCCGCCGGGGTGACCCGACTTGGCCTTGTAGATCATGTCGATGATGCGGGAACGGACTTCCTTTGCCTTCTCCTCGAGGAAAACCGCCCGTTCATCTAGGGTGAGCACCCTGTTGGTTCGTGCTGCTACTGTCAAGATTCCTCTCCCGTCTTTTTCTTCATGGGGCCGGGGCTGAATGTTTCAGATTGCCTGTCTTTGCGCTCCGACGGTTTTTTCCTGTATCATTTCCTTCAAGAGCTGTTGCCTTGATCGGTTGAAGTGCTGGCGAGCCAGTTGTTCGGCCTGCTCTGGCTGACTTGATGCGATCGCCTCGATAAGAGCTTGGTGCTCGGGCATCGTTTCCCGCGGGTGCCTTACGAGGCCCTCCATAACATCGATGCGGTAGCTCACGGTGATGATGTTGTAGTTTTCAAGGATGTCGTTGAGTAGATCGGCCCCCCCCAGTTCGATGAGGAACTGGTGAAAGCGACGGTCCTCCACGGCATAGCGCTTGATGCTGTCCGCATTGTCTGATAGATCAAAATTTTTGAAGAAGCCGTGCAGTTTTTCAGCCTGCTTCGCGGTGATGACATGGGCCGCACGTCTAGCCGCAAGCCCCTCCAGGATTTCACGCAACTCGAAGGCATCGATGACCTCTTCTTTCGTGAATCTGCGCACATAGAACCCCCGTCGCGGAATCGCCTGGACAAGCTTTTCCTGCTCGAGTTTCTTCAGTGCACACATCAACGGGGTCCGGCTCACACCGAATTCCTGGGAGATCTTATCCTGGAGGATCTTGTCTCCCGGCTTGAGCTTGCGGTCGACGATCATCGCCTTAAGCTCACGGTACACTTTGAAATCCAGGTTTTCGTGCCGCGTACCCAATTTTTTCATGGCTCTCCTCTCTGAAAAGCGGGGCATGGATTGAATATTGAATACAAAAGTAGTAAATCGTTTTCAATGCATTTTGTCAAGGAAAAACTGGGTGACTGGCGACGTAGCACACTGTCCACTGCAGGAGGTACAAATGGTAATCTACACTTCTATCCTGAACAGGAATTTATTGAGTTGTCGGGTATGCCGTGTAAAACGTATGACTTGTCGGTTAAAGTCCGATCATGGGAGTTCGGTAGTTCGCCCATGTAGCTTGAGGGAGGTGTAAAGGGTAACCTGAAGCATTAAGTTTCCTTACAAAGACTCCGTAAGGGAGCTGAGCAAGCCTGCGGGTTGCAGCGCAAGCGAACCCAAATGTAGCCTCGAAAATCGCAATGGAATTGTCGACCCTCTCCTACATTGGGGAAGACCGGAGCATCTATCCTGACGAAAACTACCAGAACCGATAGCTGGACTCCCGGGGTAACAGGGGTGACACGCAGGGGCAGCCATACGACAATGAACGCGGGAGGCCCTTGTCGATGCTCTACAGGAGGGCAACCGGTAGATATAAGGAAACGAAATTTTACCGGGTCGGCAAGGGAGTCGGATTTGCCCATATTACCGCTTGTATCCCAAGGACAGCATAACCTTGGGAGAGGGAAGGGGCAATACCTTCATCATGCTTCTGAAGGAGCGGAGGAAAGGAGATTGCGGTAACGCTATAAACTCCAAACGTTCCAGTGTACTCTCTTTCGGGAAGACATTTACTTTTTTCGCGAGAGGAAAAACGAGTTTTTCAACAGCTCCTCAAATCATTCTTCTATCAAGGTTTCTGTATTGAATCGCCTCGGCCACATGCGAGGCGCGGATCTGCTCATTTTCTTCGAGATCGGCGATGGTCCGGGACACTTTCAGTATTCTCGAATAGGCCCGGGCGCTCATACCCAGTTTGTCGATGGCCATTTCCAGAAGCCGCTGGGAGTCTTCGTCGATGATGCAGTGCTGCCTGATCTGCTTGTCGGACATGCGCGCATTGCAGAACGTGTCCTGGGCCGGGAAACGATCCTTCTGTCGGCGCCGGGCGGTATTGATCCGGCCCTTGATGGCAGCAGACGACTCGCCGCTGTGTTTTCCCCTTAGTTCCCGGTATCTGACGGCCGGCACCCCAATGTGAATATCGATCCGGTCCATCAAAGGACCCGAAATGCGGGCTTGATACTGGCGGATCTGCTGGGGCGAACACCGGCAGGCCTTGTGCGAATTGCCAAAATGTCCGCAGGGGCATAGATGCGGGTATCTTTACCCAGTTTTTCTTAAGCCTTACCATACCTCGTGTGTATGATCAACAAAATGGATATCCCGAATCTCCAAAAAAGATTGGTGAGCACATCCGTAAACGGAGAATGGATCTCAAACTTTTCCAAAGGGATGTCGCGGGGATTATCGGTGTTACCGAATGCACAATCAATAACTGGGAAAATGGTGAAATAAAGCCTGAAACTAAATACATACCCAGGATTATTGATTTTTTAGGTTATACGCCGTTTGAATGTCCCGGGGATATATTGGGAAGGCTTTCCTATTTTAAGAGGATCAAGGGATTGACCTTTCTTGGGTTGGGAGAATTGATGGGCAGGGACCACGAGCAACTGGCGAACTGGTTGAGCTTTCAAAAGAAACCGTACCCTCGGAATCTTGAGAGCATAAATCAGTTTCTTTTAAAGCATGGTTTGCATGTCGCTGAAGTGCGGCAATCATAATTCTCTTGATCGAATTTGACGTAATATTCTGGAACGCTTCAGCAACAGGCACAAAGAATTTTGAAGTCGAGATTTGCGGTTGATGCGTTTGTTTAGCAGCTTTCATTCCGTATGCTCAAGAGCGAGCAATGAAAAAATGAAATGTACGGGTTATTGACGCCACCTACCTAGTCAACGGTTTTCGATTTTCCATTGACGTGATGATTACCAGTTGTATTGTAGTCTTAAACTCCATTGGAATGAGTCTTTGCACGGCGAGAATCGATGGGAAGGAAACGAAAAACTAAGCCCGAGCCTGTGGCTCCTCTGCAATGGCTCTGACCTGTTTCTGAATAGCTTCCAAGCTTTCGAAGGACCGGAACACGATCGCCATCCCAGAAGGAAATGTTTAAAAATGCTACCTTTCAATCCTGATTCAATAATTTTGTATTTGGGGCATAGAATCGTGCCAGCCTTTCCGGCTTGACGCCAGCAAAAAACAGGGAAACCAGCAACCAGTTTCTCAATGTACCGTAAAGAATGCCTTCCTTTTCCCAGCGGCGGGCCGATGTCTTGACGCGATCCCGCAGAATATGAATTTTCCCGCCTTTCTTTTTGATGCGCCGCATCAGGTCCACATCCTCCATGATAGGGATGTCTTGAAAGCCGCCCATTGATCGGAAATAATCGCGCCGGATGAAAATGGCCTGGTCGCCGTAGGGGATTCGCGTAAGCCGTGAACGCCAGCAAGCAATTTTTTCGATGACGCGGAAGGCCAGACGATGTGAATCAATACCCAGGTCGAAGGCGCCAGCGACATAGTCCCCAGATTGCAATGTCTGGCCGATTGCGTTCAGGACGTTTGGGGGAAGGCGGGTGTCGACATGTAGGAAAAAAAGGATATCGCCGGTGGCCTCCCGCGCCCCTGCGTTCAGCTGGGTTCCACGTCCCTTGGGAGAGGCGATTTTTCGGACTGCGGGCATTCTGATGGCTTCTAGCGTTCTTCCTTCCAGCTCGCCATCGACGGCAAGGATCTCCATATCTGCCAGGCCCGGGAGCCCCAGAAGGTGCTCAAGCGTGTCATTGATCAGGCCGGCTTCTCGATAAACAGGAATAATAATGGAAAACCGTGGAGCCTTTTGAAAATGATCGGTCATGGACAGGACATCCGCTCCTGGGGATATGAAATAATCAGATTTTGTTTATTTCTCGCAATCTGTGTGTCTGCCGCCGTTATGACTTCGCCGCCGACTCCGTTTCCGATACCGGCAGCGCTTCTGTTTTTTTATTCAGGGCGGACCGGGCAATGCGGGTTATATAAACTGTCACGGCAACCGTTGCGACAAGACCGACGACGTACAGCGCCCATTCGGCACCGGTCCTGGCACGGTCGCCGGCACCCAGCCGGGCCAGATCGCCGATGAGCGAACCGATATAGACATACATGACGGTTCCAGGTAGCATGCCGATCCAGGAGGCAAAAAAATAATCCCTCAGTGACACTTTCGTGAGGCCGTATGCGTAATTCAGCAGATTGAAGGGAAACACCGGCGACAGGCGGGTCAGACCAACGATTTTCCAGCCTTCTGTCGCCACGGCATCGTCGATGCTCTTGAACCGTGGATGATTTTCGAGCTTTTTTGCCACCCAGTCACGAGCCATATACCGGCCCACAAGAAAGGCGGCCGTGGCGCCGAGTGTCGACGCAATGGAAACAATGACGGACCCTGCAAAAAGACCGAACAGAATGCCCGCGCCCAGCGTCAGAACGGACCCGGGAAGGAACAAAACACACGCGAGAATATATATGGCAATGAAAAGGAGGGCCCCCCATGCACCGAGACCGGCGATGCAAGCCAACGCTCGCATCAGTAATTCCTGAACATTGAAGTAATGCGCCGCAATCAGCAAGATGACGATTCCCGCCACAGCAGCAATCAACTTAATCATGCGTCTTCAGCCTCTCTGCGTTCCATCAACGGGTGTATCATCTAAAAACCTCTATAAAATCGATAAAAGACACGACGCTTTCCTTCGTGTTGTCGGAGTCGTTCATGATTCCGATGGATGCGACCGGAGGCGGATCGCTTCCAAAGGCTCGTCGGTAATCCTCAATGATGTGAACCTCTTCATCGATCCATTGACCTGCCCGGCTTGCGCCCCCCTGCAAAGCAATCATCTTTGCGCTTTTCTCGTAGGGATTTGTCACAATAAGACCCTTCTCATCCTCCCTGTTGGCCCAGATGTAGTTGAGGGCACTGTGCGGGGGATACTCGCCGTAAATACCCTTGGCGATGGCGTAGGCAGCCTGTTGAAAGACAGTCGCATGGGCCGGGTCGTATTGAAAAAGAATGTATATGCGCAGGGGGTAATCGTCGCCAGCCTTCGTCCGGACATCTCCTTTCTGGTAAACATTGGCTACCCGCCACCGCCATCTCACTTTCGGATAATCATAGACATTGAAGGCTCCCTTGTAAAGGAGAGCTGATGCCGAGGCGTTGCTTTCGGCTTTGAGGTAATCTTTATTTTCCCCTGATTCATGTGTGTAAACGGTGTGTTGCTTGATCTTTGGAAAATAAACCGGTCGCCAGTTTCCCAAATTATTGAAATCATCACGAAACAAGACACCCCCGTTTTCGGCCAGACTTGTCTGGACGCCAATAAGCAGCAGCAATATGATGAAGAGAATCATCCCGAACCGCTTCGTCATCATACGCTGGAATTGCCTCCTGTAAGCTTTAGTTCCATTTTGGGGAACAGGGAGCCGCTGTCGAGTTTCTTTCCTTCAATCTGAGACATTGTCTCCTCCTTATGAAAAGGGCTTTGGACAGGTCATGTCCCGTCGTCACATTTTGCACCACGAATCACGGCGGGGATATCCGCTAAAAACCCAGAATGGCCGGAAGATCCACCAGGGATTTAATTTCCACATCCGGTTGCGACGGCAATCGCTCCCGGCGCTGGCCGAAGCGGTTGATCCAGGCGACATGCAGGCCGGCGTTGGCGGCGCCCACGGCATCCCAGGCATTGGCGGACAGGAAAACGATCTGTTTCGCCTTGAGCTTCAGCCGTTTCGTGGCCAGACGATAGACACGGGGATCCGGTTTGTAGATGCCGACTTCCTCCACGGACAACAGCGGATCAATGAGTTTCTTCAGGCCGCTGCTTTTGACGGCCGCCTCGAGCATGGCCGGCGTGCCGTTCGACAGAATGGCAAGCTGCACCCCGTGCTTCTTCAGCGTGTTCAGGGAGGCTTTGACATCGGGATAGCAATCGAGCTTCAGATAGGTGTTGATGATGTCATTGCGCAATTTCCGATCCGAGACTCCGTAAGCGTCGAGGGCGTAATCCAGCCCATCCTGCGTGACCTGCCAGAACGGTATGTAGCACTTCATCAGGCTTCGTTGCCAGGTGTACTCTAACTGCTTGGTCCGCCACAGCGCGGAAACCTGATCGGCGACGGCGCCCAGCCTTCCCCGGTGTTTTCCGACGGCGGAATTGAAATCGAATAGCGTGCCGTAGGCGTCGAACACACAGGCCTTCACATTTTTAAATATGAATTTTTCAGCCATTTTCCCCTCCTTAACAAATTAAATGTTTTTATGAAAAATGATGAACCCGCCTCCGGATAATAAACCAGAGTATGATGATCCCACATATAATAATGAACCAAATCCACCAGGGCAGAACCGTTGCCTGGTCTCCCAGGACGACCATCAACACTGTGACGGGAAGCATACCCAGGCCGGTGGTCCATGTAAATGTCCACAGGGATACGGGCGTCATCCCCGCCAGATAGTTAATGAGATTGAACGAGATTATGGGAAGAAGTCTGCTGAGAAAAAGATCCACGCTGGCCGTCCTGTTAGACCATTGATTGAGTTTGTCCCATTGTTTTTCAGGCAGGATGGCTTTCACAAAGGGCCTGCCGAAAATCCTGGCCAGACCGAAGGCCACATAGGCGCCCAGCATGGCGCCTGTCCAACTGATGACAACGCCCCAGAATTTCCCGTAGATCATGCCGTTTGCAATTGTAATGATCTCTGAGGGAAAGGGAATGACGGAATGGAGAACCATCAGGCCAATAGAACCGACAACACCCCATGCGCCCCAGGACCGGATGAATCTTATCGCCTCATCGGCAGACAGGTTCCAACAGGCTGAGGGAACATCAGTCACAGGGCAGCTTTTCCAGTGGGCGATCATGAAGGCTGCCAACGCCACAACCATAAAGATTGCCACCAGAGATAGCAGCGTCAAGTAAAAAGTTCTATTTCTGATCATTCGGCAGTGTACATATCCTTTTCCTAAGGTCGAAAGATCTCCATGAACGGTCCCGCAAAAAGGTCATGGTCCGTAAATGACTGTCGGCGGAGTTGCCATGTCTGGTGTGGAGGGCATCCAAGTCCTCTTCCGTATCGATATCGTGCCATGCAGGCGCCAGATGAATCCGATACCCCTGGTCATGGAGACGTTCCACGGTTTTCTCAAAGACACAGCTTTCTCCCCAAGGCATATTCCTGAAAATTGCGGGAGCAAAAGTGTTGGCTTGAAAGCCGATCAGATAGTAACCGCCATCGAAGGCGGGTCCGACGACGGCGTCCTTCCCGTCCTCGATAGCCAGGAAGGCTTCTTCGATCACCTTCATGGCCAGATCCGGGAAGTCGCTTCCGATCAGGACGGTCGCGGTGAACCCCTTTGTAAAGCAGCGACGGAAGGCGCTTTCCATACGTTCTCCAAGCCCTTCGCCCTGCTGGGGGGTGTAGGAGAACCGTCTGCCAAATCGCTGCCTGATCTCCAGGTATCTTTCGGCCGGTGTGAAGAAGATCTCCAGGTGGAAGTTACCCGGTTCCAGCGTCGCCAACAGATCATCCACGAAATATCCATAAAGTTCCGCCGCAAAAGCGTTGCCATATTTCTTGGCCAGCCTGGTTTTGACCTTGCCTGGTTCAGGATGGCGGACCAGGAACGCCAGGCATCGGTCCGGCTTCGACGTCATGCCCCGTCCCCCTTTTCAAACGGATTCAGGATCATCTTTCCAAAGCGGGCGTACCGGACATCCAGGAATCCCGTGAGGCCGATGATCATCCCCTCTCGGCCTGCCCCGGGCTCTGGCTGATACGTACCGAAGAGCCGGTCCCACCAGGAGAGGTTGAAACCAAAATTGTGATTGGACTCCTGCCGGACAATGGAGTGGTGCACGAGATGCATGTTGGGGGTGACCACGATTCTCCGGAGGAGGACGTCCCAGTTCTCCGGGATATTGAAGTTCCCATGATTAAACATGGCCATGCCGTTCAGAAGGACTTCGAAAGTGAGGACGGCAACAGCGGGTGGCCCGAGGGTAGCCACCAAAGCCATTTTGATCAGCAGGGAGATCACGATTTCCAGCGGGTGAAAACGGAGCGCCGAAGTCAAATCGAGGTCCATATCCGTGTGGTGCATCCGGTGTATCCGCCAGAAAAAATGTATCCGATGAAACAAGACGTGCTGGGCATAGATGGCCATATCAAGAACCAGAAGGCTTAAGAGAATGGCTGCCGTCGCCGGTAGTGGGACACTATTCAGCAAGCCCCATCCTTTCTGCGTCCATAGAGCGGCCATGCCGACGGGGAGGATGGGGAAAAGCAGGCGCGGGATAACCCCATTCACGAGTTGAACGGACAAATTACCGAACCAGCGTAAGGACTTTTTCACAATGAGCGGGCGCCGGGGAACGACGTTTTCCATGACGGCTATGACGACGAAGATGCCCAGGAAGCACCCGATGCGGATCTCCGTTTCATGCTGGAGGAAACTCATATGAAAACCTGAAACCGGGACAATCAACGGCGCCGCCGTATCCCTCGCCCCGCACATCCCTGGAGACGAGCGTCCGTGATAAATGTCTTATTTCTAAACATCCGGCAACGTGCAGGCCCTTCCCTTGAGGTTGAACAGAAACCTGAGAATACTTTTCGTCCGGTTGCTGAATAGTTTGTCGGCAAAGACCCGGCCCGCAATGCGTTTGGAGATTTCCGATAAGGTCGGATAGACATGCACAGCCCCGGCCATGGTGGAAAGCTTCACGCCGCCGTTTTCAGCGACGATCCACTCATGGATCAATTCCCCGGCATGGGCGCCGATGATCTGGCAACCCATCAGCTTGTCCTTGCTGTCCAGAAGAATCTTGATCTTGCCGAGAGTCTCCCCTTCGGCCAGGGCGCGGTCGTTTTCCACAAAGGACTCCTCGATGATTCGATATTCCAACCCTTCCTTGCGGGCGCGCTTTTCGTTGTAGCCGATACTGGCCACTTCGGGGTCAGTATAAGTGCACCAGCCGATTTTGCTGTAATCAGCTTTCCTGGGAAGATGAAGAACCGCATTCGTCAGGGCGATGCCCGCCTCATAACCGGCCACATGCGTAAAGGGTAACCGGCCGTTCACGTCCCCGCAGGCATAGATGTGGGAAACGTTGGTTTTCATCCTGGCATCCGTGGGTATGCCGCGCGGTGTAAAGGTAACACCGGCCTTGTCAAGCGCCAGATCAACGATATTGGGCTTTCTCCCCGTTGACAGAAACAGGGCATCCCCCTCAATAACGATGGACGGACCCTGTTTGGCAGCAGGGGCCACTGTCAGCAGAATCGTTGAGCCTCTCAATTCAACCTTGAGCGCCTTGGTTCCTGCATGGATTATCACGCCTTCCGTTTCGAGGCGTGCCTTCAGGATGTCTGCCATATCGGCATCTTCCGGACCCAGTATCTGATCCATAAATTCAACGATTACGACTTTGGAGCCGAGACGGGCAAAGGACTGTGCAATTTCCAGTCCGATAGGCCCGCCACCGAGAACAATGAGACGTCCGGGCAGGGTCCTCTGTGAAAAAACCGTTTCATTGGTCCAATAAGGAATATCCGCAAGACCATCGATGGGGGGAATGATTGGGCCAGAACCGGTCGCAATGATCCAGTTCTTTGCAGATATTCGTTTTCTGTCCACCTCAACGACATGATCATCTGCGAATACGGGATTCCCGAATCGGATCTCTGCGCCCAGACCACAAAACCGTTCTGGAGAGTCATGGTGCTGAATCGCGTCGATAACGGCCTTCACGCGGTCCATGACGGCGCCGAGGTCCACCGAGGACAATGCCAATGCCGGCAGACCGAATTCCGCAGAACGCTTTACCAGCGCCCATACGCCGGCCGTACGGATCAGGGTTTTTGAGGGAACGCACCCGAAGTGCAGACAGTCGCCTCCCAGTCGATCCGATTTTTCGATCAGGAGCGTTTTTGCCCCGAACTGGGCAGCTCCGGCAGCCGCCGTAAGACCAGCGGCGCCTCCGCCGATGATTCCCAGATCATAATCGTAATTTGGCATAGATCCCCCTTTATCTCACTGCAAGGCTCCGCAGCAGGATGAACCTTTGCCGGCAGTACAACCGAAACAGTGCGGCCCCGTTGCTATCTGCCTGCCATTGAGCAGCTCCCGGTCATAGGTTTCGATCCTGTTTGCCGAGCCATGGTTCACACAAAGACCCAGGGCGAGATTAAAATCACAGTCGTACAACCTGCCGTCCCAGTCGACGCAGATCTGATGCCGGCACATCAAACCGGGAATGTTCGCCGGATCGAAGGCGTCCACCAAGGCGCCTGAGTACTGGTCGGCACGCCCGCTTTGATCCAGGCTCTGCAGAAACCGGCCAATCGGCATATTGTTAATCACAAAAAGGTTATTGAAAAGAATATCAAACCGATTCTTCAATTCATCCCGGTATGCTTTCTCCAGATCCGGTTGGTTGCCCGCCAGATAAGGCCCCCCCGGATTGTGGACGAGATTCAGGATGAGTCTTTCATCCCTGGCGTAACCCAACCGGTTGAGCATCCGGATGGCCTCGATGCTCTTTTCGTACACACCCGGACCGCGCTGCTGTGTCACGTTTTTCTCAAGATAACAGGGAAGGGAACCGACCAGACGCACGCCGTGATCCTTCAGAAACGCCGCTATCCCGTCAAGATCGGGTTGCGTGAGTGAAACGAGGTTCGTTCTGACCTGAACCGTTTGCCCTGTTTCACGGACGGCCTCAATAAACGGACGGAAATGAGGATGCAGCTCCGGCGATCCGCCCGTAACATCCGCGAGCTGGTATGCGGATGTCCGGAGAATTTTTATGATTTGAAGCATGGTTCCCCATGCCATCATTTCCGTACGGTCAGGTGAACATTCAAGGTGGCAGTGTCGGCAGGCGAGATTGCAGAAGCGACCGAGATTGATCTGTAGCGTATTAATTTGCTCACTGTACAACCCCTCGGGCCATACCCGGGAAACTCTCATATCAAATGCATTCACTATCTGCTCCCTTTTTTCGTTGACGATGCGATGTGATCTTGGCGCAATTGCCACAAATAGACATGGCGCACCACCGGCGTCGATTCGCAGGAGATTTATCGAGAAAGAGCATCTGGCAACTCGGATTATCGCACGTCCAATGTAGTTTTAACAACGGAAAAACCGCTCAGTGCCCCGCGGCATTCCCCCAGAGCTCTTTGAGCCTCCGATCGCGTCCGCATCCCGTTCGGTAGTACTGATAACGCAGAGGGTTTTTCTTATAGTAGTGCTGGTGGTATTCCTCGGCCGGGTAAAATTCGCCTGCTGAAACTATCTCCGTGACAATGGGATCCCTGAAAGGTTTCGCCTTCTGCAATGCCCCCTTCGAGAGCTCCGCGAGACGCTGTTGTTCCTTGGTGTGATAAAAGATGGCGGACCGATACTGGCGCCCCACGTCGCAGAACTGGCGGTCTGTGACGGTCGGATCGATATTGTGCCAGAAGATATCCAGCAATTTTTCATAGGCGATCTTCTCGGGGTCATAGAGAATCTGCACTGCCTCGGCGTGGCCCGTGCCGCCGGCAGATACCTCCTTGTAGGTCGGGTTCTGCTTCTGGCCGCCTGTGTACCCGGCGATGACTGAGACAACCCCGGGGAGTTTGTCGAAGGGGGACTCCATGCACCAGAAGCAGCCGCCGGCGAAGGTGGCCTTCTCAAGGCGGGGGGTGATCGCCCCCTGGCCGCCGTCCTTCGCCTGGGCGGACGCGGCCATCAGCACAAGACCGACCCACACGATGCCCATCATGATTTTTGTTTTCATAACAGATCCTTTCCTCGTCATCACTGACGATCAAAAAGCCTTTTGTATTCCCCGTAACCTTCCTTCTCCAGGTCCTCTTTCGGGATGAATCTCAGGGCTGCGGAATTCATGCAATAACGTAGTCCCGTCGGTGGCGGCCCGTCCGGGAACACATGGCCCACATGAGAGTCGCCGTGCTTGCTCCGTACTTCGGTACGGACGGAAAAGAGCCTCCTGTCTTCACGGGTCACGATGTTGCCCGGTTCAAGTGGCCTCGTGAAGCTTGGCCATCCGGTCCCCGAATCATACTTGTCTTTGGAGCTGAACAGGGGTTCGCCCGAGACAATGTCGACATAGATCCCCTCCCGTTTGTTCCGGTCATATTCATTATGAAAAGCAGGTTCGGTGCCTTCATGTTGGGTTACCTTGTACTGCATGGGGGTCAGCATCCTCTTCAGTGTCATGTCGTCGGGCTTCTTGAAGGTCTTCCAGCTCCCCGGCCGGCCTTTCTCCGAGACAGTGTGCTCCTGATTTTTGCCTGCCGCCACAAAAGCATCCTTTTCTTTCGTTGCACCTTTCTCCTCCTGCTGAGTCATGCCGGGGTTCTGGCAGCCCAGAATCAGCAGGAAGATCATCACGCCAAGGGCCAAAGGTTTCATACATCCTCCTTTGTAGAATCAAGCATTTCTAATTTTCATCTAAGTTAATCATTCCTTTTGAAATCGCAAGGAGGATTCCGATTGAATGACTGTTCCACGACTATTGCTATGACGTTTCCGATCAGATGGCACGATCACAATATGCACTCTTGAGTGTGCGTCCGACTGAGCAAAGACTTATTAAAGGAATCATTGCAAACAAAGAAGGGGATAAGGTAATTCACCCTATCCCCGATAGAATCATTAACTATTTCTTGTTATTCTTCCTCATTTCCGCAGGTAGAGAATCCAAAAGGTAGATAGGCTGGACACCATCTGATAAACCCAGTCACGATAGGAACAAGGCCAACTGCGCCCCACCAGCTTTTAAAATAAATACCCGCCAGGATTATGATAACCCCTAAGATGATCCTGAATATTCTATCGGTCCGCCCCACGTTACATTTCATAATCCCTATTCCCTCCTTTCAACACTATTATAATACATCCATATTCCCGAAGGATCTCCCTGTTACCGACCTTGCAGCTTTTCTTGTCCGAATAATCCCTACAGACCCTGCTTCTGCTTCTTATGAGGTAAAGAAGTGGGATGAGATTTCGGGGCTATGCCCCTTCAGTAATTTCGCGACCCCTCCAGGAAACAGGTGGAGCTTCCCAGCGGTAAGGTAGTTGGATCATTCCTCCGGGGATCGGAATCGATTCAAAAGCTCTAAGCGTTTCCTCCAGAACCTTACGATGTTTACTGGCGTTTCCCGGCTCTCCGAACATAGCCCCCCGCGGGAAACGGACATGGACCCAGCGCGGTGGCCGAACTGGCTCCATTCGTCCGGGGATATTGCCCATTATGACAGTGGAAATCCCGCGTGCTTCAATTTCTCGTGCGACCAAACCCCCGGTCTGGTGGCAGACGGGTCAGACAGGGACAATGAGTGCGTGCGTCACGCCATCATCCGCCATGGCTGCGGCGATCTCTGTTGCGGTTTGCATCGCCACCTCGTCCGCCCGTGAGCGATACCCGTTGAGGCTGAAGAATCGCGGGGCAATCTCTCCAATTTGTTTGTCCCTGACCATCACCCGTAGGGCATCCAAGGGGAGGGCCACATTCGCATCTGCCATAATGGCGTCCTGAGGTATATGTGCATGAGAGGTCGTAAGCTCAGACGCCTTTACATCCCCAGGTAATTCCAAAACCTGTGAATCTCCCTCAAAGGTATCGGAAAAAAAAGTGTATCAATATTCCGGCGGAAGAGCGCTGCCGTGCTGACGATCCCAAGACATCCTTTCGCCAATGGAATGCGAACCGGTGCCCATGGTGTTTGCTCAAAGGCAGGGAAAGGGTATGTCTTGAAAGCTGCTGGATACTGGTGAGCGTCCAGCAATGCCTTAGACTCTTGGAGCCAAACCGCATATTTTTTCTGAAAATCTGGAATCCAACGGATATCCGCGTAAGGGGTTTCTTTCTTCATCCTGCTCCTCTGTTTTCCAGTTTTAGTCGCACCATACCATGAATGAAATCAAGGTTCAAACGTGATCATTGCCCATTGATTCAATTGTTTTCGAAACAACATATCCGTCGATGACTTCAGTCAATAAGGACTTCCGCTTGAAAGGATGCGTTTCTTTTAAAATTATCGGATGCTTGACTTCAAGGAACATACACTTTTTTCTTGAACGGAAAATAAACAGTTCAGCCTTGCATGTTTGAACCTGTAATAAATGATCTGGTCAGATGGTCGGACAGTATCCTTAACTTATTTGATAAGTTGGTTATCTTATCTTCGCTGTTTTTGTTTCGTTCAGGAAATATTCACATGTTCGGAACAAATGTCGATCAGAGCATCCTTCAGACCAGCACAATCCTTTTGACAACATCCCTGAAGAACTCCTTCGACCAAATTTGCAGAGCATCGGGGTTCTTCACGAAAGGTTCCACTTCCTTCTTGACCTGATTTATATCCAGTTTATCAATTGCGTTTGATGTCAGTAAGAAGAATTTCTCCTTGGTCAGGCGGTCCCCTTCCTTCACGTGTCTGCTCTGGATCATCCTCTGTTCGAGATGGTGGAGATGTAGTTGCGGATGGTGCGAGGCATACCAGACGAGGTCGTACCAATCACGGCCCTTAACCCGACTCTTCCATTGCCTGCAGAGAACGGCGTGCATTTTGCCGGCGAATAGGTCAGGAAGGACAAATGTTCTGACCGAGAAGGAGATCGGCTGAAGGAGAAACTTGTTTTCAGTGTCAAACCCCATTGGCGGGTCAGTATCGATCTCGATTCTAATCTTCATGACCTGCCCGCGGGGGATCTGTCTGGCAATGTCTTCGGCTGTTTCTATGACTAACAGGTGCGTCAGTGTGTCAGCTTTCAGAAAAGCCGACTGTACTGTACTTTCTGCATTCTTCTCTCTTACCGCCACACTCACCTCAAACCCAAACGACCGGACCTCACGCTTCAAGGCACTGATATATCGCGAAATATCGAAATCAGGCATTGGCTTGAGCAGCGAGAAATCGAGGTCTTCCGAATAACGGTCAATCCCGTAAAGAATCCTGAGAGCTGTGCCCCCGTAAAAGGCAGCCTTCTCAAAAAATTTGCTTCGCCAGAGGCCGAGCAGTGCAATCTCCTGCAGTATCTCCCGAAGGGCTCTCACATAGTTCTCCACACTTCTACTCTCGTACCGGTCGAGCATGCGGGCAATCACTTCATTCATTGTTCTTCCTCCCACCCAGTTTATGAAGCAGATCGCTTAGCAGCCGTATCTTCCGGGACCGGTAACGGTCGGCGATCAGAGAGAGCATGTCGATGTTTAGCTTTTCCAGCCTTTCGGGATCAATCCGCAAGTTGTCCAGCAGATATGCCCTCATGTCCGTTTGGGTTCGAACACTCGTTCCCCGGTCATCATGGATCTTGTCGGACAGAGCCTTTTCCGGGACTGCTATTAAGAAAGTGCGCCCCCTATCGAGTACCACTTGATCAATGCCGATCTGATAGGCATTCATGGAAATACCACGGTACATGAAAAGACCGATAGGGGTGGAAAAACGCCTACCCCGGCTGCAGGTTACCGAAGTCACCGCCTCAACACGTTCCGGAATCAGTCCATAGTAATGCAAGGCATAATCGAGGGATATGTAAGAAGGCCCGTAGATCATGTTTGCCAAGATCTCTCTGGAAAAGGGTCGTCGTCTATATCTTTCTCCAAAGACATAGATACCCTTTTTTATACGGATAATGACGCCCTGTCTCAGCAAATCCGTAATCTTATCACGTGGTCGGTCATATTCCCGAAGGCAGTTCAGAAGGGCTTGATAGTCAAACTCTTCACTTGTTATCTTGTTCCGTAGTTCTTCAAACATTTCCGCCGCCTTTGACTTTTTTCGATCATCTTGTTTGAACTATTATAGCATAATTCGGCACAGTATGTCGACAATTATTCGACATACTGGGTTCATATTGTCAGCTGGCAGAGCAATCTTATCATGGCTTTTGATATAAAAAGTTGATTTATCTTTTTCGAGATACCATCTTATAGTTCAATCTATGTGATCAAAACAAAATCTGCCTATCCGGATCATATGGCTGATGATGGAGAAAATATGAAGGTAGAAGAGATATCAAAAATAATAAGTGAGCATTGTCCTGTAAATAGTGATGCTTTCCAAGATGTATGGCTTCATCTCCTTGAAACTGAACCGGACGACATGCATCAGTTATATCGGTCCATAAAAAAAGCTAAAAATAAAAAAATAACAGAATACTTCCGTAAGAAAAAGGAAATCAGCCAATTCGACGAACATGGTGAAAATATATTTGACAGGTATAAAGTCCCGATAGAATTCGAGCATAACAATGAATCAGACACAACTGTGGCGAGGGATTTTTATAAACAAATTGCGATTTATTTTTTAAAAGAATTTCTCTTGGAAAAGCAAAAGAATGGGGAACTTCGTAAAGAATTAGGTGACAAAAAGCTTGAAAATTCTCATAAATGGCGAGTGCTACGCCAGGATCAGCTGAATAAAAAATATGAGATGTTTGTGGAGAAAAAAAAGAGGTGGGAGTTTCGTAAAGAGGTGATTAATAAAAAGCTGGAAATTTCCCGCAAATGGCAGGAGCTACGCAAGAAGCAGTCGAACAAGAAATATGAGATGTTTCAGAAGAAATATGAGCTACGCAAAAGAAACTTAGATTTAGAAATGAATAAATCAGGGGAAAAACGACATAGAACAAGATCATTCGAAAATACATTATATAACCGTCTCAAAAAGATTGAAAAATCTCTTAAATTACAGCAGACCATTATTTTAGGTATGGTTGCCAAAGCTATGCCAGAAATAAGGAGATGATCACCTTTGCAATCATGGTATGACGCATCTCCCTATCCTCAAATCATCCTGCGATCGAGGTTTCTGTATTGAATCGCCTCGGCCACATGCGAGGCGCGGATCTGCTCATTTTCTTCGAGATCGGCGATGGTCCGGGACACTTTCAGTATTCTCGAATAGGCCCGGGCGCTCATACCCAGTTTGTCGATGGCCATTTCCAGAAGCCGCTGGGAGTCTTCGTCGATGATGCAGTGCTGCCTGATCTGCTTGTCGGACATGCGCGCATTGCAGAACGTATCCTGGGCCGGGAAGCGATCTTTCTGACGGCGCCGGGCGGTATCGATCCGGCCCTTGATGGCGGCAGAAGATTCGCCGCTGTGTTTTCCCCTTAGTTCCCGGTATCTGACGGCCGGCACCTCAATGTGAATATCGATCCGGTCCATCAGAGGGCCCGAAATGCGGGCTTGATACTGGCGGATCTGCTGGGGCGTGCACCGGCAGGCCTTGTGCGAATCGCCAAAATGGCCGCAGGGGCAGGGATTCATGGCCGCCACGAGCATAAACCGGGACGGATAAGTCGCTGTCATGGCCGCGCGTGTGATCGTGACCCAGCCGTCTTCCAGCGGCTGCCGGAGCGCTTCGAGGACGTTTTTCCGAAACTCCGGCAGTTCATCCAGAAAAAGCACGCCGTGGTGCGCCAGACTGATCTCCCCGGGTCGCGGGATATGTCCGCCGCCGATCAGCCCGGCGTCCGAAACCGTATGGTGAGGCGAACGAAAGGGCCGCGCGGCAATCAGACCGCCCTTCTTGTTCAGCAGGCCGGCGACGGAAAATACTTTTGTAGTTTCAATGGCTTCCTCAAAAGAGAGGTCGGGCAGAATTGACGACAAGCGCTGGGCCAGCATGGTTTTGCCACTGCCGGGCGGTCCGATCATGATCACGTTATGACCGCCTCCGGCGGCGACTTCAAGGGCTCTTTTCGCCTGCTCCTGCCCATGTATTTCGCTGAAATCAAAGGGATACTGTAAACTGCTGCGAAAGAGATCCTCCGCATCGACACGTACCGGCTCGATGGTTATTCGTCCGCTGAGAAACTCGACCACATCGGACAGGTTTTCCACGGGGATTACATTCAGTGTTTTAACCATCCCGGCTTCCACGGCATTGTCCCGCGGCACGATAATGCCCTGCATTCCCATCTCCTTGGCCTGGAAGGCCGCAGAAAGGGCGCCGTATATCCCCTTGACAGCGCCGTCAAGGGACAGCTCGCCGATCAGAAGGTAGCCCCGGCACATCTCCGGCTTGATGAGCCCCTCCGCTGCCAGAATCCCGACGGCGATGGGAAGGTCGAAGCCGGTGCCCTCCTTCTTGATGTCCGCCGGCGCCAGGTTCACCGTCACATGGGTGGGGGGGAAGCGGTAACCGGAATTCTTGATGGCGGCCTTGATCCGATCCTTGCTTTCGCGCACGACGACGTCCGGGAGTCCCACTGTGGAAAATTGAGGCAATCCGGGGGAAATGTCGATTTCGACCTCAACGGGGTAAGAATCGATGCCGATAATGGTGCTGCTCATCACTTTTACGATCATGTCGCATAAATCCTCAGTTTTTTTAGTCTATTACAAAAGAAGTCCTTGGATCGCAAGATAAATTTTAAAATATTCGTGTAAAAATTATTACCGTCTTGACTGAGTGTGTTCCATGTGCTAGGTGAAACGCAGATATTTCTTGGTTCTTTGTTTTTCATCCACGAAACAGCCGATCGTACACCCTTATGGCAAACAAGCTGTCCCACCTTGACGAAAAAGGCCATGCGCGCATGGTTGACGTGACGCGCAAGGCGGCGACGGCGCGTACGGCTGTCGCCCGGGGAAAGGTTCTGATGCAGCCCGGTACGCTGACATTGATCGAGGACGGCGCGATGCAGAAGGGCGACGTTCTGGGAGTGGCCAGGATCGCCGGCATCATGGCGGCCAAACGGACCAGCGACCTGATTCCGCTGTGTCATCCCCTGATGTTGACCGATATTGATGTCCAGTTCTTTCCCAGCCATTCACGGGGTGAACTGACCATCGAAGCGACCGTTCGCACGATGGGAAAAACCGGCGTGGAGATGGAGGCCATGACGGCCGTCGGTGTCGCGGCGCTGACGATCTATGATATGTGCAAGGCGGTGGACCGGCAGATGATCGTGTCGGATATCAAACTGGTGAGCAAGCGGGGCGGCAAGAGCGGCGTCTTCAAACGGGAAGAATGACGACTTCGTAAAAAGTCCGGATGCTGCGTTACGCTTCATCCTTCGTCGTTGCGGCGTACGCCTAGTACGCCTCACCTGGATGGGGACACGACTCTGTCATGTCCCCATGTGCCTGGCCTGCGGAGCTTTTTACGAAGCCGTCGAATTTGAACAATTATCCGACTTTTTGCGAGTCAATCAAGAAATGACATTCCTCTTATGGATCAGCTTAACACATGACCGCACAAATATTTAAAATCCGGCGGGATATCTTGATTCCCTTCGGGATCAGCACCGGAGGGCTGCTGTGCCTGCTGGTACTGGCCCTGCTGTGCAAGGGATCCGGCCTGGAACGGATTTTTCTTGTTGCGATCACGCTGATCACGATCGCTTTCTTTCTGATCGCCCGGGACCGCAGGATTACGATAACAGATCAGGGAATCGTTATCAGAAAGTTTTTCAGGACAAAAGAGATACATCGGGACGAGATCAATCATGTGGGTTGTGTGATCCTGCGCAAGAGGGTCTATCTGCTGCTGACCACGACCAGGGGATTTATGATACTGTCGAACGCCTATGAGGATTTTTCCGCCCTCGTCCGCGATATTGTCGCCCAAGTCGGCCCGGACAAAGTGGAGGAGGAAGTCCGCGCTCAGACGGAAAAACCTGTTAGAAACCGGGCGGACGTGATTTCCTTGTGGTTCGCTGTGGTTGTCATTTCCGGCCTTATCATTTTGAAACTGTCATCCATCTGACCAGGCTGCAGCAAAGGAAAGCGGGGGGAGGAAAAACACTTATCCGTGACTAAAAAGCCTTCACAAATGCCTTTGACGGAAAAGGACAAGGGCAAAACAGTCTCTTCCATTGTAGAAGATATCCTTGAAAAAAAACTCGAAGATATCTCCACTGTGCTGTGTTCATCCGGTGGTAAAAAAAACAGGATCTATGAAGATGTGATTTATATGGTGGAAAGAAGCCTGTTTAAAATCGCCCTGAAACGCTGCAATCATGTGAAATCCGCATCAGCCGCCTACCTGGGAATCAACCGTAATACCTTTCAGAAAAAGATGGTCAAACTGGAACTGGATGAGGAAAATAACCGATGACGCCATCCATTCGCATGTGTCGGCGTCATCGATATGAAAAATGGGAAAATGGGGACTGCGCCCCTATTTTTCCGGGGGTGAAAAAAGGAGCGCTGTCCCCATTTTCCCTATCGCCATGGAAAATCCTTCTGTAAACCACAAAAGAGACAAAAAGTTTTAAAATGAATTCCATCGAAATGGTCAAAAAATACGGCATCCGGCTGTTGAAAGTTTCAAGACGTTGGAATGTTTATGCGGGCGTCGATCCTGAACGGGTTGCCGCCCCAGCCTTGATCCTGTTCCCCTGCCGGAGCAGTATCCTGTGTTGTGGACTTGCCGGCATCCTGACCATCAAACAGGTTGAGCGGCCGGTATGCGACGATCCGTGCAAGCGCATGGACGCCCTGTTCGAAATCATCCGTCGCGAGAATATAAGCAAAATCCTCGACAGCGTCATTCCATCCGGGTGTTATCTGGATGGGGCAGATACGCTTGACGCCCTGAAGCAATGCAGTTCCATCTTAAAGCAGGGTGATGCTTTCGAACGTCTCTTCTATGATCCCCGGGAAGCCGCGCATTTGACGGCTCTCTCAAGAAAGATGAACGCTTTCATTCTGGAAGAACAACTTGTTCTGGAAATCCGGGCCGCTCATTTTTCAACTCTCGATCTGGAAATCATCAACAGCCGCCTGACCCGCATGAAGGATGTCTGCTGGGCCCTGGAACGGGACATTCTGGATAATATCGGTGTGATTCTCAGGCTTGCCGGTTCCGAAAGGCCGGAAGATCTGGCGCCGGAAGCCTTCAGAAAATACCGGAAAATCAACTTTCTTCTGAACTGTCTCGATCGTCTCGAAGTCCGGGGAAGGGATTCGGCCGGAATCCAGATTTCTTTCGCCCTGCCCACCTCTCGGGATTTTGCGGATGTCCTGGGACGACTCAGGAAGAGGGGACTTTACGATGATTTCAAGCGAAGAGCGACTGCCGGCGACCTGGTCAATGGTTCCATTGAATGCTCAGAAGCTCCGCCCTTTTTATCCTTCACCTATAAAACCGCCTCGATCATCGGCGATCTGGGCCGGAATATCCGGGAATTGCGAAAGGCTGTTGCGCAGGATGCCGTCTTTCGCGAATTTGCCGTCAAAGGGGCCGCCTTCGAGACGACGCTGGCCCACACGCGCTGGGCATCGGTCGGTTCCATCACCGAGGACAACTGCCATCCCATCAATAATCACACGCTCAATGAAGGCATCCGGCGCTATCCGGCCTACGGCGAAAGGGACGGGACGATCAGCGTGGTCCTTAACGGCGATATCGACAATTACCAGGTTCTGCGCCGGCAGTTCGAAGCCGGACGAGAGTTGTTCGTCCCGGAAGTAACCACGGACACGAAGATGATCCCCCTGCAGATCGAAAAATATCTTCGGGAAGGAAACGATCTGAAGGAGTCCTTCCGGCGCGCCGTCTGCGACTTTGAAGGATCGCACGCCATCGCCATGACGAGTTCTCTGGAGCCGTCCCGGACCTTCCTCGCCCTGAAAGGCAGCGGCCAGACAATCTATATAGGTCTGACGCCCGACCGGTATGTCTTCTCCTCGGAGCTCTACGGCCTTGTGGAAGAAACATCCGCTTTCATCAAGATGGACGGCGAAAAACTCTCTATTTCCGGCGATTCCGAGTCCGCCGGTCAGATCGTGATTCTGGATCAAAACTCCGGGGGAGGCCTTCCCGGGATAAAATCATTTTACTACAATGGGTTGCCGCTGGCGTGGCGGACGGCGGATATCCAGCAGGCTGAGATGACGACGCGGGATATTGATCGTGGCGCCTACCCCCATTTCTTTCTCAAGGAGATCAGCGAATCCACCCTTTCCGTGCGTAAGACTATTCTTGGTAAATACCAGATTACAAAGGAAAAAAACGGGACAAAACAGGTCCGTTTCAATCTCGGCCCGGATATCGTTCCGGAAAAAGTCCGTCTGGCCCTGGTGCGCGACGAGATCCGCCGCGTCGTGGTCATCGGCCAAGGCACGGCGGCGGTGGCGGGCGCTTCCGTATCGGACTCTCTGGAGCGGTATCTCCAGGGTGCGCATATGAAGATCGAAGCGAAAATCGCCTCGGAATTGAGCGGCTTTCATCTGCAGGAGAGCCTGCAGGATACGCTGATCATTCCGATCACGCAATCCGGCACCACCACGGATACCAACCGCGCCGTGGCCATGGCTGTGGAACGGGGCGCGTCGGTCATTGCCATTGTGAACCGGCGCCAGTCCGATATTACCGGAAAGTCCGACGGCGTTTTTTACACGAGCGACGGCCGGGATATTGAAATGTCCGTGGCCTCCACGAAGGCTTTCTATTCCCAGATCGTCGCCGGGCACATTCTGTCCCTGTATTTTGCTCAAATACTCGGAACGCTTTCCGACGAAGCGATTGCCGAGGAGCTTGAGAACCTGGATCAGGCGCCTGCTTTGATGAAACGGGTGCTGGATCAGAAGGAAACAATCCGCCAATCCGTCCGGGATCATGCCGGACAGAAGAAATACTGGGCCGTTGTCGGCAGCGGTCCCAACAAGGCAGCCGCCGATGAGATCCGGATCAAGCTCAGCGAACTCTGTTACAAGACCATTTCCTCCGACGTGGTGGAGAATAAGAAACACATTGACCTGTCAGCGGAACCACTGATCATTGTCTGCGCCGCAGGCGCCCCGGAAACGGTCACAGGCGACATCGTCAAGGATGTGGCCATCTTCAAGGCGCATAAAGCGGGCGTCATCGTCTTCGCCGATGAAGGCGAGGCGCGTTTCGACGCCATTGCCGATGCCGTGATCGCCGTGCCGCGGGCGCAGCAGCCCCTGCCGGTCATTCTAAATACCGTGGCCGGTCATCTCTGGGGTTACTATGCGGCCTGTAGCATTGACGAGGAAGCCCTGTTCTTCCGGGAGTTCCGGGGCCGTCTGAATTTGACCGTCACCGATGCGGGAAGGCATCAGGCTCTATTTTACGAAAAGATCTCGGACAGGCAATTCCGCCAGATGATCAGAGATTTTTCAACGTCCCTGCACGAGCGGCTGGCCGGCGGCGGGTTTTCACTGTCGGGTGTCAGCACGATCTCCGATCTCGTGCTTCTGTTAAAGTATGTCGTCGGCAAGATCCCCCTCGAAGATTTCTGGCAGGATTTTCGTGATGAAACAATTTCTCCCATAGATCGTCTGGATACCTGCCTCGGTCATGCCATCGATGAGCTGTCAAGGCCTATCGACACCATCCGTCATCAGGCCAAGACGGTGACGGTCGGAACAAGCCGCAAGGAACAACCTCTGGAGGGCATTGTTTTTGAACTCATGAAAGAATTAGGCGTCTCCCTCAGGCAGTTGACCGGGAAGAATATCCTGGCCATCAGAAGTGTCCAGCCGGCTATCTCGTCAATGAGGGGTTATACGCTGTATGCTATCAATAACCTCGACCAGGAGGGGAATCCCCAGGATGCTTCAACCATCACCATCCGGCAACGTGGAGGAATAGCGCTGCAGATGAGATCGCGCGTGGAACAATCCAACCTCCTTATGGGGGCGAAGAAAACCATTGCCAGCATGGGGCATGTTTATCTGGGCCGCGGCAAAACGGACGGGGCGCCGATTATGATCGTTCCGCTGCTCGGAGAAGGCATGGGAGTCAGAAATCTGCTGTTGATTCATATCCGCTACAATGAATCCCTGAGCCTGCCGGGGAAAATTGACGCGCTGGGATACCGGTTCAATGACCTCCGCAATCTCATCAATGAATACAACCTTCCGTGGGACGACCGCTATCTGGCGTCCATTTCGCTGGAGGCGCTCTTCAGCGAGCCCGTCGAAATCGTCGCCGGTCAGATCAAATCAACCCTTACTAATCCGCAGCCTTGATATTACTGAAAGGTCAATCATTTATTTGAAGTCGACGAGGGAGGCCGATGTGCTTGTGTAGCAGATTACAACCCGAACTGCTCATGCGTGATCGAAGAAAAAATGAAATATGCCCGACCTTGTCTACAAGTATTCAAAAACCGAATGACCCGAGAAAAGGGGCTCCTGACAGGGTAAGCCAAGCAACGGCCGCGTAACGGGCCAGCTTGCCGGCAAAGACAAGCGCGGCGAAGCGGCCCAGGTCAATGCGGAGGATGCCGGCAGCGAGGCAGAGGGGATCGCCGATGAAAGGCAGCCAGGAAAACAGGAGCGACCAGAGGCCATAGCGCCCGTAGAGGCGCTCTGCCGTCGCCTGAGCCGCCGCGTCGATCCGCAGAATCCGGCGGATAAGGAAAGAGCCGCCATAGAGCCCGACAGCCCAGGTCGTGCAGGCTCCCAGGAGGTTCCCTACGGAGGCTACAGCCACCGTCGCCACCGGGTCGTATTCCCCCAAGAGCATCACAATCAGGAGCCACTCCGACCCCAGGGGAAGGAGTGTAGAGGCGAGGAAGCTCAGGATGAAGAGGGCCGGGTAACCCGGGATGGCGAAGAGGGACTCCATGGGTGGAAGATAGCCGACGAGGGCTTCATTGTCAAAAGCTTTGCGCCCGAACCCTACTTTGTCCCAAGATCCTCATTTGCGCCAAAGGTCAAAACCTTTACCTTCCCAGTGGTTATCAATAGGGCCGATCTTGATCAAATATCAATGAAGGCGAGCACCTGTTTACCTACAACTCAGTAACTTTGAGTTCAGCATTATGGTGAGGATTACTGTTTGAAATCATGCCCCCTCAAGTTGAAAACCTTCTTCCCGGAATAATCTTAGGCAGGCATCTGCGACATCGGGATCATACTGAGATCCTCGATGGGCGCTTATTTCATCAAGGGCCTGTTCTAATGGAAAGGCCTCCCGGAAGACCCGATGAGAAGTCAAGTCTTCAAGGGCATGGGCCACGGCAAGGATACTGGCTTGGATAAGCATATCTTCCCCCTTGATCCCCCGCGGAAATCCGGAACCATCAAAACACTCTCGATGTTGAAGGACAATGTCGGCGACGGGCCATGGGAAATCGACTGCTTCTAATATGTCGTAACTATACTGCGGATACTTGCGATACAGGGCCAGCATAAGTCCTGTCAACTTTCCAGAATCTTGGATGATGCTAACGGGCATACTCACAAGACCAATGTCATAGACGTATGTTGCCAACAAGAGCCCCTCCATCGTGAAGTCGGAAAGTTTCATTTCCTTGGCGATGGCGTGCGTAAATTCCGCAACGCGCCGGTGATGACCGGAAGTATAAGGTCCGCGCAATTCAATCGCTGCCGAGAAGACTTCCACCGTCCCCCTGTAGCACTTTGCCAGACGATCCAGATAGTCTTTGATTGCTTTATCGACACGGTGCTTGTGCAGAGCCATCTCGATATTTGAGTACAGTTCCTGCTCTTTGAAAGGTTTGACCAGATAACCGAAAGGCTTTGTCTGTTTTGCCCGTTCAATATATTCCTTCTTTGTGTAAGCGGTAAGATATATGACCGGGATATCGGACTGTAAAGCGATCCGTTCGGCAGCTTCAATGCCGTCCATTTTACCCTTCAAAACAATATCCATCAGGATCAGATTAGGCCTTTCTTCTTCCACCATCCTGATGGCCTCATCTCCCGTGGATGCTGTTGAGCAAACCTCATAACCGAAATTATTCAGATCGCTGCAAATCTGTTTAGCAACGGTCCATTCGTCTTCCACGACCAGGATTTTCTCACCATTCATGACAGCCTCCCCTTCAATAAATCATAAAGGAAATGTGATCCGGAACTCTGTTCCCTTGTCTCGTCTGACCTCTATCTGACCGTCCAGTTGATTTTTCACCAGCCCGCTCACCAGATCCAACCCCAAAGACCGGGGGGCGTGGATATTAACATCGTCCGGCAGGCCCAAGCCATTATCCCGGACAATGATTTCGATTTCTTTGTTTTCCGTTTCACGGAGGAGGATCTGTAATTTACCTTGTCTACCTCCGGGAAAGGCGTGTTTAAGCGCATTGGAAATCAATTCATTCAGAATCAAACCACAGGGAATCGCCTTGTTAATATCCAGATAAACCTCAGCGTCGGTTTGGACGACCAGAGCTATTTTCCATTGATTGATTTTGTGCGATTGAAATAACTCCTGTGACAGGGTTCTCACATAACCGGCCAGATCGATTCTGGTGAAATCCCTTGACCCGTAGAGTTTTTCATGGACCAGCGCCATGGCGTGGATTCGGCTCTGGCTCTCATTCAACCTTTCCGTCAACTCCGGATTCTTGCATGCACTCGCCTGGAGTTTGAGAAGGCTGGATATCACCTGCATGTTATTCTTCACCCGGTGGTGGATTTCGTTAAGGAGGATATCTTTCTCCCGAAGGGATGCGTGAATCTTCTCCTCGGCAACTCGTTGCTTCTGCTCCAATTGTTTCTCCCGTGTGATATCGCGTCCGCAACCTACCGTGCCGATCATGTTGCCCTCTTCATCATAGAAGGGGGCTTTGTACACATCGAGAAAGAGGAACTGACCTTTGATATTGCCGAATTCATCAAATCTTTCGGTTCGTTTTGAGGACATTACCACTCTATCGGAATCGGCGCAGATCTCGCCAAAGGTGTGCCAGTCTGGTTGGTCGGGATGGGCGCTCCTTTCCCGCTCCGCAAAGTACATATCCAACCTGCCGATCGGTTCTTCGGTATCCTTCGCGCACAGAAGGTTTTCACAGATCGCCTTATTTACGAATAGATAGCGCTTGGAGAGATCTTTCGCCCAGATCATATCGGGAACGTTGTCGCACATGAGGCGAAGGAAACCGTAAAGAGATTTGTACTGCTCACGGTTCTTCTTCAAGTCCTCCTCCGCCTGCTTGCGGTCGGTGATGTCGCGGTGAACGGCAAGGATGACGCCTCGTCCATTCATTTCGAAGACACTGCCGCTTATTTCCACCGGAAAGATTGTCCCGTCCTTCTTCCGGTGCCAGCGTAAGGGGATTGCAAAAACGTCGCCGATGGGCAGCACGGCCGATCTGATGGTCTGTTCAGGTTCGTTGGAGAATTCCACGATGCGCATCCTTCTCATCTCATCGAGGGAGTAGCCGTACATCCGCAGGCTCGCTTCATTGGCATCGATAACGGTTCCCTTTTCCCCCAGCTCGGTGAGGAAGAGAGCGTTGGGTTCTGACTGGAAGATCAGGCGGTACTTCTCCTTGCTCTCACGCAGTGCATCTTCTGCCCGCTTGCGGTCAGTGATGTCCAACGAGACCGTCAGCACATATTTTCCATTGTTGAGGCTCATAATGACAGCATTGAATAATCCATATCTCAACGCTCCGTCTTTTGTCCTGACTTCCATTTCGAGGTCTTCAACGCGGCCTTTTTTGTTTAGTTCATCGTAAAAAACCCCTCTTTGTTCTGCTGTAATAATTCCACATTCTATCGACGTACGTCCGATGACTTCGTCCCGCTGACGTCCCGTAAATCTAAGAAAAGCATCGCTGACATCAACAAATCTGCCTTCTTTCGATGTCATGATGGCCACGGGAATTGAATTTTGCATGAAAGCTTTTGTGAACTTTCTTGTTTGCTCGATTTCCTTCTCGAAACCTTTCAATTCAGCGACACATTGACGCAGTTCATTGAGTTCTTCGATCAGCTGTTTCTTGGTCTTCTTTTCATTTTCCATCATGATAAGCCCTTAATAGATAAATTGCGTTCGGAAATGAAAAACTTCCACCTCTCCGACACAACAGGTAGATGTTTGTTTTCTTCGTTTACCTCATGTTGTTACCGGTGGTGCCGCAATATTCAAACATATATCCGAGGACATGGAAGCCTCGCTGGCTGCACCGAGTCAGTATATGGGCTGCCGCCAAGGCGATAAAATGATAATTCTTTGAGAATACGAGAAGTTAGAATGATCGGGGGGGGGGGGGGTAGTTACTGCCGCGTTGCGGAGGGGGTCTATTTAAGCAACTGGGCTTATTATGGATTCCCTTAAACATTGACCCACCACTTATGATAATTAACGTTGACGAAAATTATGACAACCAGATCGGTTCGTTGATATATTACTGGGCATTTTACCCTAAATCATCATAATGTCCAAACACTATTTAGGATTTTCAGATGCCTATTTACCATTTGAAAGAGAGGCATCCTGCAGGAGCGTGCCTTTCTTTTTTTGCTTCTGCTCATACATCAATTGATCCGCATGTGCCATGAGTTCGTCAAGAGAACAGGGATTTTCAGGATCAAAATAAGAGCTACCGACACTGATTGAAAGTCTGTCTCTCCGGTTTTCCTGATGGTTTCGTTTGTCGATCAGAGACTGCAACCGGGCAGTAAAGATCTCGGAATTTTGATCGGTTATATCAACGACAAGGGCGGCATATTCATCTCCTCCCAGACGGGCCATGATATCGGAGGCTCTGAAGGTCTCTTTGAATACGGTTGCCGCTTCAATGAGCGCTTTATCTCCTTCTTCATGACCCAGCGTATCGTTACCGGTTGAAGCAGCAGCATCACAATAAATCGGCCGCCTCGCTGACACGCCGCGCTTCCTCTGTAAGAGAAGAAATTCGGGCTGTTTCTTCGTCAAGGCGTGACAATGGTTCTTTCAAGTCATGCTGAATCTCAAGGAATAGTCGTTCAAAGATTTGCGTGATCTCCTGATTCAGCCGGCCCCGGAACTCATCCCGTGACTTCTCCATCTTCTGTGAAAAGTCATTCATAATAGCGGAGCGTTTCCAGAGCAGTGTCACAGCGACAAGGCCGGCGCCCACTGCGGCCAGGATACCGCCGGTGATGTCAAACGCGATGAGGTGTGTTGCCATTGCGATGACAGCGCCGAGGGCGGCGATACCCCCACCGGTCAGCGTGAGTTTGCCAAGATCAGAGCCCTGAATACCTTTTTCGTCAACAATGTCTGAAATACGGAGGTCCCGGAGTTGACTCCGCAACCGTTCGAGGATGTCAATACGGTCTGCAGCGACAGGGCGTCCGCCCTTCAGTTGACGTTCATGCCGATGTGCAATCGCCACGGCCAGATCATCAAGCATGGCTTTCATCTCATCGGAGAGATCTTTCGAAACGCGGGAGGACTCAGCCTCAATCTCTTCTTTCGCTGTTTTCTCGAACCTCTCCTGCGTTTCCTTAATCCACGTTTTCACATCCTTATCGCGAAAAAAGGGGATGGAACGGCGCAGTATCGTTCCGACCTCCAATCCTTCCTTGAAATCCTCCTCAAGCCTGGAAGCAAGACGGTCGTACGAAACGCCGAGGCTGTTCACGACCAATCTCCTAAGCAAATGCGCCTTCTCCCGGCGCCCCTCCACCCTAGCCAACAAGTCCTGGTAAAACGCTTTGTCCTCTGCAATGGAGGCCTCCTCCTTGCGCAGTTTCGCGAGCAGGTCATTGACGAGCTTCCTGACCGTATCCCGTGATCCCTCTAATTTCATGCGCCAGACCTCACCGCTCTCAACCGCGTTGTGCAGAAACTCCCGAAACTCCGCAAAACCGCTGTCCGAGGCTCCTTCCAATTCCCGCTTCGCAGATACCATGAACAAGACAGGATTCTGAACGTTCCGTTCATGCGCGTATTGCTTCACCCGTTCCTGATTGATGGAAAGTTCTCGCTGGCTGGCAAGGTCAGCCTGCTGCAAAACAAAAACGGTCTTGCGGTGCCAGTCCTTTCGCACGAAAGACAGGAATTCCCACGCCGTGGCGGTATGGGGATTCTTGGCTGGAAAAACGAAAACAACAAGGTCGCTCTTTGGAATATAGTTCTCCGTAATCGTCTGGTGATTGCGAATGATAGAGTTCGTTCCCGGCGTGTCGACAATCGTAATGTCCTGCAGAACCGATTTGGGCAAACGCAATCTCTCCCAGTGATCACCCAGTATCGTCTTTGATCGTTCTTCGCCATAGACCAATTCCTGAATTACAGCCGTGCAGGGGTCTGGCGCAACCTCGCATACATCCTCTCCGAGGAGCGCATTGACAAAGCTGCTCTTTCCCGACTTTACCTCGCCTATGATGACAAAGAGTGCTGCCGACTGCAAAAGCGCCAAACGATCCCTCAAGAGCGCCGATGCCTCGGTTTCAGAACACCTCTCAGTCAGCGACAGGCATCGCTGGAGGACATCCTGCAGCATATCATACGTTTGTTTCAGTTCCGGGCTGAGGACACGTTGTGCCGCCATTGGTTTCTCCTTCTCCGCATATTACTTCGAGAGTATTCAGTTCAAGCTGTTGTGCCCTGTATTTCTTGATAAGTGCGACAATTTGATAAGGTATTTCTTTTGACAGAGGAAGTATAAGCAGCAACGGACTTGTAGGTCAAGGAATATTGGCCATTAGATAATGTATCAGTTGAAATGTTGGAAGCCTGTCGAAATTAATGGATGCTACATTTCAGGAAGTTGCAAATACCCCCGCCCATAGAAAAAATCACTCTTAAAAATCAGCATCTTTCGACCGATTATCATTGATCCGGACAGACAACCCAAACCCTCGCTTTGTATTTGAAGTCCTACGTGTCTGTGATAAAGGCAGATCCAATGATTTGAGGAAGAACGCATCAATCGGATGAACCCTATTTTTTTGATTCTTTGAACTATTTGCCGCGATCCGTGACATCGATAACGATTTCCCGGTCTTTGTACATTTTGATCGTTCTGATCTTGTCCGCATTGAAGTCCAGCCGTTTGAGGTCGATTTTGCGCAGATTAAAATTGTCATAGGTGCGGTAATAGTAAACCCGGTTCGTCAGGTTCGATAGGAAGACCACTGTGTTGTTTCGCTGGCGGTGATCCTGCCGTCTTTATCCCGGTCAACGACCATGCCCCTGACGATATGGATGGCGCTCACCATATGCTGGGCCAGGTCCAAGGCCCCTTCGGCATGATCGGGCTGATCGGCGAATCTTGACATGACGGCCAGACGCACAAAGCGGCTTGGCGGCGTGATGTCTCCGGGCAGGCCGAACATGCCGACGCCATGGCCGGTGGGTTTGATGACCGTGCCGGAGAAATTCTGCGGTTCATTCTGGTTGTGGGTCATGCCGACGTAGTTTCGCAGGTTGGTCAGCATCCACGGGAAATTGGGGGCGTTGGTCATGATACCCAGAGGGTTGTCATAGACACGCAACTCACCTCGCTCATATTCGATGACGATGCAGCCTCCGGCGGCGTCATGCATAACAAAATAACCGGGAACCACCAATCCTCCTACCTCTGGATTCTTGTAGCCGAAGACCTTAATCTTTTTAGTGACTTTGGCTACCTCGTCCACGGTGCTGAAATTGCCGAGGACCCACGAACCGAACATGAAATGAGCCAGGGCCGCGGGCTTATCCTTAGGGGCGATCGTCTGCCACTGCATATCCGTCTCATAAATCAGCATGCTGAAAGACAATCCGGCTTCGTTCAAGCCGTCACTGATAGCCGCCTCCTCACCGAAGACATTGTTGGCCACGTAGCCGCATTTCGTCTTCCATTTCAGGCCGGCGCTTTCGTCCGGTGCGGGGCTGACGAAAGCCTTGCCGCGGGGAACCGTGATCATGGCGTATTTGAAATCGAATCCGAATTCCATCGTCCGGCCGCTGATGATCGTGCCGTCTTTTGCCGTTACACGGAAAACTGAGCAGGCCTGAGATTCCATGGCCAGGAAAAATGTCGGAAGCAAAATAAGCAGGATAATCATTCAAAGACATGTTTTCATGATCTTATTCTCCTCTCATAATATACATGCGTTGTTCATAAGTGGGAAGAGCTTCTATGTCAACGAATTTATATCAATAATGTCTCCCTGTTCTTTTCTTTTCATGCTAACGGGAGGGCATGACCGGCAGTTCAAATAACGAGAATGAAATTAATTTGTTACGCAACGTTGCGGCCACCTTTAAAATCTTGTTGACCGATATGTGGATAGCTGCTAGATGCTATCAAATTTTTTCGTATATTTCCGAATGATTTCCGCGTAGGAGTATGGAATGGAGCTGAGGCCGCGATCTGATGAGAAGATACGCCAATTGCTGCAAAAAGGCGTGGACATTCCCAACCCTCTCACCCTTGATATCGGCGACGAAGTAAAAATTGAGCAGATCTCGGCCGATGGCGTCAGGATCTATCCAGGGTGCAGAATCTATGGAGAAAAAACGGTGATTTCAGCCGGCGCCCGCCTCGGCTACGAGGCGCCCGCGACGATTGAAAACTGCCGGATCGGTGCCAAAGTAGAACTCAAAGGCGGCTTCTTCAGTCAATCCGTCTTTCTGGAGAAGGCAAGCATGGGCATGGGGGCGCATGTGCGCGAAGGCTGCATTGTCGAAGAAGAGGCCAACGGCGCCCACTGCGTCGGATTGAAACAGACCATCCTTTTCCCCTTCGTGACGCTCGGAAGTTTGATCAACTTCTGCGACGGCCTCATGGCCGGGGGCACCAGCCGCCAGAATCACAGCGAAGTCGGAAGCTCATACATTCACTTCAATTTCACGCCCGATGCCGACAAAACGACGCCCTCGCTGATCGGCGATGTGCCGAGGGGCGTCATGCTGAACCAGCCCCCGATCTTTCTTGGCGGCCAGGGCGGCATCGTCGGTCCGGTGCGACTGGGATACGGTAATGTCGTTGCGGCGGGTTCGATTCTGAGAAGGGATTATCCCAGGGATAACCAGTTGATCTTCGCGCCGGCGCCGGCCGGAAGCGTGCGGGACTTTACACCGGCAGCATACCCAAACATCGTTCGTGTTCTAGAGAACAACATTCTTTACCTGGCAAATATCAAAGCCCTCGAAGCCTGGTACAGGCAGGTGAGAAAAGCCTTTTTCGAGGCCGCCGAATTCGGCCCGCTCCTGTATGCCGGCGTCATGGACCAACTCGCTCTGGCCAGGAAGGAACGTCTTAAAAGGCTCGGAACCATGGCGCAGAAGGCCGTTGCCCCGGTCTCAACTGACCGGAAACCGGCATCGATCAGGACAGCGTTTTATGAACATCTGCCGTCCATTGAAGGTGTGTTCAGCGGAAACGATCTCAACGATGAAACCAAGCGATCCCGCGACGCGTTCCTGGAAGATTTTCAGAGGGCCGCCGGAAGCGACAGGACCCATTACATTGATACGATTCAACATCTCCCGCCGGAGGTCGCCGCAAAGGGCGTTTTATGGCTAAAAGGCCTGGTGGATGATTGTTGTGAAAGGGTCGCAACAGCCGCGCCGTCCCTGAATTTATTCAAGGAATGAGAGTTTTGCATAACGGATGGAAAATGATTCGCAAGCGGCGAAGCCATTTTTCATCGGTCTCGAAATCAATCTGAACGGGGACAGATTTCAAATCTGTCCCCCGTCTCGAAAGGAGAAAATCGATGGGAAAATTATTTGGAACCGACGGGATAAGAGGGGAAGCAAACCGCTATCCCATGAATGCGGAGATCGCCTTCGGCGTCGGACAGGCCGTAACGCATGTATTCAGAAAGAAGGGACGCAGCCCCCGGTTGATCATCGGAAAAGACACAAGACTCTCCGGCTACATGCTGGAGAGTTCGCTCGAGGCAGGCGTCACTTCCATGGGGGGCCATCCTTATATGGTCGGCGTGCTGCCTACCCCCGGCATTGCCTTTATCACCGAGAGCATGCGCGCCGATGCCGGCATCGTCATTTCCGCCTCACACAATCCATATCAGGATAACGGGCTTAAAATCTTCGGCAGACACGGCTTCAAGCTGACCGACGAAGAGGAAAACGTTATTGAAGACCTGATTCTCAACAACAGGCTGGTGGAATATCTGCCGTCGGCAAGTGAGATGGGGAAGGCTTTCCGCTTATGGGACGTTCATGGGCGTTACATCGTATTTTTGAAAAACACGTTCCCCCGTAACTTATCGATGGAAGGGTTGAAAATCGTATTGGACACCGCCAACGGCGCCACCTACAGAGTCGCACCGGAAGCCTTCACGGAGCTGGGTGCCGAGGTGGAAGTTCTCCACAATACCCCGAACGGCCTCAACATCAACGACCAGTGCGGTTCACAGCATACCGGGGACCTGAAGAGAAAAGTCGTGGACAGTGGGGCGGCCGTCGGGTTGGCTTTTGACGGGGACGGCGACCGCCTCATCGCCATTGATGAAAAAGGCAATGAGATTACGGGTGATCAGGTCCTCATCATTTGCGCGAACATGCTGAAAAAAGACGGCAAATTGAAGAACGACCTGCTCGTCACCACCGTGATGAGCAACCTGGGTTTGCGCATGGCCTGTAGAAAATACGGGTTCAGGCACCACGCCTCCAAGGTGGGCGATCGCTATGTTCTGGAAGACATGTTGGGCATGGGCGCCGTCATCGGCGGCGAGGAAGCGGGCCACATGATCTTCCTCGACCACCACACCACCGGCGACGGCATTATTGCCGCCATTCAACTTATCGCCGCGATGGTGCGGGAAGGCAAGCCCTTGTCCGAGATGGCTGCCATAATGGATATCTTTCCGCAGAAGCTGATCAATGTGGATGTGAAGAGCAAGCCGGACATCACCACGATCCCGAGGCTGATGGAAGCAATCGGGCAGGCGGAAAGAGAACTTGGCGAAGAGGGACGCGTGCTGGTCCGCTATTCCGGCACCCAGAACATGTGCCGTGTGATGGTGGAGGGGCCGACCGCCGCAGCGACGGAAAAGTATTGCCGGCAGATCGCCGATGTCGTGATCAGCGAACTCGCCTGACGGTGAAGACGGGAGGGGATGCAGGGATCAGCGTCCGCCGGTGTACGTAATAGAAGAGATTTACATGACTATGATAAATAACGAACTCGTAAAAATTCCGTTTCCCCTCCCTTGACGGGAGGGGATGAAGGGGAGGGTGATTTTTGGCTTTTTACAGATTCGTTTACCTCAACTCAAGTCGAAAGGGCGAACCATGGGAATTACGGTTTATGTGACGCGGGATTTTGAACACATGAGCGAGATCGCCGCAGGCATCGTCATTAAAAAAATCATTGCGACGCACAAAGGGAAGAACGAAGCGGTGCTTGGGCTTGCCACAGGGAACTCGCCCACGGGCGTCTATAAGCACCTTGCGCAGGCAGCCAATAACGGGAAGTTTGATTCCAGCCGCGTTCGGAGCTTCAACCTCGATGAGTACGTGGGGCTGTCCGGCGACAATGTGCAGCAGCGGGTCGTCCATCCGGAGAGTTACGCCTATTTCATGATTCAGGAATTTTTCGGGTTGCTCAAGCGCAAGTTCATCGAAACGCGCCTGCCTTACGGCGCATTGATTGACCAGAAGATATTGATCCGGGAACTCAGGGAAAACAGGGAAGACTGGGTATTCAAGGGGACGGACGCCGGGAAATCCATTGCGATCAAGGCAAAGCCTGCATCGGCCTATCTGGCCTGGATCAGGAAGGATATCCTGGACGGATATGCGCGGAAGATCAGGGCGGCGGGCGGTATTGATCTTCAGATCATCGGCGTGGGCGGCCGCGGCCACGTGGCCTTCCATGAATCGGGCATTCCGTTCAAAGGCTCTTCGGTCATGCTTGTCAAACTGGACGACGACACCATTGCCAACGCGGTCAGGGACGGCCATTTCCCCACCGTCGGCGATTCCCCGAACTATGCCGTTTCCATGGGGGCCGAGCTCGTGTATCAGGCCAAAACGGTTCTGCTGCTCGCAAACGGCGAGAGAAAGATAGAGTCTGTCACGCGTTCGCTTTTGGGCGATGTGACCCCGGAGGTACCCATCTCTTACGGTCAGCAATACGCGGCCAAAGGCGGCAATTTGATCTATGTCATCGACCGCATCGCAGCGAGGGAACTTCTGGCCGGCAAAGGGCAGCTCAAGAAAAAAAGCGTAACACTGAAGGCCATGACCGATCATTAAAATGAAAAAGACAAAATTCATCTTCATCACAGGCGGCGTGCTGTCGTCGCTGGGCAAGGGACTGGCGGCGGCGTCCATCTCCGCCTTGATGGAATCCCGGGGGCTCCGGGTGACCAATCAGAAACTGGACCCCTACATCAATGTCGATCCCGGCACCATGAGTCCCTTTCAACACGGTGAGGTTTTCGTGACCGACGATGGGGCGGAAACCGACCTGGATCTGGGCCATTACGAGCGTTTTTGCTCCACCAGCATGGGTAAGGGCAACAACCTGACAACGGGTCAGGTCTATTTCTCCGTCATTTCCAAGGAACGGCGGGGCGATTACCTGGGCAAAACCGTGCAGGTGATTCCGCATATTACGAATGAAATAAAGGACTTCATAAAATCAACGGCCTCCGGCTTCGATGTGGCCATCGTCGAGATCGGCGGCACCGTTGGCGACATCGAGAGCCTCCCTTTTCTGGAGGCCATCCGGCAATTCCGCAACGAAGTGGGCCGGGAAAATGCGATCTTCATCCACCTGACCTGGGTGCCCTTTATCAAGACCGCCGGCGAAGTGAAGACCAAACCGACGCAGCACAGCGTCAAGGCGCTGCGCGAGATCGGCATTCAGCCGGATATCCTGCTGTGCCGGACGGAGAATTTTCTCTCAGACGACATCAAGGGCAAAATCTCACTGTTCTGCAACGTCGAGGTCGCAGCCGTCTTCACCGCCAAGAACGTGGAATGCATCTATGAAGTCCCGCTCGTCTTCAACCGGGAAGGTCTCGATCAGAAAATCGTGGATCTCCTGAATATCTGGACGGGCCGGCCCCACCTCGAAGCCTGGCAGGATGTGGTGGAAAAGATGACGAACCCCGTCCGGCAGGTATGCATCGCCATTGTGGGCAAATACGTCAATCTGACGGATTCCTATAAAAGCCTAAACGAGGCGCTCACGCACGGCGGCATTGCCAATAACTGCCGCGTCAACCTGCGTTTTGTCGATTCCGGGATGATCGAGAATGAAGGCCTCACGAATCAGCTCGATGACGTGGGGGGGATTCTCGTTCCCGGCGGATTCGGCGACCGCGGGAGCGAGGGTATGATCACCGCGATCCGTTACGCCCGCGAAAAAGGCATCCCCTATTTCGGAATCTGTCTCGGCATGCAGATGGCCGTGGTGGAATACGCCCGGAATGTCTGCCGGATGGACAAGGCCAACAGCACCGAGTTTGACCCGCATACGCCCTATCCCGTCATCGACCTTTTACCCGAACAGAAGCATCTGACGGAGAAAGGGGCGACGATGCGGCTGGGGGCCTACGCCTGTGTTCTGGACAAAGATTCATGTGCCTGTGCGGCCTACGGACATGAAGAGATCAGTGAACGGCACCGGCACCGTTATGAAGTTAATATTGACTTCAAAGATATCCTGATCAAGAAAGGATTGCGGATAACAGGCGCCTCGCCGGACGGCCGTCTGGCGGAAATCGTGGAACTCAGGGATCATCCGTGGTTCCTGGGCTGCCAGTTTCATCCCGAATTCAAATCCAGGCCGACGAAACCCCATCCCCTGTTCAGCCGGTTCATCACGGCGTCGCTGAAACACAGATCGGAAGGCTGCTGATTCACAGCCTCTAAAACGAGCACGGAGCGCTTCGCACTCTTAATCAAACGGGACGGCGACAGAGATGGAAAGCCTGACATTCGGTCTTATCAGCACGATTCCCCTGCTCCTGCTTTTCGCGGGACTCACGGCCACGAGCATCAAGTCCCACTTTGTGACGCTGGCGGGTCTGATTGTCACGGCGCTCCTGGCCTGTATCGTCTGGAAGATGGCCCCCGCCCGGCTCGCATCATCGGTGATCGAGGGCGGCCTCATCGCCCTGATGCCCATCATCTGGGTGATTCTTGCAGCCGTCTTTACCTACTTTGCCGGTGTCGAGTCAGGCGCCATGGAGACGGTCCGGGCCACGCTGACGACGCTCTCGCCGGATCGCAATGTCCAGGCCGTCATCATCGCCTACTGCTTCGGGGGATTTCTGGAGGGCGTGGCCGGTTTCGGGACAGCCGTCGCGATCCCCACAGCGGTCCTCATCACGATGGGTTTTGCACCCATCAACGCCGCCGTGATCGCGCTGGTGGCCAACTCGGTGCCCGTGGCCTTCGGCGCCCTGGGCATCCCCGTCATCGTGCTTGCACAGATCACGGGGCTTGACCTCGTGACACTGACGCGCTACGTGGCCCTGCAGCTCCTGCCATTCAGCATTCTGGTCCCTGTGGTCATCGCTCTGATCAGCAACGGAGGGCCAAAGGGCCTCGGCGCTTCCCTCCCCGAAGTTCTCATCCTCGGATGCCTTTTCGGCGGCATCCAGACATTCACGGCCTTCTACCTCGGCCCCGAGCTCGTGGCCGTCACGGGCGCCCTCGGGTCGCTTGCCCTCTACATCCTCTACAAATCCGTTACCGGAAAATGGAAAGCGGACGTCGATCAGAAAAAACTTTTCCTGGCGCTGGCGTCCTATATTATCCTGCTTGCCCTCGTTGTGATTACGCGCCTGCTGCCGCTCGATTTTCTGAAGCACGTTCCCTTCGTCTTTGTCCTGCCCGTGGGTGCAAGCGCCGTGAAGATCGACTGGCTCACCACGCCGGGAACACTGCTGTTTGTCTCGGCTATCGCCGGATCGCTGATGCAGGGACTTTCGCCCAAGACGGTCGGTCGGGTTTTTTTCCAGTCGTTGGACCGGATCAAGTGGAGCGCCTGGACCATCGTGAACATCGTGGCACTGGCAAAGGTCATGGGCTACTCGGGGATGGTAGCCTCCACCGCAACCCTGCTTGCCGCGTTCTCCGGGAAGGCCTATCCCCTGCTTGCCCCGGGCCTGGGGGCCATCGGCACCTTCGTGACGGGAAGCGATACAGCCTCCAATATTCTGCTCGGGGAACTCCAGCGGGAAACGGCAAAACAGATCGGCGCCGACGTTTCCTGGATCGTCGCCTCCAACACGTCGGGGGCGACGGCGGGGAAGATGATCTCGCCGCAGAGCATCTCCGTCGCGGCCGCCACGGTAGGGCTGCAGTCGGAGGAGCGGGCGATCGTCCGGAGGACGCTATTATATTGCGCGGCCTATTCGGCTGTCATGGGGTTGTTCGTTTACGTCGTGAATCTTCTGTTGACCCGATAGGGACGGTTGTAGGCGTACTTGTGTGTACGCCGCAACGACGAAGGATGCAGCGCAACGCTGCATCCCGACTTTTTCTCGAAGTCGTCAGACATTGAACCTAAAGGAGATAATATCCCCGTCTTTGACGACATAATCCTTTCCTTCGAGACGGAGCCTGCCTGCCGCTTTGGCCCCGGCGAGCGTATTGCCGCAATCGACGAAGTCCTTATAACTGACCACTTCCGCCTTGATGAAACCCCGTTCAAAATCCTCATGGATGGCGGCGGCGGCCTGAGGGGCGCTTGAGCCTGAGGGAATCACCCAGGCCTTCACTTCATCTTCGCCCACGGTAAAGTAGGAGATGCGGCCGAGCAGTGAAAAAGCCGTCCTGATGATTCGTTCGAAGGCCGGCTCGTCAATGCCCAGAGAGGACAGGAACTCCTCCTGTTCCGGCGGGGTCAATCGGGTCATTTCCGCCTCGATCCGGCAACTGATGCCGATCACCGGCGGCGGATAATCGGTCATCCCGTCAAAAGCATCGGCGACAGGCGGGCTGTTTTCTCCAAGATTGATCACCACCAGTTCGGGGCGAATGGTCAAAAAAGAAAAGCTCTTAAGGGAAAATTTCTCTTCCTGAGAGAGGTTTTGCGCCCTGAGAGGAATTCCCTGCTCCAATCCTTCTTTTACCTGCGGCAGGAGCTGCAGATGCGTTTGATCCAGGGGTTTTAATGCTTTGTTCGGAATTCTGGCCATCCGGTCCAGGCGGTTTTCAACGATGAGCAGGTCGGACAGAATCAGGTCATCCTCCAGGGTGCGGTAACGGCTGATAATCTCCTGAATATTCTGTGTCGAAAAGCCATCCACCACATGCACCAACCCATCGGCGCCGTTGAGCGCCTGACGGATCGAATCCCCGACGTTTTCACCCCGGATGCTGACATCGATAAACGGCGCCCGGGCGGGCGAAATTTTCAGGGGAGCAAAGACCTCGACCAGATGATCAAAACGTCTGTCCGGCACAGTCGCCAGACCGCGATGATGCGGCTCGCCGCGACTGTCCCGTCCGCTGAGGCCGGTCATGATTTCGAAAAGCGTGCTTTTACCGCTCTGGGGCAGCCCCAGAATTCCCATTTCCAATTTGACATCTCCCTGGCAAAACGGAGGCTCTATACCAGCCCCGGAAAGAATAAACAAGGATAAAGGCAGAAATCTTTTTCTATGATACATTGTCTCCCGATGTTGCAATTTTAAAAGGTAAACGAAGACGGTGGGTTTGTGATTGTGGAAAAAAGCTGAGACGAAAAAATGTTGCATGTATCTGAAAAATGGGTCACAGTGGCCTTGAGAAGATATTACTGTCATCAACAAATTAAGGATATCTTCTTCAATATGCAAGCATTCGGTCGTTAATCAATAAGTGTTTTTTACTGTACTCTACAGTCAGCCGGACCCGTCGAAGATCCTTAAAAGGTAATAACATGGGCATTGGTCGCAGTTTATTGCTGATATGGTCGTTAGTCTGTCTTTTAATTCCTGAAATTGCGATATGCGCTGAAAAGCCTCTCTGGGAATTAGGGGCGGGACTCGGCTTCCTCCAGATGCCCGATTATCGCGGCTCTGATAAAATCCGATCTTATTTTCTTCCTTATCCTTATGTTGTTTATCGCGGCGGTATTTTAAAAGTAGAAGAACAGCGTATTTCCGGGCAGATATTTAAAACGGATAGGGTTACATTGGACTTTAGTGGCTTCGGGGCTGTACCGGTAAAGAGTTCCGATAACGCGGCACGCGCCGGCATGCCGGATTTAGATCCGACCTTTGAATTAGGTCCAGCCCTGAGAATAAAGATTATGGAAAACAAAGAACAAAAATATAAATTAGGCATGGCTTTGCCCGTGCGTGCTTTTTTTTCTACCAATTTTTCTTCCGTGCGTGCAGAAGGGTGGGTATTCAGTCCACGAATCAATTTTGAAAAGAGAAATGTTATCCCTCAAACGGGTTTGAATTTAGGCATCTCAGCGGGACCGATGTTTGCCGATAGCGGCTATCATGCCTATTTTTATACCGTCAATCCGGTTTACGCGACTGTGATACGTCCTGCATATTCCGCGGGCAGCGGCTACAGCGGTTCGACGCTGACAATCGGTTTAAGCAAAGAATACAGGCAATTTATTTTTAGTGCTTTTGTCAGCGCCGACTTTCTTCAAGGTGCTGCGTTTGCGGATAGCCCCCTTGTGAAAACCAACACTTCCATAATGAGCGGCTTCAGTGTTTCCTGGATATTTCTTAAATCAACAAAGAACGTGACTACAGAAAAAGGAGAAAATTTATGAAAAGAACGCTTCTGATTTTATCGGCAATGACATTGTTTTGTTTTATCATTGGATGCGGTGAACTCAAGGATGCGGCGGACATCAAGTTTGAAATTACTAAAAGTCACACATTTTATGTTCAAGGCAGTGCGGCAACGCTCTCTTATGACCTGAATCTTGAAGATGATGAGAATTACAAAAAGTATAAGGGCAAGATCAGGAGAATCGAGATAGATTATATCCGGTATGTGATAGAAAGAAATGTAGGCGGTGCGGGAACGGGTGATTTCTACGCCGGCGACTACGGCAGCGCATTTGCCGCCGCAACAAAAGTGGCCCAGACAATCAGTTTTGCCGCTTTCGAGATCCGCCCGGAAACAAATGTGGAATGGATCAACAAGGCGTTTCTTGAAAGTCTTTTGGCAGGCGGGAAATTAAGTCTCTGGGCAGTAGGAAACGGTTTGGGCATTGACATTATAATGCCGGTCGTCATTAAAATTAACATTACAGCAAATCCGTTTGAATAGTAAGATGCAGCAGTCAAGCACTTCCCGGACCATCAGAACTCGCGGCTGCGGATGAATCGGACGGCGTTTTTGAAAAGGACCAGCCCCGTGCCCTCTTCCGGAAGTTTTTCCCGCGTCCACCGGGGATGATTCGTGTAATGGAGATAGGCCTCGGGATGGGGCATCAGGCCGAAGATCCGTCCCGTTTCATCGCAGATCCCGGCGATGGCCTCTGCTGCGCCGTTTGGATTGTAAGGGTAATCCATCGTCGCCGTCCGGCAATGCTCATCACTGTACTGAACGACCACATGCCGATCCCCGTGAAGTCTTTTCAGGGCGGCCCTGTCTTTGGCGATGAACTTGCCTTCACCGTGACGGACCGGCAGATAAAGCAACTTGACGCCTCTCGTGAAAACACACGGAGAGGCGGCGTTGGTGGTCAGATAGACCCAGCGGTCTTCAAAACGCCCGGAATCGTTAAAGGTCAGCGTGGCAGTCTGCCGGAAGTAATTGCCGTCGAAACCCGGCAGCGTTCCGAGTTTGACCAGCAACTGAAAACCATTGCATACGCCCAGGATCAGTTTCCCGGCCCCGATGAAGCGGCGGAACTGGTCGTGCAGGGTTTCCTGCGCCGCTGTGTGGTCCGTCCGGATGGCGGCATGCAGGATCCGGTTGGCCCCGGCCTTGGCCGATCCCAGATCGTCCCCATCGAGAAAGCCGCCCGGCAGATTCAGGAAATTATAATCGTCCAGTTTCTTCTCCCGATAGAGCAACTGGCTGATGTGAACGATATCGACCTGGTCCGCGCCGGCCAGCCGGCAGGCATGGGCCGTCTCCATTTCGCAATTCGTGCCGTTTCCCGTGATGACGATGGCTGTGACTTTTCTCGGCATGTTCTTATTCCTTAAAAATTCAGCGGTTTTTGCCACACCGCTTTGAGTTCATGTATGTCTTCGTCGATGATCAGGTTCCCTTTGGTGCCCCTGATCCTGAGGGTTCCCTCCACTGTGACGCGGCCCACTTCGGCATGGACATTTCCCCTGAGCATGCGCTCGAAAGCCGGCTTCGCCGAGGGGGAAACGGTCACGACAAAACGGCTCTGGGATTCGGAAAAAAGCAGCTCGTCATCGCGCTGCAAGCCCTCGCGGGGAACACGGGACAGATCCACAGCCAGGCCGAGCCCGCCGGCAAAGGACGTTTCCGCCAGAGCGACGCCCAGGCCGCCGTCGGAACAGTCGTGGCAGGAGGCCACAAGCCCGGCCTCAATGGCCTTGCTTAAGGCCTTGTATAGTTTTTTCGCTTTTTCGGCGTTTACTTTCGGGACGTCGTTGCCGACATAGCCGTGCAGGGCGTACCATTCGGACCCGCCGAGTTCCCGATACGTCGTTCCCAGGATATAGACCAGGTCGCCGGGCTTTTTTGCATCCATTGTGACGGCCTTGCGGACGTCTTTGATGAACCCGATCGTGGAAAAAAGCAGCGTCGGCGGAATGGAGATCTTCGTGCCCCCGATCTGATAATCGTTTTTCATGCTGTCCTTGCCGGAGATGCAGGGCACGCCGTAGGCGGTTGTATAGTCGTAGAGCGCCATGTTGGCGCGCACAAGCTGGGCCAGCTTATACTGGCCGTCGGGCGTCTTTTCCGACTGGACCGGATCGCACCAGCAGAAATTATCCAGCCCGGCCAGCCGCTCCAGCGAACCGCCCACGGCGATGGTATTGCGCACGGCCTCGTCGATGGCGCAGGCGGCCATGTGGTAAGTGTCGATATCGCTGTAGCGTGGGCAGATCCCGTTGGCCGTCACGATCCCCTCAAAAGAATCGAGCAGGGGCCGGACGATGGCGGCGTCCGACGGGCCGTCATTGGCGGCGCCCACAAGGGGCTTCACGACGCTGCCCCCCTGGACTTCGTGGTCATACTGGCGGACGACGGATTCCTTGCTGCAGATGTTCAGCCGTGCCAGCATGGCTTTGAGGGCCTCTCCCAGATCGGCCGGTTCGGGAAAGTCAGGCTCTTCGTGGCGGGGCGGCTGCCAGCAGGCGTTCAGGCGCATCTGCGGCAGGCCGTTGTGCAGAAACGCCATGTCCAGGCAGGCGACGGTCTGCTCGCCATAGCGCACATGGAATTTTCCGGAATCGGTGAAGCGCCCGAGCACAGTGGCCTCCACCTCCATTTTTTCTGCCAGGGACAGAAAGGCGTTGATCTGCTCCGGGGCGACCGCCAGCGTCATGCGCTCCTGCGCTTCCGACAGCAGGATCTCCCAGGGCTGCAGGCCGGCGTATTTGAGGGGGGCTTTTCGGACATCCAGGTCGCAGCCGCCCGATAGCCGCGCTATTTCGCCCACCGATGAAGACAGACCGCCGGCGCCGTTGTCGGTAATCGCCCGGTAGAGGTTCCGATCCCGCGCCATGAGCAGAAAATCGGTCATCTTCTTCTGCGTGATGGGATCGCCGATCTGCACGGCTGTCACCGGAGAGTCCTCGTGGAGCTCTTCCGAAGAGAACGTGGCGCCGTGAATCCCGTCCTTGCCGATGCGGCCGCCCGTCATGACGATCAGGTCGCCGGGGAGGATTTCCTTGGTATGGGTGGGCTCTCCGTGGAGGCGGGCCGGCATGATCCCGGCGGTGCCGCAGTAAACGAGGGGCTTGCCCAGATAGCGCTCGTCGAAGACGATGCAGCCGTTGACCGTGGGAATGCCGCTCTTGTTGCCGCCGTGCTCGACGCCCTCGCGAACGCCCTCGTAGATGCGGCGCGGATGCAGGATGCGCTTGGGCAGCGGCTTTGCGTAATCGGGCGGCGCGAAACAGAAGACATCGGTATTGAAAATCAGTTTGGCGCCTTTCCCGGTGCCGAAGGGATCGCGGTTGACGCCGACGATGCCCGTGAGCGCCCCGCCGTAGGGATCCAGCGCCGAGGGAGAATTGTGCGTTTCCACCTTGAAGACCAGGTTGTAGTCGTCATTGAATTTGATGACGCCGGCGTTGTCCACGAACACGGACAGGCACCAGTCCTTCTTGCCGAGGCGTTCGCGGACCTTTTTTGTCGCCCCCCGGATATAGCTGTCGAAGAGCGAGTCGATCTCCAGGACTTGACCCGCTTCATCCCGGTAAGTAATAAAGCTGTTGAAAATCTTGTGCTTGCAGTGTTCAGACCAGGTCTGGGCGAGGCATTCCAGCTCCACGTCCGTTATTTTCCGGCCGAGGCCGATTTTTTTCCTTTCTTTGACGATGGCCGCGTCTTTGAGATAATCGCGCAGGACCTGCATTTCGTCGAGGGTCAGGGCCAGTATCCCCTCGCGGCTGATCTGCAGGAGCTTCCGGTCGCTGACATTGAGGTTGATCTCTTTGACCGCCGGTGCATCGACGCCGGAGACGCGCGGCACATAAGCAGGCATTCCCGCCTGACGTTCCCATGTTTTGCCGTTGACAATCTCGTAGTGTTCGATGAGATCGTTGGCAAGCAGGCTGGCGGCGATTCGCTGCGCGTCCTGTGTTCCGAGCGGACCGCTGATCAAATATTGACGCGATGTATAAACCCTCGGCGCCTCGGCCGGCGATAGTCCCAGCAGCAGGGCCACGGCCTCGCACGCCGTCTTGCCTACATTATCCGTGACGCCGGGCCGGAACCCCACCTCGATCATCCAGTCGAAACTCTCGGCCAGCCCGCGGTCAACGGCAAACTGCTGGATAATGGGATCGGACAGCGGGCCGGCGGCGGCTCTTTTCAGTTCGGCGCGGAAAAGCAGGCCGTCGATGGTATAGACGTCGATCGTCCTGACCTCGTCCACGGAGATATGCAGATTTTCGACGATGCGTCTTTTTATTTTTTCTCCGAGGGCGTCCCGGATGCCTTTTTTAAAGCCGATTTCAATGCGATGGGCCATGCGCTTTCCTTCTTGATTCAATTTGGGAAAAGACGACTTTTTCTACCTTAGCTTCGTTGATTTTGCAACAGGGAAAAGAATTTATGCCCATAGATAGATTTCCCCATTCACCTTGATCCACCGTCAAAAAAATAAAAAACCTCGTTGATCCTGACAAATCAGACACAAGGCCTTCTCCCATTCAAGTACGAACACACAACCCAATTGGGAACCATATTTTGGTTCATCCGGTTGATGCGTACTTCCTCCTACCATGTTGATTTTTAGATTTCACTCTTTCACTCAACATTTTAACCCGAAATAAATCTTGACTTTAGTTTGATATAAAACTATCATGCACCCATGAAAAAGGATCACATCATCTTTTTGATCGGCCGGATTCAATACAAGGCCAATAGACTCCTAACCCATGAATTGAAGGCCCATCACATCAAAGGACTGGCCCCCTCTCACGGCGAGATTTTAGGATCTCTTATGCTGCGAGGGCCATTACCTATGTCAGAAATTGCGAAGATTATCGACAAAGACAAATCCACGATTACGGCTCTGGTGAATAAATTGCTAAAACTGGGCTATGTAGAAAAAAAGAGCCATCTATCCGATAACCGGATCAGCCTCATTGCCTTGACCAGGAAAGGAAAGGCATTAAAAACCGACTTTCAGCGTATCGCTCAAAAATTAAGGATCCAATCATACATGGGTATCTCGGATGACGAAAGAAAAATGCTAGTTTATCTGCTGAAAAAGCTCAACAATAACATCTAATTATTTTGCTTATACACTTGGATGTCAAACTATTACACTAAAGAGGAGGAATGGAAATATGCAGTATGACAACATTCTTTTTACAAAGGCGGATCAGGTTGCTGTCATTAAGTTCAATCGACCCAAGGCGTTTAATGCGTTTAATTTTGATTTATTCAACGATCTCATCAAGGCCTTGGAAATCTGCGGAGACGATAAGGATGTAAAAGTTATCGTGATTACGGGTGAGGGCAAAGCGTTCAGCACAGGGGGTGATGTAGCGATGTTTGAAAGCTCCCCCGATGCCAGCGAGACATTGCGGCAATTAACGAAGCTGTTAAACTTTGCAATCACCGGCATCCGCCGGATCCCTAAGCCTGTCATTGCCATGATCAATGGGACGGTTGCCGGCGTTGGTGTGAGTATTGCTGCAGCGTGCGACTTGAGAATTTGTGCTTCATCAGCAAAGATCAGGCAGGCCTACACGTCGATCGGCCTGATTCCCGATGGGGCATGGACACTTCTGCTCCCGCTGCTGATAGGATTCGGGAAGGCGCAGGAGCTTGTCTACCGGGACCCAGTGCTTTCTGCCGGGGAGGCGCTTGAGATGGGACTGGTCAACCAGGTTGTCGAAGATGCCGATCTTGAAAGCACGACACGGCAGATCGCAGTGAAACTCGCCAGTGGCCCTTCCATTGCATATGCCATCGCGAAGGAAAACTTCAACCAGGCAATGTTGGGGCTTTTGGAGCGCCAGCTGGAGTTGGAGCGATCCGGGATGATCCGGGTTGGGAGAACGGCGGATGCGAGAGAGGGTATAGCAGCATTCATGGAAAAGAGAAAACCAGTATTCAAAGGTATGTGATTTTTTAAGGAGGAAGAAACATGGACAAGAAGAAAAGATTGCTGAAGCTTGCAAGGAATTTTCTGGAGGCATGGAACACACAGGACGTGGAGAAGGTCGTAGCGACTTATACCCCTGACGTGAAGTATCGTGATCCAAACACCAAGGGTTTTGTGGAAGGCTCGGATGCAATGCGGAAATACCTTGCAAAACTCTTTGTCGGTTGGGAGATGCACTGGGCGCTCAGGGAACTGTATCCATTTGATGGGGTTGATGGGGCGGCAGTCCTGTGGCATGCAACGCTGAAGCGGTCAGGCAAAGACAAGGTCGTCGAGGTGGATGGCATGGACCTTGTTCTTATAGAAGGCGACAAAATCAAGCGCAACGATGTCTATTTTGACCGCGCGGCAATGGCGCCACTGTTCGAGAAATAACTAAATACCTGTTTATGGATTTAAAACAAAGGAGGATGATCATGACCCCACAGGAGATGCAGGAAAAGGCAATGGCCATGTTCATGAAGCGATTTCACTGAAGCCAGGCGGTTCTTGCGGTCGGGCAGGAAAAACTGGGCAGACGCGATGAGTCACTGATCAAGGCCATGGGGGCCTTCGGCGGCGGGCTGGGCGGTAATGGGGAGGTCTGCGGTGCCTTGGTTGGCGCCCTGGCTGTCTTCGGCCTGTTGTTCAGCCGCGGCAACGAAACAGATAAGGAAGACATGCGGCTCTGGTTTTTTTCGCGGGAATTTCTGAAACGTTTTCAGGAGGACATCGTTAAAGGGAGCATCCTGTGCCGCGATATCACCAAGGTGGACTGGATAAGTATCGATCAGGTCAAGGCGTTTTATAAAAGTGACAAACTCTTGGCATGCCAGCGCCTTACCGGGGAAACGGCAAGGCTGGTCGGAGAGTTTCTGGAAAGAGTCAAAGGTGGCCATGAATCGCCTCCATAATAGTTATTCGTTGCTGCAGCCTGTAAAGGAGGGTTGGATGGACAAGGTCCCGTTGGAGAAGAAGGAACTCAAGGAACTGCTCAACAAATGCTGGATGACCCACGACGCCATGTGGTTCTACAACTGCCTGCAGGAGTGCGGCATCGAGAAGACGAACAAGGTTAACCGGGCCGCTGTCAAGGCCGTGGCGGCGGTGGAGATAAAGCGTCTAAAGAAGGCCGTCGGTGTGGACAAGCTTGAAACATTCGGCGAGTTCTGGGACTTCTTCCAAGTCGCCATGGCCACCCTCACGGGCGACTTTATGAAGTACTCCTTCATGTCTAAGGACATGAACCATATCCGTGGCACTTGGCACCAGTGTTTTGCCCACGATGGCATCAAGGCCTTGGGCGTTATCGACCAATATGAGTGCGGCATTATGGACCGAGTGGAGAGCTGGTTCGACAGCCTGGGCATCAGGTATGAAGTAGCACCGAAAGTGACGCAGTGTATGATGCACACCGAGGGCCAATGCTATCGTGACTATACATTCTTTTTTGAGAAATGAGGATCGGACTTGGCAATGACCACTTTATTGATAGCTAAGATGAAAGCAGTACACCCCCGTCGTCAAAAACATTAAAGATAACAAATACCTGAATTAGCGGCACGAAAGCCGCTTTAATCGACATAACCACGATTCACGATCCATGGTTCTGCCAATGCACAGCTGTCGATCTCCATTTCCAAAAACACGCTGATGACTTCTACGGCGACCCCGAATACTCCTGGAAAGAAAATATTTATCAGCAGCAGCTTTAAAATCAGAGAGCGGCGACCTGGCGGCCCTGGAAAAGCTCATCCCGTACCCGTGCAATCTCTTCATCTTCCAGGTATTCTTCAAATCCCATCATCCTGTCGATAATCCCGCCCGGCGTAATTTCCACGATCCGGTTTGCCACGGTGGAGACAAATTCACGATCGTGGGAGCTGAAGAGCACCACCTCCGTGAAGGCGATGAGACCGTTGTTGAGGGCGGTAATCGCTTCGAGGTCCAGATGATTGGTGGGTTCATCCATGATGAGGGCGTTGGCGCCGGTAAGCATCATTCTGGAGAGCATGCAACGGACCCGCTCGCCCCCGGAAAGGACACGCGTCTTTTTCAGCGCCTCTTCTCCGGAAAAAAGCATCCTGCCGAGAAATCCCCTGGCAAAGCTCTCTCCCTCGGCAGGGGGTGAATACTGACAGAGCCACTCGACCAGATTCAAGTCATTGTCAAAGTAGGTATTGCTGTCCTTCGGAAAATAGGTGGGGGTTATCGTCACTCCCCAGCGGAAACTCCCGCTGTCCGGCATAAGCTCTCCGGCCAGGATCTGGAAAAGGGTCGTCTTGGCCTGGCTGTTGACACCGACAAAGGCGATATTATCACCCTTGCGGACGTTCAGATTGATGTCGGTCAAAACAGGCAGCCCGCCTATAGACTTGGAAAGCCCCTTTATCTCCAGGATGATATCGCCGCAGGGTCTTTCGGGCTTGAAGACGACATAGGGGTATTTCCTTGAAGATATGGGTATGTCTTCGAGGGTAAGCTTCTCCAGGAGCTTTTTGCGTGACGTGGCCTGCTTCGCCTTGGAGGCGTTGGAGCTGAAGCGCCGGATGAACTCCTTGAGTTCGTCGGCCTTGTCGGTTGCTTTCCGGTTCTCCTCCTGCTTCTGTCTCAGGTGGAGCCGGCTGGCATGATACCAGAAGTCGTAGTTTCCCACATAGATCTTGATCTTGCCGAAGTCGATATCCGCGATATGCGTGCACACCTGATTCAGAAAGTGTCGGTCGTGAGAAACAACAATCACCGTGTTCTGGAAGCGACCCAGAAATTCTTCCAGCCAGGCAATGGACTTCAGGTCGAGATGGTTGGTGGGCTCATCGAGGAGCAGCACATCCGGATTCCCGAAAAGCGCCTGAGCCAGAAGCACCCGTACCTTGTCACCGCCCTCCAGTTCCTTCATCTTTCTGCTGCGCAGCTCTTCCGGCACCCCTAGGCCGTTTAAGAGCACGGCCGCCTCGGCTTCGGCTTCGTAGCCGTTCATTTCGGCAAAATCAGACTCCAGCTCTGCGGAGCGAGTCCCGTCTTCCTCCGAAAAATCCGCCTTGGCGTAGATTGCCTCCCGTTCGGCCATAACTTTATAAAGCGCGGCGTGCCCCCTGATGACGGTGTTGAAAACCGTCTCCTCATCGAATGCGAACTGGTCCTGCCGTAATACCGCCAGCCTCTTTCTGCGGCCGATAGTGATTTCACCCGTGTCCGGTTCAACATCACCGGAGAGAATTTTGAGAAAGGTTGATTTTCCTGTGCCGTTGGCGCCGATGAGACCGTAGCAGTTTCCCGGTGTAAACTGGATGTTGACGTCTTTAAAGAGAATCCTCTTGCCGTAGGCAAGTGTTATGTTTGATGCACTGATCATGTCTTGATCCGACTCCTTTTCAAGAAAATAAAAACCACAGGGAGGGTCCCCGTGGTTTCAGGTGGCGGGTCTCTATACTATAAATCCCGGCATAGCAACCTTTTTTTGACGGAAATACCGGACGCCCGGCACACCCAGCGATCATGCCAGCGCGTTTACGGCCCCCTCTTCTATTGACTACTTCGCAATCATGGACCATAATGGAGTATCCCTGACCGTACGCAGACAAAAGGAAATCATACCATGGTGAAGAGCGAGCGCATCAAAAAACAATCCTGGAAACCCGGAAACGTGCTATGGCCCGTTCCGGTGGTTTTGGTAAGCTGCGGCGGGACGCAGGACTGGAAACCGAACCTGATCACGATTGCCTGGACGGGAAGTGTGTGCAGTGATCCGCCCATGTTGTCGATCTCCGTTCGTCCCGAACGGCATTCGCATGCAATCATCCAGGCCACGCATGAGTTTGTGGTGAATATCCCCTCCCCGCGGCAGGCGAAGGCGGTGGACTGGTGCGGGACGGTTTCCGGCCGTGATGTGGACAAGTTCGCCGAAACGGGGTTGACGCCGGCGAAGGCGTTGAAAGTACGGTGTCCGATCATTACGGAATGTTTGCTCAACATCGAATGCCGGGTGCAGAAAACCTTGAAACTGGGTTCGCACACGATGTTTGTGGCGGAGGTGGTTGCCGTACAGGTTTCTTCCACACTGCTCGACACGAAGGGGCGACTCTGCGTGGAGAAGGGCGGCTTGCTCGCGTTTGCACACGGTCAATATTTCGAGCTGGGCCGTTGCCTGGGCCATTTCGGCTTTTCCGTGCGGAAGCGCGCTTCCAAATGACCACTTGAGACCTTTGAATTACTCCTGAAATTCAGCAAATCGTCATTCCCGTGAAAACGGGAATCCGGTCTTTTCAGGAGCTTCTGGATTCCCGCCTACGCGGGAATGACAAAGTGATGGTATTCTTCAAAGGTCTCCACGGGCCGTTCATTGCCGAAAATCGGATCCGTTTCCATAGAGTGAGGGATTATGAAGTTTGAGAAATACCCTATTTCAGAAGAAGTAAAACAAAACCTGCTGCAACTTGGTTTCAAGAGGCCGACGGATATCCAGTTCAAATCCATTCCATCCATCATGAAGGGCGAAGACGTTCTTGCCATCGCCCAGACGGGAACGGGTAAAACGGCGGCATTCGCGATTCCTCTCATCGATCGAATCCACAGGGACAAAAACAGCAAACGCTCCCCCGGCATCAAATGTCTGGTCATGGTTCCTACACGCGAGCTGGCTCTGCAGATTGGCGACGTTTTTGCGAGTATTTCAAAGCATACGAAAGTAAAAACGTTTCCCCTGGTAGGCGGCGTCGAGCAGGATGCGCAGATTAAAAAGCTTCAGGACGGCATCGATATTCTGATTACCACGCCGGGAAGGATGTTTGATCTCATCCATCAGGGGTATATTCACCTGGACAGGATCGATACCCTTGTCCTTGATGAAGCCGACCATATGCTTGACATGGGCTTTATAGAGGACATCAAAGCGGTAAAAAGAAAGCTCACGCGCAGGCACCAGACGCTTTTTTTCTCGGCAACCATCAATAAGGAGATCAAAAAGCTCGCATTTTCCCAGGTGAACAGCTCCGCCATCCGCATTCAGATATCGCCGGAAGATCCCGTCGCAAAAAATGTTTCTCACGCGGTCATGTTCGTGGAAATGGACGACAAGCGATTTTTTCTGGAAAGATTTGTCAGGGAAAATCCTGACAGCAGGATCATTGTCTTTGTGCGAACACGGGTGCGGGCTGAGCGCGTCGCAAAAGCACTGGCGAGAGTCGAGATTCCTTCGCTGACCATTCATGGGGAAAAGGATCAGGAGGAAAGATCCGCTGTAATGAAGAAGTTCAAGGAGGGTGAATGCAGTTTGTTGATTGCCACGGACATAAGCGCCCGGGGAATTGATATTCCCGATGTCAACTACGTCGTCAACTATGATTTACCCGAAAAGCCGGAAAATTACGTCCATAGAGTGGGAAGGACCGGACGGGGCGTCAACAAGGGCGTTGCCGTTTCCTTCTGCGGCGCGGAGGAGAAAGAGCTTCTAGCGGAGATTCAGCAGTTTATAAATAAGGAAATTGAAGTGATGAAGATCGGCAAGAAAGATTACGCGCATACGCTTGCTCTTCCCAAAAAGGAACCCGATGTTCAGTCGCTGATCGCGGAGCATGAGGCATGGCTGAAGACAAAGAAGCGGAAGAAGCCCAAAAGTAAATGAACGCGGCGTTAACGGAGGGTGCACGACAACATATTGTCTTCATGAAGTCCACAAATCGTTAACCTCAAAGATGATGTTGGATTTCGAACCGGAATCATTGATGTTATTTCCTCGATAATCCTTCTCGGCTTCGACCTTGCCAGCATCGCGGATCAACCAGAGATTGACAGCATCTGCAGACAGCACGAGGTGCCGAAATCAGAATATGGACAAGACGATGAATACGGCGCGTAATAACCAGAACTGTAGGAGCAGGCCATGAAAAGGGGAAAAAACAAACTTCAAATCCGCAACAGCACCGGTGAGTTTCTGATCTTTACCCGGCAGGCGGGCGAAAACGGTATCGAGGTGAGAGTGGAGAAGGAGGCGGAGAAGATGTTGGAGGGATTAGCGAGATGAAGAAGTCACAAGAGGTCTCCATCGCATCGCCGGAATACCAGAAGTTCATAGAGGACCTGAAGACGCGAGTGGTTTCCGCGCGCATCTCGGCGGCGCGGGCTGTGAACCGCGACCTGATCCTGCTTTACTGGGACATCGGGCGCGGTATCGTGGAGAAACAGCAGACGCTCGGATGGGGCGATTCGATTGTCGAGATGGTTTCGGCGGACTTACGACAAGCATTTCCAGGCTCCTTCGGTTTTTCACCGCAAAATGTGTGGCGGATGCTCCAGTTTTTTCGGACGCATACGGACAAACTGTTTCTCTCACAGGCTGTGAGAGAATTGGAAAAGAAAGGGCGGAAAACGCCGAGCCCCGAAGAACTCTCACAGCTTGTGAGAGAATTAATCGCCGCAGTTCCATGGGGCCATCATGCAAACATTTTGGCCAAGATCACCGACCCCGCTGCCCGCCTTTACTACCTCCGCGCCACCGCCCGGTTTGGCTGGTCGCGGAACATCCTGCTCAATCAGATCAAGGCCGGGGCCTATGAGCGTGCCGTTTTGGAAAAGAAAACCTCCAATTTTCCCCTCGCCCTGCCGGAGCATCTGGCCGAGCAGGCCGAAGAAATGATGAAGAGTTCCTACAATCTGGAATTCCTCGGCATCCGCCGGGAAGTGAAGGAGCGGGAACTGGAGGACCGGCTGATTTCCCGTCTGCAAGCGTTCCTCCTCGAACTCGGCTATGGCTTCTGTTTCGTCGGCCGCCAGCACCGGTTGCTACTGGGCCAAAAGGAATATTTCATCGATTTGCTCTTCTACCACCGCTTCCTCAAGGCGTTGGTGGCCTTCGAATTAAAAATCGGGCCTTTCGAGCCGGAACACGCGGGCAAGATGGATTTCTATTTGAACCTGCTCAACGACAAAGAACACGGTGACGGCGACCAGCCGTCTATCGGCATCATCCTCTGCGCGGAAAAGGACGACGTGGAAGTCGAATATGCCCTGCGCACGAAAGCGAACCCCATCGGCGTGGCCGTGTATCAACTCCAGTCGAAATTGCCGGCAAATCTGAAGGGCAAACTGCCGACGGCGAAACAGCTCGCCGACGTCGTGCGGGCGGTTCTTCCCGATAGGAGCGCCCCATGAACGGCAACAACCGATCCGACATTGCACCCGGCATGCGGGTGAGAGTGGTCCGGAAAGAGGATCAGCGAAGCGGCGCCCTCACGGAAGGGGTCGTCCGGGACCTGCTCACGAAATCGCCCCGCCACCCCCACGGCATCAAGGTGCGCCTGGAGGGCGGCATCGTCGGCCGGGTGAAAGAGATTTTGGGCGCCTGAAGGGCGCCTTCGTTTTTCCGCTGAAAGGACCTCCATGCAGATTTACGTCGATGCGGACGGATTTCCCAGGGCGGCAAAGGACATCCTGATCCGGGCCGCCCTGCGCCTGGGCGTGCCCGTCGTCTTTGTGGCCAACAAGCCCATCCGCCGGGAGCCGTCGCCGCTGATTTCGAGCCTTCTCGTTCCCGGGGGACCGGACATCGCCGATGACCGCATCGTGGAGTTAGCAGAGCCGGGCGATCTGGTGATTACAACCGATATCCCCCTGGCGGACCGGGTCGTCTCCAAGGGCGCCTTCGCCCTTACCCCCCGGGGCAAGCTCTACACGGAGGAGAACATCAAGGAACGTCTGGCCGTGCGGGATCTCCTGAGCGAACTGCGAGACGGCGGCCTGATGACGGGCGGACCACCGGTCTTCGGGAAGAAGGACTGCCAAGCCTTTGCCGACCAGCTCGATCGTTTACTGATCCGCCGGTTGAAGGGAGAAAGGTTCTGAACGGCTTGGTGGCGAAAGCAAGCACCCGCTGAGTCGTGTGTTATGACGCTTGACCAACCTTGGTGGAATAGGAAACCGAATGGAGAATGAGGATTTGATTCATGGGCAACGGGCGCGTTGCGGGAAGTCCGAAGAGGCGCACTCGGTCATGAAAGGGGAAGAGTTGTTTAGGCGGTGGATTTGGATTCAGCGGTTGATTTGAAAATCAGTTTGTTATAGATGTGTTGATATTAAATGACAGGAAGGACTCTATGGAAAAGAAAATTACGGTGGTAGGGGCGGGCAACGTCGGAGCGACGGCGGCGCAGCGGCTGGCGGAAAAGGCCTTGGGTGATGTGGTGTTGATCGACGTCATCGAAGGGATACCCCAGGGCAAGGCCCTGGATCTGGCGCAGGCGGCCACGATTGAAAAGCATGATGCGCAATTGATCGGAACGAACAGCTATGAACTTTCCGCGGGTTCCGATATTGTCATCATCACGGCAGGCATCCCGCGCAAACCCGGGATGAGCCGGGACGACCTGCTTGCGACCAACAGAAAAATCGTGAGAGACGTGACGCAGCAGGTTGTCCGGTTTTCCCCGAAGGCCATTCTGATTATCGTCAGCAATCCCCTCGACGCCATGTGCCATGTGGCCTATGAAGTCAGCGGTTTCCCCAGGAATCGCGTCATCGGAATGGCGGGCGTCCTCGATTCCGCCCGTTTCCGGGCCTTTATCGCAATGGAACTCAAGGTCTCTGTGGAAAACATCCATGCTTCTGTGCTGGGCGGACACGGCGATACGATGGTTCCGCTGCCCCGTTATTCAACCGTGGCCGGTATTCCGATCACGGAGCTGATGCCGCCGGAGCGCATCGATGAACTGGTGGCGCGGACCCGCAACGGCGGGGCCGAAATCGTCAGCCTGCTGAAGACAGGCAGCGCCTACTACGCCCCGGCTTCGGCGGCCGTGGAAATGGCCGAGTCGATTTTGAAGGACCGGAAAAAGATCCTCCCCTGCGCCGCCTACCTCGAAGGAGAATACGGGATTCAGGGGCTGTTTGTCGGCGTTCCCGTCAAACTGGGGGCAGGCGGCATCGAACAGATCATCGAAATCAACCTGACACCGGACGAACGGACAGCGCTTGAGAAATCGGCGGCGGCCGTGCGCGAACTGGTGGAGGCGATGCGGAAGATGGAAGGATAAAAAACGATTACAATCGTTAAATTGTAGCTCTTTGCGAGCTCATAAATGATGGAGAAAGGGAGGAAGTTATGGAAAAACTGTTTTATGAGGATTATTCAGTGGGCGAGAAATTGAGATCCCCCGGACGGACCATTACGGAAACGGACATCGTCATGTTTTCGGCCTTTACGGGGGACTGGCACCCGCTGCATACGAACGTGGAATTTGCCAAGAAGACGATCTTCGGCGAACGCATTGCCCACGGCATGCTGACGCTCTGCGTGGGCAGCGCCCTGATGTTCCGTCTCGGCATGTATGCGGCACTGCCCAAATCGTTTATCGCCTTTTACGGCATGGATTCGGTGCGCTTCACGGGCGCCACCAAAATCGGCGATACGATCCGCTGCGAAGTGGAAATAGAAAGCATGGAAGCCAAGGATGACGAGCGCGGCGTCATCGCCGCCAAGAATTCCATCAAGAATCAAAAAGGCGAGGATCTGGTCGTTTACACGACGAAGATCCTCTGCGGCAGGAGACCGAAAATGTGATCGGGCGGCAAGTTCTGTTTCGTTAGCGTCCTCCGGGTATAACGAGGAAATTGCATAAAAAGATCTTCAATGACAGCAAACTTGGAAACAATAATCTCGGGAGGTAATACCATGTCAACGTTACTGGAAATGTTAGGATGCCGTTATCCCATCATTCAGGGGCCCATTGCGGCCATGAACAGTCCCCGATTGACCGCTGCCGTCTGTGAGGCGGGCGCTTTCGGGATGATTGCACTGGGGTTCAGCAACCCCGAGGAAACGAGGAAGCTTGTGGACGGGGTGCGGGAGCTTACGGACAAGCCCTTCGGAGCCAATATCATGATCATGAATCCCGCCAATCCTGAGATCCTGAAAATCCTGGCCGAGGCGGGCGTAAAGACCGTTACCACCTCGGCCGGCTCTCCCGGAAAGATTTATCCCCTCATTCACGATCTGGGCATGAAAGGGTTACATGTGCTTCTGGCGCTTCCTCATGCAATCCGGGCGGCCGGTGAAGGCGCGGACGGGCTCGTGGTTTCCGGATCGGAGTCGGGCGGCTTACGTTCCATGGGTTCCGAGTCCTCTACGCTGGTTCTTGTGCCTTTAGTGGCCGATCATGTAAAGATTCCCGTAGTAGCGGCGGGCGGCATTGCCGATCGGCGAGGATATAGGGCGGCGCTGGTCCTGGGGGCGCAGGGCGTTCAGATCGGGACACGGTTCATTGCCTCGGAAGAAGCGTCCGCCCCGCAGGTATGGAAAGAAGCCATTCTGGCCTGCGGCGACGGCGGCACGACGCTGGTGCCCCTGAAAAACATGAAAATGCGCGTCATTCCCAACAAGAAACTGGTCGATCTGTCGGCCGATCCGACTGTTGATCTGTCGCAGGAATACAATCTGATGAACGCCCCGAAGGGCTGGATGAGCGGTGACTTTGATCTCTTCCCGGCCGGCGCCGGCCAGGTGGCCGCTCTCATCCGTGAGATCAAGCCCGTCAAGGCTATCATTGACGAGATGGTCTCGTGAGGCAATATGGAAGGCTCCATGAGCGCAGAGGGTTTGGAGAACATGAAGGGAGTGAAGCTCTCTAAGGTCAGTCAGATCGGCATCGTGGTACCCGACATTGGGAAGGCGGTAGGCTATTATTCAAAATTGCTGAATATCAGACCATGGTTCCGGTCGAAGACAAAATCAAATGATGCCACTTTCAAGGGAGAATCCTTTCCCCTCGAGCTGGACATCGCCCTCGCCTTCAGCGGCGGCGTGGAAATCGAGCTCATACAGATGCTGACAGACAGGGAATGTATTTATTCAGATATTATGAAAAAACAGGGCGGGGGCCTGCACCACATCGGCGCCATGGTCTGGGGATTCGATCAGAAGCTCGAGCAGATGAAGGTGGCGGGGATCGGAGTGATACAATCCGGCGTCATCAAAACCGTCGGGGGCGCCGTGACGAAGTACGCCTACATGGACACGGTTTCGACCTGCGGGATCATCTCCGAGATCATAGAGAGTAAGCTCGTGGGGATACCGGTCTTTCATAATAATTTCATGATGCACGTAGGCCGCCTCACCGGCGATATCGATCTCATCCCTTTACAGGCAGCATGAGGAGGCGATGGAAAGGATAGGTGAGTGGGTGAAGAAAGTGTACTTGAAACAATAGCCGGCGCCGCAGCAACAGGCGCACACTACGCTCCGGGAGGTTGCGATGAAGTTTACACTGCTTCTTTTCATTCTTGCACAAAAGCTGAAAGCTGCCGCGAAAAAGAACCCTGCCTACATAAATCATCTGGGCATCATGCAGATCAGTGTCCTTATTAAAACGGCCGACGGCAAAAAGGGCCGACTCTTTATCTTCGACAAGGGCGCTTTCTCTTCGTTGGGTGGCACGCATCATCCATGCGACGTCGCTCTCATCTGGGCCGATGCGGGGACGGCGTTTAAGGTGATGACGTCAAAAACCGGCGATGCCGACACCTTCAGGGCGGCCGCTGAAGGAAAAGTGCGCGTTGAAGGCATGGTCCCCTATCTTCAGTGGTTTACCGATGGCGTGAAGCTGGTGATGGGATGAGTGCCCCTTAATCGGGGCTGTTTAAGCGATAGACAAAAGCATAATCTCGATAATCTCTCAAAGGAGGTCTCTCATGGCTATTAAGGGCGGTCATCTTGTCGCGAAATACATCAAGGAAGTCGAAGGGGTTGAAACGGTGTTCGCCCTTTCCGGCGGACACATTGAGGCGATCCTTGACGGGTTCACGCAGTACCGCATCCGCGCCATCGACGTGCGTCACGAGCAGGTGGCGGCGATGGCGGCCCATGCGTGGTCGGTCTATGCGGGGCAGACGGGCGTGTGCCTTGTAACCGCCGGTCCCGGCTTCACCAATGCGCTCACAGGAATTGCCAACGCGTATCTCGACAACGCCCCGCTGGTGGTGCTGTGCGGCAAGCACCCGCTCAAGGAGGACCTCAGGGGCGCCCTCCAGGAGATGAACCAGATCGACATGGTAAAGCCGATCACGAAATGGGCCGCAACCTGTTACGAGACGAAGCGCATACCCGAATATCTCTCCCTGGCGTTCAGATATGCCACCATGGGCAGGCCGGGGCCCGTGTTCCTCGAGCTCCCGCCCGATATTCTGAACATCAGCATACCCGAGGAGGCGGCGCCGCTGCCGAAGAATCCTGCGCGGAAATACACGGTTCACCCTGACGATGCCGACCTGAAACAGGCGGCCGATCTCATCAACAGCGCCAAACAGCCGCTGTTTCTCGGAGGAAGCGGCGTGGGATTCAGCTGCTGCAGCGATGCGCTGAAACAGTTCGTTGAGAAGACGGGAATCCCCTTCATCCTGATGAATTATGGAAGGGGAGAGCTTCCCGACAACCACCCGCAGTCCATCTGGGATGTCGGCAACATCGGGATGATGGTGACACTGGCGCAGGCCGACCTGATCGTCATCGCGGGCCTGCGCCTCAACTGGCTGCTGCAGTCAGGGGCCGCAATTCCGCCCTCGGCAAAGATCGTGAGGATCGACATCGACCCGCACGAGATAGACCGCAACCGGCAGGCCGACGCAGGGCTCGTGGGGGACGTCAACTCGGTGCTGCACCAGCTCCTTCCCCATGTGAAGAAAACCGAGCACAGCGCCTGGCTTAAAACGCTGCGCGCCGCGTCGGCCGCGTTCATAGATTCCGAGATGAAGGCGCGGGAGACGCCGTCGGACCCCATCCATCCCATACGCCTGGCCGCCCAGATACAGAAGGTCGTGGGCGATGACGCGTACTATGTGACGGACGGCGGCGATACGGTTTACTTCGGACTTGTGCATTTCACATCGAAATTGAGGGCCGGCGTACTGGGAACCGCGTCAGGCCTGCTCGGGTGCCTGGGCACCGGCATTCCCTTTGCCATGGCCGCGAAGCTTGCCCACCCCGACAAGAAGGTGATCCTGTTTAATGGCGACGGCTCCTTCGGGTTCAACGCGATGGAGTTCGACACCATGCTCCGCCACAACATCCCAATCATCTGCATCATCAACAACGACTGCGCATGGGGCATGGTCAAGCACGGGCAGGAGCTGTCGATCGGCAAGGACAGACTCCAGTGCACAGAGCTGGATCTTCGGCGTTACGATAAAATGGTGGAGGGCCTCGGCGGCCATGGCGAATTTGTTACGAAGGACGAGGAAATCATCCCGGCTGTTAAGCGGGCACTGGAGTCCGGAAAGCCGGCCTGCGTCAACGTGATGACCGATCCGACCGTGATGAGCCCGGCGTCGGTGATCTTCTACCAGGCGCTCAAGATGGAGTAGCAGGGAGGGTCTATGAAGGCACTGCAATTTTCCGCATCTGCGGCGAAGTTCATTGTTCTCAAACCACTAGGCGCGCTGTTCCCGTCCCTGTTCTACAAAGGGCCGCTGGCGACGGTTAAATTTGTCGATATCCCGGAACCCGCCCTGCCGGGGCCGGACTGGGTGAAGCTGCGGACGCTGATGTGCGGGTTCTGCGGCTCCGATCAGAGTCTGATTTTCCTCAAGGATTCCCCCACCGCCTCGCCCTTTACTTCCTTTCCCTGTGTGCTCGGGCATGAGTTGTGCGGGGAGATCGTAGAGATCGGCAAGGGGGTGACGGATCGCAGGGTTGGGGATCATGTCACGATGTCGCCCGGCCTGACGTGCACGGTCCGGGGGATCGATCCGGTCTGTCCGAGCTGTCGGGCCGGCCGGCCCGGCAGTTGTGAAAACACGGCCAAGGGTCGCCTGGCCCCGGGGATGTTCACGGGGATCTGCAAAGACGTAGGCGGCGGGTTTGCCCCGTATCTCGTGGCGCACGATAGTCAAATCTACAAGCTGCCGGAAGGGATGTCAATCGAAACGGGGTCCATGATGGAGCCCCTGGGCGTGACGCTTCAGGCCGTCATGGATAACCGGCCGATGGCCGACGACAAAGTGCTCGTCATCGGCGGCGGGGTCATCGGCAACCTGATCGTCCAGTCGATCCGGGCGTTCGAGATCTCCTGTTCCATCACCGTGGCCGAGCCTTCGCGGTTTCATGCGGAGCTGGCGGCCAAGGCCGGCGCCGACCATGTCGTGACGGCCGGCGATATCGCCGGCGCCGCCCGGCAGATCACCGGCGCCGAATCCTACAAACCGATCCTGGGGAAAAGCATTCTGATGGGCGGTTTTACGAAGGTCTTCGACTGCGTCGGACATACGGATACGCTGAGGGCGGCGATGCGGGCCATGGCCGGAGGCGGAACGCTGAGCGTCGTGGGCATCGGGGACGAGGTCAAGCTGGATCTGACGCCGCTGTGGCTGAAGCTCCAGACGATCAAAGGAGTCTATGCGCACGGCGTCAATCTCGTCGACGGCCGGCGCGAACATGTCTTCGAGACGGCCCTCCGGTTTGCGGCCGCGGGCCGGGTGCACCTTCACGAGATGGTCACGCACACGTTTCCGCTCAACCGGTATCAGGACATGATCGAAGTCAACATGCGCAAATCAGCGAATCGGGCTGTCAAGACGGCCTTATCCTTTACCTGAAGAACAGGAAGATGAGATGCGGGCATTCGTGACGGCCGGCTGTTTCTATTGCAACAAGCACTTGTTCCTCATTGCCACGCCTTGTTTTCTCTGAGCCCTCCGCCAGGTCCTTCAGGGGCTTTTTTATTTGAAAGTGGGCCTTCTCTGTGGTAGCGTCCCGAATTCGTAAGCAAATCTTTAAGGAGCATCCTATGGATTATAAAGACAGCCTGAATCTTCCGAAAACCGATTTCCCCATGAAGGCCAATCTCGCCAGGAAAGAGCCGGAGATGCTCAAAATGTGGGAAGAAATGCATATATATCAGAAAATCCGGGAGGTTTCAAAGGGCCGCGAGGTTTACATCCTGCACGATGGCCCCCCCTATGCCAATGGCAATATTCATCTGGGGACGGCGCTCAACAAGATTATCAAGGACATGGTGGTCAAATCCAAAAGCATGACGGGTTTTGACAGCGTTTATGTGCCGGGCTGGGATTGTCACGGCCTGCCCATCGAACACCAGGTGGACAAGGAACTGGGCGGGAAGAAAAATGAGCTGTCGCAGGCGGACAAGCGCCGTTTCTGCCGCAAATACGCGGGCAAATATGTGGATATTCAGCGGGAGCAGTTCAAGCGCCTCGGGGTTTTCGGGGACTGGGAGCATCCCTATCTGACGATGACCTATGATTATGAGGCCGTTACCGTGGCCGAATTCGGAAAGCTCTTCGTCAACGGCAGCGTCTATAAGGGGAAAAAGCCCGTTTACTGGTGCGCCACCTGCAAAACGGCCCTGGCCGAGGCGGAGGTGGAATATGCGAATCACCATACGCCGTCGATTTATGTAAAATTCCCGATTATTTCGGACATTGCGGCCGTCCGCCCGAAATTGGCCGGCAAAAAAGTCAATGTCATGATCTGGACGACGACGCCCTGGACAATCCCGGCAAACCTTGCCATCGCCTTCCACAAGGAGTTTATCTATGCGGCGGTCGAAGTGGAAGGGGAGGTGTTGATTCTCGCAAAAGACCTGATCGATTACTGTCTCGACGCGTTCGGCTATCGTGGAAAAACATATGAAATCGTGGATGAATTCCCCGGTGAAGTCATGGAGGGGCTCAAATGCCGCCATCCGCTGGTCGACCGCGAGAGTGTGCTGATCCTGGCGCCCTTTGTCACGCTGGAGGCCGGAACCGGCTGTGTCCACATCGCTCCGGGGCATGGCCAGGAGGACTATGAAATCGGCATGCAGTACGGCCTGGACAATTACGCCCCTGTGGACGAGGACGGCAAGTTCACGCCCGATGTTGAGGAGTTTGCCGGACAGTTCGTCTTTGACGCCAATGACGGGATCAACAAAAAACTCAAGCAACTCGGCGCATTGATGGGCCTGATGGATATGGAACATTCCTATCCCCACTGCTGGCGCTGCAAACAGCCGATCATCTTCCGCTCCACGGAGCAGTGGTTCATCTCCATGGAAAATAACGATCTGCGGAAAAACGCCTTACGGGCGATCGAAGGGGTCCAGTGGATTCCCGCCTGGGGACGCGACCGGATCTACGGGATGGTGGAAAACCGGCCGGACTGGTGTATTTCGCGCCAGCGCCTCTGGGGTGTTCCGATTACCGTCTTTTATTGCGGCCAGTGCGGCCGGGAATTGATGACCCAGCCTCTGCTGGATCATATTGTGGCGCTCGTCCGCGAGTACGGCGCCGACGTATGGTTTGAACGGGAAGCCAAAGACCTCATGCCGGCCGGGACTGTTTGCCCCCACTGTCAGAACGACACGTTCAAAAAGGAGACCAATATCCTGGATGTGTGGTTCGATTCGGGCGTCAGCCATGCCGCCGTCCTGGAAACCTGGCCCGATCACCGGTCGCCGTCGGACATGTATCTGGAGGGAAGCGATCAGCACCGGGGCTGGTTTCACTCTTCGCTGCTGGAATCGGTGGGCACGCGCAACCGGGCGCCCTACAAGAGCGTCCTCACGCACGGGTTCGTCGTGGACGGCGAGGGCAAGAAGATGTCCAAATCGGTGGGCAATGTCATTGATTCACAGGAGATTATCGATCAGTACGGGGCCGAGATCCTGCGGCTATGGGTGGCCGCCGAGGATTATACCATGGATATCCGGATTTCAGACGAGATCCTCAAGAGGCTCGTGGAGGCCTATCGCCGCATCCGCAATACGAGCCGTTATATTCTGGGGAATCTCTATGATTTTGACTGCCAGAGGGATGCCGTGGCGCCCGAAGACATGGAAGAGATTGACCGCTGGGCCCTGCACCGGCTGCAGGAGATGATCAGGCGTGTCCGCGATGCCTATGACAGGTATCAGTTCCATGTCGTTTACTACACCCTTTATAATTTCTGTACCGTTGATCTGAGCGCCCTCTATCTGGATGTGCTCAAGGACCGTATCTATACGGCCAAAGCAGCATCAAAGGAGCGTCGTTCCGGCCAGACGGCCATGTACCTCATTCTGGAGGCCATGACCCGGCTGCTGGCGCCGATGCTGACCTTTACCGCCGAAGAGATATGGGCAGCCATGCCGGCTTATGCCGGGAAAGCGGCGAGCGTCCATCTGGCCCGATTCCCGGAGGTCAATGAAGCTTTCCTGAATCCTGATTTGTCAGAACGCTGGAAGACCCTCATTGCCGTCAAGGGAGAAATTTCCAAGGCGATTGAAATCGCGAGGAAAAACAAGGTGGTGGGGCATCCTCTGGATGCCGCCGTCGCCGTCTGTGCGCCGGAAAAACTCCGGCCTCTTCTGGATAGGCACATCGAGGATCTCCGGGCGCTGCTGATCGTGTCGCAGGTCAGGCTCGCGCCGAAGGATCAGATTCTGGATGCCTGGCAGAGCGTCGAGTTTGAGGGCCTGACCGTCGGCGTCTCCAAAGCCGGCGGCCGGAAGTGCAACCGCTGCTGGATCTACAATGAGCATATCGGGACGAAGCCGGAACATCCGGACATCTGCGAAAGGTGCCTAAGTAACCTTGAATAAAAAGTACCTGCTGCCTGGCGTGATGATCGGTATGATCCTCCTTCTGGATCAGATCACCAAGTTTTATGTCGATTCATCGATGCGGCTGCATGAATCCATTCCTGTCATTCAGGGATTTTTCAGCATCACCTATGTCCGCAATCCCGGTGCGGCTTTCGGCTTCCTGGCCGACGCCTCGCCGCTGTTCCGCGCGATCTTTTTCGTGGCCGTTACGGTCCTGGCGATCATCCTGGTCGTGCATTATATCTGGAAAAGCAGGGTCGAGGAACCGCGTCTGACGTTTGCCCTCTCCTTGATTCTCTCCGGCGCCGTCGGCAATCTGATCGACAGGGTTCGTTTAGGGGAAGTGATCGATTTCCTGGATGTTTACATCGGTTCCCACCACTGGCCGGCCTTCAATGTGGCCGATTCGGCCATTTCCATTGGCGCGGCTATTTTGTTTTTCGAACTCATGAGACGCGGCAAAGAAAGCCGGACCGACGCCAAGGGAAAATAGCCATGAATATCCGGGTTCAACCCCGTGCCTTTTTCGCCAGACAGCTCTCACCGGCGCGGATTTTTATTTTCAGTTTTGCCGCTGTGATTCTGGCGGGGGCGTTTTTGCTATGGCTGCCCTTTTCCGCCGGCCGGGGGCAACTTACTTTCGTGGATGCCCTGTTCACGTCGGCCTCGGCGGTGTGCGTCACCGGCCTGGCCACGCTCAACATCGGCACGGATCTGTCTTTCACCGGCCAGATCATCAGCCTTCTTCTGTTTCAGATCGGCGGACTGGGGATTATCACCTTTTCCGTCGTGTTCTTCGGGATGATGGGTCGCGGGATTTCCTTCAAAGAACGGGAAATCGTGCAATCCACATTCCTGCATACACCGAGGCGGGACTTTCTGCTCATCATGAAGTGGGTCCTTCTGTCCACGTTCTTCATCGAAGGCCTGGGGACGCTGCTGCTCTTTATCCGGTTCTCCCAGGATTTCCCCGTGGCGCACGCCCTTTATCAGGCGATTTATCATGCCGTCTCCGCCTTCAACAACTGCGGTTACTCCCTCTTTGCCGACAGCCTCATGCGCTACCGCAGTGACTTGGCCGTCAACCTGATTATCATGACGCTTATCCTGCTCGGGGGGATCGGCTTCATCGTCCAATATGAAATTGCAGCCCTGCTGCGGGGCAGGATTAAAAAAATCTCCATCCATGCCAGGATTGTCCTCATTATGACGGCATTCCTGGTCATCGTCGGCGCCGCTTCTTTCTACCTGTTCGAAATGAATGCCATGCTCAGGGATGTGACCGTCGAGACATCGCTGCTGTCTTCCTTCTTCCAGTCCGTCACGGCCCGGACTGCCGGTTTCAATACGGTGGATGTGAGTCAGCTTACCAATGCCACTATTTTCGTCCTGATGGTTCTGATGTTCATCGGGGCATCACCGGGCTCGACGGGAGGCGGCATCAAGACAACCAGTTTCGCACTCCTCATGGTCATGGTCTGGAATCGGATCAAGGGTCAGGACGAAGTCAACCTGTTCAACCGAACCATCCCGAAGGAAATCCTCGGCAGGACCATTGCCATCGTTTTCGCATCCGCCTTTTCCGTGTGTCTGATCACATCGATCCTGCTGTTTTTAGGGAGCCATGCCGAGGCGCCACTTATGAGCCGCCATTTCCTGGTGGAATATCTTTTTGAAACCCTGTCGGCTTTTGGAACAGTGGGCCTGTCCATGGGCATTACGGCAAACCTCAATGATATGCAGAAACTCGCCATTATTCTCATGATGTTCGCCGGGCGGATCGGTCCCCTGACGCTGGCTTTTGCCTGGAGTGCGCCGAAGCGGGGACTCACCTACGCTGAAGAGCAGGTCATGGTGGGTTGACAAAAAAGGAGTGAAAAAATGAAACGGGTCATCATCATCGGTTTGGGGATCTTCGGGATCAATCTCGTCAGTGCGCTTTACGAGGGCGGCTTCGAGGTCATCGCCATTGATAAAAACAAGGACGCCGTCCAGAAGGTGAAGGATTGTTCCACCAAGGCCATTGTCGCCGACGGGATCGACAAGGAGGTCATGGAGATGATCGGGGTTCAGCAGGACGATACGGCGATCATCTCCTTCGGCGAGGATCTGGCCGCCAGCACGCTGATCACACTCCACCTGAGACAAATGAATGTCAGGAACATCATTGTCAAGGCGCCCAATGAGGAACACAAGCTGATCCTGGAGAAGGTCGGGGCGACGGAGGTTATCATTCCGGAAAAGGAAATGGCCCGCAGGGTGGCCAAAAGCCTGATTTCACCCAATGTGCTGGATTATCTGCCCCTGTCCGATGACTACATGATTTCCGAACTGGCGCCGCCGAACAGCTTTCTGGGAAAGACGATTGCGGAACTCCAGTTGCGCGGGAAATATCATATCGAAGTCATCGCGATCCGGGATGTCGTCTCCGACCGGGTACACATGGTTCCCCCGGCCGATTTCGTGATCAAGGACGGCGAGGTTCTCGTCGTGGTGGGCAAGGAAAAGGACATTCAGAAAATTAAGTAATTCCATTCCTGAATCAAAGCGCTATCTTTGTTGGCGTCGTCGTCGGCTTCCTCGACGTATGTACAATACGCCTCGTCGCCTCCTCCTTGCCGCCTCGATATCATCTTTGATTTAGAAATGGAATAATGCGCTACTTTACGATAATGGTCGCATCTACGGCGACAGCGCCCTCGGCTGTGATGATCAGCGGGTTAATGTCGATTTCCTGAATCCGTGGATGGGCGAGGCCGATGTTTCCCAGGGCTGTGATGATCCGGGCAATTTCATCCCGGTTCACCGGCGGGCTGTCGCGAAATCCGTCCAGAAGTTTCTGACCCCGAAGACGATTGATGAGCGCCAGCGATTCACGATGGCTGATCGGGGCAATGGCGAAGGCCGTATCCTGGAATGCCTCGGCCAGGATTCCCCCTAGGCCGATCATGACACAGGGGCCGAACTGCGGGTCGCGCAACAACCCCAGGATCAGCTCGACATGGCCTTTCACATGTTTCTGGATCAGCACCCGGCCGCGGCCGCCCATCTTTTTGATAAGCGTTTTGAATATCCGGGTTGCCGTCGATTTGTTGCGGATATCGAGATAGACCAGTCCCAGCTCTGTTTTATGGATGCTGCCTTCCTGCAACCCCTTCATGACGACGGGATAACCGATCCGCGCCGCCGCCCGCAGGCATTCATCGACATCGGCGGCGATGACTTCGTCCACTGTGGGGATATTGTAAGTCTTCAGAATCTGTTTGGAAACAAACTCATCCAGCGGTCCTGACGCGTTATCCAGGAGACGCTTCATATCAGGGGATAGATGTGATGGTTCCCCTGTTTCCCCGGCGGTGATGACTGTTGCGGGGTGTTTCTTTCGATTCATGACCGTCCGGAGGCATTCCACAGTGCGGTAAAGTTCCTGAAAGACAGGGATCCCGTGTTCGCGGGCCGCAAGCTGAAACGAATAGGCTTCATCCCGCCTGCCCAGAAGCCAGATGAAAACAGGCTTGCCCGCAGCCCGGGACTGCCGGGCCAGATCCGGCAGATTGATCCTGATACGGAAATTGCCGACAAAAACGTGCAGCAGCACGGCGTCAACCGCCGGGTCGGCCAGTACGGCCTTCATGGCTTCGCTGTATATATCCACCCCGGTCTCGGCGTTTTTTTCCATGGCCGGCCACAGATCCACGGGGTTGGCCACGGGCATCCAGTTGGGGAAAACGGCCTGCAGGTTTTTTTTCGTACGGTCGGCAAGCTCGGCCACGGTGAGGCCCATCTCTTCGAGAAAGTCAGAAGAAACAATGCCCGCACCGCCGCTGAAGGTCAGAACGGCAACACCGCCTTTCGAGTCAGAGACCTTGTCCGGAACCATGGCCAGAGACCGGCAGATGTCCATCATTTGTTTGAAATCATGGGCTTCGATAACCCCGGTCTGTGCCAGGACGCCGGAAACAATCCGCCGGTTGCCGGCGAGACTTGCGGTGTGGCTCATGGCTGCCTGGGCGCCTTTGAAGCTCTTGCCGCCTTTCAGGACCACAATCGGTTTGGCGCTGCCGCGGCAAATGTCCGCGAAGCGCCGCCCATTTGTGATCGTCTCCAGATAAAGTCCGATGACGGCAGTGTCGGAATCGTCCAACAGCCAGGGCACAAGATCACATTCGTCAACATCCATTTTGTTGCCCACCGAGCAGACCTTGCTGATCCCCATGATTCCATGCGTCATGATATCGACCAGAAAACCGGCGGAGAGCATGCCACTCTGCACCACGAGGGAAACATTGCCCGGAACCAGGCCCGACTGGAGGGCCTTGGGATCCATGAAGGAGAAGACGCGGCTGTGAACGGCGTCCACAAGACCCATACAGTTCGGCCCCCACAGCCGGATTCCGGCCGCCCTGGCGATATCGAGCACCCTTTGCTGCAGCTGCTGTCCATCGGGGCCCGTTTCGGCAAAGCCGCCGGATTCAATCATGACGCCGCAGACGCCCTTGCGGATGCAGTCTTCAACGGCTTGGGGCGTCGTGTGCGCCGGCACAAAAACAATGGCCAGATCGACCGGATCGTCAACGGCGCTGACGGACGGGAAGGCGGGCAGGCCTTCGATCGTGTCATAGCGAGGGTTAATGGGATAGATTTTTCCTTGATAGCCGGCTATCAGGTTTTTCAGGATCGAACAGCCCCCCTTGAACGGGTTGGGCGTAGCGCCCACCACGGCGATCGCTTTCGGATTGAAAAAGAAATCCATTTTTTACTCTCTACGGCTTTATGATTTTGATATCGAGATACTTCCTCCCCCAGGCTTTGGCGTCATCGATGTCCAGGAAAAAGATATCGATATGGTCGCCTTTGATGGCGCTTCCGACGTCCTGCACCTCTCCCCAGCCGTAACCGGGAACATACATTTTTGTTCCGTAGGGATAGCGGCTGATGTCGGCGGCGATGGTGCCTCTTTTAGCTTTGGCGCCGGAGGAGGTGATTCCCACTTTCTTCCGCTTCCCTTCGTGCGGTCCGTAGGCATAGACCGGGGGAAGCAGGCAGCAACCATATTTGTACTTCCATCCCGTTGATTTCTGATCGGCGTCGTAGGCGGTCACGAGCATTCTGCGCGTGAACTCCTGCTTGCCCTTGTCCCGGGGCAACGTGCTGCACCCGAGAGCGAACAGGATGAGCGGCGCAACGATAAAGATCGGCAGAAGCTGTTTTTTTGCAGTAAGCATGTCTGAGTTGTGTCCTGTCAAATATGGTCCAAGACGTATCACAGGGACGATCACAAGATCAAGCCCATCTTGCCGTCATTTCATGACGGCTTCGTAAAAAGTCCGGATGCTTCGTTGCGCTTCATCGTTCGTCATTGCGGCGTATGTCAGAATACGCCTCATTCCTCATGATTCGCGCGCCTTGCCTGCGGAGCTTTTTACAAAGCCGTCCCAAATTCGAGACTTTTGCCTCTTTTTACGAGTTCGTTATTTCATCAGGGACGGCAGGAAGGTGGCAATCTGTGGGAACACAACCAGCAGGATGGTTGTTACCAGCAAGGCGATCAGCATATATGATGCGCCTTTGAAGATAACCTGGAGGGGGACGTCGCGCGCCACGCCCGCGACGACGTAAACGTTGATTCCAACAGGCGGCGTGATGACGCCCATTCCCGTGACAAGAACGATGATGACGCCGAACCAGATCGGGTCATAACCGAGGGTGGTCACGACTGGGAAAAAGATGGGAATGGTGAGCATGATCATGGCCAGGGCGTCCATCAGGCAACCCAGGAGAAGATAGACAAGCAAGATGAGGCCGATAATTACAGGGGGCGGCAGCGGGAGCGTCGAGACCCACGTCCCGACATTTGCCGGGATGCCAGTGACGGCCAGAAAATGCCCGAAAACCGTTGCGCCGGCCACAATGGCGAAAATCATGCAGGAGACGCGTGTGGTTTCATCCAGCGATCTGACGAAGCCTTGCCAGGAGAGGCTTCGTCCAATCAGGGCGATGAGCAGTGTTCCAAAGGCGCCGATGGCTGCGGCTTCAGTCGGGGTAAAAAACCCGACAAACAGACCTCCCATGACCATGAAGAACAGGATGAAGGTCTCGATGATCCCGCTGAGGGATGCCATTTTTTCCTTCCAGGTCGCCTTTGGCGCTCTTTCGCAGATGCCCGGACGCAGACGCGTCCAGATGACAATCGCCAGAATGAACGATACGGTCAGGAGAATGCCGGGCAGGACGCCGGCCATGAACAGCTTGCCGACAGACTGCTCGGTCATAATCCCGTAGATGATAAAGATCGTGCTGGGCGGAATCAGGATGCCCAGACCGCCCCCGGCTGCGACCACGCCTGTGGCCATTGCGGGGTCGTAGTTATATTTCTTCATTTGCGGTAGCGCGACCGAGGCCATGGTGGCCGCTGTCGCGCTTGTGGAACCGCAGATGGCGGAAAACCCGGCGCAGGCCCCGATGGTGGCGATGGCCAGTCCGCCTGGCAGGTGCCCCATAAACTTGTGGGCGGTGTTGAAAAGGCGGCCGCTCATGCCGGAGTGGTGGGCGACCTGACCCATCAGGACAAACAGGGGAATCACGGTCAAATTGTAAGAGTTGAAGACGGCAAAGAAATCCCGGGCGATGAGATTCAGGGAGGCGTCCCAGGAAACCAGCAGCCCGAAACCGGCAAAACCCACTATGGCCATGACAAACCCGACCGGGATTTTCAGAAAGATGAGCGCTATGAGGGCAATAAAACTCAATAAGCCAATGATCGTCGGCGTCATTTTCCCAGGCTCCTGCGGAAGGATCTGATAAAATCGCCCAACAGAACAAGCGCCAGCAGACCGCAGCCGGCTGCAATCCCATAAACGAAAGGATGAAGTGGCATTTGCAGCGTCAGCGACACCTCTCCGCTTCGGCGAAGGTCGAAGCCGTAGAGCAGGCTTTGCCACGTAATCAGCCCAAAGAGAATGGTACTGAGTAGATTTCCGGTGGCGTCAACAATGAATTGCATCCGGGGTGAAAGTTTTTCAAAAATGATTTCAACGGCCACGTGCCCACGCTGCAGGGAGGTCTGGGCCAGAGAGAAGGAAATAATGACGGCGCCGATGAACCCCACCATCTCGTAGGCGCCCGGGATGGGGGCGCCGAAGAGCCGCAGGGCCACATCGGCACAGGACAGCAGCATCATGACGACGACGGCCAGGCAGGCGGTATAATTGAACCAGCGGCTCGTCACCGTGACGGCCCGTTCCAATCGAACCATAATCGTTTATCCCTTCAGCAGAACCTTCTATTTGTACAGCCTGCCATACTTCCTGATCAATCTTTCGACTTCATTGACGGCGCTCTTTCCGGGCAGACCCTTGGCTTCCGTTGTTTTGATATAGTCCTGGATAATCGGGCTGACCGCTTTTTCCCACCGGGCATTCTCCTCTTTGCTTAAGGGGATGACTTTATTTCCGAGACTCAGTGTGTACTGGCGACCTTCCAGATCCAATGCATCCCACGCTTTTCCATGAACGTCAATCCACTGGCCGCTGACCGTTTGGAAGATGTCCTGGATGTCTTTCGGCAAGGCGTTCCATTTTTTGAGATTCATCACCACGAACATGGCTGTCGTATAGCCGATACCGGAAGAATCTGTCGTGAATTTAACAACTTCAGCCTGTTTCCACCCTTTCAGGGTTTCGATCGGGGTGAATGTTCCATCGACAACCCCTCTTTGCAGGGCCTCATAGGTTCCCCCCTGCGGCATCGCCACGGGAACGCCGCCCAGTGTTTCAACGATCTTTGCACTGAGACCGGTAGAACGGATCTTCATACCCTTCAGATCCTGCAAGGCCTGGACCGGCTTTAAGGTATGCAGGAGCCCCGGTCCGTGGGCATGGATATAGAGAACCTTGACGCCGTCAAGTTCTTTGGGTTTGAATGTCTGGTATAAATCATTGGCGACACGGGTTGCTGTGCGCCCGTTGGGATAACCCATGGGAAGGTCAAGCGCTTCCATGACGGGGAAGCGTCCCCGGGTATAGGCAAAAACGGACATTCCAAGATCGGAAATTCCCTTGACGACGCCGTCATAGGTCTGATCCGCCGGGGTGAGCGTCCCGCCTGAAAACACATTGATCTTGACCTGGTTGTTGGTCCGTTTTTCGATTTCCTTGGCCCATTCGACAGCGGCTTTGCTCTGCCCATGGGTCGGCGGAAAAAATACGCTGTAGGTAAGAGTGGTCGTCGCTGCCAAAACGTTTGACGAACCGGAAATGATCCATCCGGTTGTCACGACAAGAGCAATCAGCATAAAGATTTTCTTTTTCATTTTGGTCTCCTTATGGTCATTATTGTTCATGGGTTCTCATGATTGATCTATGCGATTTTCTACCGCATAATAAAAAATTCTGGGGAAAGCGATAAAATCAGGAAGGCCTGCTTACCCATAAAGACATGGGCAGCAGGCATCAATACATATAGAAGGGATGATGGATGCCGCGACAGGATATCCGGAATTTCTGTTTGTTGACGATCATTTTATTCACAATCAATTTATCTCCACTTTCTCTGCCGACTAGTTTATTTTTTTTTGACTGTCAAGATAAATATAATGCTTCAAAAGCTCTCGTTTGTTTTTGCATGCTCTTTGAGCCGTTCAAGCTCTTCCTTGTATTGTTCGGCTTTGGCCCGCGCGATCTCTATTTCCTCTCTGACCTGATCCAGTTTTACGTCCTGCAGCCGCCGTTCTTCGCTCATCTTGTCCTGGATGTCGTCAAAGCCGACGTAAATAGCCAGGATGCCGCCCAGAAGCATGGCCAGAGGCATGGCCCCCTTCAGCAGGACCAGAAAGTCTTTCCACCAGGCCATAAGGCCGATTAAACCCAATACTGCCGATATGGCGCCGGCTATGAGCAATGACATGGCTTTCCCCCTCCTTGAACCGATGTTTATATGAGCGTGCAGGCATAAAATAAAAAAGACTGGTATTTTCTATCACAAATGTAAAAATGGGGCAAGGTGAATGTATTCAACACAATCAGATCAGCAGGAAGGTTGCGAAAGGTGCGGTAAAATGAAATAATGCTTGATAAATATGGATTCTTAAATTAACATACATCGCTTGAAATAAGCGGTCAATGAGGATAGCGGTCGATGTTTGATCCCGATTTTAACAAAGGGGGAGGGATTCTCCCGGCGATCGTCCAGGATGATGAAACGGGCGAGGTGTTGATGCTGGCTTATATGAACCGCGACGCCTGGCTGAAAACGCTGGAGACAGGCAGGGCGACATTCTGGAGCCGGTCCCGCAATGCCCTGTGGCTCAAGGGCGAGACGTCCGGTCATGTTCAGCTTGTCCGGGAAGTGCGGCTGGACTGTGACGACGATACGATTTTACTCAGGGTTCAGCAGCTTGGCGGGGCCGCCTGCCATACCGGTTACCATTCCTGTTTTTATCGAAGACTGGTCAACGGGGCGGTTGAAATTACGGGTGTGAGAATTTTTGATCCGGAGGATGTCTATAAGAAATGAATAAGCTGAAGCTCGGGATTCCCAAAGGCAGCCTGGAGGAAAACACGATTGAGCTTTTTAAAAGGGCCGGCTGGCGCATCACCTGTGACAGCCGCAGCTACTTTCCGGATATCGATGACGAGGAGATTGCCTGCAGCCTGGTCCGCGCCCAGGAGATGTCGAAATACGTGGAAGATGGAACCCTGGACTTGGGGCTGACGGGAAGAGACTGGATCGTTGAAAATGATTCGTCGGTCGTGACTGTGCAGGACCTCGTCTATTCCAAGACCTCGACAAGAAAGGCAAGGTGGGTACTCGTTGTCCGTGAAGATTCGCCGATTGCATCCCTTGAAGATATGCAGGGCAAGCGCATCTCCACGGAGCTGGTTCGTTTTACAAAGCGCTATTTCCAGGAAAGGAACATTGACGTTCAGGTGGAGTTTTCCTGGGGGGCGACAGAGGCGAAAGTGGTGGAAGGCCTTGTGGACGCAATTGTGGAAGTTACGGAAACCGGTTCCACGATCAGGGCCAACAAGCTCAGAATCGTTCATGAACTGATGCAGACGAATACACAGCTCATCGCCAACTCGTCTGCCTGGGAGAATCCCTGGAAGAGACAGAAAATCGAGCAGATCCGAACCCTCCTGAATGGTGCGCTCCAGGCAATGGGAAAGGTGGGTTTGAAACTGAATGTGTCCAAGGAAAACCTTGGGCGGGTCGTCCTTTTGCTGCCGTCCTTGAAGGCGCCCACCATATCCAATTTATATTCAGAAGAGTGGTTTGCCGTAGAGACGATTGTCAGCGCCGGCATCGTCAGAGACTTGATTCCCCTGCTGAGGGAGGCAGGGGCGGAGGGGATTATTGAATATCCGCTGAACAAGGTCATTTAAATGAGGACGAATCCCATGAGCAGAATCTCGAAAATCCACAGAAAAACAAAGGAAACAGAGGTATCCATCGAGATCAATCTGGATGGGTCCGGCAAAACGGATATCAAGACTTCCATCCCGTTTCTGGATCACATGTTCCATCTTTTTGCAAAACACGGGTTCTTCGATCTGTGCGTGCAGAGCCAGGGCGATACGTCCATTGATGATCACCATCTTGTGGAAGATCTGGGGATTTGTTTGGGGGCTGCCGTCAAGCAGGCGCTGGGGGGAAAAGAAGGCATTGCCCGTTACGGGGCGGCGCTGGTGCCCATGGATGAGACCCTGTGCGGGGTGGCGATCGACATCTCCGGTCGCCCCTATCTGATTTATCATGCTGCTGTCGGAGAAGCGAGAATCGGCGCCTTTGATCCGGCGCTGATGAAGGAGTTTTATAAATCTTTTTCAGATCATAGCGGGATGACCTTGCATATCAACGTGCATTACGGCAGTAATAACCATCACATTGTCGAAGCCATTTTCAAGGCCTTTGCCCGGGCGCTCAATAAAGCCGTGACCCTCCAGGGGCGGATCGAGGGTGTCCTGTCAACCAAAGGGAGCCTGTAACGGTCATGAAGTTGAAAATAAATCTCAGAAAGTCCTTTTCCGGGGGGCGCCGCAATAGGGTGGATCTGCGTAAAATCATGATCTTGTGCGGGCTATCCTTCATCGTTTCAGGAATCATGGGATGTTATAATGCGGGGAGAGCGGGGACAACGCTGAAACAGGACGACAATCTGATCTTTCAACGCGTGGCCATAGCGCCTTTTCAGCAGACAACACCGGAGCAAATGGATGTTAATGCGGTCGATTGCAGCCGTTGCCGGTTTGTTTCCAAAATGGATGGCCCCCCCGATCGTCCTGAAGCAATTGTGGAACAGATCTTTATCGAACGGCTCAAGGCCGGTTATAAAGTTGACATCATCACCCCGGACCGGGTTGCAGGGATATATGAACGCTACATCGGGACCTTTGATAAAGTCACGCCACGGAGCCTTTTGAAGAAGGTTGGCGACGACCTCGATGCGGACGTGATTGTTTTCGGCTACGTCTATCGTTTTCGTGAGCGTCAGGGCACGCCTTATGCCGCGGCAAAGTCAGCCTCTGTGGCTTTTGAAATCTACCTTTTCAGAGTCAGCGACAGCGCTCTGGTCTGGAAAGGCCATTTTGAAAAAACACAAACGTCTTTGATGGAAAATGTCCTTCAGGTTTCCGTCTTTCTGAAGGGCGGTGGAAGGTGGGTCACGGTAAGGGAATTGTCCGAAGAAGGGATGGACAATGTCATGAAAAACTTTCCTGCCCCGTCCAAATAACTCCAGCTTGCTATTGCAGCATAAACAGTCGTACCTTCGGAATTTCATGGTGTGGGGATTCCGATTTTTCTTTTGGAGTGCGTCGTGATTGTTATCCCTGCGATTGACTTGAAAGACGGTAAGTGCGTGCGGCTGGCACAGGGTGATTTCCAGCGGGTCACCGTTTATTCTGAAGATCCCGTGGAAGTCGCCGAACAATGGCAAGAGCAGGGGGCCCAGCGGATTCATGTCGTCGATCTGGATGGCTCCCTGGCAGGGTCGCCCCGAAATATGTCGGCGATCCTTGAGGTGGTCAAGGCCGTTTCGATACCGGTTGAACTGGGCGGCGGTATTCGGGATATGAAAACGGTTGATTTTTATATCCGGAACGGAGTGAAATGGGTCATCCTCGGCACTGCCGCGCTGAAGAATCAGGAATTTGTCCGGGATGCCTGCCGTGAATTCAGCGAGCGTATTATTGTCGGGATTGATGCACGCAACGGCCTGGTTGCAGTCCAGGGTTGGACCGAAAAGACATCCGAACCCGCAGCGGATATTGCCAGACGGTATGAAGACTATGGCCTGGCGGCTATCGTTTACACGGATATCCAACGGGATGGCATGGAGACCGGCGTCAATCTTGAGGCGACCCGCATCCTCGCAGAAGCGGTGAACATTCCCATTATTGCTTCCGGAGGCGTGGCCTGCCTGGGAGATATTGAACGGGTGATGAATCTTGAACCCGTGGGGATCATGGGGGTCATTGTTGGAAAAGCCCTCTATACAGGCGGGCTCAATTTGAAGGCGGCGATCGACAGGACAAGGAGGTAATGTTTTTTTTCAGGGGGGTGTAATATGAATGACTGTATTTTTTGCAGGATTGTGAGCGGTCAAATTCCAAGTTCCAAGGTCTATGAAACAGATCAGGTTCTGGCTTTTGATGATATTCATCCCATGGCGCCTGTGCATGTGATCGTGATTCCGAAAACTCATATTCCGACGCTGATGGATCTGACCGCCGAACAGATGCATGAGTGCGACGCCATCATGCGTGCGGTCCAGGAGGTTGCAAAAATCAAGAAAATCGATCAGAAGGGCTTCCGGACGGTTATCAACTGTAAAGAAGAGGGGGGACAGGTGATCTTTCATCTTCACTTCCATGTGCTCGGCGGTGAAAGGCTCCGGGACGAGCTGAACTGATTTTTGCGGGCAGCCTGTTGACAAACAGACAAAGCAACCTATCATAAGAAGGAAAGAAGGACGAACAAAGGTGATGCCATGACATTTAAAACAAAAATTGATCAGGACATGTCCGTTGCGGCCAAGGCAAGGGATAAAATGACGCTGTCTGCCCTGCGCCTGATCAAGGCTGCCCTGCACAATCGGGAAATCGATTTGAAACGGGAAGTGAATGATACGGAATTTCTACAGATACTGTCCGGCATGGTAAAACAGCGTAAAGATTCAATCGAGCAGTTCGCCAGGGGTGGGCGGGCGGATCTTGTTGAAAAGGAAGAGGCAGAACTCAAAATTATCCGGACCTTTATGCCGCAGCAGTTGTCGGAGGAAGATGTCCTCGATGAGATCCGGAAGGCCATTGATGAAACAGGCGCCGTAAGTATCAAGGACATGGGAAAGGTCATGAAGGTCCTGATGCCGAAACTGACCGGCAAAGCCGATGGGAAACTCGTGGGTGAAAAGGTCAAGGAGGCCCTGTCTGCTTAGACTGAAAAGCCTCATAACTCAGGTGGTTGCAGACTTATCGAGCCGATCCGAACGGGGAGGGCGCGATTGAAGGGTTATATACCGGACATTCAAGTTGAGGAAATTAAGAATCGCGCCAGCATCGTTGATCTGGTTTCAGAATATGTGACATTGAAAAAAGCGGGTCGGAATTTTGTCGGTCTTTGCCCTTTTCATAAGGAAAAAACGCCCTCGTTTACCGTTACACCGGACCGTCAGATGTTTTACTGTTTCGGTTGCGGCGAAGGGGGAGGTGCTTTCACTTTTTTAATGAAAATCAGTCAGATGACCTATCCGGAGGCTGTCCGGCATCTGGCGAAAAAGACAGGGGTCGTTATTTCGGAGCGGATTTCCCAGAAGGAGAGACAGGAGATCAGTTACCGGGAGCAGTTGATCCGAATCAACGAGATGGCGACCGGTCATTATGCCCGAAACCTGGTTACACCGTCCGGGAAAGAAGCGATCGCTTATCTCCGGAAGCGGGGGCTCCGCGAAGAAACCGTCAGGGCCTTTCGTCTCGGTTTTGCCTTGGACGGCTGGCATCACCTGCGCGACTTTATCGAGAAGGAAAAGGCGTCTCTGGAAAACGCTGAACAGGCTGGACTTCTCGTTCCGGGAAAGGATGGCCACCTTTATGACCGTTTCCGGGGCCGGCTGATGTTTCCCGTTGAAGACCTCAGTGGCCGCGTTATTGCTTTTGGCGGAAGGATCATGGGCGCCGGCGAGCCCAAGTATCTTAATTCCCCTGAATCGGGCGTTTATGTCAAGGGGAGGAATCTTTATGCGCTCAACCGGGCAAAAGAAGCCATCCGCAGGCAGGGTTGCGTCATCATCGTGGAAGGGTATTTTGACCTGATTTCACTTTGGAATGCCGGGATCACCCATGTTGTCGCCACGCTGGGGACCGCCCTGACGAAGGAGCAGATTGATCTCATCGGCCGTTACACGACACATGTAGTGGCCCTCTTCGATCCCGATGAAGCAGGTCGTAAAGCCCTGACGAGAAGCCTGGAGCTTTTCCTGGCAGGCAATCTGAATGCCCGCGCCCTTGTGCTGCCTGAGGGCCTCGATCCCGACGATTACGTTCGGACTTATGGCGGGGACCGCCTGCTGGAATTGATCAACTGCGCCCCCTCCCTGGTGGATTACTATATCGATCATGTCCTGGGAGATCAGGGTGGTTTTGAAAAAGATCGGGATTCACTCCGGAAAGCCGTTGCTTTCATCAAGCATATTGAGAACGTCGTTGACAGGAATCTCTTCATCAAGCGGGTTTCGGAAAAGCTCGGCATTGACCAGGAACTGTTGAAGAAAGAAATTTCCCGTGCCAGACCCGCTGTAAAAGACGACGGCATGATCCGGGGAACCTATAAGGATGAGATTGAAAAGCTGGAGCTGGACTTAATCCATCTTTTGCTGATCCATCCGGAAAAAATCGTCCTTGTGACGCAAACAAACATTCTGGATTTCTTTACGAACAAGGATCTGAAAAATTTCGGGGAGATATTACAGCGCGCTGCCGCCGAATTACAACCCTGGGATGCAGTCGAAAGGGTTAGCCGCCTGGAACCGGGGCCGATCCGGGAAGGCCTCATGAAAAAGCTCATGGAGGCGCGGCCGCTTGGGGAAGAAAAGATACTGGATCGGCTGATCGTCGATACCACGCGACAGATCAGGCGGCGCTGGTACAAGAAAAAACACAAGGCGCTGAAAGTGGATATTGCTAAGGCACAGGAGGCAGGCGATGCGGATCTGTGCGGCCGGTTTTTGGTGGAAAAGGAACGCCTTTTGAGAGAAGAAAAAATGCTGGGGGTTTAAGCCCGTTCAGCAATGAGATAAAATTCGTATCGGGAGACAATCATATGGCGAAAGAAATACCGACAGATGAATTTAAAAAGCTGATATCCTTAGGGGAAGAAAAGGGTTTTCTCACCTATGACGATGTGAATGACCTGTTGCCTTCGGACATTATTTCTTCCGATCAGATTGACGACATTATCATGCTTTTCGGCGAGAAGAATATCGACATCATCGATACGGACAAAGGCGAAAAACTGATTGTTAAAAAGCCGGCGGGTGAGATGTCCGGCAGCAAGGAAGAGGAAACCCTTGGACTCGCGCCGCTTGTCGGAAAGACCGGGGACCCGGTCAAGATGTACCTCCGTGAAATGGGTCTTGTTTCTCTGCTGAGCCGGGAAGGGGAGGTTGAAATTGCCAAGAAGATCGAGGAAGGTCTGAAAGAAAGCATGGATGCGGTGTTCGGGGTCAATGTCTGTATCAAAGATGTCGTGGATATCGGCGTCCGCTTGAGAAATGAAAATCTGCGTGTCAAGAATGTCGTGGACAATCTTGAAGATGATGATGGATATGTCGAGGAAGATCTCCATCGGGAACGGGTGCTGAGTCTGATCGACAAGGTGACAATTCTGGACAGGAAGAATGACATTCTGAGACGGAAACTGAAGCTAAGGGGCCTCGAAAATTTTCAGAAGGACATCATTCGCAGCGAATTGGATGAAAATACGAAGCGCATCATCCGGCTGTGCCGAAAAGTCAAATTCAGCAAAAAGCAGATTGACAGAATCGTTTCCCTTCTGAAGGGCTATCCTGCGGAGATCGAGCAGATGGAGAAGGAGATTCAGGCCTGTAAGGACAAAACAGGCCTTTCGCTCGCGCAGATGGAAAAGGCATGGATGACCATGAAGAAGTCGGCGGCCGATGAGAAACGCCTGACGCGTAAATTGAATCTCAGCAGCGAAACATTAAGGGCCTGTGAAGCGACGGTCAGGGAAGCCAACCGGAAGATCAGAAAAATTTCTCAGGAGGTCGGGCTGTCGGCGACGGATGTAAAGGAGATGGTCGATTCCATCGAATGCGGCGAGACCAAGGCGGAGATTGCCAAAAGAAAGCTGGTCGAGGCTAATCTGCGGCTGGTTGTCAGCATTGCGAAAAAATATACGAACCGGGGCCTGCAGTTTCTGGACCTAATCCAGGAAGGAAACATCGGCTTGATGAAGGCGGTCGATAAATTCGAGTATCAGCGGGGCTATAAATTTTCCACCTATGCCACCTGGTGGATCAGGCAGGCCATAACAAGGGCCATTGCCGATCAGGCCAGAACCATCCGCATTCCCGTTCACATGATCGAGACCATCAATAAACTGATCCGAACCTCCCGCTATCTGGTTCAGGAACTGGGAAGGGAGCCGACCCCTGAGGAAATTGCCAATAAAATGGAATATCCCCTGGAGAAGGTCCGGAAAGTACTAAAAATCGCCAAGGAACCCATTTCCCTGGAAACGCCGATCGGGGAGGAGGAAGACAGCCACCTGGGCGATTTTATCGAAGACAAGAAGATCATATCCCCCTCGGAAGCAACGATCAGCATGGATCTGGCAGAGCAGACACGGAAAATTTTGTCCACCTTGACGCCCAGAGAGGAAAAAGTTCTGCGAATGCGTTTCGGTATCAGTGAAAGGACCGATTATGTCCCTGAAAAAAAGCAGGAAGCATTGGAGATGTTGAAGGACCATCTGCGCAACGTCGAAGCGAACGCGGTGCGAAAACTGAGGAATCCTTCGCGGAGAAAAGTCTCCAAATCGTTGTTAAAATGAGAGTTTTTTATAACCGCTTCTCATCGGCTGGCGGCCTTTTTTAGGAATCGTCAAATTAGTATGTTGACAAGAAACGACGCTCGGTGTAGCAATAACACGCGCAAACGGATTATACGTTTCAGTCGTGTGCGGGCCCATAGCTCAATTGGTAGAGCCACCGGCTCATAACCGGTCGGTCCCTGGTTCGAACCCAGGTGGGCCCACTATCACCTCCAGGGGAGACGACATGAATTGGGAAAATCAGGGATGGCGCTGAGGGGGATTCATGGAATGCATGCAAGCAAAGGGAACACAGGTTCGGGAAGCTCAGACTTCCTCTAAAAAATGCACCTGCCACAGGGTGCATTTTTTTTAATGTTTCAATGAAGGGGGATTGCCCTTGGGAGCACAACTAAGACTCATTACGGCTTTACAGAAAATCGACACAGAAATCGCCAGAATTAATAATCGAAAAAAGATGCTGCCCGGGGAACTGGCAAAGCTGGATGAAACATTGCAGGTTTTTTGCGCTGATTTCGAAAAGGACAAAAACGCCCTTGAGGAATTAAACAAAGCTCACAAGGAAAGAGACGATAAACTGAAGCGGGGTCTGGAAAGCCTGAAGAAAACCAGGGAGCGCCTGTCTGAGGTCAAGACAAACAAAGAATATCAGGCGATGCTTAAAGAAATTGAGGTCACCGAATCGAAAAACAGCACGACGGAGGATGAGATTCTCATCATCATGGATAAACTTGACCAGATTAAAAACCAGGTCAAGGTTAAAGAAAAAGAACTCGATGAACACAGGCGTGATTACGATTCGAAAAAGCAACGAATCGAGCAGGAATTGACAGACATGGATGCGGAAATCGCCTCTTATCTTGAAAAGCATTTGCTGCTGAAGGAGCAGATCGCTCCGAGTCTGTTGAAAAAATATGAAACAATAAGGAGCAGGAGTAATGGTTTGGCGGTGGTTGCAGCCTGGAAAGAGATTTGCGTGGGCTGCCATATGAATATTCCACCCCAATTATATATTGAATTGCAGAAAGATGTGGATATTGAATATTGCCCCCATTGCAATCGGATCATTTACTGGGAGGATCAGAGCAGGAAAGACGAATAGCCTGAAAACAAACAGATGGTTCTTATTCGTTTTATGTTCTATAAAGAGATTCAATAAAGATGTTGGAGCAGATCAGATGATCGCTGGTCCGGATTGTATCCGGACGGGAGGAAAGTCCGAGCTCCGCAGGGCAGGATGGTCGCTAACGGCGACTGGGGGAGACCCTAAGGAAAGTGCCACAGAAAATATACCGCCCGACATGTGCGGGTAAGGGTGAAAAGGCGAGGTAAGAGCTCACCGCTTCCCTGGCGACAGGGAAGGCACGGCAAACCCCATCCGGAGCAAGACCGAATAGGAGAACATTTAAGGGTGGCCCGCCCGACGTTCTCGGGTTGTGTCGCTTGAGGCCGCAGGCAACTGCTGTCCCAGATGAATGATCATCGCCGCTTTCCGGGTGACCGAAGGGCGGAACAGAACTCGGCTTACGATCTGGTTCGACACCTCTAAAAAAACAGCGTTCATCGCGGTTATGCATGCGGTGAGCGCTGTTTTTTTGCATTATGACCGGCTTGAGGCCGGCTTCAGGATATGCTGAGTTCTTTTTCGGTTTCCAGAATTTCCACGGTCGTTTTGATTACCGTATCCGAATTCAGGGACATGCTGTCGATTCCGCATTCAACAAGGAATCTGGCAAATTCAGGATAATCGCTGGGCGCTTGCCCGCATATTCCGATTTTCTTGCCCATGTTATTGGATTTGGTGATGACGGTCCGGATCAGATCCATCACCGCTTTATTTCGCTCATCGAAGATATGGGCCACTTCCGCCGAATCCCGGTCCAGACCTAGCGTCAACTGGGTCAGATCATTGGAGCCGATTGAAAAACCATCGAAGATCTTGCCGAAATCTTCAATCAGGATGACATTGCTCGGGATCTCAACCATCATGTAGATTTCAAGACCATTTTCACCCTGTACAAGCCCCCCTTCTGCCATGACCTTGATGACTTTTTCCCCTTCCTCCACGGTCCGGCAGAAGGGGATCATGAGTTTCACATTGGTCAGCCCCATTTCGTTTCTGACTTTTTTCATGGCCTCACATTCCAGGGCGAAAGCGGCGCGGTATTTAACGTCGTAGTAACGGGAAGCGCCGCGGAAACCGATCATCGGATTTTCTTCATGGGGTTCAAAGAATGACCCACCGATCAGATTGGCGTACTCGTTACTTTTGAAGTCGCTCATGCGGACAATGACGTCATTCGGCCAGAAAGCGGCGCCGATTTTCGCAACCCCCTGGGCGAGCTTGTCCACAAAGAAATCCCGGCGGTCATTGTAGCCCTTGGTCATTGTTTCTATCTTGTCGCGGACCCCCTGGTCTGTGACCTTATCGAACTGGATCAGCGCCATGGGATGGATGCTGATATACTGATTGATGATAAATTCGAGACGGGCGAGTCCCACCCCGTCGTTGGGAATCGCGGCCAATGTGAAGGCGTTTTCGGGATTTCCCAAATTCATCATGATTCTGGTTTTGGGACGGGCCAGATTCTTGGCGTTGATCCGCTGAATTTCAAATTTCAGAAGGCCCTCATAGACTTTGCCGACTTCTCCCTCTGCGCAGGATACCGTGGCATGAGTCACCCCCAGCAAGGCCTTTGTTCCGTTCCCCGTCCCTACAATGCAGGGAACGCCCAGTTCCCGGCTGACAATAGCGGCATGACAGGTCCGCCCCCCCTTGTTGGTGACGATGGCCGAGGCGATCTTCATGATCGGCTCCCAGTCGGGATCGGTCATGTCGGTGACGAGAACCTCCCCTTTTTTGAAGTTTTTGATCTCTTCCACGGACTTTATCACCTGGACGGGTCCGGCCCCGATTCTTGCACCCACGCTGGTCCCGGTGACCAGGGGCTCCCTGGATTCGAGGAGAACATAAGTTTCAAGGACATTGACGTCCTTCTGCGACTCAACCGTTTCCGGCCTGGCCTGCAGAATGAACAATTCGCCGGTCCTGCCGTCTTTCCCCCATTCGATATCCATGGGCTTGAAATAACCGGCTTCGGTGGAATAATGATCCTCAATGATCGTGGTCCAGCGGGCGAGCTGGAGAATTTCATCATCCGTCAGACAGAAACGCTCTCGGTCCTCCTGGGGGACCGGAACGGTTTCGGTGGCTTCACCGCCAACGCCCGTCGCGTAGACCATTTTGATTTCTTTGGTGCCCAGCTTTTTTTGAATAATCGGCCGGTGTCCGGTTTTCAGGGTGGGTTTAAAGACGTAAAATTCATCGGGGTTGACGGAGCCCTGAACCACGGTTTCGCCCAGTCCGTAAGACCCGGTGATCAGAATGGCGTCTTTGAAGCCGGATTCCGTGTCGATCGAAAAAATTACCCCGGATGTCCCCAGATCAGAGCGAACCATTTTCTGCACGCCGATGGACAGGGCGATGGACAGATGATCGAAACCTTTATCAAAGCGGTAGGATATGGCCCGGTCCGTAAACAGGGAGGCGAAACATTTCTTGCAGGCTTCGAGGAGGGCTTCTTTCCCTGTCACGTTGAGATAGGTTTCCTGTTGTCCGGCAAAGCTTGCGTCGGGCAGGTCTTCCGCCGTGGCGGAGCTGCGCACGGCCACGTCCGTATCAGGTCCGTATTCTTCGCATAGTTTCCCGTACGCTTTGATGATTTCGTCTTCGAGATCCTTCGGAAAAGACGAGTTGTAGATGAGCGATCGAATCTGCCGGCCCCTGCTCTTGAGGTTCTCCATGTCGTGGGTGTCAAGATCCGAAAGAAGCTGCTTCATCTGCTCGACAATGCCGGAGGACTTAAGGAGATAACGGTAAGCATTGGCCGTGATGGCATAACCATCTGGAATTCGAACCCCATTGGGAATCAATTCTCTTCTCATTTCACCGAGAGAGGCATTCTTCCCGCCCACCTGCGGAATATCAGCCAGCTCAAGCTCATCGAACCATAAAACCATTTTATCGTCTTTCATGAATGTCTCCTCCTGCATGATATGTTTTAATGGGCAATGTGATTTGGAATAGCTCTGCTTCCCTATCAAATCGGTCTATGTAAGTCAAACGTAAAGATATGGCGAGGTATTCTGTGAAGGCAATCAGGATTGTCCGCGACACAAAAATCAGGGAAGAAGCAGTCGGGGTGGTCAATGGGATTATCATGCGGTTTAAAAAGGCCGGAAGGCAAAGCTTCCGGCCTTCATGGGGTTATTTGTCCTTGTCTTCGTCTTCGTCGTCGTTAAAATGGCTTTCCCCTTCGGAGCCCTCAGGAATTTCCGCGTCGATGGAGCGCGTGATTCCACGGGCCAGGAGGGCCAGGATGAGGAACAGGATGATAACGGAGATCGTCAGGATCAGAATGATCGTCGTTGTCCATGCTTTTGCTTCTTTATCAATGTTTTTCGACGTCTTGACGGCCAGTTCGTTGAATTTATCCACATCAACGCCCATACCGATCCATCCGAATCCCCCCGGCTCAGGCACGTCTTTTGTAAAGAACCGGATGGGCGCATAGGCGACGAATTTTGTATGTGCCGCGAACTTATACATCTTGATGCCGGATTTCCCAGCCGCTGCATCCTTGGCCACTTCCGGCAGGTTCGGGTCCATGAAGGAAAGGAGATTCAGGTTCAGGACCTCTTCGCCTTTTTTCGTCAGCTCTGCCGAATTTGCCTGCGTGAGCGCGGCAACCGGCGTCCCGTTGGTATAAAGCCCCCTGATATGGTAGTCAACGGGATGGGAAATGACATACCCCTGGTGGTCGACCATGTAAGCATAATTCCCCGTAGCGCCGTCCGCTTCAAAAACAGGCGCTGCCTGCGTGGGGATGATATGGTCCGTATAACCGGCAAGATGACGGAAATCCAGGGCCAGGCTGATGACCCCGGCAAATCCCTCTTGTCCGAACAGGGGGGTTGCGAATCGGACAATGCCTGCAAACCGCTTGCCTTTTTCAAACTCCAGCCGGTTCACATACCAACCGGTGACCGGGGAGACATAAACTTCTCCTTTGTTCAGTTTCTTTGTTCTGGCAAAATAATCTTCATTTTTGTACGTCGTATTGGCCGGGTTACCGACATTGACCAATTTTGCACCGGGGACGATCTCCCCGTGGGAGACCTTGATCCGCTCATTGCCGTTTTTATCAATGAGAGACATCTCGATGTATAGCGGCGCCGAAACCTGTCGGATGCTGTCCTTCTCCTTCACCCAGATGCTTTTCCTGTTTTCATTGACAAACTTCTTGAATATGGGTTCAGACGCTGGAATAATCGTGGCAATCAGGATATCCTTCTTGCGTTCCGTCAGGAAATTGGCAATCTCTTCCGCCGTATTCATGGCGCGTACTTTGATTTCTTCCTGTGATTTCTGGTCAAGAGCAGTCACTGCTCGTTCTTTTACTGTAACCCCTAATTTAAAAATGCCGTTGGCGATCAGAATAGCCATCAGTGATAAGGGGATTACGATAAGCAGGAAGAAGACTCTCGCTACAGTGAATAACTGCTTACCTTTCTTAGTTTCTGACATTCGCTATTCCCCCTAACTGTTGTTATTTTGAAGTTAATGTTTGATTCGAATTAACCTAAAAAATAACGCATGTAGGGGTTTGCATACAGGAGGATCAGCGAGACAACGAGCGCATAGATGGCGACGGATTCCGCCATGGCCATGCCGACCAGCATAACCGTCATGATCTTTCCCTGAACCCCGGGATTTCTTCCAACTGCCGCACAGGCGCCGCTTGCCGCTGTTCCGATTCCCAAACCAGCTCCCACGGCCCCAACGCCGATGGCGAAGCCCGCTGCAAGCATCGCACCCACAGCAAAAAGAACCTTTGTATAGGACTCGCCGGCCCCCGGAAGGACCTCAGCCGCGTAAACAAGGGGTGATGCTACCAGTAAAACTCCCGCTGCGACAAGAAGTGTTAACAATTTTTTACCAAATTTCCCTGACATCATTCTTTCTCCTTTCCTGCTTGATTAAGTTTTTCGCCTCTTTACGTAACACAAAAAGGACACCCGGCAAAGAGGAATTTTTTATAATCTGCGCGGTGCAACTGCAACACATGTGCCACTTATCCGATCCTGACCTGTTATCGAGCTAACATCAGATGGTTTCTTGATAATTTTCTTAACAGGCAGAATATTTTGGTCTCTATGGGGGCTGATATCGTTTAACATCCTATTCAACAGACGAGGTCAATTTGAACGAAAAGTAAAATGAAGGCCCGTGATCCCAGACCCATGAAATATTTTATATTGAAATTTTCTTGCATGGTCGTTAGTATCGCTCTGCACTTTGCATCGGGCAATCAAATACAGGACTTGCGGGATAACATCTTTTGAGAAGAAGGGATTAATGAATGCAGGAAATATTAACGGCGGTTACTTATCTTGTGGTATGGCTGATCTGTCAGCGGGTCATTGGCATTGAAAGCGGGTTGACAACCCTGCTTATTTCGCTGTCGGCAGCCTTTTCCGTCTATGTATTGTACGCCATTCTGGACCATCAGAGGAAAAAGCACAAAAGCGGGTTTCGGGAGTAGATCATTCTGCGCCCAGGCGAAATCTCCATTCTTAAAAGAACAAATCATCTATCAGAACAGGCGAACCGGAAGGGGTATGGATCAGGATCAGGCCGACATTCAAAGCAGGAAAAAACGTTGCGCATGAAGAATTCCATATTGTTAGTATTATTGTCGATCGTCGTCCTGATCCTTCTGAGTGTCCTGAGTGTCGGTCATTTCCTCGAAAGGCATATCGCCCAACAGGATGCACTGGTATTGGCGGTCGTCGTTGCCAGCCTGTCGCTTGCGTATGCCGGCTGGCGGCAGATGCGCATCAACCGGGAGTGGAGGCGCATCCGGGAAAGTGAAAACTGGAAGGACAAGCTTTTTCGTGAAAAGAGAACCATCGAGGGCATCATTGAAGGATCGCCGATTCCTACATTTGTCATTGGCAGGGATCATAAGATCATGTTCTGGAACAAGGCCTGCGCCGACCTCATGGGCTATGAGGCTGCAGAGATGATCGGCACGGACAGGCAATATCTGCCATTTTATCAAGAAAAACGGCCCGTTATTGCCGATCTGATCGTGGATAATGATATCGAGGGTCTGGAAAAGTATTACGGCAAAAAACGCGTGCAGAAATCCACAGTGATCGAAGGGGCCTATGAGGCCAGCGATTTCTTTGAAAATCTCGGCGGGTACAGCCGGCACCTTTATTTTCTGGCGGCGCCGATTTACGATAAAAAAGGAGAGATCATCGCCGCCATTGAGACTCTCCAGGATGTCACGCGGCAGACGGAACTCGAAAATGATTTGAAGGGATACACGGAAACCCTCAAGGGCGAACTGGATAAAAACCTCCGGCTGATTAAAACCATCGAAGGGATCATTGAAGGATCGCCGATTCCCACCTTCGTCATCGGCAGGGATCATAAAATCATTTTCTGGAACAAGGCCTGCGCCGATCTCATGGGCCATGAGGCTGCGGAGATGATCGGTACGGATAAGCAGTATATGCCCTTTTATCAGGAAAAACGTCCGGTTATTGCCGATCTGATCGTGGACAACGATATCGAAGGACTGGAGCGATATTATGGCAAGAAGCGGGTGCGGAAATCAGCCGTTGTCGAAGGCGCCTACGAGGCCAGGGATTATTATAAGAAGCTCGGCGGGCAGAGCCGGCATCTCTATTTTCTGGCGGCGCCGATCCGTGATGAGAAGGGGGAGATCATCGCGGCCATCGAAACGCTGCAGGACGTGAGTCGGGAAAAGGAAATGGCCGCGAATCTGAAAGAATACGCCGAAACGTTGCAGGATGAACTCTCGGAAAATGTCCGACTCAGGCATGAGGTTGAAACGGTCTATAATTATCTGCGGTCGATCGTGGACAGCTCGCCGGACACCCTGTTTGATCTCAGCAGCGCCGGCATCATCAACTATATCAGCGGCAATCTCAAAAAAGAAAAGGGTTTCATTTTCAGAGAAAGCAAAGGGAAGCCTTTTACAGAATTCGTGGCGCCCGAACATCGTGCTCTGGCCCTGGCTGTCTGGGAGGATGTGAAGAGGGGCGTTTTCCAGCCCTTTGAAATCGATGTCACGGAAAAAGACGGGTCCAAGCGGAATCTGCTGATCACACCGAGCCCCGTCGAGGAGACCGACCGTTATGTTTTTGTCCAGCGGGATATAACGGAATTTAAAAACCTTGAAAAAAAATTCTATGAAAGTGAAAAACTGGCGGCCATCGGACAGTTGTCGGCCGGCATCGCGCATGAAGTGAGAAATCCTCTATCCTCCATCAAGATGAGCCTCCAGATACTGGAAAAGCGCATGCAGCCGGAGGGAAACGATCTCAAGCGCTTCCGGATCGCCCGGCGTGAAGTGGAACACCTGGAGGAACTTGTCAACGATGTTCTCATCTATGCCAGGCCCGCCAATCCCAAAAAGGAGCTCTCCGATATCCGAAGGATCGTCGAAAACGCTATTGCCCTGGCCGAAAGGCTCGTGACGGACAAGCATATCCATGTTCAGACCGATTATGAAGAGAGGCTTCCGCTGCTGTTTGTGGATTCGGCCATGCTGGAGCAGGCCTTCCTGAACATCTACCGGAATGCGGTGGATGCCATGGAGATGAACGGCATCCTGCGCACCACGGTCCGGCGGACGGCTGACGACCGCATGCACCTTCAAATCACCGTTGAAGATAACGGCTGCGGGATCGATGCGGCGGATCTGCCCCACGTTTTCAATCCTTTTTTCAGCAAAAAGAAGTATGGAACAGGCTTGGGCATGACACAGGTCAAGAAGATCATTGACCTGAATATGGGAAGCATCGAAATAAGCAGCAAAACAGAAGAAGGAACCCGGGTGATGGTGACATTTCCGATCCATCAGGAAGGATGACGGCATGGCGAAGATTCTTGTGATCGATGACGACGTCTCGATTGCTGAAACACTGGAACTGTACCTGACCGAGGAAGGCTATGACGTGGCGACGGCCCATACGGGAACCGAGGGTTTGAACAAATATGTCCAGCATTCGCCCGATCTGGTCATTCTGGATATCCGCCTGCCGGACATCAACGGCTTTACGGTTCTGGAGGACCTGCGCGAAGAAAATGAAAACGTCAAGGTCATCATGATCACGGCCCACCATGACATGGACTCAACGATCAGGGCCATGAAGGACGGCGCTTTCGATTACATCCACAAACCCGTCAATGTGGATGAACTGGATATTGCCATCAAGAAGGCCCTTAAAACCCATGAAATGGAAAAGAAGATCGACGGCCTGCTCATGGAGCCGTCCCGTCAGTTCAAGGTGGGCGACATTATCGGCGCCGGCCGTGAGATGAGCGAGATTTTCAAGACCATCGGTGTCGTCTCCCAGAGCCGGACGACCGTACTGATCGAGGGTGAAAGCGGGACCGGCAAGGAACTGATTGCCAAAGTCATTCATCACAATACGGCGCCGCATGAACCCTACATTGCCGTCAACTGCTCTGCCATTGTGGAAACCCTGCTGGAGTCGGAATTGTTTGGCCACGAGAAGGGATCCTTTACGGGCGCCATCAGCCGCAAACAGGGCAAGTTTGAGCTCGCCCGTTACGGGACGGTCTTTCTCGATGAAATCAGCGAGATGTCTTTGAACCTTCAGGCTAAACTTCTCAGAGTCCTTCAGGAGATGGAATTCGAGCGCGTGGGCGGCAAGGACCGGGTCCGCGTAAATGCGCGGATCATCGCAGCTACCAACAAGGACCTGAAAGGCATGGTCAGGGAAAACAAATTCCGGGACGATCTATATTATCGTCTGAATATCGTCTCCATCCGGATTCCGCCCTTGCGCGAGCGTCGCGAGGACATTGCTCCCCTCGTGGATTATCTGCTGGCCAAAATCAACAAGGATCTCCATAAACGGGTCATCGGGGTATCTAACGAGATGATGAACGTATTCATGACGTACAACTGGCCCGGGAACATCCGTGAACTGGAAAATCTCCTGGTACGTGCATTGGTGGTTGCCAAAGGGCAGATTCTGGTGCGGGGTGATTTTCCCGAACTGATCGATGAACAACCGAATAAAGAAATTCGGGAGGAGACAGCGGACGAGATGAAAACATCCGGAAAGCTCCCGACCCTTGATGAGGTGGAAGAAATGTACATCCGGAAGATTCTGAAAAAGAACAGCAATTTGAATAAGGGAGAAGTATGCGAGATCCTTGGGATATCAAGGCCGACACTGGAACGGAAACTCGAAAAGTACGGTATCGTCTTCGAAAGGGAATAAACAAAAACGCTTCCTTCTTCATAGACTCCGGGGGCAAAGGAAAATTTGCAATGGACATTGACGGGTATATCCGATGAAAATCCTGTCTGCGGAATTCATTAAAAGCGCCACTGAGCCTTCGCACTACCCCGAAGGCCTGTTTTCCGAGGTGGCTTTTGTGGGCCGTTCCAATGTGGGCAAGTCTTCGCTCATCAACGCGCTTGTCGGCCGGAAGAATCTCGCTAAAACCAGCAACACTCCCGGCCGCACGCAGCTCGTTAATTTTTTTCTAATCAATCATCGCTATAGCTTTGTTGATCTTCCCGGATACGGTTTTGCAAGAGTACCCGAGGCGGTCCGGCGAAACTGGGGCCCCATGGTGGAAACCTACCTGAAAGAGAGGCCCGGTTTACGTCTCGTGATCCTGATTATGGATATTCGGCGGGATCCGGCTGCACATGACACGGATCTCCTGCAGTGGCTCAACCATTATCACATTCCGGCTCTGCTGGTGCTGACGAAAATAGACAAGCTCTCGAAAAGCCAGGTGCGCATCCATGCCCGACGGATCGCAGAGATGCTGACAAAAGGGGCCGATTTGACAACGTCGCCCAGCCCCATTCTCTTTTCAGCCAGGACGGGCGAAGGAAAGGACGTCATCTGGTCCTATATCGAGGCATTATGACAGACTGCTGCGTAAAAATTCCGGTTGCTCAAGTTGCACTGCATCCTTCGTCATCGCGGCGTACGCCTATGTACGCCTCATTCCTCATGATTTGCGCGCCTTGCCTGCGGAGCTTTTTTTGCGCAGCAGTCGTTTTCCGCGCATTTTAACTTTTATACAGGGGCATGATGACAGGGAAGGAAATCGAGCGAAAATTTCTGGTCAGCGGCGATGGCTGGCGCAGGGGCGCACAGGGGACATTCTGCCGGCAGGGATACCTCGCAGCTTCTGATGATCGCGTGGTCCGTGTGCGTGTGGCGGGAGAAAAGGCCTGCCTGACCATCAAGGGCCGGAAAACGGGCCTTTCCTGCCCGGAATATGAATATCCGATACCGGTTGCGGAAGCGAAGGATTTGCTTGAACGGATCTGTCTGAGGCCGTTCATTGAAAAAATCAGATACGTCCTTGATTTCAAGGGCATGATCTGGGAAATAGATGAATTTACAGGTGAAAACGAAGGATTGGTGGTTGCTGAAGTGGAGCTGGCGCAAGAGCATCAGATGATCGAGCTTCCCGCATGGGTGGGCCGGGAAGTCTCTTACGATCCGAAATACTGGAACATGAATCTCATGAAGCATCCCTACTGCCGGTGGCCCGAGGGAATGAAAATATCATGAAAATGAGGATGGATCATGAAAAAAGTCCTGTTGCTGATCGACATTCAGAACGATTATTTTCCAAAGGGGGCGATGGAACTCGAGGGGAGCACGGAGGCAGGCTGCCGCGCCGGAGCAATGCTCAAACGTTTTCGGGATGACAATCTTTTGGTCGTGCACATTCAGCACATATCCATCCATCCCGGTGCTACCTTCTTTCTGCCCGATACGGAAGGCGTCCTTTTTCATGAAACCGTTCGGCCGCTGCCCGGCGAGACCGTCATTCAGAAATACTATCCCAACAGTTTCCGGGAAACCACGTTGTTGGACCATCTGAAAAAGGAACAGGTCGGGCATTTGACAATCGGCGGCATGATGACCCACATGTGCGTTGACGCCACTGTGCGCGCCGCCTTCGATCATGGTTTTGCGTGCACCGTCCTGCATGACGCCTGCGCAACCCGAGCGCTCACCTTTGGTGAACAAACGATTCCCGCCGCTTATGTTCATGGGGCTTTCCTGGCGGCGCTGGGCGCCGTCTATGCCAGGATTTCAGGTGTCGGGGAAGCGATGGAAAAAATGTCGTCCGGGAAACAGGCGCCGGCCTGAAAGTCCGTGGATGCTTACTCAGCGAAAGGTAAAGGAGATCAATATGTTCGATTATATGCTGACAAAGGAACAACTCAAAATCAGAGACGAGGTGAGGGAGCTTGTGCGGTGGGTGCCCAAACAGATGATCCTCGATATGGATGCGGATAAAATCAAATTTCCCAAGGAATTTCTCCGGGAAGCGGGCCGGCGCAACCTCATGGGTTGCCGGTATCCGCAAGCGTGGGGCGGTCGGGGCATGGACTGGGTGACCACCGGTGTGGTCATGGAAGAGGTGGGCACTCTGGGATACGAAATGGCCTGCGTCTTCGGCGTCGGAGCGGAGCTGGTCTGTGACGCCATCATTCAACACGGGACGGACGAACAGAAGGAAAAGTATGTGAAACCGCTCCTCAAGGGGGATCTCTTTGCCGCGGAGTGCCTGACGGAACCGCGCGGCGGATCGGATTTTTTCGGCGCGACGACGAAGGCCGAAGACCAAGGTGATTATTTCCTGATCAACGGCCAGAAGCGGTTTATCGTGGGGGGTGAAGGGGCGGACTACTTCCTGCTTTATGCCAGGACCAATTTCGCGCCGGATGCCCGCCCGCAGGAATCCATTACAGCTTTCATCGTGGATCGAGGGCCCGGGGTGGAAACAAAGTACCTCTATGGGCTCATGGGATGCCGGGGCGGCGGGACGGCCCGGCTCGTTTTCAAGGACGTCAAGGTTCCGCGGGCTAATGTGCTGGGACGGGTCAACGGGGCCCATGATGTCTTCAACACCATGATGATTCCGGAACGGCTGGGAACGGCCATCATGACCATCGGCGCCGCCCGTCCGGCTCTGGAAATCGCCACCAGCTACACCTCCCGGCGCAAGGCCTTCGGCCAGGTGATTGCCCAGTTTCAGGGTGTAAGCTTCCAGGTGGCCGAGGCGGTCATGCTGCTGGACGCCGCCCGCGCTTTGGGATACGTCACTGCCAGAGCCGTGGACGCCGGCGTGGAGATGAACCGGGTGCGCCGCATGGTTTCCGAATCCAAGAAGTTCATCACAGAATCCTGTCAGAAAGTGGTGCACAATGCGATGCAGGTGCTCGGCGGAATCGGTTATACGAATGTTCTGCCCGTTGAGCGTATTTTCCGGGATATCCGCCTGGCCACCATCTGGACGGGCACAAGCGAGGTCATGTCCATGATTGTGGCCCATGAGTGGTACCGGGAATTCCTGAAGGCCAAGGCCAAAGGGCTTGCCCGCGACTTTGAGACCGACGCCGAGGAAGCCCATGCGGCCGATGAGATCATTTATGAATGATGAACTCGTAAAAAGTCCGGATGCTGCGTTGCGCTGCATCCTTCGGGCCTTCGATGTTAAATCTCTCCACAGTTACAACACCCTGCTTCGTGTTCTGAAGGATCATGATTGGATGTATTGATTCCGGGAGTAGTCGGGGTCGCCGTAGAAGTCATCCGCGTTTGATCGGAGATGGTGATCGTAAAAAAATCTCCATCTCGGTAGTCATGCGGTCCCAGGCCGCATAAAGCGGGTCAAGCTCCCGGGCAAGTTCGGCCAGCTCGTTGTTCAGCTGCTTGATCTTGTGCGGTTCTCTGTGAATGTCCGGTGCGCAGAGTGTTGTTTCGTTTTCGGCTTTTCTTGCCTCCAGGCGGGCAATGCGGTTCTCCAGCGCCATCAGTTCGTTTTTCAGTTCACGCGTAATCCGTGAAAGCCGGTTGCGCTCCTGGGCTTCGAGACGTTTCTCCTCCTTTGTCTTGAAGGGTTTCTTGCTTGAGGAAAGATCCAGAGTGCCGGATTGCGGCCTGTTCTCTGCTTGAAGTGAATTTGTATCGTTTCCATCCATCTGAACCATCTCGCTGCGTTTCTGGATAAAATAAGAGTAGTTTCCGATATATTCATGGGGGTGGCCGTCCCGGATCTCAATCACGCGGTGGACCAGCCGGTCTAGAAAGAAGCGGTCATGGGAGACGATGATGACCGTGCCCGTATAGCTCAACAGGGCATTCTGGAAAATGTCCTTTGTTTTCAGGTCCAGATGATTGGTCGGTTCATCGAGGATCAGCAGATTGGAATCCTGCAGCAGAATTTTAAGCAGCGCCAGCCGGGACTTTTCTCCGCCCGAGAGAACGGAAATTTCCTTATACACATCATCCCCGGAGAACAGAAAAGCGCCCAGCAGATTCCGCCTTTCCTGGTCGTTGCTGCGCGTCCCCGTCAGACGGACCTCGTCCCAGACGCTGCGCCGGTAATCCAGATTCTGGGCGCTTTCCTGGGAAAAAAAGGCCATACTCACATTGAGGCCGTATTGGACCTGCCCGGAAGACGGATCTTCCGTTCCGCTCAGAATCCTGGCCAGCGTGGATTTTCCCGCCCCGTTGACCCCGACCAGCGCGATCTTTTCGCCGCGCTGGATCGTCAGATCGATCTCCCTGAACACAGTCATGTGTCCGTATTGCTTGGAAAGCTGACGCACGGCGACCACTTCCCTGCCGCTTTTAGGGGCTTCCGGGAACCGGATGTGAACCTGCTTCCCGCCTTTTTCCATCTCGACGATCTCGAAGCGCTCCAGCATCTTGAGACGGCTCTGGACCTGCTTCGCCTTGGTGGCCTTGAAACGGAACCGCTCGATGAATTCCTGCGTCTTTTTGATTTCCGCCCGCTGGAGGGCCATCAGCTTTTTGAGCGCTTCGAGCCGCCGCTCCTTTTCCGCCAGATAGTAGGAATAATTTCCCTTGAAGATGGTCAGACGATGGTTGGATAATTCTACGATCTGGCTGACGATTTTATCCAGAAACACGCGGTCGTGTGCAATGGTCAGGATCGTGCCCGGATAGTCCTTCAGATAGCTTTCCAGCCACTCCATGCTCTCCGTGTCGAGATGATTGGTCGGTTCGTCCAGCAGCATGATATCCGGAGCGGACAGCAGGATCAGGGCGATGAGAATGCGCATCTTCCAGCCGCCGGAGAATTCTGTGCAGTTCCTGGAGAAATCCCTTTCCCGGAAACCGACCCCGCTCAGAATCTGCTTGGCTTTCGCCTCGAACCGGTAGCCTTCGCGGGCCTGAAAGCGCGCCGAAGCTATTTCATAATCCTTGAGGATGGACTGATATTCGTCAGAGCCGGGGTCACAGCCCGACATGCGGCTTTCATGGTCCTTAAGAACCTGTTCAATCCCGGCCAGACCGCTTTTCTTGCGCAGATAGTCGAGCAGGGGCAGGGGTTCCAGTTCCACCAGATCCTGGGGCAGATACCCGATGGTCCGGTTTTTCCGGTTCGGGATCTCGATGGCGCCCTGGTCGAGATCAACCATCCCCAGAATGGCTTTCAACAGGGTGGTCTTACCTGTCCCGTTATCCCCCACGAGGCCGATCCGGCTCTTGTCCGGAATCAGCCAGGTAATGCCGTCGAAAATCTTGCGGTCGGCGAAGGACAGAGAAATATTGTTGATGTTTATCACAGGCTAAATCCCGGGATGTGTCGTTGTGCGCGTGGAAGCGTGACCCGTATTTGCGGCAATTATTTCGTGACATACAAGACAGTTTATGGTACACATTCGCTGCTTTCATTACCACATCAAATCCATCGATAGAAGTAAAATCATCCCAGGAGGCGCGACAATGGCAAAAATGAAGACAATCAGCGTAGAGGCGAAGCTGGACGAAAAGTTCAAGATTGAAGTGAAGGCCGGGGAACATCTCATGGTTGTTGACCAGCCGAAGGCAGGCGGCGGGACGGATGCGGGAGCAACGCCCCTTGAGTATCTTTTCGCATCGCTTGCCGGCTGCATCGGCACGGTCGCCAGAATCGTCGCCATGCAGAAGCGGATCCCGCTCAAGGGCATGGACATGAAGGTGGAAGGCGCGTTCGATCTGGAGACGCTGCTGGGCAAAAGCAAGGAAAACCGGGCCGGATTTGCGGGCATCAAAGTGATGCTCCATATTGACGCGGACATGACCAAGCAAGAAAAAGAGGATTTTATTCAGGAAGTGGAAAGCAGGTGCCCTGTTTCGGATAATATTGCCAATGCGACGCCTGTGGTCATTGAAGTCGTTTGATGTTGCCCCGGCATTGAGAGATTTGCGTAACCGTAGAAAAATGATTCTTGGAGACCTTTATTGAAAAATGGCTTCGCCGCGGCTCAAAATCTTTTTCGCTTGAAATATTATACGGCTTAAATATATTTGAAATCGATAATTTAGTCATGGGGACATGACAGAGTCGTGTCCCCATCAACAAAAAATCTTTCATTCGCCGCTTGCGAACCATTTTTCACCGGTTATGCAAAACTCTCTCTTGAAGCGGCGAATTAAATGTTTTCCTTCTGTATCATTTATCCTTGCTTTTTTTCTTGAAGAAGAAGCGCAGGGGAACCTGATCCATAGCAAGGGCTTCCCGGAACTGATTCATGAGATACCGTTCATAGGAGAAATGGATGGAGCGCGGGTCCCCGACAAAAAAGACAAATGTGGGCGGTTTGACGGCGACCTGCGAGACGTAATTGAAGGGATTGGACCTGCTGCCGTAATGAGGCGGCGGATTGGCCTCCAGAAATTCCTGCACCTTGCGGTTGAGCTCCGGCGTGCTGACGCGCCGCGTGTATTGGCTGTAAACGGCGTTCACCGCGTCGAAGATTTTTACGACACGCTGCCCCGTCCGGGCGGAGACAAACAGGATTGGGGCAAAATCCAGGAATTTCATTTTGTCCTTGATATCCCTGACATATTTTCCAATGGTCCGGTCGTCTTTTTCGACGGCGTCCCATTTGTTGACCACAACGATGCAGGCCGTGCCGTTCTCCAGGGCAAGGCCGGCGATTTTCGCATCCTGCTCCGTGACGCCTTCTTCGGCGTCGATGAGCATCAGGGCGATGTCGCAGCGGCTGATGGCCTTGATCGCCTGGATAACGCTGTATTTTTCGAGGGTCAGGCTGACGCGGCTTTTCCTTCTGATCCCGGCTGTGTCAACAAGCAGATAAGGTCGCCCCGCGAACGTGAAGGGCGTGTCGATGGCGTCGCGCGTCGTTCCGGGAACCGGATTGACAATCGTGCGTTCGTATCCCAGAATCCTGTTGATCAGAGAGGACTTTCCGACGTTGGGCTTTCCGATCACGGCGATCCGGATATGGTCCTCTGCGTCCGATGGCTCCGGCGTTTCAGGCAGCAGCCGGGTCACGTCGTCCATGAGGTCCCCCACGCCGAGGCCGTGCTCGGCGGAGACGTTATAGATCATTTCCATGCCCAGACGATAGAATTCATAGGACAGGGTTTCCTGCTTTACCCCGTCGATCTTGTTGACCGCGTAAAAAACCGGTTTTTCAAAGCCGCGCAGCAGGGCGGCGATATCGCGGTCCGCCGGCATCAGCCCTTCCCGCCCGTCCATCAGAAAGATGATGATATCGGATTCTTCGATGGCAAGTTGCGTCTGTTCGCGCATCTGGACGAAGATGCCCTCCGTCGCCGCCGGTTCGAATCCGCCCGTATCGATGAGAATGTAAGGTTTGTCATTCCAGGCGCAGGCCGCGTAATTGCGGTCGCGCGTGGCGCCGGGCTGATCGATGACGATGGCCTTGCGCTCGCGGGCAAGGCGGTTGAAAAAAGACGATTTTCCGACATTCGGCCGGCCGATAATAGCCACAACGGGTTTCAATCTTAATCACCTCTGAGTTCAATAAATATCGATTTGAGACAACTTACGTCCGCGACACGCCGGTTGCGATGCAAGGTTTCCTCTTACTTCTGAAAATAGCCGAATTGCTTTAGCATTTTCTCATCATGGGTCCAGTCTTTCTGCACCCGGACGAATAATTCCAGGTAAATTCTGGCGTTAAAGAACTTCTCAATGTCCATGCGGGCCTTTGTTCCGATTTCCTTCAGCTTAACCCCTTTTTTGCCGATCAGAATGCCCTTCTGCGAATCTTTTTCCACATGGATCGTCGCCTGTATGCGGATGAGCCGCTTCTGTTCATCCTCCTTGAACGCATCGACGACCACGGCCGTTGCGTAGGGGATTTCCTGGCGGGTCAGCAGGATGATTTTCTCCCGGATGATCTCGGCCGCAATAAAACGTTCCGAAGCGTCCGTCATCGTATCTTCTGGAAAATGGACAGGTCCTTCCGGAAGCGCCTGTAAAATTTCAGTGACGAGCTGCGACAGGCCGTCGCCGGTCTGGGCCGACAGGGGAACAATCGCGGCAAAAGAGCGAAGCGGGTTAAGTTCATCGATCAGGGGCAAAAGCTGCGTCTTTTTCACAAGATCGATTTTATTGATGGCCAGTATGACCGGCATGGCGCCTTCCGGCAGGGATTGAATAATGAATCTGTCTGACGTATGAACACTTGCAGTGGCATCCACAAGCAGAAGCAGCACGTCCACACGCTGGAAGGTGTCTTTTGCGATATTGACCATCTGTCTGTTCAGCGGGGAGTCCGCCTTATGAATGCCGGGCGTATCCATGAAGATCATCTGTCCCTCTGCCTGGTTCCGGATGCCCATGATCCGGTTGCGGGTGGTCTGGGGTTTGCTCGTCGTGATCGCGATTTTTTCGCCGACGAGGGCGTTGAGCAGTGTCGATTTCCCGACGTTCGGCCGTCCGATGATGCCGATGAATCCGGACTTATACAATGTTGAACCTCCTGTGTCCCCAATTTTCATAAGAACAATAAATTATAAGGAAAGTTGATTATCTCCGATCTCGTTGGCGACAGATTACATCGGTTTTTCCCATGTCGTCAATCAGGTATTGCGATGAGGCTTAGAGTTTGTCCGTAAATAAGCCTTCCCGGCTCGCATCCCATCTTCACGCCATCTTTTCCCGTGTCTCAATCGTAAGATCCTCGACGTAGCGCTGCTACGCCTGCGGTTTTACTTAATCGACCCAGAAAAATCTGACGTAAATCTGGGCGCGATCTCTGGTAACGTTATTTACGGACAAGCTCTTATGATCCACAGCGGACATGCAGCGTTCCTGTAACCTGTGACGGATTCGGGACCACCCGGATGTCCGGGAGGTTGAAGCGGTTCTGCAACATTCGCACGTTTACATTTTTCAGCCCCCGAAACGCGGATTGCTCTTTCGGGCACACGGAAAAAACCACCGATTTTTCCTGAAAGTCTCCCTCTGACAACAGCGAGGCGGCTCTGTCGAAAAAAATAGACGATTCGACAAGAAACCGGAAGGCCGGATGATAGGGGCCGGCGACAACCGTTCCGGGCTTGTCCATCTCCGGGGTCGTCTGCAGGCCCATGCGGATGACGGGAATGCCGGCGGCGGCAAATTTCAGCAGGGCGGATTTGCAAAGCAGGACGGCCTCGTCAAGTGTCAGCGGTTCATAAAGACCATTGCGGTAATCCTGTGCCAGGCGTGTCCCTTTAAAAACAAGGGTCGGATGAATCCTGACCGTCTGCGGCTGCAGGGCGATAGTTCGGGCCACCGAACAGGCAAAACCTTCAGGGCCGTCTCCCGGCAGGCCGGCCATGAGATGGATACCGACCTCAAACCCGTTGGCCTTGAGCAATTGCACGGCTGCGTCCACATCCGCGGCGGTATGTCCCCTTCCGGTCCGCCGCAGAACATCGTCCACAAAGGATTGAGCTCCGATCTCCACGGTATGAACGCCGAATCCTTCCAATAAATCCAGTCGCTCACGATCAAGACAATCGGGTCTTGTGGAGATACGCAGAGCGCTGACCCATCCTGCTTCAAGGAAGGGTTTCGCGTATCCCAGCAGCCGGATCTGTTCCTGCTTCGTCATTCCCGTAAAATTGCCGCCATAAAAGGCAATCTGCACCTCGTCCGGCTTCTTCTTGAAAGATTGAAAGTGAGCCAGGACCGTCCGGCGGAAGAATGACTCTGAAATATCCTCCGGATAAGGCCCTGCCGCTTTCTGTTGATTGCAGAACGTGCAGCGATGCGGACATCCCCGATGCATGATAAAGATGGGAATAATCAGCGGCATGGTCATTCCCGCCCGGCAGGAAGAAGCGTTTCCAGGATCCGGATCGCCCGCTCGGCGGCGCGCTGCTCCGCTTCTTTCTTGTTCTTGCCGCTTCCGGTCGTCTGGATGCGATCGGCAATGGATATCTGGATTTCAAACGTTTTGTCATGATCCGGACCGTATTCCTGGATCAGTGTGTAGCGCGGCGTTTCCTTGAAGGCGTGCTGGCTGATTTGCTGCACGGTCGTCTTGTAATCCCGGTACGTTCGATAGCCTTCTTCGATCAGCGGTTTAAAAAGACGTCTGATCAACACGGCGGCTTCTTCAAACCCACCGTCCAGATAAATGGCTGCCATTAGGGCTTCAAAAGCGTTGGCAAGCAGGGATGGCTTGGTTCGCCCGCCGGAAGTCTCCTCTCCTTTACCCAGCAGCAGGAAGTCTCCGAGACGGAAAGACTTCGCCATTTCCGCAAGCGGTTGTTCGTTGACAATCGCGGCGCGCAATTGCGAGAGTTGACCTTCCTGATAATCGGAGAAATGTTTCATCAGCAGATCGCTGATACACAGTTCAAGGACTGCGTCTCCCAGAAACTCGAGCCTTTCGTTATCGCGGCGCAGTTCGGATGGATTCTCGTTGACATAGGACCGGTGGGTCAAAGCGGTATCCAGCAACGAATCGTCGCGGAAACGATAGGGGAGCATCCGCTGAAGATGGTCAAGGGCAGCCATTCTTTCTTCAGACATCTACAATCCTTCCATGGAGTTGTCCATCCTGGCAGCGATCCGCCCGGACCTGAACGATGTGATTGACCAGCGAAACGTCCCCGTCCTCGAGTACAACCGGGATATAGTTGCCCGAGAAGCCTTTCCAGAGACCGGTTTTCCGGTCTGGTTTGCCTTCCACCAGAACGGCCATTATTTGGCCGATGAATCGTTGCGCAAAGGCTGTGCGTTTTCTTTTTCCGATGTTTCTCATTCGTTCGGCCCGGTCTTTTTTATCCCCATCGGAAACCTTGCCGGGCATCGCAGCCGCTTCGGTTCCCACCCGTTCCGAGTAGGGAAAAACATGCAGATAGGCGACGGGCAAATCCTCAATGAATGCCACCGTGCGCTCAAAGGCCTGCTCGTCCTCGCCGGGAAAGCCGATCATGACATCAAGGCCGACAGCCAGGTCCGGTAGCGCCCGCCAGATTTTTTCAAGCAGATGAGCGAAAAATTCCCGATCGTAGGGCCTGCCCATGCGCCTTAAAATGCCGTCGTCGCCACTCTGCAGCGGGATATGGAGATGGCGGCATAACACCTCGGAATGCCGAAATAATGCGATGAGCGGGTCCGTGATCTCCAAGGGTTCAATGGAACTCAGCCGCAGCCGTTCAACGGCGCGTTGGTCTGTCACCGCTTTGACGATGCTGAAAAGATCTGTGGGCGGCGTCAGATCCGCCCCATAGGCGCCCAGATGAATCCCCGTGAGCACAATTTCCCTGTATCCGGCATGGCGCAGTTTGTCAATTCGGATGATCACCTCGATTTCCGGGATGCTGCGGCTTGGACCCCTCGCGAAGGGGACGATACAGTAACGGCAGCGGCTGTTGCAACCATCCTGGATTTTAAGAAAGGCCCGGGTATGGCCGAAGAAACGAATCGGCTTTAGCGCCGACAAATCGGAAAAACCCGGTGCGAGGGCGTGCAGGGTGATTTCTGTAAGCGGCGTCGCCGTTGCAATGGCTTCTGCGATCAGGGCTTTCTGGTCTGTGACCAGTGCGACCCCCGGCATTTTTCTGATGTTGTCGGGAGCAAGTTTGGCATAACAACCCGTTACGATGATTTGCGCCTCCGGATTGGCTCTTGCCGCCCGCCGGATGAGCCGGCGCGACTCGATGTCGGAGCGGTCCGTTACGGTGCAGGTATTGATGATATAGTAATCAGCCGGCTGATCAAAGCTGACCACGTCAACACCCTGTATTTCCAGGGCTTCAAGGATTCCTGCCGATTCATACTGGTTGACTTTGCATCCAAGCGTGGCTACGGCGGCTTTCAAACGGGCAATCCTATTCGAGACCTTTGAAAAATGGCTTCGCCGCGTCTCAAAATCCTTTTCGTTGAGGGGGACACGACGTCTGTCATGTCCCCCTTGATAATGCTTAAATATGTCTTGAATCAATAAATTAGCCATGGGGACATGACAAGTCGTGTCCCCCTCAACGAAAAATCTTTGATTCGCCGCTTGCGAACCATTTTCCGCCGACTATGCAAAACTTTTCATGCATTTCCCCGGTATGTAAACGACCCGTCCGGGTTTTGTCAAGTGAAAGAAACACAAGTGAAAGAAACATTTGATATTTCCCGGATTTCAAAGTACGATGCACCAGCAACTAATCGGAGGTCATGCGTGGATAACCTCATGCAGAATTTGTCGGCCCATCCCATGATCATCATCGCCGTCATTTTTATCGGTCTGCTGATTGTCTATTTCCTTTTCAAGCAGCTCCTTAAGCTGGCTTTGTTGTTTCTCCTGATTCTCCTCGCCGTCAGTGGCTATTTATATTTCAAAGATCCCCGAAAAATACCAAGGAATATGATGGAAACCTTGGAAAAAGCCAGAACCGAAACCGGAAAAGCCATTGAAAAAGGCAAAGAAGCCTATTCAAAGGGCAAGGCAATCGCCGAAAAGGGGAAGAAATTAGCCGAAGGGATGGACAACCTTCAGATCGGCAAAGACAGAAAAACGGACAAAAACACGGATCAGGGCAGCAAGAGTCCGAAATAATAACAGGCCGCCTGGGGTTCGTTGTGACCATTGGGTAATGGGTCGGTCTGATCTAAAAAGATACCCTCGTTTAAAAGCCGAAAAACTGGCCAAAGACGACGGCTGCATAAAAAGGCCGCAGGCAAGGCGCATGGGGACATGACAGAGTCGTGTCCCCATCCAAATGAGGCGTATTTCGTATACGCCGCAATGACGAAGGATGCAGCGCAACGCAGCATCCGGGCTTTTTATGCAGCCGTCAAAACAGATCGACTTCCATAGCCCGGACAGGACAAGCAGAGACGCAGAGTTCGCATCCATTGCATTTCTCCGGATCAAACGCCACTTTTGTGGTTTGCAGATCGAAGGCCAAGGCGTCCGTGGGGCAAAACGCCGTACAGGCGCCGCAGTGAACGCATTTATCAATGTTTTGATTGACGCTTTTCGAAAGTGGTTCAACCTTGAGGCCTTGGTCCTTCAGAAACCGGATGCCTCGATCGAAGTTTTTCTTCAGACCGCTGAGTTCCAGGACAATCACGCCTTCCCGACGCGGGAAGATACGGGCCTTCAGAATATTAAAGACAAGGTCGTGCTCCTTGACAAGCTGGCAGATAATGGGCTGTTCAACGTTCTCAGCCGTATAGTGAATAACCACTTTCTTGGAATAGATATCGCCCATGGCCCCTCCTTATAGGGAAGCGTGGATTCATGTCAAGACATTACTTCTGGCTCTCAACTGTTGACGGATCCGAATCATGCGCGCCATCAAAAAATGGCCGGAAGGTCGGCAGTGCCGCAATGGATTGTTTTGTCAGTGTTGACAGATCCATTCCGAGATGCAGCCATTTTCGGAACTGATCATCGGCCATGCCCCTGTAGGACAAGTAATTTTTGATGGTTTGCTCAAGATATTTTTCAAAAAATTCACTCAGAATGTTTTCACCGTATTGTATAACAAGGTGGAGCAGGGGAACCGGCAGCAGGTTGTTTTTTTTTCGCGATTCTTCCAGGATGATCTGGGTCAGAATAAAGGCAGTCACATCCTCGCCGGATTTGGCATCCGACACGGCTACGCGCCGCCCCTGGCGAATTGCCTGCATGACGTGATCAAGGGTGACATAGGCGCTCTTTTCGGTGTCGTACAGTCGTCTGTTTGAATATTTTTTTAGCAACAATATTTTGTTCATGGCGATAAACCTCTTTTGTGCTCATATACACGCCGCATGTTTGTATTGCAACAAATATTTTATGGTCTGAAAGAAGGTCATTTCCCGGAAGACCCTATGATGGCATTAAGTATTTGTTATTGTTTGTAAAGATATTTATTTAATATAATAATGCCCATCAAAGATTGACACAGAGAAATGTTGCATTGCAAAAATATGTCTTGACAAATAAAAAGCTGTCGTTATACTAATGACCTGTGCGGCTCAAAATAGAAAATATGGAGGTCAACAATAATGGAGCAGACAAAAGTTACAAGACAGATGATCGAGTTTTACAAAACCACATTTGACAACACCTTTAACGCCACAATGATTCTACAGGAACAGACGGAGAAGATGGTGGGTCTTTTTCTGGAACAGTCGCCCTGGTTTCCCAAAGAGGGGAAAGAGGCTGTGAACGAGTGGGTCAAGACCTATAAACGGGGGCGGGACGCTTACAAAACCAGCGTTGATGAAAGCTACAAAAAGGTTAAGGAATATTTTGCAAACACGGATAAAGCGGAAAAAACCAAAACCGCAAAATAGACAATTAAATGGCAAGCATCTCGGGAATGAATCTCGAGATCAGGCAACCAGAAGAAAGGAGAAACAAAATGGATCCCAAGCAGATTGCAAAGCAGATGATTCAATTCAACAAGACCGCTTTTGACAACACCTTTGACGCCATGATCGTTCTGCAGGAGCAGACGGAAAAAATGGTCGCGATGTATCTGGACCAGGCGCCCTTGGTTCCCGCAGAGGGAAAAAAGGCGATCAACGACTGGCTCAAGGCCTATAAGAAAGGTCGTGTAGATTTCAGGGCCGCCGTGGATGAGAATTACAAAAAGGTGGAGGATTTTTTTGCGGGCTATGACAAGCCGAAAAAAACGTGAATCTGTCAGGATTACTTCGGAGCAGATGTATGATCTTTCCCCATATTCCTGGCCGCCCTTCTTGCATTGTGTCTGAATGTCATGAAAAAGTGGCCGAAGTCAATTCCAGATTGACGGAGGCCACTTTTGAGACCCTGAAAACGAATCAGAATTACTGGTTGAATATTCCCGTCTATCTAAACGATGTGACCTATTCTTACGGGCGTTTGATTTCATCCTTCGGTGATCTGGAAAAAGCAAACCGGGAAAATACAGCGGAAGTAACCCTGGACGCTCTGAAAGCCGGCCAGTTATTTCTGCTCGGAATTCTGGCTTATCTGCATGATTTCATGATTCCCTACTGGACCGCGGCCAATTCCTTCACGGCTCTGGAAAAGCAGAAACTCACGCAAACACCGCCGCTCGAAACGATGATGGATTATCTGGAGTTATTGCAGTTCAATCTCCAGGTCGCCGAAAAAGGCCTGACGGGTTCACTCAAAAGCATGCACGAATTCAGCCTCCGGGGGGGCGCCAAGGCGTTGCAGGCCCTGACGAATACCTTTTTTGACCGGGAGGGATTCAATTTCAAGGACTATACCGCCGCGCAAGCGCGACAACTGGATCTGCTGGTGTACGGTTACCCTGAAGCCATCCGGGCGATCAAGCCTCAGTATGGACTGCATTTCGATGACGGCAGCTATAAAAAAACAGCAGAAACGGATCGATTTATTCTCTATCAGGTTCTCCCTCAGGACAAGCGTATCAAGGTCCGAAAAGGGGGCAAGCCCATCGTGATCCTGCCGCCCTATGTTCTGGGTCCGAATATCCTGGCCTTGCTTCCGGGCGAACAGAAGAGTTATGTCCATGCCTACGCCAATCACGGCATACCAACTTACATCCGCGTGATGAAGGATATTGAGACGACGCCCGCGGTACAGGTTATGACCGGTGAGGATGACGCCCTTGACACGAGATTTTTCTGTGAGCGGGTGATGCAGGCGCACGGAAAGGCAGTGACGCTCAACGGCTTCTGCCAGGGGGGATACATGGCCGTTCTGGACATTTTGTCGGGTGAGCTGGATGGACTGGTTGACGCCCTGATCACCTGTGTGGCGCCTATGGACGGCACCCGAAGCGTTGCCCTCGTGGAATACATGCAGCATCTGCCCTCCCGCTTCCGTGACCTGGGGTACGCCATGAAGGACATGCCGAGCGGTCATCGGATTGTCGACGGGAAGGTCATGAGCTGGGTTTATAAGCTCAAAAGCATGGAAAAGGAATTTTCGTTTGTGACCTTTTACAGGGATTTGATGAACCTGGAAGGAACAGCAGGCAAGGAAGTCAAGATCAGCTCAACCGCTGCGGCCATGAACTACTGGCTGATCTATGACCGTAATGACCTGCCGGAAGGCATCACCAAACTCAGTTTTGATTCTTACACCATTCCTGTTGAAAAGGACGGGACGCTTCCTGTGAAGCTGTTCGGTAAAAAGTTGAATTTCAAAGGAATTCAGGAAAAGGGAATCAAGTGGCTCCTCTGCTATGCGGAGAAGGATGACCTGGTTGATCAGGCCGCAGCTGTTGCTCCCCTTGATTTTGTAGATGTTGAAATCGCCGTTTTTCCCAAGGGTCATGGCGCCATCGCCACATCGTGGTCCCATCCGGAGACGGAGTGCGCCCTGCATAAACGGTTCGGCGCCTACCGCGGTCCTGTCCGCTTTCAGCTCGACCTGGAGGATGCAGGCAAGACCTTATGAGGTCACAAAATGAACTCGGAGGGCAATTCATGGATACAAATTTTCTTGAATTCTGGGGCCGACTATTCCTCAATATCGCCAAAGGACAGCGGCAGAAAGACGAATTCAGCAAGTGGCTGAGAGGGGGGCTTGGCGGTTCCGACAGCCTGTCGGCGCTTTTTCGTCAGATCTACGGTCTGGACAGCGTCGAAAAGGGTGGGGATGAATACCTGAAGCTCTATGAAAAGGCCATGCAGTCCTTTCAGCAGTCCTTCCGGGACTATCTTCGTCTTTTTGACGCGGCGCCCCGCGAGGAGCATGAAGCCCTCAAGCAGGAGTGCGAAGCGCTGAAACAGAAGATCTCCGAACAGGAACAAACCATCGGGCAGTTAAGAAAAGTTCTGGGTGAGAAGGGCCTGGAATCAAACGAAACGGTGCGGGAACTGCAGAACCTGCTTAAAAAGCAGACGAATCAGTTCCAGGAGATGATGAAGGCCACGGGGCAGGCGTTCCAGAAGAAGCGGCCTTCAAAATCCAAGTGACAACACCCCGAAAGCGGCGTATCTTGTGAAGCGTATCTCGTGAAACGGATCACGTCTTTCGTGTGTTTTACGGGTCACCCTTAACGAACAACGCTGTGATACAGCCGACGTTATTCCAATTCTAAATCAAAGCGCCACCTATGTTTGCAGCCTCGTCGGCCTCCTCAACGTATGTACAATACGCCTTGTCGCCTCCTCCTTGCCGCCTCGATATCATCTTTAATAATTTCAACACTCTGCGTTTCGGTCATCCTCTGGGCAACCGTGGCGCCGTTCGTCTGGTCTATCAGAACCAGCAGCGGTGACGCCAGATTTCTTCTTTGAGTTCATTCATATCGCTTTTGAGCATCAGGTAAAGGCTGGCATTCTGGATCGCCAACCCTCCCTGGTAGGCCAGCGCCGTGACCTGCATGATGTCATCTTCGGTAAAATCACGCGGGGTCGCGCTGTAAAGACGCAGCACGCCGATGATCTCTTCTTTGGCTTTAATGGGAACGCAGAGGATGGAAACGATCCCCTCTTCCTTTTTTTCCTGTTTGTATTGAACCCCCTTGTCAGCCGAAGCATTCTTAACGACGACCGGCTTTCCCGTGAGGGCCTCGGCAATACTTTTTTCGGCGGAGATGGGGCCTTTATTCAAATATTTTTCACTGAGGCCATAACTGGCGACGAGTTTCAGGTTCGCGCGCTCCTCGTCGAGGAGGCGAATGGTGGCCGCCTTGACGCCGATGGCCTTTGCCACCTCGGTCGTGAGCGCCTGCAGGATGTCCTTCAGATCCAGGCTTGCATTGATGCTGGCGGCCAGATTGAGAAACATTCGGTTATTATCTCTGAGTTTGGCGACGAGCCGGGCATGTTCGATGGCCATCCCTCCGTGTTCAGCCAGTACCGTCAGAAACTCGACCTCGCGCTTAGAAAATTTTCTGGCTGTCGCGGTGTACAGACAAAGCGTACCGATCATTTGCCCCTGGACCATAACCGGCACGACGAGCACGGAAGCGATGCCCTCCTTTTTCTTCATCTCGCGGTTAGCCGCTTTCGGATCTGTGGCTGCATCCAGATAGTGGATATAGCCTTTATGCATCAGGTCGGGCATTTCATTCCGGACATGGTCCAATCCCGCGTGGACGTATTTTTTTGACAGTCCGGTCTGGGCGACGGGGACGTAAGTTCCCCTTTCTTCATCCAGCAGAAACAGGCTGGCTGCTTTTCCCTGCATAGTTTCCACGGCGCTTTTCACGATCAGGCCCAGAATTTCATCCGAGTTCAAGGTGGTCCCGAGGGCTCGCGAAATTCTGGTAATAGTCTCAAAATAGTCGTTTTTTGCGGTCATGGTTTTTCTCCTATAGCGTTTCAGAAATCACCTGGGTCAGCGACGGCCTTCCCTTCACGGCCATCCTTTTCACGGTCGCCTGCGGTTTTGCCGCAATCGGCGGTCGCCTCTTTTTTGCCTTGATAACGGCGCCGGAGGGTTTGATTTTTCCGGTCTTCCTTGCGGGAGGCGCCGGCTTTTTCCCGGCCGTCCGTGCAATCGTTTTTACAGGCGCGTCTTTGGCTGCGACGGCCTCCTCCGGATCGTCCCTTTCCTTGAGCCATCGGGCTATTTTTGGTGCAAATTCACGCTGGCATTTGGAACTCACATAGATTCCGATGTGGCCGGTATCCAGACTGACGTTTTCCTTGTCCGTGCTGCCGATTTTCTCAATCAGCATTTCACAGGCGGCCGGTGGAACGAGGTGATCGAACATGCCATAAAAATTCAGGACGGGCATGGTGATATTTCTGAGCTCCACCAGGCGCCCACCGAGTTCCATCTTGCTCTGGATCAGCAGGTTCTTCTGGTAACCGTCTTTGATAAACTGCCGGAAGGTTTCGCCGGGGACATCCGGACTGTCGAAGATCCATTTCTCCATCCGGACAAAATTTTCCACGAATGACTTGTTGTCCATATTTTCAAAGAAGCCGACGTATTTGTCAATCATGAGCCGCGCCGGATTCAGCAGCAGAAAACCAAAATTCATCAAATCCGCGGGAATGTTGCCGTATGTATCCACCAGCCGGTCAACGTCGATGTTTTTCATCCAGACATGCAGCAGGCCCGTATCGGTATCGAAATTGGTCGGCGTCACCGTGGTGATGAGATTTTTTATCTTCTCGGGGTGCAGGGCCGCATACATGACGCAAAAAGAGCCACCCATGCAGATCCCCATCAGATTGATCTTCTTGAGGCCATGTTTTTCCCGGATCAGATCGACCGCACTGTTTATATAACCGTTGACATGGTCGTCGATGGTCACATAGCGGTCCTTGCGCGTGGGGTAGCCCCAATCCATCATATACAGGTCAATGCCCTCTTTCAGAAACGTTTTGACCACGCTGCGATCCGGCTGGAGATCCAGCATGGTTTCCCGGTTGATCAAAGCGTATATGACCAGGAGCGGCGTCTTGAGCTGGGGATCGCCTTCGAGTCGGTAATGCTTGAGTTTGATGCGGTCTTCTTCATAAACAACGTCATAGGGGGTTACGGCGATTTCGGAAGACAGCGGACCCAGCAGGACGTCCGATGCCCTTGTCGCCCTTGACTGCGCCTTTTCCGCATCTTCAGCAAGATTTGCCAAAATGAGGTCGAGTGGAATTTTTGATTGACTCATCGCTTCGGCCTCCTTTCAAGGCGTTCGGATGACCTTGATGCCTTCGGCAATTGACTTTCCAGGTATTTAACCCTTTTTTTCAAAATATGCAGATCTTTGTATAGCTCATCCATTTCCTTGTGCGTCGGCACCGGCAGAGCCTGCAGCATATCCTGCAGTACCTCGTTTTTGGAAATGATAAACTCCGACAGATGATTGAACAGATCCGACAGGGTTTTTTTATATTCCGGTGACTTGAAGAGCGTCATATAGTGGCCTTCAAGGATCTTGATGAACATGTTGTAATATTCCTTTGTCTCCCTGGGAAGTTTCCCTTCCTTGGCCAGGTCTTCAAGCTGCTGTTGCACGACTTTGAACGATTTTTCAAAGGGGAGGTAAAGGACTGAAAGGAACTCCATGGCGACAACATGCATCAGATTATGCTTGTCGAGAAACTGGTTGAAACGCGCCTGATAAGACCGGGTCAGGCCCAACTGCGGGGTGTAGAAAAATTGTTTCAGTTCCTGTTCGTAGATTTCCTTGAGAGCCTTGAACATCTCCTGATCGACACTGTCAAACTGATAAGCCTCGACTCGCTGCCCGATCTTGCCGGCCCTTTGAATGGTTTTTTTCTGCATTTCAAAACAGGCATCCCATGTCGCCTCCGCGATTTTCATGAAGACATCCGGCAGCGTGCCCATTCCCTTGAAAACGGCATCGGCGGTTTCCTGCTCGCTCATTGCGGACGACAGCGACTGCCACATCTTCATGGCGGCCTCCCATGATTCGACGGAACGGCTTTTTGCCCCTTTCTCCGGCGCGGCAGCAGGCATGGCGCTTACTATTTTCATCCATGATGACAAGAAATCGTTGCTGGTCTTCAGCCATTCCGCAAAGGGCGGCGCGTTATCGAATCCGGCCTGCCGGCGTTCATCCATGTTTCACCTCATGATTCATTGAAAGGTTAATAAAATCGAAAATATGCATAATAAGGGAAAGAAGGGACCATGACTTTACGACCTTGCCGCTAACATAGCACTGATGAAGCCTGCCGTCAATGGGCAATTGCCGACTTCCAACCGCCCATTTTCAAATATGGAGCAAGTCGTCCCATGCCATGCCGCTGAAGGTATGATGGAGCGAATGATCATCATCCACGGCATGGTAGTCGAGATTGCTGAAAACCTTCCGCGCAATGATCTGTACAGCCTCCGGCGGGACGACATCGTCGAGACGGCCATGATAGAGCACCACGGGGATGTCAATGCGATGGGTCAGATAGGGCTCAAAGTCAGTCAGGTCCAGGGCCGGGGCGAGAAGGACCAGCTTTCTGATGGTCTCCGGGTGCTGACAGGCGTAGATAGCGGCCATGAGTCCGCCGTAGCTGGATCCGACCAGGGCCAGATCGGTTTTGTTCAGCAGGAGTCGATTCAGTTTATCCATACGCCGATCCAGCGGGCCGGTATAGTCCTCAAGGATCATGTCGGGATATTTATTCCTGAAAAATTCGCCTTTTGTACCATGGCTTGTGCTTTCAAGACCATGAATAAAGACACGCGTCGAAGACATGATCGTCACCTTTGCATTGAAAATGACCGGCCGGTTATTGCTTTTCCGTTGCGTTGAATATGTCAGTATGTTAGGAAACTCGCAAGCAAAATATGACGACTGCGTAAAAAGTCCGGATGCTGCGTTGCCCTGCATCCTTCGTCATTGCGGCGTACGTAAAAGTACGCCTCATTCCTCATGATTTGTGCGCCTTGCCTGCGGAAATTTTACGCAGCCATCGCGGCGCATTTTTCGACTTTTTGCGAGTTCGCAAAATATAAACACTAGGGTATTTGGAGTCCTGCTATGGCTTTGGTTGTCCCGTTAAGGGTGTTGCGTCCGAGAGAGGCATTTGTCAGTGCTGTCGCCTCGTCTCCCTATGATGTGCTCAGCCGGGACGAGGCGGTTAAAATGGCCTCCGGCAACCCCCTGAGTTTTTTGCGTGTGGAAAAATCAGAAATTGATCTGCCGCCGGGCATTGACATGACGGACGACCGTGTCTTTCAGACGGCCAGGGACAATCTACAGCGCTTGATAAATCAGGGTGTGTTGATTCAGGAAGAAGTCCCCCGGTTTTATATCTACAGCCAGCAGATGGGAGATTATGTGCAATATGGGATCACTGCCGGCATCAGCGTCGCTGAATATGAGGCAGAGCGAATCAAGAAGCATGAACAGACCCGCCCCGATAAAGAGAAGGAAAGAACCCGGCATATTGCCGCCGTTCATGCGCAGACTGGTCTGGTCTTTGTGATCTATCGCAGCCTGCCGGCCATTGATGATATGGTGGCCATGATCATCCGGGAGCGCCCGATCTATGATTTTACGGCGGATGACGGGATTATCCACCGGGTCTGGGCACTGAAGAAGGACCAGGACGTTGATTTCCTGAAGGAGGCGTTTGCACAGATCGAAAGCCTCTATATTGCCGATGGTCATCACCGGGCGGCGGCCGCCGCCGCGGTATGCAGGATGAAGAAGCAGCAGAATCGGGCGGATCGCGGCGACGAGCCCTATCATTTCATCATGGCGACGCTTTTCCCTGATAATCAGCTCCGGATTCTGGATTACAACCGGGTCGTGCGTCATTTACATGGCCTCACGCAAGATGAATTTCTGAACAAAATCAAGATAAAATTCCATATCACCCCGGACTTCACGCAAAGAAAGCCGACAGTGATGCACACATTCGGCATGTACCTGCGGGGACAATGGTTCAGGCTGGAGGCGAAAAGAGATATCCTTGATTGCAATGATCCGATGCGCCTTTTTGATGTAGCGATTCTTCAGGATCATCTTCTGGAACCGGTGCTGGGCATTCACGATCCGCGGACGGACCACGGAATCGATTTTGTCGGCGGCGTCCGGGGCATGGATGAGCTTGAAAAAAGGGTGGATTCAGGAGATTACGCCGTGGCTTTTTCACTTTATCCCACGACACTTGCCCAGCTCATGGATGTCGCGGATGCCGGCCTTATAATGCCGCCGAAATCCACCTGGTTCGAGCCGAAATTACGAAGCGGAATCTTTGTGCATCGCATTGACTGACAACAAGAGATGGGCGCGGAAATGTCAATTCCTGTGGTGATCAACACCGGGGAGACCGTTGATCAGATTCTCGAGGGAAAATTAAAAATCATTCAGAAAGAAAAGGGACACCGCTTTTCCATCGACGCCCTGCTGCTTTCCCATTTTATCAACCTCAAAGAAAGCGATCATGTCCTTGATCTGGGAACGGGGGGCGGCATTGTTCCGATGATCCTGGCAAAAAGATGGCCCTGCGGCCGGATCGCCGGTCTGGACATCCAGGACGATTTGATTGATATGGCCAGACGCAGTGCGATCCTGAACCAGGTGGCCGACCGTGTCGAATTTATCCATGGCGACATCAGGCAGATAAAATCGCTTTTTGACGCCGGTTCTTTTGACGCCGTCACCTTTAATCCGCCGTATCGCCGGATGCATTCCGGTCGCATGAATCCGAATATTGAGAAGGCGATCGCGCGGCATGAATTAAAGGCAACGCTTGATGACTTTCTCGCGGCGGCGGTCCATTGCCTGGTAAGGAATGGTCGTGTCTTTGTCATTTATCCTGCATCGCGGGCCGTGAAACTGTTCAGCCGAATGCGGGCGCTACGGCTGGAGCCCAAACGAATGGCGCCGGTTTACTCAAGTCCGTCTTCCGATGGGCAGTTTTTGCTCGTTGAAGGCTTAAAGGGGGGGAATGAAACGATGAAGGTCATGCCCCCTCTTTTCATTTACGAGGATGGGGGCGCATACACACAGGCCATGCAGCGGATTTTCAGCGATCTTGCTGCTTTTCCATCATCCGCCGCCGGATAACTTCCTTGGTCATGGCTCTCTTCAGGATATCACGCAATTCCTCATCAGCAATAGCGGAGAGACTTTTTTCGATCATTTTTTTGTCGCGGGCTTTCAAGGCAGGCATGTCGTCGGCGTTATAAACCTGATCTGTTTTTACTGCTGCAGGAGCAGCAATTTCTCCAATGGCAAAGAAAATATCCTTGACCGGTTCTGTTTGATGCTGATGGTTGAATTTCTCAAGGATATCCTGCTTCATGAAATGCAGTTGCTGCATCCAGACTGAGTTTGCAACCTTGACAAAAAGAACGGCTTTTTTTATGCAGTCCGGCTTTGTCTGGGCGGCGATACGAGGACCGACTGCCTGTACCCAGGGGTCCCGGAGGCGTCGATCCTCCGTTTTCAGGGGAATGTGATATTTCCTCAGGGTTTTTTCGAGGATGTCATCGATCCGCTGAAGCTTGGCTGATTTAAATCGTCTTCTCATTGAGTCATCTTTTCAATGGTAAAAGTAAACGCCCTTTTCCGATCTGGAGGTTTGAATGAATTTACAGGAAATGATCGACAAAGTCAAAATGCATCCTGACTATCCGAAGGTCGGCATGATTCTCAGCCATAACGGTGTGGTGCGGTCAACGTCGCGCGACGGCAGGCCCGTTTCGGAGTTGACGGTCCAGGTGGACCGGCAGCAGTTGCAGCACATCATGGATGATATCCGGCAGCGCCCCGGGATTATCGATGTTCTCGTGGAAATCCGCGAGGGCAAGCTCTATCCGGGCGAAGATGTCATGTTTGTTGTGGTGGCCGGGGATTTCCGGGAAAATGTCTTTTCCGCACTCATGGATGCGGTCAACCGGATTAAAGCGGATGTCACCCGGAAGATCGAGATTTAGGGCCCTTTTTTCTTTGCCGCTGCTTTTTTATTATGGCAATTTGGTTGATGGCTTCGTTAAGAATTATTTCGCACGCTCAAAGCAGATAGCAGCATCGGTTCCGATTCTATTCCCGGTTGTGTATTCAGATATATAAACCAGTTTCCACCCATCGTATTTGGCAAAAATACTATCCATATCAGGTTTGCTTCTCATATCTACTTGCTCGCATCGCGTTTGCGCGTTTGTGCCACTTACACCAGAGTCCCACTTGGAAGCAACGATATTTGCCGGAGCACAACTCGCAAGAATCACACAGGCAAGGATCGCTATAATGGATATTCTTCTCATTTTTGTCTCCTCAAATTTAATCTCTCAGGGTAAATTCCCCACTGCTTGCGGCGGGGAGCTTCATTTTATATCGCGAATTTTCATTACCTGGCTCCGCTTGAATATCAACTCCCTTACATTAGGATTGGCAATTTCCGGAACGGTCCGGCCTAAGCGTGGTTGGTCAGACAATGGAAATGTATGTTCAATAAGTTGATCGATAAATTTAAAAGCTCGTTCCGGGCTATCTTTAGAAATATAATCTTCAATTTCGGTTAATCGATCGAGAGCCTCTTGTGTCCATATTATTTTCATTCGAGGTTATCTCTTGTTCCTTTGAGAAGCAAATATTCCCTTAATTTCTTCAGTCGAGTAAGTTCTTCCAGAATCGGCATCCGATATTCCTCTGCCAATGGAATCAAGCAAAGACTTTTTATATACCAGTTCGTCGTAGTCACTCGGTGATAATAGAACCCCGGCCGGTTTGCCATTCTGTGTAATAATCAAGGGATGTCCCGTATTCTTGAGGCTTTTGAACCACTTAGAGATACTTGTCTTAAATTCGGCGATTGGGACGATATCATTTGAAATTGAAATTGTTTTCATAATGAAGCTCCTAATATTGGCTTGTTTTATGGCCTAAATATAGGCCAATATGATTCTAAAATCAAGGATATTTTTTCATAACGAAAAAATCAGCGGCGCAGTTTTACCGCGTCCGCTGAAGCGCCTGGTTCGCGGGTTTCTTCTCTCCTGGCCAGTTGCAAAATTCCAAGAACAAGGAAGGTGAGTGAACAACCAAGTAATAACGCAGCAAAAACTGCCCCGTGCAGTATTGATGCTCTGGTTTTATTCCAGTTGTTCAGACGCACTTTAATATCATTAGGAGCCACCCGATACGATTGTCCCGCTTTGTCAATAGCCGACAATGAACCTCGACCAAGATGATCTTGCAACTGCTCTCCGTTCAACGATATCTGGAACTCTTCCGCCGTTACATGAAGCGGTAAGGCCATAGATGACGGCGTCCACCAAATATTCTTATCGCCCCATATCACCTGTCCATAAATGGTGGCAAACTGGAAGCCGGACGTGGCTGTACCAATGATTCCGATAAGCAGCAGTGTGTTGATTCTTCTCTTCATGGTTGATTACCTTCATTTGCGAACGCCAAACCTATCACGAGCGGTTGCGCTGGTCTCGTTCGGATAACGTCTTTCGTTCATACGTTCTGAAAGCCTTGAAAACAATGCACAAGATACATCCTGCGACCGCATAAAATATTATTGATGGAACGTAACACATTCCAAAACTACCGGCCGCATCGCCACCAAAGTAGCTAATCAGTCCGTAATAGTCCATCGTAACGGTAAGCAATAGGACGCACATAGTCGCCGCAGCATAGCTTCCGACAAGAATGATGTAGCGTTTCCAAAAACCGTATCGGCCCCAAAACCCGAGTCTGAAATCAAGAAAGCCAAGAAGGAAACCGGCGGCAGCAAAAACAACGAACCCGACGAAGAACGGAAGGTATGACTTTATATTGTCAAGAACCGAGTAAGACCTGACCGCAGCGATGAAGAATGGCGTAATCCACCATGACATCAGGAAAAGATATGTTCCGGGATTATAGAGGTGCCTTCTCATCTTCTGCGCACGTAATAATCACCGGCGCGGGAAGCGAGCGTCCGGTGGATTTATTGGTTCGGGTTCTGTTGTCATACATACTGTGCATAGCTTTACGGAGTGAGCGCTCTGATCATGGGGGGAAGCAGGAAACAAAGCAATAACAACGTCATGGCTGGACGAAGTATATTGACAAGTTTCAAGTTCCGTTCCATGATGGCTGTAGCGACATGATTTGCAGCCGAGAAAGTAAAGAACATCAACATCGCTGTAACGATGGTGGCATCTGCATATCGCCCCCAATCAAGCACGTAGACAAGCAAGGCCGTGATGGCTGTGGCAGCATTGGCCAAACCCGATTGAATTTGATAAGCACGATCAGGTTCGTAGCCGATCTTCTCAGAGGCCACTTCTCCTAGTATCAGAGATTCAAAGGCCACCGTGCCCGACATGAGCATGACTACGCATGGCCCCAGAATATGAAATTGTGATATGGCATCATGGCCAAAGTAGTAGGCGAAAAAAATGGCAAGTCCTATGCCGGCAGGCCGAAACCACTCCATCATCAATGCCAGTTTCTTCTTAGTCATTTACTTCGTTTTCCAGATCATGGTTACCACCGAACACCGGAAATAACCTGCCGGGCCGGGGACCGGCAATTTTTGTCAAGTCCCCTGTATCTGAATCCTGTCAATGTCATGTACATTGACACAAGTACCAGCCGAAGGCAAGGGCGGAACCAAAGTGCGGGAGCTTCGCAATCTGGGAGCGTCGCTCCATGTGGCCATCTCTGTGACCATAAGCCGTAAAGGGCCGCGGCGACTATCCCGGACGCCGTCGACGCAAACGGGCATGACCAACGATGGGCTCAAGGATCAAGGGCTTCTGTCAGTCAAAGAGCTGTGGGTTCACATTCACTACCCGGCTATGGCCCGGTAATCTCTGTGAACCGCCCGGTGCGGACCCGCATGCCGGGTGGTGTGGGGGCTGGGGGAGAAAAACCCCCGGCTACCCGATTACGCAATAATTTCATTCAACCCTTCAATGGCCTGATTCAACTCTTCAAGAGATGCTCTACCAATGACTTTCCCTATTCTTTCTACGGACAGGGTTCGGATTTGACTGATTTTAAGCCATGATTTCTTGTGTAAATTTGCAGACTTCAGTTCAAGGGTTAGTGGGAATCCAGCTTTTTGTGGTTGGCTTGTGATAGCCATGGCTATAACTGTACCTGAGCGTTCATTAAAAATGTCGTGGCTCAGAATAAGCACAGGGCGCAAGCCTGCTTGTTCATGACCTCGCACGAGATTCAAATCCGCCCACCGGATTTCACCTCTCAATATTCTGGCCATTGGCTCACATCCTCAGCTAATCCTTCTTCCGCCATAGCTTTTTCAAATTTCGGATCGAGTTTTGCGCATTCAAGAGATAGCCGACTGCGCTTCATTCTGGCGAGTTTTTCGCGTACAGCATCACGGATTGCCTGGCTGCGATTTTGGAAATAATTCTCCTCGACCAGTCTATCCAATTCACCGATAAATTCGGCGTCCAATGTAATTGCTATTTTTGCTTTTCCCATAATTAACCTCTTTTATTGGTATTCCATTATATCATACCAAAGAAAAGGGAATCAAATTAATTTTGTGTTCTTTTGGTGTAACGTAGAAATCAGCGGGAGCCGGACAACCCGGCGATCCGCTGAATGGACTTGTTGGGCAATGATTCGTCTTTATCTCTTGTCCGATGCCAATAGCGAACCCCTTGTTCCTCATTTATGGGATTTGGATCGCATGGGACGCCACCAACAGCACAAATCCGGATACGCCCAGGACTGCAATCAACAGCTCTCGCTTGAACCGCATATACTCTCCAACCCTGGCGTTCACGTAGTGGGTCAGAACCTTCCAGTTCAGAATCACATGGACTACAGCCGCTGCTAAGAAGAAGAAGGAAGCGGTGTTGTGCATGGTCATGAACAGGTGGTTCCACATGGTGGCGCCTTCGTGTGAGGCAAAATGGAGTGCTATGCCGGAAGGAACTAACCACACGCCTGCGCAAAATAAAGCCATTGATGCTAAGGCTCGAGCGCTGATCCCTGTCCTTTGCGCAACTTTGTCACTCATCTCTTCAATCCTCCTCCCTTTCCCCGTTTTCAGCCCAACGACGCAACATCAGCCGGAGCGTAGCGATCGGCTGGATTGACCTTGTTGGGATTCATTTTATTTTTATGTCATTAATTTCATAAGGTGTATTACCTGGTGGTTATTTAATTTTGCCTAGCTGCGGAGGTGGTGGCACACTGCCGACCAGAGCGCGCCCGGGGTGGCAGCGGCAGGCTGCACAGGAGCTTTCCACGAGCGAGTTTACTTCTCACTGGAACTCCTCCTCTGGAACTACCGCCGTGCGCCGACAAAAGACACCTTCCAGTATCTGACCTGCGTGGGCGCCATCTGCTGCACCCAGTGCTCGCCGTCCAACGTGTGCAGGATGATGCCCAGCGGCTTTGTTGCGTCAGAGGCTCCTCCCTTCTGGGCGACAACCCATGCCACGCTCGTGTCCATGCAGGTGATACCGCCCGGTGTGTAGCCTGTCAGTTCGGGTGGTGAGACGTTTTTCGCCTCCGGCGTCCCATCGGCGGACACGTGAACACGCCAGATATTGCCATTTACGCCATTGCCGTTCGTCACGCCCCAGGCGTCGTCTGGACTGGCGGCGCAGACATCATCCAGGTGATCCAGGCCACCCGTCGAAATGACTTTGGCCCACAGGTCGCCCCCGTTCCCCGTCCGGTAAAAGGTTGGATTCTGTTTGAGATCGCTTCCCGAACCCCAGACGACCAACGGACTGAAGGCATGTACGGTCAGCGGACTGTCGCCATTCGGCAGGTACTCGGCCCGCCACGTGAGGCCGCCGTCCTGCGTGTGGACCACGGCACCCCCGGTGTCGGCATCGGCGATCCAGACGTTCGTGCCTAGCACATCCATCCGGTTCACCTGGGTGATGGGTGCTGTGGGATGGGGCACGACGTTCCAGGTGGCGCCGCCGTCGGTGGTGTGCAGGATGGTGCCGCCCAGCGAGGCGGCCCAGGCTTCGTTGCGGCCAAGCCCCTTCACTCCTTTGATCCCGCCAGCGAGACCGACCGGGATGGTCTGAGTGACCCAGGTAGCACCGCCGTCGGTTGTGTGCAAGATAGAGCCCCTCGTTTCTGCAGGGCCGCTGCCAAGGGCCGCCCACGCAGTCTGATCGTCCACCGCGCTGATATCACAGCCGTCCAGGCCCGTCCATGCTGACGAGTCGCCCTGCACTTGCCAGGTCAGCCCACTATCGGCCGTGTGCACGATGACCGCCGTGTCGGTTGCATCCCTGCCGATGGCCCAGCCCACGTGCTGGGTGACCGGATTATCATTTGTTTTACCACAACTAATGATTATGAAGATAACCATCATTACTACTAATGGAACTGCTTCTTTTTTCATGGTTATTCTCCTGTCTTTAATGTTATTTCCAATGAACGCTTGAGTATAGACAACAATGTTGCCTTTTTCTTGATTTTCATCTTTTTTATATTCGTCCAACTGTAGAAATCAGCCGGAGCGCAGCGATCGGTTGGATTGATTGGTTATGCCGAGATTTCGAGATAGATAGAAAAGCTATGAGGCGTTGGAATGGTAAGATGCTCTTCTTTTAATCCTTCAAGATGAAACATTACAGCCTCTTTCATTTTTTGTTCTACCTCATCCCGGTTTGCTCCGGTTGCAATACAGCCGTCCAAATCGGGGGAATAGGCTGAAAACCCTGTTTTAGTTTCTTCTATAACAATTAAATAGCGATTCATTTTTTTAGCCCTGCCTGTTTAAATATACTGTTTAAAGTTCCTGTTGCCAGATCGTCACCATGTTTTCCTGCGATGGTTACAAGGCCTGGTTTTGTAGAATGTTTGTATTGTTGGTGACTTCCACGAGTCCTGGCCAGATACCAACCATCTTCTTCAAGCATTTTAATTATATCGCGAATTTTCATTCGCTTTGCCTATCACACTTTTTCTATATCTTCAATTCGCATAACGGCGGAGCTAAGCGGTAGCTTAGCTCCGCCGTTGCCGTCGCGCGCAGCGCGGCGGCAACGAAAAAATCAGCCGCGAGTGTAACGAGTCGGCTGGATTGAACTGTTCGCTTGTTACTTGATCTTCTTTGCTGTTCCTAATTTATTGTCATATTCCCACACCTCGACATCTTTCGGGATGAGGTGATGATTCGTCCGAATTTGGAATGGTTAATCAATGCGGTATCTCTTCAGTGATTGGCAGTCTCGATGCGTGCTGTCTGGTATCGAATAAAGGTTTTGATCGATTAGAGTATTTTCTGGAGATCATCCCGGGAAAGTTCGCAATCTCGCAGGATTTGAGCAAGGAGTCCACGCCCAATCGTCTCGCCGCGGTGTACTGGTATCACTGTACTCCTGCCGTCTGGATGGCACAAGAAATTGTGACTACCCTTCGTACGGATCATTTCAAAACCAAGTTTCCGAAGGGCTTTGATAAGTTGGGAACCAGTGACTGAAGAAAATATACTCATAAGGAGATGGCCACACGCTGAATGCCAATAAATTCGTTTGATACGGGGTCCTCAACCTCAAGACATAGCTGTATAGCTTCCTTCACTCGCCTCATTAGCACATCAAGAGATTTAGCTTGTGTATGGCATCCTCTCAACTCGGGGACAGAGGCAACAAAATAGCCGTCTTCATCCCTTTCTATTACCACATTGAACTCTCTCGTCATTTTTGAATACCTCCGTCAAAATTATATTGTAGGAATTATATCATGGGGTACGAATCATTTCATTTTTTTCTTTAGCGAACGGCGGAGCTAAGCGTCGGCACGAGCCTGCTGGGCTGCGAAACAGACTGTGCAGGTGAAGTGCCGACCGTCTTGAGCGATTTGTTGGCGCCGTGCGAATCAGCGCGCAAGGCAACTATTTCCCCTTTTTTTACGATCACAACTGGCTTAGATGATCATAGCGCCAATAAAGAGCTGAAACTTAGCTCCGCCGTTGCCGTCGCGCGTAGCGCGGCGGCAACCAGTAACTCAGCGGCACGCCGCTTTTTGCGCGTCCGCTGAAGTGGCTTGTTGGCACTTAGTAATTTTCTAGATAAGATTGTTCCCTCCATTGGGTCTTATCGTTCCTAATAGCTATGCAGCCCGCGTGACAACGTTCCCAATTCTCTGTTTTTGTTATCACTGTTTGACCAATTCCACCCGGCGGTTCTTCGCCTTTCCGTCTTCTGTGTCGTTCGATGTGACGGGTGAAAGGGAGGCCACACCATAGGGCTTCAATCGCGCTGCAGCAAGCCCGTGTTTGCCGGTCAGGGCCTTTGCTACCGCCTCCGCGCGGTCTTTCGACAGCTTCATATTGGCATCGAAGGAGCCCACGTTATCCGTATGACCGACGACATACAGCTTCAGTGCGCCGTTGTTCTTAAGGAGCTTTGCTATTTCCGAGATAGCAGCTTCGGATTCGGGCTTTATCTCTGACTTCCCAGTGTCGAAGTATATGCCGTATACTGAAACGTGGCCGGTGGTATTGATGTCATTGCCCATCGCTGCGGCGTCGGCCACTACCTCCTGCTTCATCACCTCTTTTTCCACTATCGACAGCCGGTACAGTTTATTAGAGGATCTGACCTCGACCCATGTCTCTTTGCCCTCTTTTTGGAGTACGATGGTGGAGACTCTGTTGAAGTTATCGTCGAAGACGACCTTTCCGCCGATCTTCTTTAAAGCGTCCTCGATGTTCCTGCGTATTTTCAATTCTCCGGGCTCCGCCGCACCTTTGTTCAGGCGGTATTCGATGTAGTACTTGTGGCCTTCGATGCGGACCTTCTTTTTGTTTTGGCCGATGAATATATGGCTGTCGAACTCAGTGTCCTTGTATTCCGATATGTAGAAGTTGGACATCCTCGAAAGCAGGGGGCTGTCTTTGCTCCCTTTTATATCCTGATCGGCGGCCATAGAGAGATCAAAACCTGCCAGCATAAAAAACAAACTAAAGATCACTACCATTACATTTTTCATTTTACTCTTACCTCCTGGTTTTTATTAATTTTCTATTTGGGTGCCAACGAAGAAATCAGCCGGAGCGTAAGCGATCGGCTGGATTGCCATGTTCGGCAGTATTCTCGAATATATTGTAAAGATCGCGTATTCTCGCTTTTTTAAACCCCATTGATTCGAGTATTACCCTCCTGGCAAGCCCTTGCGCATTGGCAACGTCGTGCACGGATAGCACCGATGCAAAACTATCTATGTCATGAGCAGCAACTCGACTACGAAACCACCTGAGATCAGCAATAGCATCTACGAAATCGACTTCACAGTCCCTGACCTGGCCACGGGACCATGCACACTTCCGAACGACAGTTGGTGGACGTTTTGCTTCTAGACGCGTCCTTCCCCCACGTAACGTCCAAAGAAGAGGTTCGCTCATGTTTATTCCAGCTTGTCTCAGTCTTGACTCAAGTTCTTGGCGCTTCTCCTTGATCCACTTTCCACTTCGGAAGCATTCGCCGTGAAGAGAAAGGCCAAGTTGCTCCAGAACGGCATATGCAGTCACGATGGCATATGCGAATCGAACATGATCTCTTGGATTCATTGATCTATGTTGATACGGGAATTCGCCGGGCGTCAAATCCATAAGATCGTTTGCGTGAAGCGCAAAACTCTGCCGACATAAAGCGACCGCATACACGAGTCTGCGCTTCATCGAGGCCCTTTGAGCGATCAGGCAACTTAATGGGAATCCAGATGCGCTCCAGGTTTCTCTTGAGTTGAAGGGTGAGTTGGAATCCAACTGATGCTGTTCTTCGTCATCCGCAGGAATCACTGTCAGGTTGTCGGCAGAGGGCAATATCCCGTTGAGTAAAGTCCAAGAATCGAGAATCAAAGTTAAAACCGCTTGAGCCCGTTCTGGTGTCATTGCGTGTATAACGATCTCGTTTGGATCAGATCTATGCCTCCGTATATCATCATCGAGCTTCGGCTCGATAGTAACAGCCCAACCCCGTCCAACAAGGGTTTGTGGCAATCTTGTGTAACGATGAACTAACAATCCCGTGTAGTATAGTTTCATTGGTCAATTAGCCGCAACGGCGGAGCTAAGCGGTGGCGCGGGGTTGCGGGGGACGCGAAGCGTCACATGCAACCCCGTGACAACCGCTTGAGCGATTTGTTGGCACCGCGCGAATCAGCAAGCAGGCAACTATCAGGCAGGAGCCTCAGGCCTTCCTAATCCGCCTGATATGATGCGCCAACACATCGATCAAGCAGTAGCTTAGCTCCGCCGTTGCCGTCGCGCGCAGCGCGGCGGCAACAATTAATATACGAAAAGACTTGAGTCACCTAAATTTCGGATTACAGTGACGAACATTAAAAGAAAAATCAAGCATTATCATTAAAGAAATTCTTCTTGACCTGCATGATTTATTAGTAATAACAGGATAGGCGGCACAGAAGAAGAAGGAAGATAGGAGATGACCAAGAAAGAAAATACCGGCGTCCTGACCATCGAAATCAATCCGGAATTTCAAAAGGCTCTGGACTTGATGGAGGATTCACGCAGGCATGTCTTCATCACCGGGCGGGCCGGTACGGGGAAGTCCACCCTGCTCAACTATTTCCAGAAACAGGCAGGGAAGAAGATCGTTATCCTGGCGCCGACGGGTGTGGCGGCCATCAATGTGGGCGGGCAGACGATCCATTCATTTTTCAGGTTCAAACCCGACGTCATCCCCTCGGCCATAAAGCGCCGGAGCGGGGATGAAAAAAAGAATATCTACAAGAAGTTGAAAACGATCCTCATCGATGAGGTCTCCATGGTGCGGGCGGATCTCCTCGACTGTGTGGATAAATTCCTGCGCCTGAACGGTCCGGACGAGACGCTGCCCTTCGGCGGCGTGCAGATGATCTTCATCGGAGATCTCTACCAGTTGCCGCCGGTCGTCAGCAGCCACGCCCGGGAGATTTTCCGGACCCATTACGCCACCCCCTACTTTTTCAGCGCCAAGGTCTTCGACGGCCTGGACATCGCCTTCGTGGAGCTGGAGAAAATCTACCGCCAGCAGGACGGCGAGTTCATCCGCCTGCTCAATGGCATCCGCAACCGTACCGTCACGGACGACGATCTTGCCCTGTTCAATCAGCGCCACGATCCGAATTTTACCGCGCCGCCCGGGGATTTTTACATCCATCTGACCAGCACGAACGCCCTGGCCGACGCCATCAATGAGGAGCAGCTCGCCGGGCTGCCCGGCCGCTCCCGGAAATTCACGGGGCTCATCGAAGGGGAATTCGGCCGGGAATACCTGCCGACGGCCCTGGAACTGAAGCTCAGGAAGGATGCCCAGATCATGCTGCTCAACAACGACGGCTATGGCAGATGGGTCAACGGGACCATCGGCCGGGTGACGGGCTTCAAAAAGGATGAGGAGGGCCAGACGCTGATCCAGGCAAAACTGGACAACGGTGAAAAGGTGGAAATCGCCCCGAACACCTGGGAGATTTACCGTTTTTTCCTGAAGGAGGGCGAACTGGCCTCGGAGGCGGTCGGCGCCTTCACCCAATACCCGGTGCGGCTGGCCTTCGCCGTCACGATCCACAAGAGCCAGGGCAAGACCTTCGAAAAGGCGATCATCGATGTGGGCCGGGGCACGTTCGCCCACGGGCAGATGTATGTGGCCCTTTCACGCTGCGTGTCGCTGGACGGCATCGTGCTGAGGCAGCCGCTCAAAAAAAGCCATATCCTGATGGACTGGCAGGTCGTGAAGTTTCTGACGCGATTTCAGTATGCCCAGGCGGAACGACAACTGCCGAAAGAGGACAAGAGGCAGCGTCTTGCGGAGGCCATCAAGGATAAACAAAACCTGGAAATTATCTACCTGAAGGCGAAGGATGAAAAATCCCGGCGGACCATCCGGCCGCTTTTGATGGGAGATATGGAATACAAAGGCCATCCCTTCACGGGGCTCACGGCCTTCTGCCTGACGCGCCGGGAAAAGCGCGTCTTCAATGTGGACCGGATCCTGGAAATCTGTGAATCCCCTTCATAAGATTCAAGACAGGAGAGCTTTGGAAAACGCCTCCACTGTGTCATTCCCGCGCAGGCGGGAATCCAGAAGCTCTTGAAAAGACTGGATTCCCGTTTTCACGGGAATGACAAATTCCCAGGTTTCGGGAGAAATTCAAAGGTCTCGACCTTTGAAAAATGGCTTCGCCCAATTCCCACGGCTCAGGATTGGAGGACTATTTATAGGTTGCGAAGTCCACGCCGCGCTTCTTGCCGCGCTCATCGAACCAGTCGTCCTCGGTGAAAGGAGGCGTCGTGATTACATCCCGATCCTTGTGCACCAGCCGGATCGCTTCCGCCGGACAGGTGCCGATGCAAAGGCCGCAGCCGATGCATCTATCCGGAATAACTCGGTAAGTATCTTCAAGTTCCTCAATGGCGCCGACCTGACAGCGCTCATTTGCGCAGGTGCCGCAACCGATGCAGCTTTCCGCATCAATCTCTGCGTAATAATGGGAGTTGACCACCATGGCCGCCGGAATGCCGAACTCATTGATCGACCGCAGGACGCCGCAGCAACATTTGCAGCAATTGCAGATGTAAAACTGTCCCACCTGGGTATTGCCTGTGAGGTGCACAAGACCGGCCTCTTCGGCCTGCTTCAGCAGTGCATACGCCTCGTCCTTTGAAATGACACGGCCCAGCGGCGACTTGTCGAAAACCCCGGGAACCGGCGCGATGGCCATGCAGACATGCGCCGGCCGGTCACAGGGTTTGTCTAAAAGTCCCCGCTCTTTCTTGCAGATGCACTCATTGACGAGAAAAGATTGACCATTGTCGATGATGCTGGAAACCTTTTCGTAGGGCAGCGCCTCCTGATTCGAGGGGATGGTTTCTTCAACGGCGAGGGTCTGCATGAGTTGGGGCTGATTCGTGAAAAATTGTTTGCTGTAAGCCGGCCAGTAAGCCTCGACCAGTTCGGCAAAGGCCTTGTCCATGCGGTCCAGCTGAAACTCATAGATGCCGAAAACCCACGGCAGCATCTTGTAATAACGCACACCGCCCAGCTTGATCATGAAGAGCTGACCTGCTTTCACCATCTCAACGAGCTTTTCTTCCAGGCCCTCCAGAGGGCGTCCGGTCCGGGCGGCTATTTCTGCGGCAGTTTCAAAGGTGAGTCTCAGGTCGCAAAAAAGGTCTGCCTGGTCTTCGTTAAAGACAATTTTGAGCAGTTTGATCTCCACGCCGCTTTCGGTCGCAGGAAACCCGTTCGGAAGCGTATCGAGCGCTTTGGCCAGTTTATAAAAAACGTCGTCATTCATAATCAATCCTATCGATTATTATAAAAGCCTGAGTCAACCTTGATCCATCTACAAGAATCAAGAACCATTCATCATTCCCCTGATTTCCTCTTTCAGCGCCATCTTGTTCACCTTGCCGCTGGCCAGCAGCGGGAGCATGGGGCGGATAAAGAATTTTTTCGGTATCTTGAAGTTCGCCAGGGCGGATTTGCACCGGTCGCGCAGTTCCTCTTCCGTCACGCTCTGCCCCGGCATCGGCATGACAAAGGCCCATCCGACTTCCTGGTAAATCTCGTCCGGAACCCCGATGACGGCAGCGAACAGGACCGCGGCGTGTGTCTCGAGCACTTCTTCCACTTCACGGGGATACACGTTCTCCCCACCGGTTTTGAACATCTCGGAGAGCCGCCCCGTAATATAAAGATAGCCGCTTTTGTCCCGGAAAGCCAGGTCTGTCGTGTAATACCAGCCATCCTGATCGATGACCCTGGCCGTTTCTTCCGGTTTGTTATAGTACCCCTTCATGAGGAACGGGCCCCGCACGGCAATCTCGCCGATCTCCCCGTCAGGGAGCTCCCGGCGCGTGCGATCAACGATTTTGAGTTCAAAGGGAGCGACGATTTTTCCCACTGTCTTCAGGAGCGTCTCGGCATTATCTTCTTTGTCGGTATAGGTAATGAAGCCGCAGACTTCCGTGCTGCCGTATCCGGTCAGGAGCATGGCCCCGGTTTTCTGGCAGATGGGCGTCAGCAGATCAATCATGATTTTCGGCGCCGCCGCACCCGCCCAGACAAAGGCCTTGACGCTGCTGAAATCGCAGGTCCAGAACTCCGGTTGCTTGAATTCCAGCAGGAACATGACCGGCACCTGCCCGACATGGGTTATTTTTTCCTTCTGAATGATCGTCAGTGTTTCGGCGGGGTCGAATTTGTCCATGCAGACAATGCAGCCGCCCGACATGATGGCCCCGAAGCCGATCTCCACGTCTGCGGCAACGTGATTGATCGGGAAATGCAGCAGGCCCCGCGAGTTTTCATCAAAATAAAATCTTTCGACTTCCACCTTGATGTTTTCAACGATGCTGCGGTGGGTATGGACGACCCCCTTGGGCTTTCCCGTTGATCCGGATGTGTACAGCAGCAACGCCTCATCGGTCTCCCTGGTTTCATCGGCCCTTTTCTCCAGTGCGGCCGCAAAGCTCGCCCTCTGTTTTGCGGCATAAGCCGCGAAGCTTTCCGTTCCTGCAATGGGCTCGCCGATGACGAGGACTTTTTTCAAAAAGGGAAATTCCTGCAACAAGGCCTGGATGGTGTTGGTCAGGTCGTTTCCCATGTACTCCCGCAAGGTGATCAGCAATTTGGGACGGCAGTCGTTGATCTGGTAGCGGAGCTCCTCAAGGGTAAATTTCGGCGACAGGCCGAGCCAGACGGCCCCGACCTTTCCGGCCGCCATGTAGGTCGTGAGAAATTCGTTACGGGCCATGGAAAGCAGGGCGACGCAGTCTCCCTTTTCAATTCCGGCATCGAGATATGCCCTGGCGACGGCATCCATCTGCTGTTTGAATTCACGCCAGCTCAATTTCTCTTCCCCGAAGACCAGGGCGTCGGCATCCGGTATCGCCGCTGCCCATTTTTCCACATAATGCCACGTCTGATCGAGTTTTTCCCAGGTCATTGCGCCCTCCTTATAGTCTTTCAGTTAGTCTTTCAGTCGGATATGGCCATCGCGGATGGCTTGTTTTTCTTCGGCGTTGAGGACCGTGAAGAAGAGATCCGTCCCTCCGGATGCCCGTTGTTTACCGGTCAAGCGGATCGTAATGGCGGAGCCGGGAAGCACCATCCCGGCGAACCGACAGGACACGGAAACAAGCCGGCGCGAATCCCCTCCCGCCTCCCTGTTCAAAATAGTATGAACGGCCAGGGCCAGCGTCGCCGTCCCCTGGTGGATAATTCCGGGCAGGCCCACTTGCCGCGCGAATTTCACCGACGTATGAATGGGAAAATGGATGTTTGTGCACCCGTCGTAGATGAATGGTGCCAGGGGATCGATGGGTATGACAGATTCCCACAACGCCACGGACGCCTCCAACTGGCGGGGGACGGCCGGAAGCTGCTCGCTTCCTTTTCCGCTGTCCGTGCACTGGACCCCCCTCATCATGGCGCCGATATGCTCTGTAAACAGGGCCTGCCCGCCGGCGTCCGTCGCGTCAAACCTTATGACGACATGGGCGCCGGCCCTGTGTGGGAGGATGGCGGCAACGGATCCCCTTATTCTTATATCGCCGCCTGGCTTCACCGGCCTGTGGATGTACAGGTGCTCGGTGTAATGAACCTGTGTCAAGAGAATTTCTTTTGGGAAACCGACCGCTTCAATATGATCAGCGATATTTTCAATAATCGGCCAGGTCATGGCCACGGGAAAAAGGGGCGGCGCGATGATCCCTTCCGGCCGCTCATCGTTGAAGTAGAGCGGATTGGAATCGCCGATGGCCGCGGCATAATTCATGGTCCAGCGGGCGCTTATCCCGCAGACGTATTCTTTCAGGGCGCCGCCGACGAAATCAGAGGTCAATTTCACAGAGTTGTTCCTTTCTTACGTCCGTGAGCATATAGGGAAAACGGTCCTGCCTGTCAACAAGATAATGGCTGGAATATGTTGTATGAGGAGGACGTTCGCTTTTTTCTTGACTTGACCTGACATAATCCTTATTCTGACCCGCAAATTGCTGTCAGATGGAATGATGAGACATACGAATATAAGCTGTCTGCCCTATCCGTGGTAATGTGCGATTCGTTATGGAATCTCTTATAAATCGATGCTGCCACAGTCCATGAATAAAGCGGATTCAATGCGGGATTTTTGCGGATGATATTAAAACCAATCGTAAATGCAAGGTATAATGGTGATGAAAGGAGGAAATATGAGTCGTAGAAGCATTTTCAGAATTATCGTTGTCGCCGCAATCCTGGCATTTGTAATGGGGTGCGCCGCCCAAAAAGCCGGCATGCAGGCGGTGGATCTCAACCCGAAAATCAAATCCGGTCAGTTCATGCAGAAGGTTGATACCTTCATGGTCATCTTTGATGCTTCGTCGTCAATGAATGAACCGTACAAGAATGATAGCAAGATGAATCAGCAGAAAAGGCTCGTGGCGCTTCTTGATAACACGATTCCCAATTTGAAGCTGACGGGAGGGCTTCGCATATTCGGCCAGCTCACGCTTTTCGGAGACGCCTCATCAAAAGCCGTCTATTGGAGCACGGATTACAGGAAACCGGACCTGACGAAGGCCATAGCGTCTTTTACAGCAGGTAGCGGCTTCAGTCCGCTCGATGCAGCCCTTGATGGTACTACAGATGATCTGCGATCTCAGTCGGGCCGGATGGCCGTTATTGCCTTTAGCGACGGCGAAGATATGCAGCAATACAAACCTGTTGCGGCGGCAAAGAAAATGAAAGACGCGTATGGTGACAAGATTTGTATTTATACGGTTCACCTGGGGAACAATGCCGGTGGCAGGAAACTCATGCAGCAGGTGGCCGATCAAGGTCAGTGTGGCGCCATGGTAACTGGAGACAGTATATCCAGCGCAGAGGGCATGGCAAATTTTGTGGACAGAATCTTTCTGGAGACCAGGCGCGAAGAACAGGCAAAGCTGCCGGCGCCCATTCCTGGATTATCACAAAAGGATAAGTCTGTTGAGCCCGAAATCAGCAAAAAAGGGCGGGCAACGCTGCTTGTCGGGTTCGACTTCGACAGTGCCATGGTCAAACCAAAATACCATAAAGAAATAGAAAATCTGGCCGATATCATGAAAAAATATCCCGATATGAACATCATGGTTGAAGGTCATACCTGCAACATCGGATCCGTTAAATACAACAAAAAACTATCCCAGCGGCGCGCGGAGGCGATAAAAGAGGTTTTGGTGAAGAAATTCAAAATCGATGCCGCCCGGATAAAGGCAAAGGGTTACGGGCTCACCCAGCCGATTGCCAACAATACCACCAGGGAGGGCAGACAGCAAAATCGAAGGGTTGAAGCTGTCGCGGAATACAAGAACAAATAAGATGAGACCCATTCGGTAAGTCGTAATCAGGAGAGGGCCTCTCGATGCTTCATGATCTGGTCATCGAGGGGCCTTTCTTTATGTGACCGGGCAAGTAATCTGCACAAAAAATCTTGACAGTTTTCAGGAACGAAGATAAGTAAAACCCCATTATATGAAATAGAAGAAGCAACGGAGTTCAAATGGAAATAGTAGAGAAAATATTAGAAGGTAATGTTCTGGCAGCAGCCAACCTCATGCGGGGCATCGAAGACGAAAGGCCGGACGCGCTTGTGGAACTGGGTATGGTTTATCCTCATACCGGAAGGGCATACGTGATCGGACTGACGGGATCTCCAGGCGTCGGTAAAAGCACATTGATTGACAGCTTGATCGGCGCCTTCAGAAAAAAAAGCCTGACCGTCGGTGTCGTTGCTGTCGATCCGACAAGCCCGTTTACCGGCGGGGCAGTCCTCGGCGATCGCGTGAGAATGCAGGAGCATTCCATGGACAGCGGTGTCTTTATCAGAAGCATGGCCACAAGAGGCTGGAGAGGTGGGTTGTCCAAAGCGACCATCAGTATGATCCATGTCATGGATGCCATGGGCAAGGATATCATCCTTGTGGAAACCGTCGGCACAGGACAATCGGAAGTAGAAATAACCAAGGTTTCCGATACCTCCGTTCTGGTCCTTTCCCCGGACTCGGGAGATCAGGTGCAGGTGATCAAGGCCGGCATCCTCGAAGCGGCCGACGTTTTTGTCGTAAACAAGGCGGATAAAGGCGGTGCGGATTATGTGATTTCAAGAGTGGAATTTATGCTGGGGATGAGGACGTTCCATCCGAACGACTGGAAGCCGGGCATCGTCCTGACTGAGGCCATTTCAAAGAAGGGCGCCGACGAACTTGCAGACACATTGCTCAAACATAAAGAATACCTGGATGTCAGCGGCGAGCTGGAGAAACGCAGGAAGATCAGGGCAAGGGAAGAGCTCCTAAAGAATGTGGAGAGCTTTGTCCGGGACTACTGTTATCAGGGGTTTGTTGCAGAGGGCCATCTCGAAGAACTGGTGGACGGCATCGCGCAGAGAAAAATTGACCCCCATTCGGCAGCCATGAAAATCATTGACTGGCTGGGCGGGCATTTCAAGCAGATTGCAGCGCACTGACCGGGGGCCGTAAAGCAACAATCATCTAGCATATAAATAAAGAATAAGGAGGAATGTGGCATCACAGAAAAGACGGTAAGGGAATTTAACATTAACGGAAGTAATTGAAAGGAGGGCGGAAATGGATAGTGGAAAAACAACCAAGGAAATTCTGAAGGCAAAACTGGCGGAAGGGGAACACACCCCGCTGTACAATCCTGCAGCAGTGGCAAAGATGAAGGAGAGCTTCGCCGTGTGGAAAGACACGGTGGTTCAGGAGAAAGACAGAAAGAACTGGAATGTCACTCCCAAGACCATTCTGGGGTCCGATATACCGCGGGGTCTTCTTTATACGCCGATCGACAATGAGAACCTCGATTACGCAAAGGATCTGGGATTTTCAGGCCAGGAACCCTTCACGCGGGGTCTGCATGCCAACATGTATCGGGGCAGGACCTGGACATTGCGTCAGTTGTCGGCTGCCGGTTCGCCGGAAGAGGTCAATAAAAGGCTCAAAATGCTGCTCGAACGCGGCGCCACCGGAACGAACCTGGCGCTGGATCTTGCCACCGTGCAGATGTTCGACTCGGATGAGCCGGAGTCTCTGGGGCAGGTCGGAACCGTGGGCGTGCCGATCGATTGCGTCGAAGACATGGAAATGATTTACAAAGATATCCCCATCGACAAGATCAGCGCCTCCATCGTGACCCATTACCCGAGGAATACGTCGATCATCTTCCCGATGTATCTTGTCATGGCCGAGCGCCGGGGCATCTCCTGGGACAAACTGCCCGGCAGCGTACAGAATGACTTCATCATGGAAAGCGTTGTCCGCAGCGCCTCGGAATATATCCCCCCCAGGGATGATTTCAGGGTTCAGTGCGACAATATCGAGTTCATCAGAAAGTTCGTGCCGCGCTGGAATTTCATTACGCTCAACGGCTACAACCTCAGGGAGTGGGGAGCGTCCGGCATCACCGAAATGGCCGTAGCGATCGCCAATGGCATCGAAATTCTCAAAGACATGGGTAAAAGAGGCTACGATCCCGACTGGGTTGGAGAAAGGCTGGCATTCTTCTGGTCGCCGGCCAATGACTTCTTCGAGGAAGTCGCCCGTCTGCGGGCCGTCAGGCGCCTGTGGTACAGAATCATGAAATACAGGTTCAATTGTCAGAATCCGAGGTCCATGTGGAGCAAGTGTCACGTGCAGACATCGGGCGTTTCCCTGATGCGGGAAGAGCCGATGGCCAATGTGACAAGGTCGGCTTATCATGCCATGGCGGCGGCCCTTGGCGGCGCGCAGTCCCTGCATGTGGACGGCTATGATGAAGCCTATTCCGTTCCGTCGGATGTCGCCAACCTTCTGGCCTTGAGAACCCAGCAGATTATCGAAGCCGAGACGCAGATTACGCAGGTCGTTGATCCGCTTGCCGGCTCCTTCTATGTGGAGGCGCTGACCAACAAGGTCGAAGAGATGATCCTTGATGAAATCGATGAAATCGAAAAGATGGGCGGTCTGGTAGATGTGGTTGATAGCGGCTGGCTGCATAACAAGGCTTCCAGGTACATTCAACGTGAGCAGAAAATGATGGAGGACGGGACGATAAAAATCGTGGCGCGCAACTACTTCAGAGATCCCAACCTCGAAATGCCTGAAATCTGGGTGAAGGAATTTGATCCTGTCCTTGCCAAGGCGATGGCGGATAAACTGGCCCGGGTCAGATCGAAGAGAAACAACGAGAAGGCGGATAATACGATCATTGCCCTGATTGATGCCTGCAAGAAGGGGGGCAACGTGATGGCGGCCTGTGTCGAGTGCGCCAGGGCGGATGTGACGGTCGGAGAGATGCGCCGGGCCTTTGTTAAGGCTTTCGGTCTGTGGAAAACCCCCATCTTTGCTTAAAATATGGATTATGATGATCAAGGAGGTTAGAACGCTATGGCAAGTAATGGAAAAATAAAAGTGCTATTGGCCCAGTTTCCGCTGGAAACGCATTCGAGAGGAATTATTACCGTGGCCGGCATGCTCAGGGATGCCGGGATGGAGGTCATCTTAATGGGCAATGCCCTGCCGGTGCAGATCGTTGAGACGGCGGTCCAGGAAGCTGTGGACGTCATCGGGATCAGCACCTATTGCGGAGGTGAGCTCGCGCTTGGGACCGATTTGATGAAGATCGCCGAGAAAAGGGGAATCAAGAAGCGGACATCGTTTCTCATCGGCGGCATTTTTCCGCCCGCCTATATTCCCAAACTGAAGGGGATTGGGTTCGACGGTACATTCCTGTCGGCAACGAAGGAAGAAATCGTTTCATGCATCAACGAAGCCGTTGCTGCAAAAAAGTAAAGCAATAAAAATGAGGTGGCTGCAGTAAGATTTTACCGCAGCCACCTCATCTATCATCCAACCGTTATTATTCAGGCTTCGCGAATATCCGGACCGAAGCCTCTCCTTCAACTACCGTCTCGCCTTTCTGATTGACGCAGGTATTTTTCATGTTTACAATCCCTTTGTCCTTGCGCACGGATGTAACCTCGGCAATGGCTGTGATGGTGTCCCCGATTCTCACAGGGTTCATGAACCGAAGCGTCTGCGACATGAAGATGACCAGACCGGGCAGTTTGGCCATCGTTGCCGACAGAAACGCCTGCGCGAGCGCCCCGTGGGCAATACGGCCCTTGAAAAAAGTTTTTTTTGCATAATCTTCATTGATATGAACAGGATTGAAATCTCCGGAAACCTTCGCAAAAAGGTTAATATCCTCCTCCGTGATGACCCGCTCATAGGTCAACTTGAATCCCACATCCACTCCGTACTTATCCAGAATCGTTTGTTCTGACATGCTCTTACCTCCTCCTTTTTAATTTGCATTAAGACTTCCCCGCTCCTGCAGGAAGTCGCCCGTTTTTACGCCATTTGATAAACATTAAGCTTCGCTTTCAGCCATCAGAGCTGCGCCGATGGCATTGATGAACTGTGGTTGCTCCAGCGCCAGGAGTTTGAACCCCAGTTTTTTCTCCACGCTTTGGACCAGCCCGACATTGAGGGCGCCTCCGCCGCTCATGGCGCAGTCCATCTCCAGGCCGACCCGCTCAACGAGAGTGGATATTTTACTGGCCAGGGCTTGATGGACGCCGGCCAGGATGTCTTCCCGGGAAGCGCCCTCAGATACCCTTGAGATGGCTTCCGATTCTCCAAAAACGGCGCACCCGGTCGTGAAGACCACCGGGTTGTCAGATCCGAGGGAAAGGGGCCCCGCGTCTTTGAGATCGATCTGGAGGACGTGGGAGATGATATCGAGAAAGCAACCGCTCCCGGTGGCGCACTTTTCATTGATGACAAAGTTGATGACATGTCCCGTGGCGTTGAGGCGGATCACCTGGGTGAATGTCCGCTGGACGTCGATGATGGTCCGAACCGATCGGAAGACGCTCGCAACGCCCCGGGCGCAGGAAAGGATATCCGAAACCTGATGCCGGCTGAAGGCCACATTGCCGGCGCCCTGACCGGTGGCGATCGTATCGACAATATCCGCCGCGGAAAGTCCCGCTTTCGCCAGGATTTCCTCCCGGAGCCTTTCTGCGGCCGCCCTGTAATTCACACCGGAGGGCAGCAGATGGTAAGCGACGGGCTTGCCGTCCCTGACGATGACGCCCTTGCTGGTTCCGGAACCAATGTCCACACCCATCACAAACATCATCATCCATCCTGCTCTGTTTTGAAAAAAGTCGCTTCCGCCAGGCGACGTTCCTTCTCATGAATCGGTTTACCCTCTGCGATGGCTTTGAGCGTGAGCTCTTTGCCCATAAGGGCGGCGCCGAGCGCGCCGGTCAGCAGCGGTTCTGCGGGGACGCAAACTTTCAATCCCAGATGCTCCTGCAGCGCATTGACCACGCCGATATTCTTGGCTACGCCCCCGGTGAAGACGACGTCAGGCTCTATCTTGAGCTTTTTGATCATTTTGACGACCCGGTTGGCGATGGCGTCATGGAGTCCGGCCACGATATCGGGCAGCGGCGTTCCCTGAGAGAGGCAGGCCATGATTTCCATCTGGGCAAAGACGGTGCAGATGCTGCTGATCGGCAGCTTTTGCGTGGCTTTGAGGGAAATCTCTCCCAGTTCCTCTATCCTGAGGCCGAGCGTGCCGACGAGAACATCCAGAAACCTCCCCGTTCCCGCGGCGCACCGGTCGTTCATGACGAAGTCAACGAGCTTGTCGTTTCTGATCTTGAGCCCCTTGGCGTCCTGCCCCCCGATATCGATGGCGGTGCGGACGCCTGGAAAGAGGCTCGCGATCCCCTTGGCGTGGCAGGTCAATTCCGTAATCTGACGGTCGGCAAAGGGAACATTGATTCTGCCGTAACCTGTGGCGACCACGTAGGATACATCGTCAAATGTCAGATCCGCCCGCAGGAGCGCATCTGCCATGACCTTGTTGGCCAATCGACGGTGCTCGGCGCCCGTTTGCCCTATAAGTGCTGAACAGGTTTTCCCGTCTCCGTCCACAATCACCACCTTGGTCATGGTGGAACCTAAATCAATGCCTGCAAAATAGATGAGGCTGTCCTCCCGAATGGAATGATCTTGAAAAAACCTCCTGCGCCGCGGCGCAGGAGTCAGTTTTTTTATTTTCGTTTCAAAGCCGAAAACGCCCCACCGGTCAGGCGGGATACTTTCCTTAACCGATTAATTCAAGGAACCCCTGAACCCTTGTCCGCAGTGGCGCCAGTGCCCCCTCGCTGTAATCGTGCTCGATGTAGATGTTCGGCAAGCCGATATGATTGAGGTAGTCCTGAAGTCCGGGCGTGTCGTAACCATGAATGTCGCAATATCTGATCGACTGCAGGATCACGCCGTCGGCGTTCCACTCCTTCGCAAAGTCCTTCAGGTAGCCGAACCGGTATTCGAGGTCTTTCATGTAATCCTTCTTCGTGTCGCCATAGGCTGCTTCATGAAACGTGCGGGGACACTTGATATCCACGAGATAGCGACGGGAAAGTCCGTCCAGTGGATTGTCCGTGGGCTCGACCAGCGGGAAATAGGCCCGGCTGCCCACGCAGGTGTCGTCCATGACGACATTGGCTCCAACGTTTTCGATCATCTCGACCAGGGCCGTATTATCGATCACGGTGCCCCAGAGCAGCAAGCGGTGCGCTTTCTTCTTTGGCCCGTCGGTGCGTGCCTTGACCTCGCCGATAATCTGTCTTAACAATTCACTTCCTTCATTCACGGGAATGCTCATCAGGGCAACCATGACCTCGATGATTTCCGTCCCTGAAATGAGCGGGGGGTCGGATTTTCTGAGGTCATAGAGCTCCCGTACCAGCGCACGCTGCTGATTGCAGGTTGCAACGGCTTCCTGGAGCCTGCCTGCGGAAAGTTTCTTTCCTGTAAACGCCTCCAGGGTCTTTTGATAATCCTCCAGCTGTCCCTTGAACTGCTGCTGCGCCGGCTCGTGCACCGTATGCGGCGTATCGAGGAAATGGTAATAGGAGGGATCCATGTAAATGCGCCAGATATGGGCCGCCTTCTCGCCCACCTCACAACTGTGGCACATCACGACGCCATCGAAGAAGTCGTATTTGCCTTTCAAACCGAGATCGAGCGCGCTGCGGATGAAAGGACAAACGATGGTCGGCAGACAGGAATCTGCCTTGGTGATCGGTTCCCCCATGTCTCCCAGGATCCTGAAAGGGACAATGTCAAAAGCAGTAAAAATTTCCAGAACGGGGTACAGGCAGAAATATCCCATGACCTTCTTTCCCTCCGCCTTGAGTTCTTTCGCCCGTTGCGACCGGTCCTGATAGAGCTCCTTGGCCCGTGCAAGCCCTTTCTTTTCTTTTACAGTCATCGGTAAATTCTCCTTATCGCTAATGTTGTCTGCCTGTTACCACTCGAACCCCTTCTCCTGCCGGACCTGCTTGTAATGATCCATCATCTCCTCGAGCACGACGGCCTTGCGCATCGTATCGGCGTAATCGAAAAGCTTGAGATCGACAATGTCCCCCTCTGCAACCAGGGATGGCACATGCAGCTTGTTCAACAGCCGGTCCTGGGCAAGGACCAGGTGATTGGTCGCCGTGCGACAGGTCAGCAGCGGATGAAACAGCCCCCCGTCACATTGATACGTTTTCGCCCATTCGAGGTACGGATAGGCAAAGTACCCCATGTATTCCTTCTCTCGGAGGGCGTCCGGGAAATAACCGGTCAGCCACTGGTAGGTCTGTGTGGCGATACGCTCCAAGGGGTCGCTGATCTTGCTGTAATCAATCGGCTTGGGTGCGTGATAAGCCCAGCTCTCGACGACGAAATTCCAGCCTCTTTCCGCCAGGTCGTCAAATATTTTGAGGGCATGCCAGGGGGGCAGTTCACCAAAAACCATCCGGTATTTTTCATTCTCGACGGCGCTGATCTTGTTGGCGGCTCGGTCTTTGACCTCATCATACATGTCCCTGTACAACTTTAACGATACTTTTGTATCTCCCGCAGGATACAGGGACGCGTTCATGCAGCTCCAGAAGTCCCGGGAGTGCATGGGACAGGGCCTCACCTTGCGGAACTCATTGATCTCATACCAGATCCGGTTGATTTCGATGAGGTCGTCGGCAATTTCCTCCAGTTTGGCCCAGTCCATCTTTCGGCCTGTCAGGCGCTCCAGAAAGGTAACGAGTTCCCTTAATTCCTTGACCATAAACTGGATCGATTTTTCACGGACACCCGGCAGCTGACTTTCTTCCACACCGGGATGCGGTAACTCGACGGACCACACCGGGGCGTCCAGATACCGTCCCAGGGATTGAAACCATTTGATCCGGGCGTCGCACAGGGCGCCGGATGCCAGCAGCAGAATGGGCTTGGGCATGCCGCCCATGGGTGCGTCTGGCGGAATATGCCCCAGTTCAGTCATCTCCGCCGTATAGCCGATGCCGTTGCGGGCGTAACCGCACATATGGGTCGGAAAGCCCTCCGCATCCGAGCGGTCCAGATATTTCTGGGCCTTCCCCATAGCGGCGCAAACGGCGCCGAAATTTTCCGGATAGACGATCTCTATATCCATGGCCTTGAGGATCGGGTCGGCCTCCCACCAGTTGACCATGCTCCAGGCCGTGGGTTTCCCGGCCTTGGTCGCTTCCACGCTGCGTTCATAGGCCTGATCGATATTTGCCCGCAGGGCGTACATCGTTTTGAGCCGGTTCATGGCTTTCTTTTTCTTCTTTTCTTCGCTCATACCATTTGTCTCCTCTGTTTGGAAAGTAAGCAAGTCGTCCGCGTTTCTTGCCTTCGCCAGGAACGGCTGTGATCGCGGCGGGCGTCGTATGCGGTCGATTTTACGGTTTGGATCGGCTTCCGTCGGGTGCCTGCATGCAATTGCGGGCTGCGACCCGCGATTGCATGCCATGCGCCGCTATTACTCCCTTGGCAGGCCGCTGAGGATCAATCCGCAAAGCTGAAGAGCGGCCTGACCCCTTCTCCGGCGGAGTACAGGTCTCCGGGAAACACTTTAAATCCGAATTTGACCTTCCGTCCAATCAATTCCATGCCGACTTTGGCTGGGTCGATGTCGATCAGGTTGCCCATGATCCAGGGACCCTCTTCGAGTTCAACGAGCACGATGGTATAGGGGGCTTCGACCTCTCTGCCCAGCGGGGCCACGTAAGAGGTCGTGAAGGTTGCAATCTTTCCCTTGCCGCTCAATTCGGTAATATCGAGGTTGGTGCCGGTGCATTCCTGACAGGTCATCTTCGGCGGGCAGGTAACGGTCGCGCAATCCTTGCATTTCAACCCCAGTAGTTTGCCTTTTTTAAGCGCATCGTAATAAGCTTTGTGCGAGAGCTTGTATTCTATCTTAAATGCCATCTTATTTTCCTCCTTTGCATGATCAATCAGCTTTAAGAATCAGGTTAACAATGACGCCGTCTCCGCCTAACGTGTCCACGAGACCCACCTTGGCGCCCTCTACCTGCCTTCCCTCATCGACGAGTTCGCCTCTGAGCTGGCGGACAATGTCATAGGCCTGAGACGCTCCGGTAGCGCCGATGGGGTGACCCTTGGATTTCAATCCGCCGGAGATGTTGATCGGGATTTTTCCTCCGATTTTGGTCTCGCCCTTTTCCCAGAGTTCGCCTGCTTTTCCAAAATCGGCAAAGCCGAGACTCTCCGCTGCGATCAGGCTCGCGATGCTGAAACAATCGTGAAGCTCGCAAACATCAATGTCTTTCGGCCCCAGACCGGCCATGTCATACGCCTGTTTGACTGAGACCTCCCGTGCCCGCAATCGGGGCAGATACTTGTACTGCGCACTCATCTTTCCTGACGAAGCCTGGCCGACGCCGGCAAAGTAAATCGGCTTGTCGGTCAGCTTCTTTGCCACGTCCTCCGAAGCTAAAACAAGCGCCGCCGCCCCGTCGGAAAAGGGACAGCAATCCAGCAACTGCAAGGGAGAAGAAACCGTAAAGCCCCGCAATACCTGTTCCGAAGTGATTTCCTTCTGGAACTGCGCATGGGGATTCTTCATGCCGTAGAAATGGGACTGAACCGATACCAGCGCCAGTATTTCCTTGAGTTTCTTTAACGGGATGTTGTACTTGCTTGAATACAGATGTGCCAGCATGGCAAATATTCCGGGAAAGTTGATCCCCGAGGGGTACTCATAGCGGCCGTCGCTGAACATGGCAAACGTACGTGTCGCCAGGGATGTTCCCATGGCCGTCGCCTTTTCCGTACCCCCGGCCAGCACGATGTCGAAATGACCCGATGCGACCCACATGAACGCGTCTCTGATGGCCATGGTCGCCGAGGCGCAGGCGCCTTCGAACCGGCTGGCCGGAACATTGAAGCATCCAATGTCGTCGGCAAGATAAGATTGGATCATGCCCTGCCCTTCGGAAAAATCACCTAAAACATTGCCGCAATAGATGGCCTGAATATCTTTGGGCTTCAAATTTGACTTGGTGATCGCGTCCATGGACGCTTCCGCAAGCATTTCGATCCCAGATTGCGGCGAGTTAAACATAAATTTTGTGTGGCCTCCGCCGATAATAGCGACTCTCCTCATGTTTTCCTCCTTCTGTCCGTATGTAATTAAGTTGCAAATGTTATCGGACCTGTTGAACAATACCGGTCCGCCGCTGCATTCGCTGAGACGGGCGCCTGAGGCGTCCCGCAATTATTTTGGCGCCATGCGGATGGAACCGTCAAGCCGGATGACCTCCCCATTGAGCATGGTATTTTCAATGATGTGCTGGACCAGGCGCGCATATTCGGGCGGCCTTCCCATGCGCGGCGGAAACGGAACCATTTTGCCCAGGGCGATCCTCGCATCCTCCGGCAAACCTGCAACCATCGGAGTGTCGAAGATGCCGGGGGCGATCGTCATGACCCTGATGCCATAGCCGGCGCACTCTCTTGCAATCGGAAGGGTCATGCCGGCGACGCCCGCTTTGGACGCTGCGTAGGCCGGCTGGCCGATCTGGCCATCAAATGCGGCAACCGACGCCGTATTGACAATAACGCCCCTCTCGCCCTCTGCGTTCGGGGTGTTTTCATTCATTTTTTCAACGGCCAGCCGGATGACGTTGTAGGTGCCGATCAGATTAATGTTCACGACCCGCTTGAAAAAATCAAGCGTCATGGGGCCTTTCCTGCCGAGGACCTTGCCCGGATCTGCGACGCCGGCGCAATTGACCACGACATTGATCCCGCCGAAAGCTGCGATGGTTTTGGCGATCGCGGCCTGGACGTCTTCCTCTTTCGTGACGTCTGCATTGGCAAAGACCACGTTAGCCCCCAGCTCTTTTGCCAGCGCTTCGCCCTTGTCCCCCTGAATATCCAGGATAACCGCACGCCCTCCCTGACTGACAAAATTGCGTACCGTGGCCTCCCCTAATCCAGACGCACCCCCTGTAACAACTGCAATACAATCCTTTACGTTCATAACCCTCCTCCTTTGTGATTTTTCCGTTCTAACGATAATGGAAACTTTTCACGCCCAATATTTACGATGGAAATGCACGGCGTGCATTTTCCGTTCATATCCGATGAGAGAATTGGTTTGAAATTAAGGACGGATGGAATGCCCGTTATGACGTTAAGGAGCCGACGGACAACTCCCTGTTTTGATTTCAGCGCTTCAAGAAGGATTCTTATATTCATCATACCCTGATCGATGACAAATTAAACCGCCAACCGCGAAAGAATCGGCGGGGAAGGAACCTGACGCTTCCTTATTGTTTCCTCCTGCCGGGGAAGGGGAATCTTACTTTTCCTGCTTGGATTGAGAAGGCACTGCTTTTTGACGGCGGGAGTATAAGACAGACGGTCTTGCGTGTCAATGAAATAATAAAGAAAAGGCAATAAATTGCAGCATCGATAGCCGGGATAAACGGATGAGACAAGAACGAATTGCTTCTTCAATAAAAACATGATATTGTAAAACGCAATAGAGATGCCGATTCATTAATAATGACGATTGCGTAAAAAGTCCGGATGCTTCGTTGCGCTGCATCCTTCATCATTGCGGCGTACGCCAAGTACGCCTCACTTGGATGGGGACACGACTCTGTCATGTCCCCATGCGCCTTGCCGGGGCCTGCCCCAGCGAAAGCCGGGGGAGCTTTTTACGAAGCCGTCGATTTCGGCTCATTTTTAGGTTTTTTACGAGTTCGTGAATAAAGGAGGGGACGATGGAAAGCGCAGAGAGGATATCGCCAAGTGCGTTATTGGTTACGATGGGGGCAACGCCTGCCGACGACCGCGAGGGGCTCAAAACGGCGCTGCCCTGGAAGAGCATGATGGCCGGTGCGCAGGCCAAAGCACTTTTCCAGTATCAGCGGACGTTGGCTTCCGTAAGCGAAAACTATAACCTGTTCGGTCCTTTGGCCGTGCTGGCCAGCCTGCAGAACACTTTTCTGACCGCCCTGGTCCTCGATCCGATGAAGGCTCATGCCCGGCTGTCGGCCCGCTCCGGGAGAGATCCCGATCTCTATCGGGACATAAATGGCTGGATCTACAAGAATTATTCGCGTCTCATTTATTTTCTCTGCGATTACTTCATGCGGGACGGTCACTTTGACCGCGAGAAGGCGTTTCGCGTTTCCACAACGCCGGAAGGGCAAGCGAAGCTCAAAGAATACATACACGAGTTTGCCCAGATGGAAGCCCAGTATAATTCAATGGGATTAACAAGACTTAAGGCCATGAAGGAACTTCTAAAGTGCCTGCTCGTGGTGATCACGGAAACGCCCCTCGAAGGCAAGGATATGCCCTTCATGAGAAAGAACAAGGACGGATCGGATGCCATGACCCTTGAGGAGTACCTGGTGGAAAACCGTTTCCGCTTTGAATGCCTTCATAGACAAAATGCCTTCGACCTCAAGGAATATTCAGAAAGGGCTACCCAGTGCAAGATTGGATGTTCCCCCTATGAAATCGTCGACGGTTCGAAGCTCGCCCATGTGAGCCTCCGTCATTATATCCGGCCCAGTGGGATCAAGCCGAACGGCAAGGTGTTGTACATCTCCACCCCCCTGATCAACAAACCGGAATTATTCGACCTGGCCGAGGGGAAGTCCGTGGTGGAAGGCATGCTCAAGGAGGGGCATGAGGTTTATCTTGTCGATTTCGGCGTTCCGGGACCCGACGATGCGGAACGCGGGTTCGATTTCTATGCCAAGACGGTTCACGATCATAACCTGAAGATCATCATGAAAAAGCATCCCCGGTCGGAGATCTGTGCGATGGGTTACTGCATGGGGGGCACTCTTGTTACGGTTTACTTGGCGAGACGGGCGGAAGAGCGCCTTGCCGCAGGTAAAAAAATGGACATCAGGAAGATCGCGTTGATGGCGGCGCCTGTTCATTTCGATGACGGGGACAGCGGCCACGGTCCCATGCGGTCTTTCATACGCCAGTATTACGACGCGTATCTCATGGACGAGCTTTTCGGAAACGTAAATATTCCACCCCAGATGATCGAATTCGGCATGAACGAAATTCAGCCCGGGGTTCATTATACCGTCATGATGGGTTTTTACGGCCGGGCCATCTATGACCATGCAATCGAGGAGGCCGCGCCTTTTCTTTACTGGCTGACCCATGGGACAAAATTTCCGGCAAGGGCCCACAGGGAGTGGATCCAGTTGTTTCTCACCAATCCAATCGTTGAAGGAAAATTCTGTCTTCCCTCCACCAACCCGAAGTTGGACGGCAAACCTGTCGATATGGACGCCCTGAAAAAAGGCGGTGTACAGATTTTCGATTACCGGGGATCCCGGGATCCCATCGCCCCTCCAGGCTCCTGCGTCGCCAGTCAGTTGTGGGGGCAGACGCAGGACGGGAACATCACAATGACCCGAGGCGGTTTAAACCGAACCATTGAGAAGAACATAGGCCATATCTTCGTCGTGAGCAAGCCCTTGCTGGCCGAGTATCTCAAGGCGGTCAACAGTTTTCTGCGCGATGAAGTATGTGAGGGCCTGGATTGAAAGGGAATTGCGACCTTTGTGTCATGAAGGGGTGACATAAAGGTCGCTGCCTGTAAGTATCTGTATTAAATAATCATCTATCAGTTTATTCTGTCAGTATCGCTGCCGGTCGTGCGTTCTGCATGACACTTGTTTCGTTGCCCGGATTGTCAACCCGTTTGATCAATCTATAAATCTCATTTATTACATCTATTTACAAAGACCCGGCGGATGCGCCATTGTGGCATAACCATTGCTTTTCCTGATATAAAAAAGGAGAAGAATCGTCCCCATGAAAGCCTATGCGACAAAGTTGATTGACCTGACGGAGAGCAATGCCGAAAAAATCGCGCGGCAATGGGCGAAAGATGTAAGGACAAACGAAAAAACAAAATCTTATCACGGTGCCACGGAAGAGCGGATTATCCAACAGGCCATAGGTTTTTATCACCAGTTCAGAGAGATGTTTGTTCACGATACGCCGTACAAGCTGGCGGAAAATTTTTTTGAGCATTACGCCCAGGAAAGATGCCGGGAAGGGATACCACTGCACGAGGCCGTCTATGCGCTGATCCTGATGCGGCGGCATATCTGGCTGTATGCGGAGTTCCAGGCCATCTTCATCGCGGCGGTCGAACACCGACAGGCCGTGGAGAGCCTGAGCCGGACGATCCTGATGTTTGATTACGCCATGTATGTCATCACGCGGAAATATCGGGAATTGATGAAGCTGGAATGGTTTGAAGGGGGGATGAAATGATGAAAGCCTATGCCACGAGACTGATTGATATTATCGAAACCAAGAGCGAGGAAATGGCCCGGCGTTGGGCGGCCGATGTGCGGAAGAATCACAGGACCCCATCGTATCACGGTCTTACCGAAGAGAAGGTGATCCCTCAGGCCATCTTTTTTTACACTCATTTCCGGCAGATGTTTTTCACCGATAACCCCTTTGACACGGCCAAGGTCTTTTTTGCCAGGTACGCCGAAGAGCGCTACCGGGGAAAAATCCCCCTCCAGGAGGCCATCTATGGGCTGATCCTGATGCGGCGGCATCTGTGGCTTTACGCGGAGTTCCAGACGGCCTACGTTACAACCGTGGATCTGCACCAGATGGCGGAAGGCCTGAACCGGACGATCCTGATGTTCGATTATGCGATGTACCAGATCACGGAAAAATACCAGGAATTGATCAGCCAGGACGTTGATAGAAAGTTAGGTGTGATCAAGACCCTGAGAATGGAAGATCCGGCCGGCGGAAAGCAGGGCGTCTTCAAGGCCGGACTGATGGGCGCCTTTCTCCTCGTCGCCTGCCTTCTGACCTATTATTACCACGCAACACTGGGCGTGGGTGTGATTTTTACCCACCTCTTCTATATCCCCATCATTCTGGCTGCGATCTGGTGGCGGAAAAAGGGTATCCTGGTGGCATTGTTTCTCGGCACCCTGATTATCACGAGTCACGCCCTTTTCCTGAGGGGAGCGCCCTTTGTCGATGATATCATTCGCGCCTCCATGTTTGTTTTAACCGGCTACGTCGTTGCCCGGCTCATGGATGGCCTGAAAAAAGTGGAAGATATGTTCAGGACGCTGACAACATAAATCTGGCTATTAATGAGGAGATGAGCATGGAAAATCAGCAAAATCAGGGAACCGTGATATCCGTGCGCGGCAGTGTCATTGACGCCCGTTTTGCGCCGGGCCGACTGCCGGACATCGGAAACGTCCTGCTGGCCGGAGACGACTGCCGGACGCGCGTCGAAGTCATGGTTCAGATCAACGCTGAAACAGTCAGGGGGATCTCCCTGATGCCGACCCAGGGACTGGCCCGGGGATCGACCATAACTGATACAGGCGGACCGTTTATGATTCCGGTTGGAAAGGAGCTTCTGGGGCGGGTCTTTAACGTCTTCGGGGAACCCATCGACAATCTCGAAGCTTTGGAGGGAGGTGAAACCCGGCCCATCCAGGGGGTGAGAGTTCCCATCTCGCAGCAGTCGACCGTTTCCGAGATCTTCCATACGGGCATCAAGGCCGTGGATGTCCTGTGTCCCCTGGAGCGCGGCGGAAAGGCCGGACTTTTCGGAGGGGCCGGCGTCGGCAAAACGGTTCTGCTGACGGAGATGATCCACAACATGGTGGGTCACCACCACGGCATCAGCATCTTCTGCGGCGTCGGGGAACGGTGCCGCGAGGGGGAGGAACTCTATCGCGAGATGAAAGAGGCCGGCGTCCTGCCGAATACCGTCATGGTCTTCGGACAGATGAATGAGCCGCCCGGGGCGCGCTTCCGCGTCGGCCACACGGGGCTCACGATGGCCGAATACTTCCGCGACGACGAACGTCAGGACGTGCTGCTCCTCATTGACAATATCTTCCGCTTCATCCAGGCCGGACAGGAGGTTTCGGGGCTTATGGGACTCCTGCCCTCGCGCCTCGGTTATCAGCCCACGCTGGCTTCCGACCTGGCCGCGCTGGAGGAGCGGATCTGCAACACCAGCACGGGCGCCATCACGTCGATTCAGGCCGTCTATGTACCCGCCGACGACTTCACGGATCCCTCGGCATCGCACACGTTCAGCCATCTGACGGCATCCATCGTTCTGTCCCGGAAAAGGGCCAGCGAGGGCTTTTATCCGGCCATCGACCTGCTGCAATCGGGGTCCAAGATGCTCATGCCGAACATTGCCGGGGAGCGACATTACCGGATCGCACAGGATATCCGAAGGAATCTGAGCCTCTACGAAGAACTCAAGGACATTATCGCCATGCTGGGCATCAACGAACTTTCCCGGGAGGACCAGCGGACCGTTCACCGGGCTCGCCGCTTGGAGCGGTTTTTCACGCAACCCTTTCATGTGACGGAGCAGTTCATCGGCAAGGCGGGCAAGATGGTGGCCCTCCAGGATGCCCTGGACGGGTGTGAACGGATACTCAATGACGAGTTCGCCGATTATCCCGAAAGCGCCCTGTATATGATCGGCAAGGTGGATGAAGCGGAGGCCTTCTTCCAGGATGATGAGACGAGGGAGCTATTTAAATCAGCTCCCCGTAAATGATCTTTACAGTCGAGGAAGCGGTGAGGACATAGCATGAAACTGAAGATCCTACTTCCTGCCGAGATATTTCTGAGCGAAGAGGTGACCAAGGTCGTCGCTGAAGCGGAAAACGGCCTGTTCTGCCTGTTGCCCCAGCATATCGATTTTACGGCGGCCCTCGTTCCCGGCGTCTTTTCCTACAGCACGGCCGATGGCGAAGACGCCTATCTGGCCATCGATATCGGCACACTGGTCAAGAAAGGCGCCGATGTTATGGTCTCGACGCGAAACGCCTTTCGGAGCCCCGAACTGGGCCATCTGAAGGAAGTTGTCATCGCCCAGTTTCGGGAAATCGACGAGCGGGAAAAGAAGGCCCGGACCGCCGTGGCCAGGCTCGAACTGGATCTCCTGCGCCGGTTCATGGAGATCAGGCATGTATAGCAGCATTCTATCATGGAGCAGTTTATCGTGAGGCCATTATGAGCGACGAACAAATGACACCGAGGGAAAGGCGCCTGAAGCAGGAAGAAGTATTCACCCGACAAATCGGGTCGAAGGAATCGAGGCGCATCAAGGGCAAAAAGCACAAAGATGAAACGGTCTGGTTCGGTCTCGGCATGATCGGCGTCGTGGGATGGTCCGTCGCCATTCCCACGCTCATCGGGACAGCCATCGGGCTCTGGATTGACCGGACCTGGCCCAGTCGTTTTTCCTGGGTGCTGATGCTTTTGATCCTGGGGGTGGTGGTGGGGTCCGTCAACGCCTGGTACTGGGTCAGGAAGGCCAGGGAAGACATTATCAAAGACGATAATGAGGATTCGTCGTCGCAGGGAGAGTCTTAGCCCGTCCCTGTTTCGGCAATGGTGTGAAAGGATCGGCGTATGTTTTCTTTATCAACACTTTTTGTTCCCTTCGTCCTCGGCGGTCTGATCGGCTGGGTCTATTTTTCAGGCCTCTGGGAGACGGTGCGCAGGCTTCCTGAAGTGAAGAGCCCGCACAGGCTTATGATCCTGAGTTTTGCGGCAAGGACACTTTTTGCTTTGGGCGGGTTTTTCATCCTGACAGACGGGCAGTGGGAGCGCATGGCCGCTTCCGTTGCAGGATTCCTGATCGTCAAGGCGGTTCTGGTCTGCAGCTTCGGCAGGAACGTCAAATCTTCTTCGACAGGAGCAGTTTCATGGAAATCGTAGCCATCAGTCAGATCAGTCCGGATCAGGTCATTTTTTTCGCCTGGCATTTTATCACCATCAGCGCCGCTCTGGTGTACACCTGGATCATCATGGCCATTCTGGTCATCGGTTCCCTGGTGATCACGCGGAATCTGTCGTCGGACCGGGCCATATCCCGCTGGCAGAATCTCATGGAGGTGATTGTCACCGCAATCCGTTCGGAGATCCGGGAAATCGTCAGTGAAGAAGGGGATTCCTATTTTCCCTTTATCGGGACACTGTTTCTGTTCATTCTCCTGTCGAACCTGTTGACCTTCGTCCCCGGTTATGTGGCGCCGACCTCGTCGCTTACGACGACGACGGCCCTAGCCGTCCTGGTCTTATTCGCCGTTCCGATTTTCGGCATTGCGAAACAGGGCGTCATCGAATACCTCAAGGAATATTTTCGCCCGAACTTTATCTTTTTCCCCTTGCACGTCATGGGCGAAATAGCCAGGACGCTCTCCCTGGCCGTCCGGCTTTTTGGAAACATGATGAGTCATGAAAAGGTGATCGCCATCCTGCTGTCGGTGACGCCCCTGTTTTTCCCGGTAGCCATGCAGGCCCTGGGCCTTATGATCGGCGTCATTCAGGCTTATATTTTCGTGATCCTGACGATGGTCTACATCGCAGCCGCCACACAGTCGCACGAAGGCGGGGAGCATAAACACAAGGGGCACAAATAAAACTGAAACCAACAAACAACGAAGGAAGGGAGGAAAAACAAGTTATGGACAGCGTGAGCATTGTAGCAATGGTATCGATTATTACGGCGGGTATCTGCATGGCTTTGGGCTCCATTGCGCCGGCCCTCGGGCAGGGGCGGGCGATACATCATGCCTTAAGTTCCATCGCACAGCAGCCGGACGAGCGCAACACCCTGACGAGAACGCTTTTCGTGGGTCTTGCCATGATGGAATCCATAGCGATCTACTGCTTTGTCATCTCCATGATTCTGGTGTTCGCCAATCCGTTCTGGGCTTACGTCATCAAGAAAGCGGGGGGATAATTCCATGCATATCGACTGGTTTGTCTTTTTCTCCCAGATCGTCAACTTCCTGATCCTCATGTTTCTGCTGAAGAAGTTTCTCTTCGGGCGGATCATCAGGGCGATGGACGCCCGGGAGGCGAAGATCGGCGCGGTCTTTATGGAAGCCGAAAAATCCCGGCAGGAGGCAGAGGCGTCCGCGGAGAGCAACACGAAAAGGCTTCGCGACCTTGAGGTCGGTTACGAGCAGATGTTAGACAAGAGCCGCCAGGATGCGGAGGCCTATCAGGAAAGACTCCTCGAGAAGGCCCGTGAGGAGGTGGACTTTCTCAAGGCCCGGTGGATGGAGGCCCTGCGGTCTGAACGGGCAAACTTCCTCCAGGAGTTGAGACGTCTGGCGGGCCATCAGGTCTATGCCGTGAGCCGGCGCATCATGAAGGATCTGGCCGGTATCGATCTCGAGGAGCGGATCGTGGAAGTTCTCATGGAGCGCATCGAAACCCTGGACGAACAGGAACGGAAAAAATTTCAAGGGCAGTCCGAAAACGGCAACAGTGTCGTTGTTTCCTGCGCCTTTGAGATTCCACCGGCGACGCAGGCCAGGCTCAACGACGTTCTGCGCCGTTTTTTCCCTCGCGTTGTAGAGATCGCCTACGAACGGTCGGACGATGTCCTGTCCGGATGCGAGTTGCGGTCGGACGGCCACAAGATCGCCTGGAGCGTCAAGGACTATCTCGACAGCCTCGAGGAAAGGTTCTATTCGGCCCTGTATGAAGAGGCCCAGGATTGGAAGCAGGTGAAAGAAGGAGACCATCATGAAGGGTACGGCGGCAGAGAAGAATGAATTGAAGGCTTTATTGGACGGGACCTTCCGGACACTCGACGATGTCCTGGCCCGGCAGGAGGCGGAACTGCGGGAGCGCGAGGTGGGCGTCGTTTCCTATGTCGGTTACGGCATCGTCCGGGTCGAAGGGCTGCCCAGCATCCGGGCCGACGAGCTCGTTTTATTTCCTCATAATCTCCAGGGACTGGTCTTCAATATCGATCCTCAGGAAATCGGCGTGATCCTGATGGGACCCACGGGCGACCTGCGGGCGGGCGCAGAAGTGCGGCGCACGGGCAGGGTCCTTGACGTCCCTGTCGGGGAAGCTTTGATCGGCCGCGTCGTGGACGCCCTGGGCGTTCCCCTCGATGACCGCGGCGAGGTCCGGACCATGAAACGGCTGCCTGTCGAACGCGAAGCGCCGGCGGTCATGGCGAGAGATCCCGTTACGACGCCGCTCCAGACGGGCATCAAGGTGATCGATGCCCTTTTCCCCATCGGCCGGGGCCAGCGGGAGTTGATCGTCGGGGACCGGCAGACGGGCAAGACGGCCATTGCCATGGACGCCATCATCAACCAGGCCGACAAAGACGTCCTGTGCATCTATTGCACCATCGGCAAGAAAGCCTCAGACGTCGCCAAGGTCATCGCCGACCTCAAGCAGTACAACGCCATGGATTACGTCATTGTCGTCGCCGCCACGGGAGACGATGCGCCGGGCCTCCAGTTCATCGCTCCCTATGCCGCCACCTCCATGGGCGAATATTTCATCGCCAACGGGCGCGATGTCCTGATCGTCTATGACGATCTCACGTCTCACGCCCGCGCCTACCGCGAGCTCTCGTTGCTGCTGCGGCGGCCGCCGGGACGGGAAGCCTTCCCCGGAGATATTTTCTACATTCATTCCCGTCTGCTCGAGCGCTCAACCCATCTGCGCAAAGAGCACGGCGGCGGCTCCCTGACATCGCTGCCCATCGTGGAGACGGAGGCGCAGGATATTTCCGGATACATCCCGACTAACCTGATCTCCATTACGGACGGGCAGCTCTATCTCTCCCCGCGCCTGTACCAGAAGGGCATTCTCCCCGCCGTGGATGTGGGGAAGTCGGTGTCACGCGTGGGCGGCAAGGCCCAGCTCCCGGCCTTTCGGGCCGTGGCAGGGGATCTACGGATATCCCATTCCCAGTTCGAGGAGTTGGAGACATTTTCCCGGTTCGGCACACGTCTCGATGAGGCGACGCGGAAGATCCTCGAACGCGGCTGGCGCGTCCGGGAAATCCTCAAGCAGCCCCAGTACAAGCCGATCCCCGTGGCGGAGCAGATTGCGGGCCTGCTGGCGGTCACCACGGGAAACTTCGACGCCGTCGCCATTGAAGACATCCGGGCGGCAGAAGAATCGCTGCGCAAGAACGTGGCGGAGAACCAGAGTGATTTCTGCTCCCGCATCAGCGGGGGAAATAAACTTGACGATGCAGACCGGGAAACGATTGTCGGCGTCGCCAGGGAGACGGCTGCACGTTTTCTGAAGGAGTCCGACCGTGCAAACCCCTGAAGCCCTGAAACGAAAGATAAAAAGCGCCCAGGATCTTCTCGGTGTCGTGAAGACCATGAAGGCCCTGGCCGCTGTCAGCATCCGCCAGTACCAGCGGTCCGTCGAATCCCTTGCCGATTACAACCGGACCGTCGAGATGGGCCTGCAGATCATCCTGAAAGACCGCCAGGGCGCCCCCGAACCGGCGCGACAGCGCAGAAAGCCACTCGGGGCGATTGTCTTCGGCACGGACCAGGGGCTCTGCGGCCAGTTCAACAATCTCATTGTCCAGCACGCCGTCGCAGAGCTGGACAAGACGGAATTCAAAAAGGAAGAGCGGTTTTTCATCGTCGTCGGAATGAAGGCGGCCGACATCTTGAACGACACGGGACAGAACGTCCTTGAAATCCTGACCCAGCCGGGCTCGACGGCTGGCATCACGGCCATGGTCCAGGATATCACGCTGCTGCTCGAAGACTGGCGGTTCAAGCGCTCCGTCGAAAACATGTATCTTTTTTACAACGAATATCTCACCGGCGCGACCTACAGGCCGCGGACGCTCAAGCTGTTGCCCGTGGACGAGACGTGGCTGACCGACCTGCAGAAAAAGAAGTGGGACTCCCGGACGCTGCCTGTGTTTACCATGGACTGGGAGCGCCTCTTTCGCTCCATGATCCGGGAATACCTGTTTGTTTCCGTTTACCGGGCCTTTGCCAATTCCCTGGCCAGTGAAAACGCCAGCCGGCTGGCCGCCATGCAGAACGCGGAGAAGAATATCGAAGAACGCCTGGAGGAACTGCACGTCCACTTTCACCGGCAGCGCCAGATGACCATCACGGAAGAACTGCTGGATATTGTGGCCGGTTTCGAAGTTTTGAAGGAGTCGAGAGCCTGATGAAATCCGGTGGGGTCGGAGTTCAAAATGCATCACGCGATACTCGGCACTAAATGAAAGGGGGTAATGATCATGGCAACGGATAGACGAATCTGCGGCATCTGCGCCTGGCGACGGGACTGTCAGAAAAGATACAGGATATCCACGGACTCTATGCTCAACGTCAATTGTCCCGATTATACAAGGGATCTGTCGATCAAGGAACTTCCGATCAACGGCGTCGAAGACGAAAAGACAACGATGGACCGCATGGTCGAGCAGCAGTTGAAGAAATGGCGCACGCTGATCGGAGAAGGTCTGGATGTTTTTGATTACGGCCTGGAAATCGAGAAGGTGAAAGGCGGCCCGGTCATCACCATCTCTCGCGAACCAGGCAGCGGCGGCAGCGAAATCGCCAGAAAACTGGCCATAGATCTGTCCATGGATCTCATGGGCGATCAGATCATCCAACACGTTGCAGAAAGCGCCCGGATGAGCCGGAAAGTCATCGAATCCCTTGATGAAAAGGAAGTGACATTGCGGGATACGCTGGTCAACACGCTGTTCCGGGACCGCCATCTCTGGCCGGACGAGTACCTGCAGCATCTGACCAAGGTGATCGCGACGGTCGGGAGATACGGAAATGCCATCATTGTCGGCAGAGGCGCCAATTATATTCTGCCGAAGTCAGGAACGTTTCGCGTACGGATCATCGCGCCCCTGGAGTATCGTATCAAGCATGTTATGGACGACCGCAAAATTGACAAGGCGCAGGCGGAGCAATACGTGGTGAAGAAAGAAAATGACCACAAGGCATTCGTTCGTAAATATTTCAACGCCGACGTTGTGGATGCCAGCCACTACGACATCGTCATCAATACGGGCACTGTGACAATCCATGGTGGGGCCGAAGCGATCAAAGCGGCATTCAGGGGAACGGGCGACTGAAGACCAGGGAGACCAGGGGAGACGTCGTTGTGAGTGAAGATCTCGGCGCCAAGTACCAAAGATCGAAAGGAGAAACACAGACAGTAGAAAGAGAAAGACGTGATCATAATCACGCGCCTCCGGAGGTACTCTTGTTTCAATCATTACTATAGATGGGAGGGATGCCCGCGTCTATCACTTATAGATACGCCGGCACCTCCCATACCATGCTCCTTGTCTCATTGACACGCAAATCCGTTCTGACGATGCTTCTATTTGGATATCCCCCATGTTTTTTGACTTAAATCAAGGCGTATCTTTCTGAAGCCGTGAAAAATAAGCGGATCCGCCACTTTTTCCTTGTTGCCGGCTGCGACGGCGCCAAGCCTGGCCGGAACTACTACAGCCGGTTTGTGGAAATGGTCCCCAGGGACTGCGTCGTGCTCACACTGGCCTGCGGCAAGTTCTGTTTCTTCGATCAGGACCTGGGAAATATCGGCGGCATTCCCCGACTTCTGGACGTCGGGCAGTGCAACGATGCTTATTCGACTATTCAGATTGCCGTCGCCCTGGCAAAGGCCTTCGGAGTCGGGGTGAACGACCTGCCGCTGTCGATGGTTCTGTCCTGGTACGAGCAGAAAGCGGTGACGATTCTTCTGACCCTGCTGTCGCTGGGGATCCGGGATATCCGCCTGGGCCCGTCGCTACCGGCTTTTATCACGCCGAACGTGCTCCAAGTGCTCGTCGATAAATTCAACATCAAGCCCATTACGACACCGGAAGAGGATCTGAAGGCGATCCTGGGGTGAATGTTTTTTCGACTGGATTTTAACATGCGGGCAGGCTATAAGAAAAAACACTATGAAGAAGGGGATGTATTTAGAATAAGCAAAGATTCTTAAATTTATCAAAGCAGGAAAGGGGGTTAGTATGAAGTATCCGGACATCTCGTTTGAGCCGTTCTTCACGTGGTCAAACCGGCCGAGAGTCATGTACAAGGCCGGTGTACGCGAAGAATTGGGTTTTGAAATGGAAAAGCTCGGCGGCACGAAGGTGGTCCTCTACACCGACAAGGGCCTTGTTCAGGCCGGCGTGGCTCAGATGGTCATCGAGGCTATCAAGGCTTCCAGCCTGGAGCTGGTCGGTGTCTATGACAAGATCGTTCAGGACGCCCGGCTTGATCTGATCAACGACGGGGCGGCCTTTTACCGGGAATGCGGCGCCGACTGTATGGTGGTCGTGGGGGGCGGCAGCGTCATGGATACCGCCAAGGCCATCAACATCCTTATTGGCGGAGGCCTTGATGATTTTGCGCCGCTCGCGGAGCAGGTTGGACTGTTTGACGGGGCCCAGCCGCTGCCGCCGCATATCGCGTTTCCCACCACTGCCGGGACAGGCGCTGAAGTGACCTATGCCATGGTGGTTTTGAACGACATCGCCAAGGCAAAGGTGGCCGTGGCCCACCCTTTTTGCAACCCGGACATCGCCATGCTGGACCCGGAACTGACCGTGAAGCTGCCCCTGAAAATAACCGCCTTCACGGCCATGGATGCCATGACCCACGCCATTGAATCGGTGACGTGCATCTGTCCCAATCCCATTTCCGACGGATTGGGTCTACATGCCATCCGGCTGATTGCAAAATATCTGCCCCAGGCCATGAAAGACCCGGGGAATGTCGACGCCAGGGGCTACCTGCTCATTGCCAGCACCATGGCAGGCATGGCCTTCATCAATTCCTTCACCGGCGGTGTCCATGCGACGGCCCACTCCCTCGGCGCCCTTTATGGTATTCCCCATGGCCTGGCCAACAGCATCATGCTGCCCCATGTGATGGAATACAATCTGGAAGAGAACCCTGCCCGCTTTGTTCTGATTGCCGATGCCATGGGTGTCAACGTTGGTAAGCTGTCAACCGAGCAAGCCGCCCGGGCTGCCGTGAAGGCAGTGAAGGACCTGCAGAAAGCTGCCGGCCTGACACAGACCCTGAAGGATTTCGGTGTGCCCGCGGACCGCGAATCCCTCAACCCCTTGATCGATCTGGCTATGGGAGATTCCCAGCTTCCCTACAACCCCCGGACCCTGGAAGAAGATGATGTCTACAAACTATACCTAAACGCAAGATAACTCAAAAAGGAGGATGCAACCATGAAGTACTGGAAAGACGATACCGAAGCAATCAAGGCTTTTGTAACACTGTGGGAGAGGGTTGTACAGGATGAGGAATTTATCGAAGGTATGAAGAAGGTCAACCAGCTCATCTGGTTTGATTACACCCAGGATGGTCCCAATTGTTCCTTTCATGTGGATTGCCGCAACGGCGCGCGCATCGTCTCTGCCGGCAAGCCGGCCGAGCAGCCCGATCTCACCATGAGCCTGTCGGCCGACAACGCCCATCTGTCCTGGGCAAACAAGCTCAACCCCGTGATGGCCATCACCCGGGGGCAGATCAAGGTCAAGGGTTCCGCCACGGGACTGCTGAAGCTGGCCCCCAAGCTAAAAAAGGTGGCTGTCGTCTATGAGCAGGTCCTGAAGGATTTGGGCTGGGGAGACAAACTGGCGTAAGAGAGCGACGTGTTCTTGCCAGACAGGGGACAGGTTTCAAATCAGCCAAGTCGGGGACAGATTTCAAATCTGTCCCCGATCACAGGAGGTAACGTATGAAAGGGAACACAGGGAAGGTCATCAATGTGGACCTGACGAGCGGCAACATCCACATCGAGACGTTGCCGGAAGCCTATTATACCCAATACATCGGAGGCAGCGGTCTGGCGGCAAAGATATTCTGGGAGCGGGGGCGCTTTGACATCGATCCGCTTGCACCGGAGGCCATGCTGATCTTTGTGAACGGGCCATTTGCGGGCCTGAAGATCTCCGGCGCCAGCCGCAACAGCGTGGCCGGTTGCTCACCGCTGACCGGGCACTGGGGCGATTCTTCCTGCGGGGGCTTCTTTGCCCCGGAGCTGCGCTACGCGGGGTATGACGGGCTGATCATCACGGGCAAAGCCTCCCAACCCTCTTATCTTCTGATCCAGGATGGGACTATACAGACGCTCGATGCGACAGAGTTCTGGGGGAAGGAGACAGGGGAAGTCACCAAGGCGTTAAAGCGTAAACACGGCAAGGACTACCGCACCCTGGTCATCGGGCCGGCCGCGGAAAACCTGGTCAAATATACCATCATTCTCAATGACGGCCATCATGCGACGGGCCGGGCCGGTTTCGGCGCCATCATGGGATCGAAGAACCTCAAGGCCATTGTCATCAAGGCTTCCGGGAAGGATATGGAAATCGCCGACAGAGCCGCCTATGAGGCGTTCCGGAAGGATCTCAACAAGAAGATCATCGAAGCGTTGCCCGCGACCGTTTTACACGAGGATGGGACAGCGGCAAACCTCACAGGCGGTGTGTTCAGTGGGGATGTCCCCGTGAAAAACTGGACGTCCAACCTCTGGGAGGAGGCGGCGGATGCCCTGGCGGGAAGCGCCCTGACCGAGGCCTATCTTACGAAACGCGGCGCCTGTGCGTTCTGCGGCATCGCCTGCAAGCGCATTGTCGAGGTCAAGGAAGGACCGTTTGCCGTGCCGGAAGGGCCGGGACCGGAATATGAAACCATCGTCTCTTTCGGAACCCTCATCGGCTCCATCGATCTGGCGGCTACCTGCAAGGCGGGCCATGTCTGCAATGAACTGGGTATGGACACCATTTCTGCCGGGGGAACCATCGCCTGGGCCATGGAAGCATTCGAAAAAGGGGATCTGACGCTTGCGGACACGGACGACATTCCCCTGAATTGGGGAGATATGGAAACCGTGATTAACGTGGTTCTGCCGAAGATTGCCAGGCGAGAGGGCAAACTGGGCCAGCTCCTGGCCGACGGTAGTGTGGCCGCCGCAAAAAAGATCGGCAAGGGTCTGGAATACACCGTTCACTGCAAAGGCCTTGAAGCGCCCATGCATGACCCGCGGGGCGGCGGGCACGGGATGGCCCTGACCTATGCGATGAGCCCCAGGGGGGCCTGCCATGTGGCGGACCCCATGCTGTTCGTCGAAATGGGGGCCAGATACTATCCGGAGATTGGGTTCGATTATATCACCGGGATGGAGCCTCGCAGCGACGAGAACAAGCCGGAAGCGGCCATTGTTTCCATTACCTTCGGGGCTCTCGAAAACAGCACCTGCTGGTGTGCCTTTGCCGACGCGCTGAGCATTCCGGACTGGCTGAACCTGTTCAACGCGGTGGCGGGTTATGGCTGGGATGTTGAGGAAATGATGAAGGCCGGGCGGCGGGTTTTCTACCTGAAGCGTCTCATCAATCACCGTTTTGGTCTCACGGCGGAAGATGACAGCCTGACGCCGCGCATGTTGGAGCCGGCCAGGGACGGCGAGCCCGAAGGCATCGAGATGAACTTTGAGGGGATGAAAGCGCGGTTCTATGAATTAATGGGCATCGATCCGGTCATGGGTATTCCCACGAAAGAGACACTCGAAAAGCACGGTATGGCTGAAGAGGCCGCCAAGGTATGGTGACGCCCGGGCTTAAACCTGCAATATAAGCTGTCGTAAAGTTATTCATCCATCCCGGGCCGGTCGAGATCATGTTCGAAATCGCCGGCCCGGGAATGTCATTATCCCATTTTATATATTTGATACTGTTAAACTATTTTGCGATTTCCTTGATCGGGTCGCACCGCTTGTGGGCTGTCTGCATGAACTGTTCCGCATTGATGATATGCCGCTCGTGCCTGCCCTGGCTGATCTGGCCCAGTTCATCAAAGGCCATGATTTCAAAAACCAGTCTTCTCTTGTTGATTCCGACCAAGGTGGCCAGTACGGTGATGGTCATCCCCAGGAAGGTCGGACTGAGATAGGTGACAGAAGATGATATGGCGATTGTCGCATACCCTTGCGGCAGCAGCGGATCCACGGCCCGGATGGCTGCTTCGATCATGAGAGCGCTGAGAGAGGGGATGGGAATGAGTTCGGTGAGCGAACCGTGCCCGTAATCCAGGTTATCCGATTTGCCGATAGTTTTCTGGATGGTTTTGGAAAGACCGGGTTTCATGTCCGGAAGGTCCCACTGGAAATTCATTTTGTTCATGTCTTTTGGTCTCACTTTCCGTTTATTGGCATCTTACGAGCCCCACACCTGGCTCTCAAGCCGGCAAGGTGGAGCCGGGGTTCCTAACCTTTGAACAAAGCGAGCAGTACGCCGGCGGCGATGGCCGAGCCGATCACGCCCGCCACATTGGGACCCATGGCATGCATGAGCAGGAAGTTGTGTGGGTTTTCCTGTTGTCCCACCACCTGGGAAACCCGGGCGGCCATCGGGACTGCGTCCACGCCCGCCGATCCGATCAGAGGGTTCACCTTGCCCCCCGAAGTAAAGTACATCACGACACCGAGGAGAACGCCCCCGGCGGTGCCGGCACAGAAAGCGGACAGCCCCAGAAGCATGATCAGGATGGTCTGGCCGGACAGAAAGATTTCCGCGTTTGCTGTGGCCCCTACCGTCAGGCCCAGAAAGATCGTCACGATGTTGATCAGGGCGTTCTCGGAGGCCTCGCTCAGACGTTTCACGACGCCCGATTCCCGGAAGAGGTTGCCCAGCATGAGCATGCCGACCAGAGAAGTGGCCTCTGGAACTATGAGACAAACAACAACGGTTACGGCGATGGGGAAAATGATCCGCTCGGTTTTCGAAACCTGCCGCAGTTGATCCATGACCACCAGACGCATTTTTTTTGTTGTCAGAAGCCGCATGATCGGGGGCTGAATGATCGGCACCAGGGCCATGTATGAATAAGCCGCCACGGCGATGGTTCCCAGCAGGTGGGGCGCCATTCTGGAAGTCAGGAAGATCGCCGTCGGGCCGCTGGCGCCGCCGATGATGCCGATCGATGAGGCTTCCTGAACATTGAAACCGAGGTACAGGGCGCCGATGAAGGTCGTGAAGATTCCGATCTGTGCCGCACCGCCCAGGAGCATGGTCTTGGGGTTGGCGATCAGGGGACCGAAGTCGGTCATGGCCCCCACACCCAGAAAGACCAGCGGCGGGTAAATCCCCAGGTGCACCCCCTGGTAGAGATACCACAGGAGGCCCCCAAAGACCGTTTTCACCCCACCGGCAACTTGGCTGACCTCCGTAGTCGGTGCGGCCATCAACCCCGCGCCCGGCAGATTTGCCAGGAGCATGCCGAAAGCGATCGGGATGAGCAACAGTGGCTCGAAGCCCCTGACAATCGCCAGATACAAAAGAACAAACGAAATGGCCAACATGATGATCTGTTGAGTGGAAATGGTGACGAACCCTGTGCTCATCCACAAGTCATGCATGGTTTGGGTCAGGTTTATCTCCATAATGTCTTACCCCCCTCATCCGATAATGACCATTACGTCGCCCGCATTGACGGAAGCGCCCACCTCCACCCGGATTTCCTTCACCGTGCCGGCCCTGTCGCAGAAAATCTCATTTTCCATCTTCATGGCCTCCAGGCACAGGATTAAATCTTCTTTTTCGACCCTCTGACCCGCCTTGACGCGGATGCTCAGAACCTTCCCCGGCATAGGCGCCGTGAGGATCTCATTCCCGCTCGCAGACGCCGGGAACTGATGGATGGGTGACGTCTCGGAAGGCTTATCAGCCGGCAGGGTCGCACCATCGGCTGCGCCGATTTCCTCGACGGCGACTTCATAGCTTTTTCCGTTCAGATGGATGCGGAAGTTTCTCATGCCGAACCTCTTTTCCTCTTATATGATTATCATTTCTTATTTAAGAAGGCCGTTAAAGCCGCCGCGATGACGGCATGGATTTCTCCATTATTTTCCACTTGCACCTGATGCGTTATGACATGCATCACCGGGCTCTTCCCCCCCCCTTTTTCCTCGATAACAGATGTTCTTTCAGTAATAGCCGTAAATATGCTTATGGCCTTGATGACGCCCATCAGAAACACCAGAGCAAAGAGGACGACACAGACGCCGATCAACGCAACACTTAATCCGAAGATAAGCAAAACATTCCTCCTCCCGAGGATGGACGACCCTCCTGACGCTTCACCGGCAAACCACGGATTGTTGCCGGAATCATGACGCTGCTTCCAACATTATATTCAGTCATGCTAAAGGAATGCAAATAGTATTATTATATCACCCCCGGCAGCAGCCGGCACCCCATCCCTGAAGGAGATATCATATCCGAGTCCCTTCCGGTAATCCCGGGACATCGCTGCGCTTCCTGCGGAGCCACTGGAGTATGAAGACCACAATGAACAGCGCGGCCCCGATCAGATCCGTCTGGATTCCCGGCTTGATCAGTAAAAACGAGGTGACCAGCAGCAGTATGACTTCGTACCAGGTGGTCCTGACCAACAGGCAGCGCTGGACGGCGGCCGCCAGGCAGACCACCCCGAAGGTGGCCGTCAGCAGCGCTGGAAGGATCTTCCAGAGGCTGCCGACGAAGAGCAGCTCGGGTGCATAGACGAACATGAACGGGATGATGAAGCCGGCGATCCCGAGCTGAAAAGCCGCAAGCCCCGTCTTCCAGGGGTCGGCGCGGGCGATGCCTGCCCCCGCATAGGCGGCCAGGGCCACGGGAGGCGTGATGTCCGCGCGCGTTCCGAAATAGAGGATGAACAGATGGGCGGCCATGGGCAGGACTCCCATCTGGACGAGAGCGGGGGCCACCAGCGCGGAGATGATAACGTACTGGGCCGTCGTCGGCACACCCATCCCGAGGAACAGGCAGGCGACCATCGTGAATGGCAGGGCCAGGTAGAGCTGTCCCATGGAGGCGTCCACGATCAGCGAGGAGAACTTGATCCCCAGGCCGGTCATCGTGATTGAGCCGATGATGATGCCCGCCGCGGCGCAGGCCGCGGCCACCTCTACGGCGCCGATCGCGCCCTCCTCCAGACCCTCCAGGATCAGCTTCCCGAAGGCCTTGAGCGATTCTTTCCGAATGAGAGCACATGAGAAAGGAAGTGGCAATGGTGGCGAGGATAGCCCAGAAGACGGCCCGTTCCGGAGAGAAGTCCTGAAACAGGAAGGCGATCAGCAGGAAGATGGAGAAGAGGTGGTGCCATCCCGAGGCAAAGGCGGCGCCGATCTTCGGCAGCTCTTTCCGGGGAAGGCCGACGAGACCCAGGGAGACGGCCCGGAAGTGGACCTGCATGAATGTCGAGAAAAAGGCCAGCGTCGCCGGGATGGCGGCGGCGATGCAGACCTTGTAATAAGGGACGGAGAGGAACTCCGCCATGATGAAGGCGGCGGCCCCCATGATGGGGGGCATGATCTGACCCATCGTGGACGATGCGGCTTCGACGCCGGCCGCGAAATGCGCAGGGTAGCCGGTCCGTTTCATCAGGGGGATTGTGAATGTGCCCGTCGTGACCGTATTGGCGACCGAACTCCCCGAGATCATCCCGAAAAAGGTGCTGGAGACGACGGCGGCCTTCGCGGGGCCTCCCCGCGTCCAGCCGGTCAGGGCGAAGGCGACGTCTGTGAAGAACTGGCCGGCGCCCGTCTTCCGGAGGAGGGCGCCGTAGAGAATGAAAAGTAAAATAAAATTGGCCGACACCCCGATGGGAACCCCGAAAATCCCGTCCGTTGAGAGGGAAAGGTAGGTGCAGAGACGCTGGATGCTGTACCCCTTGTGGGCCAGGAAGTCAGGTAGATAGGGTCCGAACAGGGCATAGCCGATAAAGACGACGGCAATAAGCGGAACAGCGAGACCCGCGGCGCGTCGTGCCGCTTCCAGGACGATCAGCACCAGGACGGTGCCCATTACGACGTCCATCGTGCCGAAGGTTCCCGCCCGGTTAAGGATGCTGGTGGAGTTGATGAAGATCCACAGGCAGATGCCCATCGAAACGATCAGAAACACCACGTCCGGGAGGGACATGCGCGTCAGCGGCGACCTCTTTTTGGAAAACGGGTACAGGGCGAACAGGAGTATGGACATGAACAGCCAGTGGATGGCCCGGTGGTCCAGCGCGAAGAACGGGTGAAAATAGGCGTACAAGCAGATGATAACAGGAGGTGATCACAGCCACGATGGAAATCAGCAGGGCGGGCAGACCCCCGTATTCGCGTTTCCGCTCGAATTCGTCGAGCACCTCTTTGGCGCGCTGCGCCGCCAGCGCCTCTTCCTCCTGAATGTCCGTGGTCCCCTGGACATCGGGTTCTTCCCCTACCGGACCTTTACGTTTCCCGTTATGCGAATCCATACCGAGTCCCTTTCTCTTGCAATGGACAACAGCGGTATGTCCTGACCGTAAAGGGTCAGAACATGGTTGGTGATTTCTCCGACCCGGAGCAGAAACCGTGGAAAAGGCCGGTGCAGGCGCACCCGGGTCCAGTCCCCGGAGAAGTCGGTTTTCCCGACATCGGGGTGGGACTCCAGACCCGCCCCGTACCAGAGATAGCTTTCCTCGATGAGGATGATCTCACCGTCATTGCCGATCATGAACAGATCCCGCACCGGCGTGTGATCGGAGGAGTGGCGGTATTCAATCGTGAAACGATCCCCCCGTTTCACGGGGGATTCCCAGAGCACCTCTTCCCCGACCGTGCGGACGATTTGCAAAATCAGGCGCTCCTGTTCACACGAGCCTGACGATGCTTGTCCCGCAAGGCACAGGATGGTCAGCAAAAAGCAGATGATCCTGCCCACGAATGCCCCCTGTTTCCCTTGTCTTGAGACCGTTGAAAATGGCATCGCCGCTTGCGAACCCTTTTACGTCGTTATTACTCCGGCAAGTAAACATGTTAAGGGTTGTCATTCCGGGCTTGACCCGGAATCCAGTACAGTCATGGATTCCCGCTTCCGCGGGAATGACGACTTTGATATATATTGTTGCCGGTGTAATAATGCAAATCGCTGGTCCGGTAAGGGGGCCGCCGGATAGACGGCCCCCTGATTGTTTTGTTACCGCGGATAGTCCGGAACCGGGAATGGGGTGCCTATTTCAACGCTCCTGCTTCCTTAAAATACTTCACGGCGCCCGGGTGGAGCGGAAGCGGGCTGTTGACTGCGTTCTGAGGCGTCAACTGGACCGCTACGGGATGAACGTTAATCAGGGCATATTTCCCCTCCTTGACGTTGCTGTAGATCGCCTTCACGATCTTGTAGGCCACGTCGTCATTCATCTTTTTATTGGCGATCATGACGTTGGAATCACCAAGGCACAGGACGTCGTAATCCACCTTCGTATAGGTTTTTCCGGGGATGACGATCTTGACGTAATAGGGGTACTTTTTGACGACCTTGTCCGCCAGTTTCTTGTCGATGGGAACCAGGACGATGTCACGGGTGGCCGCCAGATCCATGACCGCGGAGCCCGGATAGGCGAAGTTGAAGAAGACCGCGTCCACAATCCCGTCCTTGAGGGCCTGGACCGATTCTGTCTGTGAAAGATTCGCGATCTTCAGATCCTTATCGAGATTGAAGCCAGCCTCTTCGAGAATGATCTTGGCCATCGTCGAGCAGCCGCTGCCCGGCACATCGATGGAAACCCTCTTTCCCTTGAGGTCGGCTATGGTCTTGATGTGGGACTGGGCCGTCGTCACAAGGTGCTGGGGCGCGGGGTACATCTGGAAGAGGGAGACGATGTCGTATTTCTTTTCAAAGGGCGCCTTTCCCTGGGTGGCATTGTAAGCGACGCTTCCCATGACCATCCCCATGTCCGAATCGCCGTTGCCGACAAGGCGGCTGTTTTCCACCGATGCCCCCGTGGATTCGGCGGCGCAGCGGAATCCTTCAACGGTTTTCTGGATCACGACGGACATGCCGCCGCCAAGCGGGTAATAGGCTCCGCCAGGGCTACCCGATGCGAGTGTCAAGAAAACCTTTTCCGCGGCGGTTGCCGGAACCGCGAATGCCAGACAAACCGCCAGACTCACTGCCAACATTGCAATCCATAAACGTCTCATTATCTTGCCCTCCTTTTGCGATTGATCATCTGTTTTTCTTTCAGGAACTGATCCGTTGGATTAGATCCCACATTGCCCTTGTTTCCGGAGGATGCAACCCCTCCAACTATTTCTTCCGTTCCGCGAACTCCTCTAACTTATCCAACCGCTCCGGCGCCGATACCGTTGCAAGGCATGCTTCGATTTCGTAATCCATAAGCGCCTCGAGGCTGACCTCGGAGGCCATGTTGAGACCCTTCTTGATCAGATGGATCGAGAAGGCCGAATTCGCGGCGATTTTTTTTGCCATCGTCATGGCTTCCTCCAGCAATTGCTCCTGTGGAACGGCCCGGTTGACGAGGCCGATCCGCTCCGCCTCCTTGCCGTCGATGTAGTCGCAGGTGAACAGGAGCTCGCGCGCCTTTCCGGGTCCCACGAGGTCCTGAACCAGGCGCATGGCGCCGCCCGTGACCGAAGAGGAGACCCGCGCCTCCGGAGAACCGAACTTCGCTCCTTCCGCCGCGATGCGGATATCGCAGGCAAGCGCCAGCTCGTAGCCGCTTCCCAGGGCGAAGCCGTTCACGGCGGCGATCGTGGGTTTTGGATAGCGAATGATCTGGCGGGAGATCTCCTGGAGGTGGACCAGGTAGTCCCGATAAGCCTTCAGCGACCGTCCCTTTGAGTCCTTGAGGTCTGCCCCGGTGGAAAAGGCGCGCCCCGTTCCCGTGATGATGAGAACCCGGATGCCGTCGTCATCACGGGCGTCGGCAAGCGCCCGCTCGATGTCGAGCCAGAGCTGTTTGTTCATCGCATTGAGCACCTGGGGACGATTCAGCGTGATAATGGCGACCCCTTCCTGCTTCTCGTAGATGATGCATTCAAATGTCATGATTGCCCTCCTTAAGTGATGATGATCCGGGCGTCGACAACGGACGCCCCCTTCTCGTGCACGATAATCGGATTGATATCCACTTCGGCAATTTCCGGATGATCGGCTGCCAATTGAGCAACCCGCTGCAGGATTTCCTTCAGGATGCCGACATCCTTCGGCTTCTGGCCGCGGACGCCGGCCAGAAGAGGATATCCCTTAATCTCGTGGACCATCTCCTCGATGTCGAGATCGGTGGGAGGGATGACCCGGAAGGAGACGTCCTTCATGACCTCGACGAAGATGCCCCCGAGACCGAACATCAGAACCGCTCCGAACTGGGGATTCCGGATCATGCCGATGATGCACTCCTGACCCTTCGGCGCCATCGGCGCGACGAGGACGCCAAGGACCTTCTCCGGGCGGCTTACCTTTCCGGCGTTCGCGACAACCGTTGCGAACGCCTCGCGAACGGCCTTCTCGTCCGCCAGATTCAGGAGGATTCCGCCCGCGTCGGACTTGTGGATGATCTCGGGGGAGACGATTTTCAGGGCGACGGGAAAGCCGGCGTCGGCGGCCGCCTCGACCGCTTCTTCCGGGGTTTTTGCCAGACTGGCCGGCGGCAGCGGGATCCCATAGAGGGAAAGGAGGTTCCGGGCTTCCGTCTCCAGGAGATTTTTCCTGCCGGTTTGTTTCACTGCCGCAATCAAGGTTCCGGCCTTGGTGACATCCGCCGGAAGTGCCGGCAGCGGCTTTGCGAGGGCCAACTTCTCACGTCTGGTGGAAAATTTGGCCATATGGGCCAGACACTGCGCGGCTCGCTCCGATGAGGGAGTCAACAATACACCGCTTTCATTTAAGATTTCCATTGAGCGGAAGGGGGCTTGGGCGAACGAGGTGTGGACGGCGATCGGTTTTTTGTACCGCCGCATCAGGCCGGCCAGTTCTCGGGAGGTCTTTTCTTCCAGTTCTCCGACGTGCGGGGCGATAATCTCCTTGAACCCGCCGAAAAATCCCGTCACATAGATGGAATCGATGGTTTCTTCTTCCATGAGGACCTCGACGACCTTGTTGATCATGTCGGGGTTCTCCTCGGCTGTTCCGCCATAGTCGATCGGATTCGAGGCGGGCATTCCAGTGAGCAGGTACGGGCGAATCCGTTCTTGGGCGGCCTGTGGAAGGACCGGGACCTCCAGCCCGTGATGTTCGGCGTTGTCCGCGGCGACCGAGTTGTCTCCACCCCCCTCTGAGACGATGGCGACCCGGTTTCCCTTTGGCAGGGGCATGTTGGCGAAGGACATAGCCACATCGAACATCTCATCCACGTTACCGACCCGGACGATCCCCGCCTGGCGGAAGGCCGCATCCACGATGGCGTCGTCGGCGGCCAAAGATCCGGTGTGTGATGCGGCGGCCCTGGCGCCCGACTTGCTTCGTCCGACCTTTAGAATCACGATCGGCTTGCGCTGCGAGACTTCCCGGGCTACCCGGACGATCTGGCCGCCCTCCTTGATCCCTTCCATATACATCAGGATTGCCCTCGTCTGTTCGTCCTGACCGAGGTAATCAATGTATTCGTGGAACTGGACGCCGATCGCGTTTCCGGCGGAGATGATGTGGCTCAGCCCCACACCGCGCATTTCGGCATAGTGAGTGATCGAGTCGATGATATTCCCGCTCTGGGCGATAACGGCGAGGGGTCCTTTCTTGATGGGCGGGACTCCGAGGAGGTTCATACTCCCGGAGGCGGAGAAGAGTCCCGAGCAGTTCGGGCCGATAATCTTGGCGCCGCCCTCAGTTGCGATTCTGAGGATATCCGCCTCGATGCTTTTCCCCGCTTCGCCGGTTTCACCGAGCCCCGCCGTGATGATGACGATTCCTTTAGCGCGCATTTTCACGCTGTCCGCCACAGCCTGGGGGATCAGTTTCGGGGCGACAACGACCATGACAAGATCCACCTCCTGACCGATATCGAGGATCGTGGGGTAGGCCTTTCTTCCGAACAGGGTGTCGCGCTTGGGGTTGATCAGAAAGATTTTTCCCGGGTATCCTCCCAGGATCAGGCTCCTCGTCCGCCGCTCCGCTGCCTTGCCTGGGACTTCCGAAGCCCCGATGACGGCAACAGAAGCGGGGTTGAAAAGACGATTCAACGATTCCATCACATCCTCCTTTTCCCAAATAGTTAGAGACTGATTATTGATCTGGGCCGATGTTGCACATGGCGCCACGGGACGGTCATTGACTCCATCCTCTCCATTGCCGATCGGTCTTCGTCATCCGGATGCCCCCGTCGCTTGCGTCTTGTCCTTGCACCCCTCCTCCTGTCATGCCTCTGTCAAGGACAGGAAACATGTGAACAGGCAAAACAGTAGAGAAGCCCGGTTCAGCATAGTGTTTTTTGCGAGGCCTCCTGCTGCCGCGCGGTCTGTTTGTTTTTTTTCCGGGCCCGCTGTTGTGTGTAAGGGGTAATATAAATCTCTTTCTTTTTCCAGATGGCTTCTCTCTCCTTGAGCGCCTTCATGGTTTCCCCGGGATCTTGAACGCTTACCGCCGTAAGTAGGGCGTTTACCAGGCTCATGGCAGCCGTGAACGATTCGATGAAGGAGTCCAGCCGGGAACGGACGGGCAGAACCCAGTCGGCGTTTCGAGCAAGCGGGGAGAAAGGGCTGTCGGTGATGGTGCCGACCCGGGCGCCTTGTTCATGGGCGTATTCCAGAATTTCGATCGTCAGTCTGGTGTAGCGGGGAAAGCTGATGCCGATGATGAGGTCTTCGCTGCTCACGCCATGCAGGGTGTTCCAGACATCTCCATAGCCGGGGATCACCGCACAGGCATGTTTTTTCAGATAGCGCAGGTAAAGGGAGAGCACAAGCGCGGGGGCGTGCGCACCTCTCAATCCGACGACATAGATCCTCCGCGCGGCGATAATATCGGCGACGGCCTGTCGGAATGTGTCCTGGGGGATCTCCTGGAGTGTTTGAGAAAGGTTTTGAATATCCTCCTGTATGACTTTCATCAGGATGCCCTCGTCGTTCCTGCCGACGTTCCGAAAGGTTCCCTCCAGGCGCGTGACCGTGGTCAGGCGTTCCTGAAGCTTTTCCCGCAGCATCCGCTGCATTTCCGGGTAACCGCTGAATCCGAGGACCTGCGCGAGCCGTACGATCGTGGCTTCGCTGACACCCACCTGTCGAGCCAGCTTGGAGGCCGTCAGGAAGATGGCTTCGTCGTAATGATCCGTGATGTACTGGGCGATGCGGCCCTGAGATTCAGTCAGTTGGATTTGCTTTTTGGCAATGAGGATCGGGATAGGCATGAAATAAATCCTTCACAGAAAGATCTATATGAAAAATACATTTCACAAGAGGAGAGCAATGTCAAGAAAAATATTTTAGCGTGCCGGAAGCGGCTATCATATCAAAACCATTAATGTAATCTCCGGCAAGGCGAAAAACATTTGCTTCACCGCTCGCGAAGCAATTTTCGGCGGCTATGTAAAACTCCCGTTATGTAGGATGAAACAGAATACATCGGCAGTCTTTCCGGCGGTAGTGTCGATGCTGCCGTGTCAGGTTACTTTTCCTTTGTTTTTTCCGCAAGCCGCAACAAACGCCGGGCATGCGCCTCGCGGTTTCGACGCTCTTCTTCTTCCGTCTCCAGGATGAGCCGGGGCAACGGTGTGGGGCGGCTGTTTCGGTCCAGCGCGACAAACGTCAGATAGGCGGATGCCGTATGCCGTGTCTCACCGGTCAGTAGATTTTCAGCCTCCACGCGGACGCCCACTTCCATGGAAGTCCGCCCGACGTAATTCAGACAGGCCCTCAGCGTAACAAAGTCCCCGACAAAAACGGGATAATGAAAGTCCAGACGGTCAATGGAGACCGTCACGGCATTGGACCTTGCATGCCGGACCGCAACCGCTCCCGCCGCGGTATCGATGAGTTTCATGATCACCCCACCGTGAACATTCCCGGCAGGATTTGCATCCTGGGGGTTCATCTGTTGCGCCATAATGACGGTGCTTTCCCTGACTGTTTTTTCTGTCATTTTGATTCTCCTGATATAAATAGGGACAGAAACCGAATTTTTGTAAAAATTCGGTTTCTGTCCCTATTTATATTTCGCTGTTTGTTCATGAAGCCACGTCAGATATTCGCGGCTGCCCTGTAACAGGGGCCATGCCATGATTTCCGGCGTCTCGTACGGATGGCCGGCCTTGATGGCCGCCTCCACATCATCGTATAGGCCCGCTCTGGTTTTGATGTGACACTGCCATTCCTCGGCGCGCTCGACGTTCTCTTTCCACCGATAAATACTCAGGACGGGACCGACAATCTGGACGCAGGCGGCCAGTCTTTTTTCAATGAGCATTCCGGCGATTCTTTCCGCGTCCTGGCGTTTCTCGGTCGTCGTCACGACCTGAATGGCGGGCTCCATGATCTGTTTCTCCATTTTCATACTCTCATTTTTCAGTTTCATTGCATAAACGGTTGACTTGCCTCCGGGAAAATCCCGACCCGGCGTTGCCAAATCATTTTGACGTGCAGGCATACATCATAATGGCAGCGGCCTGCGGCAGACTCAAAGATTCCGCATCCGACGACCCCGGAATACGCCAGCATTCATCGGCCAGATCGAGCAGATGTCGAGGCAGGCCGTGACTCTCGCTCCCCAAAAGCAGAGCAGTCCTGCCGTTGCAGGGATGCGGCAGGTTGCCGTTGCGGACGTCGCTGCCCAGCAGACGGAAGGACTTTCCCACCTCCGGCAGCGTCGCGGCAAAATCCGTGTCAGCGATAAACGTCAAGTGAAAAAGGCTTCCCATGGCCGTCCGAACCACCTTGGGATGGGTATAATCGACCGATCCGGCGCTGAGCATAACCGTCTTGAAACCGAACCAGTCCGCTGTGCGCAGCAGGACGCCCAGATTGTTGGGATTGTTGATTTCATGCAGCAGCAGCAGCCGATCACTCCGGACGGCCTGCAGATCATCGCCGGCCGGCATCGCCGGAACCGAGGCCACCGCCATGATTCCTTCCGGGGTTTTATCCTGGCTGAGCCGATTCCATTCCTTTTCGTCCAGGCGATAGACATCGATTTTCCCGGAGACGGCGGACACAACTTTCTCGAAATGGTCCTCTTTGCCTGACCGGATCAGCAAGGCCTTTGCTTCCCAGGCGCTCTGCAGAAGGTCCGCCACAACCTTGGCGCCCTCCGCCAGGAAGAGATTCTCCTGTTTGCGAACCTTTGCCTGCTGAAGGGTCGTCCATAATTTTAACTGTAATTTCGATGGATTCAATAATGTCATAACTGGCCCTCGCCGTAGCGCTTGGCGTTCGTTCCATTGATGCTCAGGTTTTGCCGGCGCGGCGTCCGGCGTTTTTGCCGAGCTTTTTCAGTGTCACTTCATGGCCCACGGCGTAATGCCGCCAGATCAGGATGACTGCTCCTGCGGCCATCATCAATGAACAAAGTAATTGTCCGGTTGTCAGCGACACCCAGATAAACCCGATATGTCCGTCCGGCTCCCGATAGAATTCAATGAAGAAACGGGCCAGTCCATAACCCATAAGGTAAAGCGCGAGCAGGAAGCCGTCAAAGGGACTCCTTTTCCGTATCGTCCAGAGAACGGCAAAAAGCACCAGACCCTCAAAAAAAGCCTCGTAGAGCTGAGAGGGATGTCTGACGACCTGCAACGGGTCATGGGGAAAAATCATGCCCCAGGCGACTGTTGTGGCTCTGCCGTAGAGTTCCCCGTTGATGAAGTTTCCGATCCGGCCGAAGGTATAACCCAAAGGAATGACGGGAGCGAAAAGATCGGCAAGGTGCCAGAAGTTGATCCGACGCCGGCGGCAGAAAAACCACGCGGCAAACAGGACGCCGATAGCCCCGCCGTGATAGGACATGCCGCTGATGCCGACAAAGCGGATGCCGTTTGTAAAATCGAAGGGCAGGAAGATTTCCAGGGGATGGCCCAGATAGTATGAAAAATTATAGAACAGGACATAGCCCATCCGGGCGCCGATGATCAAGCCGAGGATGAGCCGGACGAACAAATCCTGGATTGCTTCCGCCGAATAATTGTGGTGCTCCTTTTTTATCCGGTACACAACGAGGATATAGGTCAGGGCGAAAGCCACGAGATACATGAGGCTGTAATAGCGGATCTGAAAGGCTCCGAACTCAAACAGATTCGGACTGATCCGGGCGGGAAGGTGCTGCCAGTCGCTGACCATGTCAGTACGATTCCCCTTTCAGGTCCTCAATATAGAGCTGCGCCGCGTAGGCCGCCGTCGCCCCGTCGCCGCAGGCCGTGACGACCTGCCTCAGGAGCTTGCGCGTACAGTCGCCGCTCGCAAAAATGCCCTTAGCCGATGTCTGCATGTTCGCATCCACGAGAATATGGCCGCCCTGATCGAGTTCAACGAGGCCGCGGACCATGTCTGTATTGGGAATGAGCCCGACAAAGATAAAAATACCCTCGGCCGGGATGATGCGGGTTGCGGATGTTTTGACATCCCGGATCCGGACGTTCTGAACCCCTTCGGACCCGATGATTTCATCAACCACGGCGTTCCAGGCAAAGTCGATTTTCGGATTGGCAAAGGCCCGTTGCGGCAGGACGCCGGTTGCCCGCAGGCGGTCCCGGCGGTGGACAACGGTCACCTTGCCGGCAAAATGCGTAAGGAAAATGGCCTCCTGCACCGCTGTGTTGCCGCCGCCGACGACCACGACCTCCCTGTTCCGGAAAAAGGGGCCGTCGCAGGTCGCACAGAAGGAGACCCCCTTGCCGATAAAGGCCTCCTCTCCGGGCACGCCCAGCCGTCGCCAGTGCGCCCCCGTGGCGATGACCACAGCGAGCGCCTCATAATACCGGTCGCCGGTGCGAATGACCCAGCCTTGCAGATCCCCCCATTGCTGCCTGTCGATGGATTCGACATCGCCGCCGGCTGAAGCCATGCCGAACTGCAGGGCCTGCTTCTTGAACTTTTCGATAAGATCGAACCCGTTGATGCCTTCCGGCATGCCCGGGTAATTCTCAATCAGATCGGTTACGGTGATCTGGCTGACCGTGGACGCCCCTTCCAGCAACAGCGTCTTGAGCCCGGCCCGCGCGCCGTAAAGGCCGGCCGTAAATCCGGCGGGCCCCCCGCCGACAATCACAAGATCATAGCCATGATCGGGAATATTATTTTCTGCCATCGCTTTCAATGACACCTCTCTTTTCTATCGTCGCCCCGGCGATCCGAGTTGACTTTCTTTTAACGACAAGGGGGCTTTTTGTAAAGCTTAAAGTGGATGACCGGCCTTGGATCAAAAAAATGCTTCGTAAACGGCGAATCAAATATTTTTCGCCTTTCCAATCGTGGCGTTTCAGGTATTTTTATGCTTTTTTCAATGAAATATCAAACGAATATCTATGTCAAGGTGAATGAATTAGGCGGTACTTATCTGAATCGATACCGTCTTGAAATAGTTTTTCACGCAGCGGTAATAATCGGATAACCTTTGATCCCCGGGGCAATAGACGACGGCAGGAAGGAAAAAATATTTCCGCAGAGTTGAACCAAAAAAGGGGTTGTGGTATAAAGAAATCGCACATTTGATATATGCATTCCAAGTTGATTCCTCAAATATAAAAATAAGGGGGTCTATGCAAGATGTCAGAAAAAACTCATAAAAAAGAACACGGCGAAAAACATCTGGAAAAGTTAACCATCAAGGAATTGCGGGAGATTGCCGCAGGGATTCCCCACGAAAGGGCGCTCCTTGACATGAAGAAGGATGAACTTGTTGCTTTCATTAAAGAAGCCCGGGGTATCAAGGACGAAGCGCCCGCCAAGAAGAAGAAACATGTAGTCAAGATCAAAATGACCAAACCGGAGCTCAAAGCCAGAATCCGTGAATTGAAAGTTTTGAGAGGGCAGGCGCTGGAATCTAATGAAAATAAGAAAGCCGTCATGCTCCAGCATCAGATCAATCAGTTGAAGAAAAAATCAAGACGCGTTGCCGCAGCCTGACCTTCAGAATCGGTTGAAATGTCCTGAACAATATTTAACTTTACAATCACTGTCAGATTAAATTTTGTCACCTAAAACTATTCTAACCAATATTTGGTTTGACTGACAGTGTCAAATCAGGACCTGTCTTGATTATTGTTATCATCTACTTATCAGCACCCTTGATATTACTGAAAGGTCATTTGTTTTTATTGAAAGTCGTGATTTTGGGGAAAGGCTTTTGTGTAGCAGCTTTGAACCCATAATGTGTAGGTATGACCAATGAAAAAATGAAATGCGCCGGTTGTTGACGCCACCTACAAGTCACCACTTCAAGATGGCTCTGAAGGACAATGATTATTGGTTGAAAGCAGAGGCGCTTGCAGGAGAATGCCAGGAGGTATTCGTGGCCGCAGTCTTTGTATTTAACACAGGCAAACCCTTTGTGGATGTCGCCGCAATCAAGATACCGGCAAACGACTTTTAAAGATAGGGATGGTAGAACTCGTACTGACGTCCAACCCGCTGGCTATAGACCTGGACAAAGACTAAGAATGGACCTCCACGCCCTTGTAATAACAATTATTGCTTGGTACCCGCCCAATTTCCGTTAATGACACCACCACAGCCACTGTAGGTACCGCTTGTACTATTGCCACTGATAGTCCCTGGTGCATTTATTTGGCATGGATTGTCTCTGCAGTCATAAACATTCACAACACAAGACATACGGTTGTCTGAAATAGTGCAAGTTACGTTACTTGTTTCTCCCCAATTATTTGTCCATGTACCAGAACAGGAACAACTTGAACAATTCATGGCCCAATTACCGCTATTTGAACTTCCACATGTTGTTCCTGAAAACGTGCCGGTCCATCTTCCGTTTGAATTGCTGCAGGATGTCGGTGTTGGTGTTGGTGTTGGTGTCGTACCTCCGCTACTGCTACCCCCGCCACCACCGCCGGCCACCGCGGCAGCGCCACCGACAACCGCTGCCCCGCCAATCGCGATTCCTGCGATGGCAGCCGTTGACATGCCCGTTGCAGCCGCCGCCGTCCCCGCCGCACCTCCCGCTGCGACAGTTGTTCCGCTGCCTGCTGCAGTTGCCGTAGTTGCTCCACCGCCTGCCGTAGCCGCACCCCCGGTACCGGTGCCGGTGCCGGTGCCACCCGCAGCGCCCGCTGCTCCAGTTTCCGTCGCCTTGGCAATGGCAGCCGCAGCCGCCGCTGCGCCAATCGCGGAAATGGTGATCACACCCCCAATAATGACAGCCATCTGGCCTGCTTCGAGCACTGCCGTGGAGACAACCTCCCCCGTTGGGGCCAGCGCAGACAGATTCAGCGAACCCTCCGTACAGGCGACAGTCGCCATATTGGAATCGACTTTGCCGTCTTTGACGACCTCGTCAAATTCAAATCCCGTCCCCCTGACACCGACAACGGCAGTAGGCGACTGGACTTCAAAAACATTATCACCGCCGATATATTTCTTCACATCGGCCGTCATTTTGCCGATCGCCAACGAAAAAACACCCCGGCGCGATTTGTCTTTGAAAAGGAATTCCTTGATTTCCAGTTTGGTATTCTCAGACAGCTTGATCGTACTGTCATCAGAAAAAACCATCGTCGCCGAAGAGGTCAGAGCGGTGGTGATTAAATCCTTCATCTGAATCGGCGACTTTGCAACGGGCTTGATGACTCTCTTTACCCTTGTCTGTGTGACGTCACCGACGACCGATGTAAATCTACCGACCGCAGCGGCAAAAGTGGAATAGGGAATGATGAGTTGCAGGACCAGTAAAAAACAAAGAAAACGCCTGACGGGTCTATACATGGATGCACCTCTTTTATAGTTGAACGAGAATCAATTTCCCGGCGCCGAGTGGGCGCTGAAAGAAAAATACGCCCTGAAATTAACCCACTATGTAGCTTGTGCTACATGAAACAATAATGTTGTTTTGTCAATGATTTTTCTCATTGAGCTTGGTGGCATGAAGGAGTTATCACCTTAATCTCTCCATCAATGATTCCGGTCTGAAATCTCGCATTTTCATCAAGGTTGACGATTTGTGTAGTTCAGGAAGGAGGGCAGCCCCGCTACGAAAAGGCGATTGTCTGGCAATCTGCTGCGCCTTTCAGACCGCATTCAAAGATCTTGAGCGATCACCCCACCTCTCGACTTGTATTTGAAGTCCTACATGCCTGTGTAAATACTGATCCAATGATTTCAGAAAGTCACAAGAACAGGACGAACCATTTTCAAGTATCCCACATTATGAAAACAGAGCCAGATTCTCAAGTAATTCGAGGATAGCTTGTGTTCATGCTTCACATCGACCCACGCGGCAAGGGGGCTTTTTGGGGGAATTATCGAGCTATAACAAGCCTGAACAGCAAAGTTGACTTTTGAATCAATTCTGCTTGACAGCCTCCTTTCGATTGCCTATGGTCACGATGCACATAACGCTCTGATGGTCAGATGTGAAAGGAGTGAAAATATTGGAAAACCCCCTGCATTTATTGATGAATCCTAAATCCGTCGCCACTGTCGGCGCCGGCAACAATCCAGCGAAAATGGGGACTTTACAGGCATTGAGCATCATCAAGGACGGCTATCAGGGCAAGTTCTATCCCGTTCATCCCACGGACGGCATTGTTCTGGGCCACAAGGCCTATGCCTCTGCCCTGGATCTGCCGGAACCGCCCGATCTGGCCATGCTCGTGGTGCCGACTAAGCAGGTGATCCCCGTGCTGGAAGACTTTGGTAAAATCGGGACCCGGCGGGCCATCGTCATCACGGCGGGCTTCAGGGAAACCGGTGCCGAAGGCCGGTCCCTGGAAGATCGCCTCAACGAAATCGCGGATCGCTACGGGATACGTTTTCTGGGACCCAACTGTATGGGGATGCTCAATACGCAACTCTCCCTGAACCTTACCGTCGCGAATCTGACGGGAAAACCCGGTTCGCTCGGAATGGCCTCGCAAAGCGGGACCTATGTCACCCAGACGCTGGCCTATCTGCGCAAAAGGGGCATCCGTTTCAGCAAGGCCATCAGCGTCGGCAATGAGGCCAACATCAACATCATCGACGCGCTGGAGTATCTGGGCGAGGATGAACACACGAAGGCCATTATCCTCTATATCGAAGGCATCCGCGATGGCCGCCGTTTCATCGAAGTCGCCCGGAAAATAACCCCCCACAAACCGGTGCTGGCCCAGTACGTGGGCGGCTCCGGCGCGGGCGCCCGCGCCGGCATGAGTCACACCGGGGCCATGGCCGGGCCGGATTTTCTCTATGACGGGATTTTCAAACAGGCCGGCGTGATCCGGGTGCATTCCATCGAAGAACTCTACAGCCACGGGTGGGCCCTCGCCGCACAGCCGCCCCTGCGCGGCCGCAGACTCGGTGTCGTGACCAATTCCGGTGGCCCGGGAACGGCCATTTCCCATCATGCCGATCTGGGCGGGCTGGACGTGCCGCGCTTTTCCGAAGAGCTGCAAGGCCGGATTCGCCCCTTAATCCAGGGACATGCCTCCAGCGCCAATCCCGTTGACCTGACCTTTCACCTCGATATGCAGCTTCTGTCCACCCGGATTCCTGAAATGATCATGCAAAGCGGCGAAGCGGACGGTGTGATCCTGCACGGCGCCATGAGTACAGGCTTCATGCGGGAGGTTTATTCTCATCTGCGGGAATTACTTAATAACATCTCCGAAGAACAGTTTCTCGAGAAGTTCCGGACAGATTTGACTGAGACCGTCTCCCTGCCGCGAAAATACGGCCTGCCGTTTTTGGTCTCCTCGTTTTTTGACGCCGATGACGATTATACCCGCGCCTATCAGGACAACGACATCCCCGTGTTCGATGCCCCGGAAAAGGCCGCAAGAGCTATGGCGTCGTTCCTGAGACACAAGGAGATCCGGGACAGAAAGACGATTGTCCCGCCCAACCTTCCGGAACGCAGCGATGTTGCCGCGCAGATCATCAAAAAGGCACTTGAGAACGGACAGCAAGCCCTCGACGAATTCCAGGCCAAACAGATTCTGTCCCTGTACGGCATCCGGATAACACGGGAAAGCTTGGCCATGACTGCCGATGAGGCCGTGCAGGCCGCCTGCGGGATTGGCTACCCGGTCGCGATCAAGGCCTGTTCCTGGGAAATCATGCACAAGACAGGGAAAGGATTGATCGCCCTGAATCTTCAAACGGAGGAGGAGGTCCGGCGCAGCCTGGCGTCGATTCGAACAGCGGCCGGTTCCGATGTACCTTTTCTGATTCAGGAAATGGTATCAGGAATCCGTGAGTTCGTCGCCGGGATGACGCGCTTTGACGGTTTCGGCCCCTGTATCCTGTTCGGTCTGGGCGGTGTGCTGACGGAGGCCCTGAAAGATACGGCGTTGCGGTCGGCGCCTTTAAGCGCTGTCGAGGCTCAGGAGATGTTGACGGACATTCGGGCCAAAAATCTGGTCGGTGAGTTTCGGGGCATGCTAGCTGTGGATGGGGTCGCGCTCGCCGGGATCCTGCAGGGGGTCGGGTTTATAGCCCTGCTGCATCCGGAGATTGCGGAAATGGACCTGAATCCGATTATCATCACCGGGTCAGCGCCTGTCGTGGCCGACGCATTATTTGTGCTGACGGCTGCGTAAAAAGTCCGGATGCCGCGTTGCGCTGCATCCTTTTTCGGCTTTCGCCGGGGCAGACTTGCGGCGTACGTCCAGGGCGCATGGGGAGCTTTTTACGCAGCCGTCCCCGCTCATTTTTCGACTTTTTTTCGAGTTCGTCTGTGCGGGGATGATTTGAGAAATCGGGTTTCAACGATATCAACCAGAGAGCCGATATCGTTGATATCCAGGCAGGGGACCCCTGCTGCCGTGAGCGGCCGGTCGCTGCAAATCGCAAGAAGGTTGTCCGCGGGCGTGCAGAGCAGTTCCTGGTTCATCTGACTGCGGTTGACCTCGATCTTTGGAAGGGGGTTTTTCTTGAAGCCCTCGGACAGGACGATATCGACATCCCGGATGTAGCGATCGGCCAGTTCGCCGATGTCAAAATCCTTCTCCACATCCTCCACAACCGCCACGCGATGCGCAGAGGCAATCACCGTCGTCCGGGCGCCCGCCCGCTTGTGCCGCCAGCTGTCCTTCCCCTCATGATCGAATTCGAAGCCATGCCGGTTATGCTTGATCGTGGCCACACGATACCCCCGCCGGACCAGTTCCCCGATCATCTTCTCGATGAGTGTCGTTTTCCCGGAATTGGATTTTCCCACAACGGATACCACTGGAATCATGATTCATCCTTATGATACTGCTGATGCTGCGCTCCATTCTTTGAAACAAAGCATGACGGCTTCGTAAAAAGCTCCGCAGGCAAGGCGCATGGGGACATGACAGAGTCGTGTCCCCATCCAAGTGAGGCGTACTTAAGTGTACGCAGCAACGACGTAAGATGCAGCGCAACGCAGCATCCGGACTTTTTACGATATCGTTAAGCATAGCTCATTCAGCATTCATTGACCACTGAAATTTTCCGGTTTATGGGCGCGCGAGACCCGCAAAATCTGGCATGGCTGGCGGCAATTTATACGGCGATGCCGGACCATTTCTGGAAACCGGCGTAGGCAAAATAACCGGCAAAAAGAACGAGAAAGACCGCGCAGCCGGCGATCAGCCCCCGGTAGAGGCGGTCCGTCAGGAACCGCCGGCCCCGGCTCACTGCGGCCGCGACAATTGAGTACCAGACCAGGTCGGCAAGAATATGTCCGGCAAAGAAAAAAGCGACGCCCCAGAGACCGAATCGCCAGGAATAGAGGATATATCCCAGGCCGATCGTCGCCCACCAGATGATCCAGTAAGGATTGGCCACACTCATCAGGATGCCGTTGACAACCGGATGATTCTGTCGCTTGTGTTCCCCATCCCATGACAGACGCAATGACGGCAGCGAACGAAACATCCCGAAGGCCATCCAGAGCAGAATGGCGGCCCCGGCAAGGGCCGTCGCCACGAAGACCGCCGGCTGCTGCAGAAACGGCGCCAGCCCCAGCAGCAGAGCAATCACGAGAGCAAGCTCCAGAATGCCGTGCCCGACAATCAACAGCGGGCCCATGATGAACCCGCGCCGTGAACTTTCACTGATCGTTGCCGTCAGCAGCGGCCCCGGCATCATCGCACCGGACAGGGCAATGATAAAGGAGGAAACAAATATGGTCAGAAATGTCGAAATCATGTGTGATTTCCTATGATTGACTCAGGGCCAACAGCAGGCCCATGGCCTCGCGGATGACGGTGTCGCCGGCGAGATTCGGTGCGGGCATGTAGAGCTTGTAATCGGGCGTCAGCCGCATCCCTTTGAGCTTTTTACGCGACAGTTCGACCAGTTTTGCGGGATCGACGGGGCTTTTTTCATGGAAGAAGATGAAGAGGTTCTTCCCGTCGTAGCCCATCTTCTTTCCCTTGATTGCTTTTAACAGATGCTTGATGCGGATGACTTCGAACAGATGCTCCGCTTCGGGTGGGACAAAGCCGTACAGATCTGTCAATTCATCTCTTATTTCAGCTAATTCCTCTTCTGATGCGGCTGTGGACATCCGCTTGTAGGTAACGAGCCGCTGATGTTCGTCGGCCATGTACCCGGTGGGAATAAACGCCGTAAGCCCCAGATTGATCTCCGGCCGGATCTCGTCTTCGGGAACGGGCTCGCCCTTGAGTTCGCGGATCGTTTTTTCCATGAGTTCCGTATAGAGTTCATAGCCGACAGCCGACACGTGGCCGGACTGGGACGTTCCGAGCAGATTCCCGCCGCCCCGGATATCCAGATCGTTGGACGCGATGCGGAAACCGGACCCGGGTTCGGAAAATTCCGTGATCGCCTGCAGGCGACGCATGGCGTTCCGCGAAAGCATGACCCCTTTCGGTACCAGCAGATAGGCCGCCGCCTCTTCCCTGGCCCGGCCCACTCTGCCCCGGATCTGGTAGAGCTGCCCCAGACCGAACCGGTCCGCCCGGTTGATGATGATCGTATTGGCCGTGGGAATATCGAGGCCGGAGCCGATGATGGAGGTGCAGACCAGGACGTTCGTCTCCCCCCGCACGAACAGCGTCATGCTGTCCTCGATCTCTTTCGGCTTCATCTGGCCGTGGACGACGCCTACATGCGCCTCGGGAACGAGCCTTTCCACGAAACGCGCCATCGAATAGATGGATTTGACGCGGTCATGCAGGAAAAAGACCTGACCGTCTCGCTTGAGTTCTTCACGAATGGCTTCCCGAATAATATCCTCATTGAATTCAATCACATGTGTCTTGATGGCCTGCCGGTCCGCCGGGGGCGTATTGATGATCGACAGGTCCCGGATGCCAACCAGCGACAGGTGCAGTGTCCGCGGAATCGGTGTCGCCGTGAGGGTCAGGACATCCACGAGGGTCCGCAGCTTCTTGAGTTTTTCTTTATGAGAAACGCCGAAACGCTGTTCCTCGTCAATGACGACGAGCCCCAGATCCCTGAATTCGACGTCTTTCTGGAGCAGCCTGTGCGTGCCGATGACAATATCCACATGCCCCTTGCGAAGGCCTTCGAGGATTTTGAGTTGTTCCGCCTTAGTTTTGAAACGGTTCAGGACCTCCACGCGAACGGGATAATCCTTGAGCCTGCGCGAAAAGGTCTGGTAGTGCTGCTCGGCCAGAATCGTCGTCGGCACGAGCACCGCCGCCTGCCGGCCATCCATGACGGCGCGGAAAGAAGCCCGGAGCGCCACTTCCGTCTTGCCGAAGCCGGCGTCGCCGCAGATCAGCCGATCCATCGGTTTGGCATCGTTCATATCGAGGTGAATGTCTTCAATGGCCCTGGCCTGATCCGGCGTCTCCTCAAATTCAAAGGAGGCGCTGAACTCTTCGTACAAGCGGTCCGGCGGCGAAAAGGCGCTGCGTTCCATGACCTCGCGGGCGGCATAGACGGCAACCAGTTCCTCTGCCGTCTCCCGGATCGACTTTTTGACCTTTTCCTTGACGGCGTCCCAGGATTGCCCCCCGAGCTTGTCCACTTTCGGCGGGTGCCCTTCATGACCGATATACCGCTGGATCTGATCCAGTCGATCCACGGGGAGGTAGAGTTTGTCGCTGTCCAGATACTCGAGCACAAGAAAGTCATTTTCAATCCCGGCGACGGCGAGCTTCTGAAGGCCCCGGTAAAGCCCGATGCCGTGCTCGGTGTGGACGACAAAATCCCCTTCCTTGAGTTCGCCGAAGGATTTCAGGAAGAAGCCTTCCCGGACCGGCCGCCATTTTCTTCTGTGCGTTTTTTTGCCGAAGATCTCCTCATCGCCGGCGATCAGGAGTTTCAGGCCGGGATACTGGAAGGCGCCGCTGATCCGTCCTTCGCAGATCACAATCCGCCCCGGAGCTGCCCTTCGATCCATTTCCTCGAAAAACGGCAGCGTCGCGGGATGAACGGCCAGTTGGTACTGTGAAAAAAGATGCGTTGTCCGCCGGACCTCTTCCGCCCCCGCGCAGACAAAGGTCAATTGATAGCCGTCCTTGAGCCACACCTTGATTTTCTCGGCCAGCGGCGCCAGTCTTCCGGCTTCCTCAAGTCCGGACGCAACAGTCGGTCGGAGTCCGAGGTCCGTATCCACCTGAAATTTGATGGGAGGAAGAACCGACGGCGAGCTTAATGAGTCGGCGCCGACCTCGAGCGGAAGGCCCTGAAACATGATCCGTTGAAAACGCTCGCTCTGCGGGCGCAACTGCGCCCCGCTCTGATAGGAAGCGTCCCTCTCCAGAAAGAACCGGTCTTCGCTGCGGGCCTTCAGCAGAAACCGGTCGACGGCGTTTTCAATCTGTTCCAGACCCTGGGCCATGATTGGTGAATCATCCAGAATCAGAAGCGCCGGTTCAGGGACAAAATCAAAAAAACTCGAAAGAGGGAAATCATCCAAGCGGCCTGTTTCATTGCCGGCGTGATAGAAAAGAGGCAGAAACAGCGGGTTGATGGAAGAAATCAGGTTCTGTCCGATCATTTCCGTAAGGCGGTCCCGGACCAGGCGGGGCAACTCCAGTTCATCGGCCCGAATGCGGATATTACGAATGGCCTTTTGTTTTCGCGCTTCCGTAAGAATGACCTCGCCGGCCGGCGCCAGCACGAAATCGACGACTTCATCGATGGAGCGTTGGGAAACCGCGTCAAAGCGGCGGATCGACTCCAGTTCATCGCCGAAAAATTCAAGCCGGAAGGGCGCAGGCGCCGTGGGGGCGAAAATGTCCACGACATGCCCCCGGACGCCGAATTCCCCCATTTCTTCCACAAGGGTTTCGCGGCGATAGCCGCCCAGCATCAGCTTTTCAACCAGCACATCCCGACCCGGCATGTCGCCGATGGCAATCGTCCGGATGTAATCTTCAAAGACCGCCCGGGGCATGACCTTCTGCATGAGCGCCTTGAGCGGCAGCACAATGACACCGGGATGACCAAACAGAAGCCGGTAAAGAACGCCGATGCGGGCCAGTTCGATGTCTCGCTGAAAAGCCATCAGGTCCGTGGAGGCGACATCCCAGGCGGGGTAGAGTGAGACCTGATCGCTGCCGATAAAGAAGGCGATGTCCTGCTCCATGGCCCGGGCTTCGCGCTCTGCGGGAACGACCACCACCAGAGGGCGGCCGGTTTCCCGAAAAAGACGGGCAAGGAAAAACGCCCCGGCCGATCCCTGCAAACCCTCGATGCGCAGGGGGTCCTTGACGGACGCCAGTGGCCCACTGATCCGGGAGATCATTTCCTGGAAGGCGGGGTCCTGGTAATGTTTCCTGATGTCGACGATTTTCCGCACAATTATAGTCGGCTAAGAGACAGCCAGCATCCTCTCCAGCGCTCTTTTGGCGGGGATCCTCACTGCTTCGGGAACCCTGATCACCGTTTTCATTTCAGTGAGGGCGGCCTTGATATCCGCAAGCGTGATCTTCTTCATGTCTTCGCAGATCATCTGATCGGACGCCGGGATAAATACTTTTTCCGGATTGTTCTTTGTTAACTGATAAAAAATGCCGCGCTCCGTCCCCACGATCATCTCCCGGACATGATCCTGTCCGGCATAGCGAATGATCCCCGTGGTGCTGCCCACAAAGTCGGCCAGAGCCAGAACCTCCCGGCGGCATTCCGGATGCGCCGCAAAGACCGCCCGGGGATGCGCCTCCTTCGTCCGCAAGACCTGTTGAGCCGATAGAAAATGGTGGATCGGACAGTACCCCTCCCAGGGAATGATTTCCCGGTCCGTCTGTGCGGCTACATAGCGGGCGAGATTCCCGTCGGGGATCATGAGGATTTCCTTCACACCGACCAGTGATTGGACTACCCTGACGGCATTGGCCGATGTGCAGCAGATGTCGCTTAAGGCCTTGATCGCCGCGGATGAATTGATGTAGGTCACCACGGCAGCGCCGGGATATTTGTTTCTGGCCGTTTGGAGCGCCTCCGGCGTGATCATATCCGCAAGCGGGCAGCCGGCGTCGGATCGCGGCAGCAGTACGGTCTTGTCCGGCGACAGGATCGAGGCGCTCTCGGCCATGAAATGGACGCCGGCGAAGACCAGCACCTCGGCGTCTGTCCGGGACGCCTCGATGCTCAGGGCCAGCGAATCGCCGAGGATGTCGGCAATATCCTGGACCTCGTCGCGCTGGTAATAGTGCGCCAGCAGAATCGCCTTTTTTTCTTTCAACAACTGTCTGATTTCCTTCTGTAATATGGATAGACCCATCATGCTTGTCCGTTTCCCCCTGATTTTTTTACTCCCTATACTATAAACCCCGATTTATTCAAGGCGAAAAACCGTCAGGGTCTGTAATGCAACAGTTATTCCGTTGCAGACCCTGACGTTAAAGGTTGACAACATCGGGCCTTTGATATAGTTCCGCATCAGATTCAAAAAAATATGAGACTCAAAAAGAAACACCATGATTTCCGTTGAAGCTGCCCTGAGCCAGATACTGGCCGCCATCCACCCCCTGGGCCTGGAAAGAGTCAACCTCCTCGACGCCCTGGGACGCGTGATCGGCGAAGACCTCGTGGCGTCCCGCCCCATTCCGCCGAAAAACAACGCCGCCATGGACGGCTACGCCCTGCGCGGGGAGGATATCCGCGGCGCCTCCCCGGAAACACCGGTCGTCCTGGATGTCATCGAAGATATCCCCGCCGGAGCGATTCCTCAGAAAAGGGTCGGAAAAGGTCAGGCCGCCCGCATCATGACCGGTGCGCCGGTCCCCGATGGCGCCGACGCTGTCCTGCGTATGGAAGACACCGAAAAAGACGGTCAAAGGGTCAGGGTATTTGTGGAAACGCCGGCAGGACAGGATATCCGGCTCGCCGGCGAAGATGTTCGTCCGGGCGAAACGGTCATCTGCCGCGGCGATATCATCCGGCCGGCGGAGATCGGCATGCTGGCGACCGTGGGACGCTCGTTCATTTCGGTTTACCAGAAGCCTCTGATTGCGATTCTCGCCACGGGCGATGAACTGGTCGATGTGGATGAAAATCCGTCCCCCTGGCAGATCATCAGCTCCAACAGTTACGCCCTGGCCGCGCAGATCCTCGATTGCGGCGCGATTCCGCTGCAGATCGGCATCGCGAAAGACACCCGTGATGATCTTACGGCCAAATTGAATGCAGCCATGCGGGCCGATCTGATCGTTTCCTCAGGCGGCGTCTCCGTGGGCGATTACGACCTCGTCAAGGACATCATGAAGGAAGTGGGCAACCGCATGCAGTTCTGGCAGGTCGCCATGCGGCCCGGCAAGCCCCTGGCCTTCGGCGCCATGAACGGCATTCCGCTCTTCGGGCTCCCCGGAAACCCCGTTTCTTCCATGGTTTCCTTTGAACAGTTCGTCCGGCCGTCCATTCTGAAAATGATGGGACACGGGAATCTCTTCCGCAAGACCATCCGGGCATTGCTCAAGGAACCCATCGATAAAAAGAAAGGGACGCGGCATTTCATCCGGGCGCGCGTCACCTTTGATGATGGCCAATATTGGGCAGTATCGACAGGAGAACAGGGCTCCGGCATCCTGAAATCCATGGTGCAGGCGAACGGGTTAATTGTCTTGCCGGAAGACACGGCATCTGTTAAAGCAGGAGAAACGGTCACGGTGCAGTTGATTGATTCGTCTCTGTTCCAGACCGATCAACCGGAATATCTTTAGAGCTTGTCCGTAAATAGGCAAATAAGCCTTACAAGCTCTTAATATCCGCCATCATCCCGCAAAACGCGCGGAAGTGCCAAGGTCACTGGTGGGCCTCCCGGACTTCAAATCCGGAGTGGGGCGCTAAAACCGTCCCGGGTGGGTTCGATTCCCATGCACTTCCGCCATTATATTCGAAACCGTTAAACGGAGTCTGCCATGACGAATGTGGAGATACAGCAAAAAGCCGTGGATACACTGGTCACGATAAATACGGCCATCAAAAACCTGCGTCTTTATCCCGCTACCAGTGCCATGATCGTACAGACCGTTGACAAGCTGCATGAGGCCTTTCTTGAGATATTTGCAACCGAGGATTCCCTGATCTTTGCCGAGTCGGAAAAAAACCTGCTGATCGGCGGAGACGCGTTGCCGCAGAAAGACCAGGAAAGACTTGCAGTCACCGCCTTTCTCGATCTGATGCTCAATTTTGGCGTTCGCAGCATCACCTTTGAAAAGGGGATGAAAAAGGAAGAACTGACCACTTTTGTGGATCTGATGAGCAAGAAGCCGGAGACCATCAGAAACAAGGGGGGCCTCCAGGCTCTGGCGGCTGAAGGACGGCTGGAGCATATCATTCTGAACCAGAAGGTTTATGTCGCCAGTGACCACTTCCATCAGATTATGGCAGCTCTTGACATTAATGATGATCAGATTATTCAGTATCTTACCGCAGCCAATCCGGTTATGGGCATCGATCCTGAAACGGTCCGCAGTATGGCCAAAGATGCGAATTGGGTCATGGGTATATTTCAGTCCGGCATGACGCATATCCTGCAACATCGCGGGTCGGTGAAGAACGGTCTGCTGTCTGAGAATATGGTGCGGATGCTCGGCATTCTGGATAAAGTCGCTGGCGAGGTTGACCAGGACAGCATCTCCCAATTCATCGGAAAGTCCATTGCAGATCTCGACCCCGATCTGGTCAGTCTGATTCTCACGCAGAAAATCCAGGACCTCTTCGGCGGGAACCTCTATCAGTATATCGTCAGCCAGATTGATGATGCGAAGTACGAAGTGGTGACCCGGCAAATGCATCCGGGAGATGATGGGCCGGCCGACGGCGGTCAGGCAGGAACCTCAACCACAGGGGCCACGGAAAGGACTGACAGCCACCCGAGCCAGGTGGAATCCGTTCGGGAAGAGCAGGGCGGGCAAAAGGAAATACAGGCGCATCTGGTCGACAAACAGGTCCCGCAAATATTAAATGCGGGTGAGGACGCCTTCTTTGATCCGCTGACGATGGCGTCTTTGCCGGATGTGATCCAGCTTGCTGCGCGCAATGATCAGGAAGAGACCGACGCGCTGATCGACAAGGTTGTCAACGGTCTCTTCAGCGCGGACCCGGCGATCCGGGCTCAGGCTGCTTTATCTCTTGTGGAGATAATCGACGCTTTACCCGTGAAGCGGCAACCGGATATGGTCCGGAGCCTTTCTAAAAGGCTGGTTGAATGGGTCCACCGGGAAGAAACGGCTTCCTTATCGTATAAAAATATCTGCCGCCGCCTGAAGGATCTTGCTCAGGATGACATTCGACGGGGACGTTTTGCCGATACCCTGCCGGTACTGGATGTTTTCAACCGCATTCATGCGGGGGTTCTGGAAAAAAACGACACGGTCCATGCGCTTGCCTCAGAGATCATCGGCGAGCTGACATCGGCAGATTTGCTGAAGATTCTTTTTGATGAGTTCAACACCGACGCGAAGAACAAACGGTTAGAAGCCGGCCGTGCGCTGGCAAAGCTTGGCGACGTGCCGCTCAACCGCCTGCTGGGCATGTTGCGTGAACATACCGACAGCAACGAACGCGTCCGGATTTTACAACTCATTACCGATATCGGACAGACGGCTGTTCCTGTGATCCGGGCCAGGATAAAAGAGGACGAGCCCTGGTATTATCTGCGCAATCTCGCATACCTGCTTGGACGCGTCGGCAGTGAGGCCACCGTGAACACGCTGGAGCCGCTTTTGCTCAACAATAACAACGTGGTTCGGCAGGAAGCCCTCAAGAGCGTTAACCGGATCGGGGGTAATGCGAGGGGGCCTTTGCTGCTGTCCGTTCTGCCCCGGATTGATGAATCCTTTAAAATCAACGTTACTGAGATGCTGGGCGCCCTTCAATTTGCCGGAGCAGTCGAGCCGCTTGTGAGGATGCTCAAGGACAGGCCCTTGAGGGAGGCGCCTTCCCACGTGGATCTGGAGGAAAGAATCTGCACTGCTTTGGGCCATATCGGAGCGCCGGAGGCCATCCCGACCCTGTCGAAAGTCAGCCAGTCGGGAGGTTTCTTCAGCGTGCGGCCTTATCCTGAAAAGGTCAGAAATGCCGCCGGCAAGGCATTGGCGGCAATCGAAAGACGGCAGGTCGAAACCAAACGCTGACCAGCGCCTGGTCCCGGTTTCCGGAGTTATATACTTTCCCTTTTTTCCCCATCCGCCGGGGGAGGGGAAAAGAGGGAAAGTCGATATGTTCAACAATGGTTAGAAATTCTCCGCAAGGATTTCGTAGTAGGCTTGGGGATGCAGGCAGGCGGGGCAGGCCTTCGGGGGCGTAGCGCCCTCGATGACGTATCCGCAGTTGATGCAGTGCCATTTGACTTTTGCCTTTTTCTTGAAGACCTCGCCCTTGGTGATGTTCTGGATGAGTTTCCGATAGCGGCTTTCGTGAAATTGCTCCACCTTGGCAATCTGCTCAAAGGACCGGGCCACTTCGGGATAGCCTTCCTTTTTAGCAATGCCTGCAAAATCCTTGTAAATTGCTGTCCATTCCATCTTTTCACCGGCTGCGGCAGCCTCCAGGTTGCTTTTCGTGTCTCCGGTCACGCCCGCGGGATAACCGGCTGTAATCTCCACCTCGCCGCCTTCAAGATGCTTGAAAAAGACCTTGGCGTGTTCCTTTTCGTTTTCTGCCGTTTCTGCAAAAATGTTGGCAATCTGCTCAAACCCCTCTTTTCTTGCGGCGCTTGCGGCATAGGTATAGCGGTTTCTTGCCTGGGATTCGCCGGCAAAGGCAGCCAGCAAATTTTTCTCTGTCTGTGATCCTTTGATTGATTTAGCCATGTTGCATCCTCCATTTTGATTTGATCCTGGTTAAAATATAAGCATTGAATTCCGGTTAACAAGGTTCCCTGCCACAGTAACTATCACAGGATACATCATTCAGGGCATTTAAACAAGATTCCGGATGGTTTTTTCAGGATAGTTTTGCGGTTTATTACGAAGTCGTCAATTTACTTGTCATAGAAAGTGCGTTGTTATAAGGATAACGCCAGATTCGTCTCCCGGATCAATATGACCATAAGGAGCGTTAAAAATGTCCGATCAGAAAGCCCTTGAGCTCAGATGCATCAACGCGATCCGGTTTCTTGCCGCAGATGCCATCGAGAAGGCCAGATCGGGGCATCCCGGGATGCCCATGGGAGCGGCCGCCGTCGCCCATACCCTCTGGACCCGCCACCTGAAGCACAACCCTGCCGAGCCGCAATGGCCCGACCGGGACCGCTTTATTCTTTCATCGGGACACGCCTCCATGCTGTTGTACGGCCTGCTGTATTTAACCGGTTACGATCTTGATCTGGCCGATCTGCAGTCGTTTCGGCAATGGGGAAGCAAAACCCCGGGCCATCCCGAATATCGCCATACCCCGGGTGTGGAGATGACCACAGGCCCGCTGGGACAGGGGATCAGCAGCGCCGTCGGCATGGCCATCGCGGAAGCCCACCTGGCTGCCACGTATAACCGAGAGGAAGGCCGGATCGTTGACCATTTCACCTACGTACTGGCCAGTGACGGAGACATGATGGAGGGCATCACGGCGGAAGCCTGCTCGCTGGCCGGTCACCTTGGCCTGGGGAAACTTATTGTGCTTTATGACGACAACAGCGTGTGCCTGGCCGGATCCACAGCCCTCTCCTTTACAGAAGATATGGAAAAACGCTTTGATGCCATTGGATGGCACGTCCAGATACTGGAAGACGGTCTCGATGTGGATGCCATCGACAATGCCCTGAAACAGGCGAAGGCCCAAACGGATCGTCCTTCCCTCATCTGTGTGCGCACAATCATCGGTTGCGGCGCGCCTGGCAAACAGAACACCTGTGAAGCCCACGGATCGCCCCTGGGCGTGACGGAACTTCAAGGGGCCAAAGCGGCGCTGGGATGGCCGCTGGAGCCGGACTTTATTGTTCCCGGGGATGTCCTGGATTATTTCCGCCAAGCCCTCCCCGCGGGACGCCGGGCGCAGAAGGCCTGGCAGCAGGTCTTTGATCGATATGAAGAGGCCCATCCGGACAGGGTGGCGGAATTTCTGCGGATCATGGCGGGCGAGCTGCCGGAGGGCTGGGAATCCACGCTTCCGGATTATTCGAAGGAAAACGGAGAGATGGCCACCCGCAAGGTTTCTGAGACGATTATGCAGAGACTGGCGACGGTCCTGCCGGAACTCATGGGGGGGTCCGCGGATCTCAATCCATCGGTGCTGAGCTGGCTCAAAGGATTCGGTGATTTTCAGAAGCCGGGCCCCATGCCGGTGAATATCCACGGGGCGGTCGGTGGCCAATGGGGTCATGAAGGACGGAACATCCACTTCGGCGTCCGCGAACATGCCATGGCGGCGGTGGCCCTGGGGATGGCCCTGCACGGCGGCCTGATCCCCTATACCGGAACGTTTCTGACCTTCTGTGACTATATGCGGCCGTCCATCCGCCTTGCGGCACTGATGGGACAGCGCGTGATCTATATTTTTTCACATGACAGCATCGGCGTCGGGGAAGACGGACCGACGCATCAACCCGTTGAGCAGCTCATGAGCCTGCGCGTCATTCCCAATCTGACGGTGATCCGGCCTGCCGACGCCTGTGAGGCTGTTGAGGCCTGGCGTGCCGCGCTTCTGAACCGGCAGGGTCCAACAGCTTTGATTTTTACGCGCCAGACTGTTCCTGTATTGAATCAGATGGAACTCGCAGCGGCGGGCAATCTCGAGCAGGGTGGCTATATCCTCTGGGATTCCTCAAAAATTGGTCCCCAGGTGATCCTGATCGGGACAGGCTCGGAGGTTGCCCTTGCCCTCAAAGCCGGCCAACAGCTTGCAGCGGAAGGGATCCGTGTCCGCGTCGTCTCGCTTCCGAGCTGGGAACTGTTCGACCGGCAGCCGGCCGCCTGCCGGGACAAGGTATTCCCGCCGGACGTACGGGTTCGGATCGCCGTGGAAGCGGGAATCCGGGTGGGCTGGGAGCATTACGTCGGCCTGGACGGCGCCGTGGTGGGAATGGACGGCTTCGGCGCGAGCGCCCCCGCGAATGTCCTGTTTGAAAAATTCAGCATCACCGTGGAAAAAATTGTCGAAGCGGCAAAGGCGCGGATCAAATGAAACCTGTTTCGAAACTCTCTGTCAGCCTCGGCCGCTATCAATCCGTCGTCGATGCAGCTTGTGCACGCATGATAAAAGACCGGATTCCGGACCGCATCCGGCAGAAGGATTATACCCTCTGGAAACCCGCTCCGGAGGAGATCACAAACCGCCTCGGCTGGTTGCAAAGCCCCCGGGCGATGACCGGGCGTCTTGCGCAAATCAGCGGCCTGGTTGACGCCGTGCGGAAGGACGGCTATACCCATGCCCTCCTGCTCGGCATGGGCGGGTCCAGTCTGGCGCCGGAAGTGTTCCGGAAAATATTCGGTGTATCGGAGGGTTATCTGGATCTGGCCGTACTGGACAGCACCGATCCCGGCACGGTTCTGGCATTTTCAAGAAAACTCGACCTTGCAAAAACGCTTTTTATTGTATCCACCAAATCAGGCGGTACGGTTGAAACCTTCTCTTTTATGAAATATTTTTTCAATCTGGCTGCGGAAAGGTATGGCTCTACGGAAGCGGGACGGCACTTCATCGCCATTACCGATCCCGGCAGCGCCCTCGCAGAGCTGGCGGCGCTCCATCAGTTCCGGGAAATTTTCCTGAACGATCCGGAAATCGGCGGGCGCTATTCGGCCCTGTCCTGTTTCGGTCTGGTTCCGGCCGCGCTGGTGGGGGTGGTTGTAAAAAAGCTGCTGGATCGGGCCGCGGAAGCAGCGGATCAGGAAAGGTCTCTTCATGATTTTGGCGCCGATTCGCTCAGCGGTCTCTATCTGGGGACCGCGATGGGAGCCCTCGCCCTGACCGGCCGCGACAAGCTCACCTTTGTTTTTTCACCAGGAATTGCGAGCTTCGGGGACTGGCTGGAGCAGCTCATTGCCGAGAGCACCGGCAAGGAGGGGAGGGGGATCCTGCCGGTTGTCGGCGAGTCCCCGGGGCCGTCCGCCGTTTACGGCGATGACCGGTTTTTTGTCTGCATACAACTGAACGGCGATGAGGCACAGGATGAAGCGATCGACCATCTTGAAAAAGCAGGGCATCCCATCATAAGAATCAGACTGCAGGATGTCTATGATCTGGGCTCTCAGATTTATCTTTGGGAAATGGCGACGGCGGTTGCCGGTCACATTCTCGGAATCAATCCTTTCGACCAGCCCGATGTGGAGGCGGCCAAGGTCCTGACCCGCAAAATGATCGTTCAGTATCGGGAAAAAGGTTTACTGCCGGACGAGGTTCCGCTTCTGCGCAGCGAAGGGATCGATCTCTATGGCGATTGCCCTGCGCACAGCCCCGGCGACGCTCTGAATATTTTTCTGGGATCGGCGCTGCCGGATGGATATATCGCGCTTCAGGCCTATCTGCAGCCGACTGCCGAAACAGACGCAGCCCTGCTGCGTTTGCGAAACGCCCTGCGGGACCAATATCACCTGGCGACGACTGTGGGGTATGGACCACGTTACCTTCACTCGACGGGCCAGCTTCACAAGGGGGACGGAGGACGGGGGATGTTTCTCCAATTGACCGCCGATGATCCCCGCGATGTTCCCATTCCCGATGAAATGGGTCAGCCCGGCTCTTACCTGTCCTTCGGTGTGCTCAAGGCGGCGCAGGCCCTGGGCGACCGGCAGGCGCTTCGCAATGCCGGACGGCCCGTGATCCGCTTCCATCTGGGAGGCGACATCGCCGCCGGCATGAAGATTTTAACAGACGCTCAGACAGGGTCAGGAGGTCTGTAATGAAAGTCAGCAATGTGGATGAAATGCGGGCGATGGATCGCTACGCCGTTAAGCAGCTCGGCATTTCGGAAGCGATCCTGATGGAAAACGCCGGGCAGGCCGCGGCTTCGGTCCTTTCAAAGGAGATCGGCGTCCGGGACCGGAAAATCGTAATCTTCTGCGGCGCCGGCAACAACGGCGGGGATGGATTTGTGGTCGCGCGGAAAATCCATGCCGACGGCGGCAGCGCGAAAGTTTACCTCTTGGGGGATCCGGAAAAATTAAGGGGCGCGGCCAGAAAGAACCTGGAGATCCTCGCAAAATTGCCGGTGGAGGTTCGACCGGCCGAATCCATTAAAAAAATAAAAATGGATGTCCTGCACTGCCACGGCATTGTGGACGCTATCTTCGGCACCGGCCTGGACAGGGAAATCAGCGGCCTTTACCGAGAGGTCATCGCCCTGATCAATGCAGGCGGCAAGAAGGTGCTCAGTCTGGACATCCCTTCCGGGGTCAACGGCGATACCGGCCAGATCATGGAAGTGGCTGTGCAGGCGGATTACACAGTGACGTTCGGCCTGCCAAAAATCGGCGTAATGCTCTATCCGGGATACGAACGCTGCGGAAAGATCTACGTCTGCCATATCTCTTTCCCACCTTCTCTGTACGACTGCGCCGATATAAAAATTCAGGTGAACCTGCCGGCGGCCCTTCCATCCAGAGATAAAAACGCTCACAAGGGATCGATGGGGGAGGCGCTCTTCATCGCCGGCGCCGGCGGCTATTTCGGCGCGCCCTATTTTTCGGCCATGTCCTTTCTCAAAGCCGGCGGGGGCTATGCCCGCCTGGCGGCCCCCCGATCCCTGGTATCTTTCATCGCCCGGAAGGGAAGCGAAATCGTTTTTATTCCCCAGAAAGAAACAGCTTCAGGGAGCATTGCTCTCGAAAATAAAAAAAGCCTGATCGACCTTTGTGAAAAAATGGATATGGTCGTGATTGGTCCCGGTCTGTCCCTCGATCCGGAGACGCAACAGTTGGTCCGGGAGCTTGTGCAGACGATCAAGGCGCCCGTGCTGATCGACGGCGACGGCATCACCGCTGTCAGCGCCGATTTGAAGGTCGTCAGAAAGAGAAAAGCGCCGACCATCCTGACGCCCCATCTCGGAGAAATGGCTAGAATGACAGGAAAGTCCACAACCGATATAGACCGGCAGAAAATCACCGTCCTGCAAAAGACGGCTTCAGATCTGGGGGCATTGATCGTCCTCAAAGGCGCCCATTCCCTGATCGGCTGTCCCGATGGACAGGTCTTCATCAACCTGAGCGGCAATTCCGGAATGGCGACGGCCGGTTCGGGCGATGTGCTGACCGGCGCCATTGCCGCCATGTTCGGTCTCGGCCTGCCGCTGGAAGAGGCTGTGAAAAAAGGGGTCTTTATTCACGGCTTTGCCGGGGACCTGGCCGCAGCGAAAAAAGGCGAAGACGGGATCACGGCCCGGGATATTCTGGATCATCTGCCGCAGGCGGTGAAACAGGATCGCGAGGGACCGGCGGAACCCTTCCGGAGCCGCTACGCCGGGCCGATCGTGGTGTAAGGGCAGTTCAACTCACCCATCTGACGAATTCGCTGATATCCGCCCTGACTCGCTCGAAACGGTTCAGGGGATAATCCGGATCCGGATAACCCAGAACCACGCCCATGACAATGCGCCGGTCGTCCCCAATGGCGGCGATTTTGCGCAGCAGCGCCGGGTAGCCGATGGAGACGGCCATGATGCAACTGCCGATTCCCTTGTCATAGGCTGAAAGACACAGGGTCTGCAGGACGAGGCCGATATCGAGCATGGCGTATTCCAAGAGGCTTTTGGCGTCAATGCAGGCAACGACCAGACAGGGTGCGTCAAACAGCAGGAACATATTTTCATAGAGCCGCATGCGTCCCTCCTTGTCCTCCCGCGCGATGCCCATCGCCTCCAGCACGATTTTCCCGTTTTCCTTGTATCGTTTATTCAGATGCTCCGGCCAGACCTCCGGTATGGGAATCTCCGGAGAGAAAGCCTCGCCGGCGACCATCTTGCGGTGCTTTGTCGTTCTGAATTCCTCCAGGGCGTCTCCCGTGAGGACGACGAACTCCCAGGGCTGCGTATTTCCCCAGGACGGCGCCCAGCGCGCCTGATTGAGGATTTCCCGCAGGACCTCCTCCGGGATGGGATCTTTTCTGAATTTACGGATACTGCGTCTGCCTCTGATCGCTTCTTCCAATGTCATCATTGCCTCCCTGTTGCCGTAACGAACCCGCAAAAAATAAATTCGCCGCGTGCGAAGCATTTTTCAGCGGCTATTTGATCATGCTTTCATAATCAGGATTTTATATCCGCCGGACGCCGCTTCAGCAGTTGATTGCAGTAAACCGTTTGCACGGGTTCGTCCTTTTGATTCAGCGTGGTGCAGCGGAATCGGACCGTGCCGCGGTCGGGGCGCGAGGCCGACGGGCGGACCTCGATGACTTCTCCCACGGCCCGCAGAGTATCGCCGGGACGGACGGGCCGCAGCCAGCGCAGTTCGTCGAATCCCGGCGATCCCAGATTGTTGGCCAGCACGCCGGTCTGCAACAGCAGGCTGAACGAGACGGCGATTGTGTGGATGCCGCTGGCGATCAGGCCGCCGTAAATCGATTTTTCTGCAGCGGCGCGATCCGTGTGAAAGGGCTGCGGATCGAAACGCGCGGCAAAATCGATGATCGCATCTTCCGTCATAATCATGCCCGGGGACTCGAAGCGGTCTCCCGGTTTGAAGTCTTCAAAATAATAGGTTCTCATGGCTTTGTTCAAGATAAGCGATTCGCTCGGTCCGATTTAGAGACGTCTTTCCGTAATGAAGTCCGCGATGGTGAGCAGGGCGGCCTTGGCCTCGGAATCTGCAAAAATGCCCAAGGATGCCTTGCCCTCGTCAATGTACGTTCCGGCCTTGTTCAGGGCGGCGCTGATGCCGTCGTACCTGTTGATGATGCTCACGATTTCGCGTATGGCGTTTCCGTCTGCGCCCTTGCTTTCAATGATTTTTCTGATCCGGTCCTTTTCGGCGGGGGTGCAATGTTTGAGGGCGTGGATCAACGGAAGCGTCATTTTTCCTTCTTCCAGATCCTTGCCGATGCTCTTGCCGAATTCCACTTCCATCGCGGTGTAGTCCAGCGTGTCGTCGGTGATCTGAAAGGCCGAACCGAGCCGCAGGCCGAATCCGGCCAGGGCGTCGATCTGTTTCTGTGCGGCGTTGCCCAGGATCGCGCCCGAGGCGCAGGCCGCAGACATGAGAATGGATGTCTTTTTCTCGATGATGGTCAGGTATTCCGCTTCGGTGATGTCGATATCGCCGCATTTGACGAGTTGGAAAACCTCGCCCTCGGACATGACATTGGTCGAGGCGGACAGGAGCTTGATGACGGCCAGATTGTCTTCGTCGGCCATGAGCTTGAAGGCCTTGGAGTAGAGAAAATCGCCGACCAGGACGCTCGCCGCATTGCCCCAGACGTTGTTGGCCGAGATCTTCCCTCGCCGGGTTTTGGCATGGTCGATCACATCGTCGTGCAGGAGCGTCGCCGTGTGGATGAATTCGATCACGGCCGACAGGGTGTAACATTTCTGCCCCCGGTAACCGCACAGGTCGGAGCAGATCAGCAGCAGCAGAGGCCGGAATCGCTTGCCGCCGCTGCCGATGAGATGCTGAATGACTTCGGGAATCAGATTGATTTCAGAACGCAGGTGAACATCCATGCATTCCTCCACACGCTTCAGATCTTCGCTGTAACGTTGAAACACATCCTGCATCTGCATAAAAAGGTTCCCTAATATTGGATTTCGGGGACTATAATTTAACGACCCGGGATTGTCAAATAGTAAGAAAGCTGGTAAGAGGTAAGCTTGAAATAGGACCTTTTTTATAATGAACACTCAGCCGGTTCAAGCGTCCTTATCGAAGATGAATATTTATTGAAGTCAACAAGGGAGGCCAATGTATATTTGTAGCAGATTACAACCCGTACTTCACGAGCGCGATATCGGGAAAAATGAAATTTGCCGGTTATTGTCTCCACCTTGTGTTCAGCAGTGAATGATTGTCCAGACTGAGAATTATGGATCGAAAGAGAGTTACGACGTCTGGATATGCCCTTGTTGCTGTAGAAACATCTGTCTATTACGAAAATGAAACAGAGGAAAACAAATCCGAAGAAGTCGCCAAGCGTCTGCATAGCGATGGCGGCATCGGGGACGGGATCGTTCTGCGGGATCGTCTTCTGGAGAAAGACCTTCTTAGCCTTTCCACATATATAGGTCTTAATGAAATATCTATTAACCTTCTGCTGTCGTTTTTTAGGTAACGGAAAAAATAGTACAGAAGCCTTCACGCAAGGTCAGATGGTGGCATTCTCTTCCGGTTCGACCCAGACGATATGGTTCTTGTTGATGATCATGACCTTGCTTTCCACACTCTGGCTGGATACGTCATACAGAACGATAAAAGGATTGGCCGATTGGATAAAGATATCGGATACTCTCTTTTCATCTCCCAGATTGATCTTTCCACGAAGCAGAGAACCGTCAACAGTTTTAACGGACACCAGTCTTTCTGTGATTTTTGTAGTCTTCTTTATCCTGGATTTCATGACCGACCTCCTTGCTTTATTGTGGAATTATAGAAGGAATGCCCTCATATGTCAACAGGGGGTTGTGACAATCCTTTCTTTTACCTACTACTACTCAATTTTTGTGATGAGATTCTGCCGGTGATTACGAATTGAAATGGACAAACAACGAAAAAGGCAGAGCCATTTGACCCTGCCTTCCCCTTCCATGGCAAGAACCATGGTTATTAAAACCCGCCGATTCGGGGTTACTTCTGGAATTTTCTCCTCACTCCTGCCAATCCAATCAGCCCCAAGCCAAGAAGCAGCATGGTGGTGGGTTCGGGAACCGGGGTAACTCGGATGTTGTCAAGAGAAGGACCAAAGGCGGAGGGACTGCCATCGGAAAGCAAATCAAGACTAAAAAACTTCACATAAGAAGTAGTGCTGTCAGCTGTAAAAGTATAACTCTTCTCTGCCCATCCCATACTCGTTTTTGAATAGCCAGTTGTATCAAACGTTATATCAAAAGAAACATCGAAGAACGAATCAGCAAGATTTCCTTCACCAGCTCTAACCGTCTTAGTAGCCGGTGGACCGTCGGGATTTCCCGCCATGGCAAATTCCACTAAATATTTCTGGCCAATAACGGTAGCGAGCGGCTGACTGATAAGACCCTTTTGCCAAAAACCACTGAGGTCAATGCTCCTATAACCATCAGCAGCCTGCCAGTATGTGCCGATATAATCAATGCTGCCTTCCAAAACGTTCCATCCGGTAATACTTACATTATCAGGAGCGTTCACCGTTACAAAGCCACCTATATTTTGTAGGCCATCCTCAAAGCTTCCATTAGTTATCATGTTTGCGTGCGATATACTGACCGACGCGATAACTAATATGCCAATCAAACAAGCTGTAATCTTTTTCATGACTGACCTCCTTAATTTAGTTACAATTGAAGCAAGGAAAGTGCCAATCATGAATAATTTCCAGATGTAATGCCACGGTAGATATAGTTATGCTCAATTTCTCATATGTAAAATTACTAATATTATTATATATTAAACATATATTACATCATCATAATAAGAACATAACTTTATTATTACCCTATCTAATTCGATCATTGTTACACATAAAATGGTTAAAGTTTTTTGAATATCGTAAAGATATCCGACAGTAAATGGGGTGTAATGATGGCGTATTGTCACTTTATTCAACTTAACCATATGTATTTAATGTATTTATATCGAATTACACTTTTTTCACAATTTGTAAAAGAATCCGTCGTCTATGGTTAATTCCACTCGTAATCTCGTATATCTATGGAGTTTAGCAGATTGTGGATAACAGGAAGTTGTCAGCCCCCCTCGTTCACAAGAAACGGGGCCTATGACCACTGCACCATACGTCACCTCGCCGGGTTAACAGACAAGATTGCTTGGAAATGCCGACACAATCGTACCTGTCCCACCGATCGAAGGGACATATTTCCCAAATTTTTCTGAAATATTTTCTTTTCCGGCGCCAGATTATTGTAGGCAGGGGCCTGCCTTTCGGCCGATAGCTGCCAACCTGATCAACTTCTGGCAGCGTTCATGATCTTCCTCTTCACCACTGTGAATCGACAGCACGTAGTTCCCGTGAAATTTGATGGGCATCTTGATTTCCATAGTCCTGCTTCCTGGAAAAGGGGCATATATTTGATTAGGCATAGCATATCCATTGATTCTTAGCGGGCATTCCAGATGGTGAACACGCCGAGGCAAAATAGCAGAACCAGGATAACCCGGCGGTATGTCTCTTCCCGGATCTTTCCGAAAAAGAAATGACCAGTATAAGTCCCAAGGGCAAGGGGAGCGAGGGAGTAGAAAAAAAGTTCGAGGACTTGAGGTGTTATCAGGTCGGTGACGGCCTGACCAATAATGACCATCAGGCCGGATATGAGAAAAAACCCCTGTAGAGTCGATTTTATCAGTTCTTTGCGCCAGGACTGTATGGAAACATAAACGATTACCGGCGGTCCCGCCGCGCTGAAGGCGCCGCCGAAACAACCGGCCAGAAACCCGCTGAAATAGGCCCAGCGTATATTAAGCTCTCGACCGGCCATCTTGAACAGTAGGCTATACAAGGAATAACAGACCAGGATAAATCCCAGAAAAATAAGAAGAAGTCGGCTGTTTAGCGATTTCAGGAAAAAGATGCCGATGGGAACACCGGGGAGGGACCCGACTAAAAGCGGCCATATCCGGGGCCATTCCAGATCTTTCCAGAGGGGAATAAGGAGAAAAACGGTCAGTATGACGCCCATCAGCGCCACAAGCGGGATGGCCGTCTTGACATCTAGAAAAATGGCCAGCAGCGGCAGGGAGAGAAGAACGGAGCCAAAGCCAGAAAATCCCTGGATAAAACCAGCCATCAACATGATGATGACAATATAGAGCAGCGTTTCCATCATCCCTCCTGCCGTCATTTCGTCTTTCAAGGGTTTTCACGCGCCAGAACCTCCCCGACCAGCCGGGCTGTATCACCGGTGAGGCGGGTACAGGACCTAAACCATTCTCCTTCCCGGAAGGCGTTTACCCGATCGAGATTCCGCCAGTCCACCCCGACGATTTCCCGGCCTCTGCTACCGACTGACTCAGGCTCCACTCGGAAACAAAGAAATTTTTCCCAGGTCTTTATAGTCTCCCGGTGGAAGTTTTTCCGGAATAATTTGGAATAGCTCCAAGAGCACATGGTCCGGAGCCTGAACCATGACATATTTCCAGAACCCGAAGTCGGAGATCTCCTTGCGGAACGGAACCCCCCTTGCCTTCATGTGAGTCACGAGCCCTTCCAAATCATCGGTCTGAATTCCGATGTGATGAATGGCACCCTTCCCTTCGTCCCTTGGCGGCTGGTCATAAAAGTGGAGCCGCCCCTTGCCGACGGCTACGAAAACATTTCGGGTGCCGGCCATGTTCAAGTCGGCCAGGATCTCTCCCCCGAACATTTCCTGGTAGAATTTCAAGGCGGCATCGAGGTCGGAAGCAAACAGATGGGCATGGTGAACGTGGTTCTGCATGTTAAAACCTCCAAACATTGTGGGGGGGGGATTGATAAGACATTACTTTTTGACGGGGGAAGTATACGCAGAACGGAGTGGCATGTCAATGAGATACCGGCCACAAGGTATGCATTATCAATTGCTATCATGAATATCTTATGAATACGGCGGTGTTCGGCTTTCAGGAAGACACAAATGCCCCCATGGTCAGAAAAATTTGCTGTCAGAATTTGTATCTTTCGCCCCGCAATCAATGCACCGGCCAAATGATCCCACCGCTCGCTTTGCAATCAGTGCCATCATGGGCAAAAATATGTCTTTAAAAATATTCAAATATGTCTGCCTGCATCAATTCCGGAAGTATGATAAATGACCACGGTACTACAAGGTAATCCTGTTCACCGCAGCCTCGGGTCCAGCGAATCCCGGATGCCTTCTCCCAGTAGGTTGTAGCCCAGGACCGTAATCAGAATGGCCAGACCGGGATAAAGGGACAGCCACCAGGCGATGTCGATGTTGTCCTTGCCGGCGGTGAGGATATTGCCCCAGCTTGGTGTGGGCGGCTGAACCCCGATGCCCAGAAAACTCAGGGCCGACTCCGTCAGGATGGCGCCTGCGACACCCAGGGTCGCGGCAACGAGGATGGAGGCCATGGCATTGGGCAGGATGTGGATAAAGATGATCCGCAGGTCGCTGGCGCCGATCACGCGCGCCGCGAGGACAAAGTCCCGTTCCTTGAGCGAAATGAAGTCAGCGCGGACCAGGCGCGTGATGCCCATCCATCCCGTGAGCCCGATGATGATCATGATGTTCCAGATGGACGGCTCAAGGATGGCGATGACGGCGAGGATCAGGAAGAACGTTGGGAAACAGAGCATGATATCCACAAAGCGCATGATGACGGCGTCCACCCACCGGCCGTAGTAGCCGGAAACAGCGCCCATGATGGCGCCGAGGACAATGGCGATGCCCGTGGCGACAAAGCCGACCTTCAGCGAAATGCGTGCGCCCCAGATCATGCGCGAAAGCACGTCCCGGCCCAGTTGATCGGTTCCGAAGAGGTGGGTGGATGACGGCGCCGCCAGGACCTGCGTGAGGTCAATCGCGCCGGGGTCGCAGGGCGCAATCCAGGGCGCGAGCAGCGAGACGGCAAACAGCAGCAGCACCACCAGGCTGCCGGCCACGGCCATCTTATTTTGCAGAAATCTTTTCCAGAAATCGGATTCCATGGTTACGAACTCGCAAAAGGTCGAAAAATAAGCCGAAAACGACGGCTGCGTAAAAAGCTCCCCCGGCTTTCGCTGGGGCAGGCCCCGGCAAGGCGCATGGGGACATGACAGAGTCGTGTCCCCATCCAAGTGAGGCGTACTTATACGTACACCGCAGTGACGAAGGATGCAGCGCAACGCAGCACCTGGACTTTTTACGAAGCCGTCATGGTTACGATACCCTGATGCGCGGATCAGCGACGGCATAGGACACGTCGGCGATCAGGTTTCCCAGCAGCGTCAGCACGGCGCCGATGAACAGGATGCCCATCACGACCGGGTAGTCCCGCGCCATGACGGACATGTAAAAGAGCTGGCCCATGCCGGGGATCGCGAAGATGGTTTCGAAAATCACGCTGCCGCCGATGAGTCCCGGAATCGACAGCCCCAGGATCGTGATCACGGGCAGCAAAGCGTTCCTCAGGGCGTGCTTGTAGATGACTGCGCGCTCACTGAGACCCTTGGCCCGGGCCGTCATGATATAGTCCTGCCGGATCACTTCCAGCATGTTGGACCGCATATACCGCGACAGGCCGGCCAGCCCGCCAAAAGCCGAGAGCAAAACAGGCAGAACCAAGTGTTTGATCAGATCCCAGAAAGCCGCCCCGGCCGGCAGGTACTCATAATTAAGCGATCGGATGCCGGAAATGGGCAGCCATCCGAGCTGTACGCCGAAGAGAATCATGAGCAGCAGCGCGAGCCAGAAAGTCGGCATGGCAAAGCCGATGAAGACAAAGACGCTGGTCAATTTGTCGAAAATTGAGTTCTGGTGAACGGCCGATAGAACGCCGATGGGAATTGCAATCGCCAGAATCAGGATCAGCGACATGACATTCAGCAGAATCGTGATGGGCAGCCGCTCCAGGATCTTGTCGGCCACGGGCCGGTGATCCGTGGAAAAGGACTGGCCGAGATCCAGAATCGCCAGTTTCTTCACCCAGATCCAGTACTGGTGATAGAGCGGTTTGTCCAGGTCGTACATGGCCCGCAGCCGTGCCTGCGCCTCGGCGGACGCCCGCGGATTCATCTGGGTCTGAAGATCGGTGGGAGAGCCGGGGGCAAGATGCATGACCGAAAAGCAGATGATCGTGATCCCGACCAGCATCGGCGCCATGAAGATCAATCTTTTCGCAATGTATTGCAGCATCCCGGGCGCGCCTCAGAGTTCCGTCAGCAGTTTCATGGTTTTGATGTTTTTCAGGCTTTGCCGCAGATGCTTCTCCGAGTGGGCTTCCAGCGTGATGATCGGCTTTTTCCCCATTTCCTTCAGTTTCCGAAGAAGATCGCGAAAGGGGAAATTGCCCTCTCCCGGCGGCAGATGCTCGTCGGTGATCCCGTGATTGTCGTGCAGGTGAAGCTGACCGGTCAGGGGACCCAATTGGTTGATCCAGTCTTCGAGGGGCGCTTTGGCGAAGGCGTTGAAATGCCCGGTGTCAAAGCAGAAGCAGATATGGGGGGAACGCAGGGAACAGAGCAGTTCTTTCAGGAGCTCCGGATCCGTTTCGTAAACATTTTCCAGGGCGATGATGGTGCCCATTTCCTTGGCCATCGCCAGGAAGGGCCGCCAGACGGCGATGCTGTTTTCCAGCCATTGAGCTTCCGTAGAGACGTAGTAACGTTCGTCAAAAGAGGGATGGCAGACGATCGAACGGGGGCGGAAATAGGGCGCCAGATCAAAGACCTGCTGCAGGCGATCCGTCGTCGCCCGGCGGACTTTCGGATCAAGCGCGCCGGGCCGCAGATCCATAAAGGGGGCGTGGATCGTTATTGCCAGCCCGGCATCGAGCAGTGTCGCGGCGACTTTCCTGTAATCGTCCGGGCGAAACCGGTCGAGTGTTTCGTGGTTGAAACTGATCTCCGGATTGATGCGCTCCTTGAGGACCATCTGCAGATACCTGTCCTGCAGCATGTGAAAGGGCATATGGATCTGTACTTTTTTCACGATATCCCGCATGTTGACCGCACCCGTCTGAAGTGACGTTTTGTGTACCACAGGGGTTGCTTTTTAACAACCGGCAAATTTCCCGCTTCGCCTTGACTGAGCTGAAAATACCGCCTCGACGGATTGAATGTAGCTGTATTCTGTTCTGATTTTCCTTTGCATTTTCCAATCGTTGGGTGTATAAACGCTCAGCTCCACTCTCAATGCACTTACTACAGTGCACTCAGGCGCCCTCGGCGACAACAAGCCGAAACACGATCCGCCTCGTGATGAACCGATGGGGGGGGAGGGACAGTTGGAGATACTCGGATTAGGCAGAGACGCCAAATGGAGGAGAAAAGGCTGAAGGCGGAATTCCACGTTAATGTAGGAAAAAATATGAGAATGTCCGTACGGGTTCACATTAGTCAATGGATAAATCGTTCTGAGCCATTTCATAGATAGAGAGGTGCAATTGCCATAAAAAGTTCAAGTATTGCCGAATATGTAAAATTGAGTGTTCCTGAGAAGTCAAACGCTGCCTGATCCGCCGTTTTCCCTACGGTATTTTCTATATGGTTGAAGATAAACGGGTTGTCATTCTGGCTGTATTTCATGCCAAGCGTGACCCCAAATCATGGCGGGAGAGGTCATGAATCCAGATCCCGTTCTCATTCAGCCCGTTGAAAGCCCCGGCAGGTAAAGGAGAGGAAGTATGCCGACGGTCAAGAAAACCGTAAAAAAAAGGAAGAAAGCCAATTCCCCCGTCTATCAACTGCGGATCATCCTCAAAGACATCCGGCCGCCCGTCTGGCGGCGAATCCAGGTTGCCGGCGATACGAGTCTCAGGAAGCTTCACAAGGCCATCCAGATATTGATGGGCTGGGAAGACTACCACCTTCATTCATTTACTGTCGGGGAAGCCCGCTATGGCATCCCCGATCCGGAAGGGCTCTGGGGTACGGGTGAAAAAGACGACCGGCGATTCAGGCTTGCAGAGGTTGTCCCTGCTGCTGAATCGAGAATGCGGTATATTTACGATTTTGGCGATAACTGGGAAATGGACATTCTGGTGGAAAAGCTTCTGCCTCCGGACGAAGACTTCAAATCTCCGGTCTGCCCGGCGGGAAAGCGCACCGGGCCTCCGGAGGACTGCGGCGGCGCCTGGGGTTACGAAAATCTGCTCGAAATCATTAAAGCTCCCAATCATAAGGAGTCTGAGTCCATGATGACATGGCTCGGAGGTCAATTCGATCCGGAGGCTTTTGATCCGGACGCAATCAATGCGAAACTGCTTAAAATCAAAAGATAACAGGGTGGATTTTCATTGACAGTCTTGAATCAATCTGTTACTGAAAACAACAAGTTAATGACAAGCAGCGCGTATCGGACAAGGATTGGAGCGTTACCCATCATTTATCAGGAGGTGTTATTGAATCAGGGAGACACGGAAACCCGTGAACGGGTGCTGTTGTGCGTCAATGCCCTGTTGCAGAAAAAGGCCAGGGATCTGACGATTTTAAAGGTGAAAGCGGTCTCTTCGTTTACGGATTATTTCGTGATCTGCAGTGGGGGATCCGACCGGCAGGTTCAGGCGCTTGCCGATGCCATCCGGGAAGACATGAAAGAAGCAGGCATTCTCCCCCTGGGGGTCGAGGGGGAAAAAATCGGCAAATGGATTTTGCTGGATTATGCCGATGTGATTGTTCACGTCTTTTATGAGCCGATCCGCGAATTTTATAACCTCGAACAGCTCTGGCCGGATGTTCCCCGGATGGATGTGGACGTGAACCTGTCGGAACTGGCGGTCCTCGATCCGGGAATGTAACATTGAAGCGATTTTTACAGGGTTTGGCCGATGTGGTTTTTCCGCCCCGCTGCATGGCATGCGGCATTCTGCTGGACGGGCCGCCAGATGCATCGTTCTGCCCCGCCTGTTTTTCCCTGATCCGCTTTGTCGCCCCGCCGCTGTGTCCCTGTTGCGGCATTCCGTTGACCGGGGCCGGTGCCGATCACCTGTGCGGCGATTGCATTCTTTCAAGGCCGCCTTATGCGATCGCCCGGGCGGTTGCCCGGTATGAAGCCGTCCTGCTGGATGCCATCCATGTCTTCAAATACAAGGGGAAAATCACGACCGGCGAAGTCCTGGGAAAAATGATGGCCGAGTATGTCTATCCTGATTTTTCTATCGCCGATTATTCGCTGATCGTCCCTGTTCCCCTACATGGGAAACGGTTGCGCGAGCGGGGATTCAACCAGGCCGTCATCCTGGCGCGAGAAATCTCAAGACGGTTTTCCATTCCCCTGGATTTTCTGACCCTCAGGCGCCAAGTGTTCACGGAACCGCAGGTAAACTTGGGAAAAGACCAGCGGACGGCAAATGTCCGCGGCGCCTTTGCCGTGAAGAACGGGAAAAAGGTAGAGGGACAGAGGATAATCCTGGTGGATGATGTCTATACGACGGGCAGCACCGTAAAGGAATGCGCCGGCGCGCTCATGAAGCACGGGGCGGTGGAAGTGGCGGTGCTGACGCTTGCCAGGGCCGTTTGAGTATTCAACTTTTCAAAGATCCAAGAATGATGAACTCGTAAAAAGTCGTCATACCCGCGAAAGCGGGTATCCAGAGATCGTGCAACATCTTTAAAAAACTGGATTGCCGCCTACGCGGGAATGACAGGATATGAGGTTTCCGGACTTTTTACGAGGTCGTCATGAATAATGGCTTCGTCAAGAACGGGGGTAGCGATGGGAAAAATTCTATCCAGGGAAGCGCTGAAAAATGAAATTGACCGACTCAGGTGCGAAGGCAGGAAAATCGCCTTTACCAACGGTTGTTTTGATATTCTCCACGTGGGTCATGTGCGGTATCTGCGCGAGGCCCGCAAAACGGGCGACGTTCTGGTTCTGGCCCTCAACAGTGATGCATCCGTCCGGGCCATCAAGGGCGACAGGCGGCCGCTGGTTCCCGAAGCGGAGCGGGCGGACGTGGCGGCTTCACTTGAATCTGTCAATTATGTCACAATATTCGATGAGTTGACACCTCTCGAACTGATCGAATATCTGCAGCCGGACGTCATCGTCAAAGGCGGCGACTGGGCGGAAGAGAATGTCGTCGGCCGGGACGCCGTCAGAAAGTGGGGCGGCTCCGTGGTGATTGTTCCTGAGACGCCGGGTGCCTCGACGACAAATATCGTTGAAAAAATCATGAGCGTTTACGGCGACGTCTGATCCGATGCATCTGTTGACGAACTGGTAAAAATCAAAAACGAGCTGAAAACGACGGCTTCGTAAGAAGCTCCCCCGGCTTTCGCTGGGGCAGGCTCCGGCAAGGCGCATGGGGACATGACAGAGTCGTGTCCCCATCCAAGTGAGGCGTACTTGATCGTACGCCGCAATGACGAAGGATGCAGCGCAACTTGAGCATCCGGACTTTTTACGAAGTCGTCATTTTTTTCTTTACAAAGATATTGATATTGTGTATGAGGATTTCCCCTTGGGACAGGGCAAGCAAAATTTACGTCCGTTGAGGTTTATATTTTGGCCATGAAACCAGAAAAGCTGGAGCTTTTTCGAGTCATGCTGACCCAGAAGATCGCCGAACTTCTGGAGGACGCGGGCAAGACCGTATCTGAAATGACCGTCAGCAAGGAGAATTTTCCCGATCCCAATGATCGGGCATCGCTCGAATCAGACCGCAATTTTGAGCTTCGTATTCGGGATCGGGAGCGAAAGCTGATTGCAAAGATGCAGGAGGCGATCCGGCGGATCGACGACGGCGCGTTCGGGATTTGTGACGATTGCGGAGGCTTCATCTCGGAAAAGAGGCTTCTGGCCCGTCCTGTGACTACCCAGTGTATCGACTGTAAAACCAAACAGGAAAAGATTGAAAAGATCCTGGGTGATTAGTCTCTTTGTCCTCTGTTGCACACATCCCGGCGCCTCCGGTATGCCGTTCCTTTTTCCGTAAATAGTCATTGACAATTTCCATCAGCCCCCCTCTAATAAAAATGTCTTCTCTGAGTTCCCGAAGGAAATGATTGAATCATGTTTGTCCGCGTGGCCGTTAATATTCCTGCCCACAGAACTTTTTCCTATGCCGTTCCCGACCATCTTTGGAAGGACATTGCCGTCGGCAAGCGGGTACTCGTGCCTTTCGGCCGAAAAAAAATGACCGGTTATCTGCTTGAGATTATGTCCGTCTCAAACGTTGAGCAAGTAAAGGACATTATAGATGTTCTCGACACAGAACCTCTGTTCGATGAAAATGATCTGAAATTTTTCCAGTGGGCTGCCGATTATTATCTTTATCCTCTGGGGAGGGCGTTGACTGATATTCTGCCCGGGGGGATTAACATCCGGAGTCAACAGTGGGTGTCCCTGGCGACCGAGGGCAGGGGAGACGCACGGGGCGATTTATCCGGAAACCAGCAACGAATTCTCGATCTGCTGCATTCCTTTCCAGCAGGCCTGCCCGCAGAGCGCCTGAAGAAGGAACTGGGCCTCAGGAATATCAGCCGAGACATCCGGATACTGGAAGAACGGGGGCTGGCAGCCGTGGTTGACGGTATCCGGAAACCTGCCGTGGCCCCTAAAATAGAAAGAATTGTGTCCCTGAACCCGGAGCGTGTGCCCGACATCCGGCTGACACAGCGCCAGCGGCGTATCGTCGATTTTCTCATTCAGGCCGGTCCGGTCACAACTGCCGTCATCGGAAAGATCTTTGATGGTGGCGCTCATGTTCTCAGAAGCCTCGAAAAAAAAGAGATTCTGTCCATTCGCGTGCAGGATGCCTGGCGCCGCCCCGGCGAGGACGCCCGCATCGGCATTCATGGCCGGGAAATCCTGCTGAATCGGGACCAGAAGGCGGTCCTGCGGGAAATCAGGCGTGGCATGGCCGGCGGGCGTTATGCTCCTTATCTTCTACACGGCGTTACGGGCAGTGGCAAGACGGAGGTTTATCTTCAGGCCATCGCGGAAGTTCTCAAGGGTCCTGGCGGGGTGATTTGTCTTGCGCCTGAAATCGCCCTGACGCCGCAGTTATTCAGCCGGTTTATGGAACGGTTCCCGGATCAGGAAATCGCCCTGATGCACAGCGGCGTACCGACGAGCGCCCGGTATGATCAGTGGCGGCGAATCTGCAAGGGCGTAATCCGGATTGTCATCGGCGCCCGTTCCGCAGTTTTTGCCCCGGTGCGAAACCTCAGGTTGATCATCGTGGATGAGGAACACGACGTTTCCTACAAACAGGACGACCGCATGCGATATAACGCGCGTGATCTGGCGATCGTCAGGGCAAGACAACAGGCTGCAGCGGTCATTCTCGGCACGGCCACACCGTCGGTGCAGAGCTATTTCAACAGCAGGCAGAAAAAATACCGTTATCTGCGCCTCCCGCAGCGGGTTGAAGACAGACCACTTCCGGCGGTGGAAATCGTGGATCTGAAAATGTACAGGGATGAAAAGGGCAGGCCCCCGATTCTGTCCCGTCCCCTGATGCATGCCCTTGGAGAGGCGCTGGATGCGCGAAAACAATCCCTCCTTTTCCTGAACCGGCGAGGATTCAATACCTTCCTGTTTTGCCCGGACTGCGGCCATGTCTTTCACTGTCTGAACTGTTCCGTATCCCTGAACCATCACGCCGCGGAAGGCAAACTCAGATGCCATTACTGCGATCTGGCCGTCGATATTCCCCGGCAGTGTCCGGCATGCCGCGGTTCCCGCATCCTCAGTTACGGCGTTGGGACCGAAAGACTGGAGGCTGAGGTGAAAAAGGCCTTTCCGCAGGCCCGCGTGGCAAGAATGGACAGTGATACCATGTCAGCCGGCGGGGCGCATGGAGGCATCCTGCAGGCACTGGAACGATTTGAACTCGATATTCTGGTGGGCACCCAGATGATTACCAAGGGTCATGACTTTCCGAATGTGACACTGGTCGGGGTTGTTTCTGCCGATACGGCCATGAACATACCAGACTTCCGGGCGGCGGAGAAAACCTTTCAGATCCTGACCCAGGTCGCCGGCCGCGGCGGCCGGGGCGATTTTCCGGGAAAGGTCATCATCCAGACATTCAATCCCGACCACTATGCCATCCAGCGGGTGAAAACTCATGATGTGGATGGTTTCTATCAGGATGAGATGAATATCCGGCAGCCCCTGTCCTGGCCGCCCTTTTCCCGGATGATCAATCTGCAAATGTCGTCGCTCAACAGGGAGGAGGGCAGGGCCGGCGCCATGAGTATTGCGGCGTTTGCCAGATCGCGGTGTCAGGGAACATCAGCGGTCGCCCGGATCGATGTCCTTGGGCCCGCAGAAGCCCCCATCGCCAGAATCAGGGGGCGGCACCGCTGGCAACTGCTTTTGATGGGGGCACAAAGCCGGGCGCTTCACACGCTGGTCAAAGATATCCTCGCCGGTGCGAAACCAGATGGCCTGGAAATAAAGGTAGATGTTGATCCCATGAACTTCATGTAAAGCGCCAAGTTTCGGTCAGTTATTCTGTTACAGACCCTAATTCCATTTCTAAATCAGAGATGATATCGAGGCGGCAAGGAGGAGGCGATGAGGCGTATTGAACATACGTCGAGGAAGCCGACGACGACGCCAACAAAGATAGCGCTTTGATTCAGGAATGGAATAATACATCGCGTATCTTCCGGGCGAGGTCTGCCATGGTGAAGGGCTTCTGCAGGAATGCATTGACGCCCTGATCCATAATCGTTTTTGCCTCGCCGTTGATGCTGTAGCCGCTCGATAAAATAACTTTGACTCCGGGTGTGATCGATTTAAGCGCCAGGTAGGTTTCCCCGCCCCCCATGTCCGGCATGATCATGTCCAATATCACCAGATCGATTTTGCCTTGATTTGCCTCGTAAATCTCAATGGCCTGCCGGCCGTTGCCGGCCGCCAGGACTTGATAGCCCAATCCCTTGAGCATCTCCACCGCTACATCGAGGATGGTCGGTTCATCGTCAACAATCAGAACGGTCTCGTTGCCCGTTATAATATTTCTGGAAGGTTCCGCTTCACCGATCAGCTCCGTGTTTGAGGCGGGAATGCAGATGTTGAACGTCGTTCCATGTCCTTTTTCACTATACACATTGATGATTCCGGCGTGCCCCTTGACAATGCCGTAGACGGACGCCAGGCCGAGGCCAGTTCCTCGTCCCATCTCTTTGGTCGTGAAGAAAGGATCGAATATGCGCTCTCGCGTCTTCTCATCCATTCCGACACCCGTGTCCGTCACGGAGATCTTGACATATCTTCCCTGGACGACGGAAAATGGCTTCGCATAGCTCTCGTCGAGGCTGACATTCCGGGTTTCCAGGTAAATTTCGCCGCCTCCCGGCATGGCTTGCCAGGCGTTCACGAAAAGGTTCAGAAGCACCTGCTCGATCTGTCCGCGATCGCAATCGACCGTCCAGGGGGATGCTTCATATTTTTCGTGGATGCGGATTTCCTTTTTCGTTCTGCCGAACAGGGAAGCCGTTTTATGGAGAAGTTCATTGAGGTCGGTCGGCTTGACTTCATAGCGTCCGGTACGGGCAATCCCCAGTAACTGACGGGTCAAATTGGCGCCGCTTTGCACCTGCGTTTCAATGGCCTTGAGCTTTTCATAATGGGGGTGGCATTCATCGATATCCAGCATCATCAATGAGGCGTATCCGAGGATGCCCATCATCAGGTTGTTGAAATCGTGGGCGATGCCGCCGGCCAGTGTACCCACGGCTTCGAGTTTCTGGGCCTGGTTGAGTTGTTTTTCCAATTTGACGATCTGGGAAATATCGCGATGAATGGCCACGTAGTTGATGATTGCGCCCGATTTGTCCCGAACGGGCGAAACGGTCACCTCCACATCGAAGAGCGTGCCTTCCTTCTTCCTGTCGATCGCTCGTCCCGACCAGACCTCCCCCCGGGCAAGCGTTTCCCGGATGTCTGTGTAAAATGCCCGGTCGTGCCTTTTGCTCTTAAGCAGGCGCGTATGCTGGCCGACGATCTCGCCCTTGTCATAACCGGTCATGCGCTCGAATGCCGGATTGACGTACTGGATGATCCAGTTTGTGCTGGCCAGGTAGATACCTTCCGCGGATTGCTCGATCGCAGTCACCAGACGCATTCGTTCTCCCTCTGCCTGAATGCGCTCGGTTATGTTGCGGATGATAGCAATAATTTGATCTTTGAGAAACGGCACCAGCCGGGCTTCATAGAATTGCTCCTGCTCTTGCAGGATTAATGAATACTCAATACTGACAATGGATCCCTCCATCTGCAAGCGATTGATGGCGTCCTGAAACTGATCGCCAATGTGCTTCATCTGAATATCCTGGATTCGTTTTCCGATCATATTTTTTGGTGATGATATGAAGTTGGTTGCTACGCCGGCTTTACAGTCAAGGATCATTCCGCTGCGGTCAAGCCGGAAAAGCAGGTCAGGAATTGCTTGAAAGATCGTGCGCATTTCCGAGTTTGCCTCAAACAATTCATCCGAACTTAATTCAAGGGAGCGTTCCAGCATCTGACGATCAAGATCCATCTGCCAATAGGCATCGTTGACGGCATTCATGAACACATCCCATTCCTTGGGGGTGGAGTCCCTATAACCCAGATAATGTTTTATCTGGCGCTGCAGCAGACTGTGCATTCGTTCCATCGCTATCGCTCCGAAAAGGCCGTAATCGTCATCGTCTGGTTGTGTAATTCACATGGCGCCCCCGCTGTAAAGGGCGAGATCTCTCCGTAGGAGTAGAATCCGGTTAAAATGGACTGCTTGCCGAAAACGTCACGGACGCCTTCTATTTCTTCCTCGACCCGCTGCTTGAGAATCAGCTTTCTGCCCACACAACTGATTAAAACCGCTAAGTCCGGCGGGCCGCCAATCATTCCCAGACTTGTTTTAGCGGCTTCCACCGCGCCGTCGATCAAACGGTCGAAATTGGCCTTCATCAAACGCGCGTAGGCGCCTTCCGGAACATCGCCCGCAAAGGTCATACTCTGATCTTCTTCGTTTACAGCGAGGATGGTGCGAACGACGCCTCGATCGTTTTCTCTTAAACGGACGCTTAGAGGGAAAAGGAGGCCTGTTGACGGCAAGCCTTTCGCGTGACCTCCTAAATACTTCTTATAAAGAGCCAGGGCCGATTTACCGTCAAATTCATAGAGAATGTTCCTGTCGGAACGGGTAATCAGCCTTTCGGGTCCAAAGGGGTCCCATCCCCCCAAAGAGGCGTAACCGACTTTCAAGCGGTTGCCGTAGAATCCCAGCGCGGCAACAGTGTCTCTATCCGGTTCATCAGCCCATAGCACGACCGTCTCCCTGAACAGCGCCCCGTCTCCGGACAGCCCCCCGGTAACCGATACATGATCGGGGAGATTCTTTATCAAGCCCTTTACCAACTCGCTCCCATTGATCTTCAAACCATCAGAAAGAACGAAGACGTGCACCAAACCTTCTTGATCAAGGGATTGAGCGAGCTGCCGACCCACGTCACAGCTGTTTTCCATCTTGTCTATTTTGGTTTTTACGCCTTTGAGTCGCGTCTGTTCGAAATGAACGGCTGTGGCCACAAGCGAATCGTCAAACACCTGCGCCCCGCAGATTTCACCGGCAGTGGAACATCCGAGAAGATATGCATTCGGATACAACTTCTTGATATCGTTCAAACAATTATTTTCTCTGAGCAGCGTTACGCTTCCAAAAAGAAGAACCAATTGCACAGAATCCCCCAACTCGCTGCTTCTGTCAGGCGCCCATTGCCCGGTCTGAGTCCATCTTCTCTGTTCCAGTTTCATTCCATTCCACCGGATATACCCTTCCTGTTGTTTTTGCTTCTTTAATGATAATCACATATTTGATATTGAGTAGAGTCTTTTCTGGGTGGCCGCGGGGAGGGGCTGGGCCCGCTTTTTTATTATACGGACTGAAGTCTGCAGCGGCATTCCTTTGTGGCGCGACCTTATGAAAATGGCGCCTGCATGTCAAGGAAATTATCGAATTTTTTGTGGACATCGGCTTGTGAGCGACACGCTTAAAATGGTTTTTCGCGCCGGTCAATTTTCGCTGTCTCGGGGACCATTTTTCTGATAAAAGACAGCCCATTATTGGGAGGAGCCGCTCCGGCCACGGGGCCTTGATCGACGAAAGGGAGAACGGATGACGCCGTCAGGTGCATCGGGGATCGTCACCCGGTCCACCGTCAGCGTCGTGCTTCGTCGGCATTTGATCCGCCGGAATGGAAAGTCTGCAAATGGCCAAACGCATTAAGAGAAGATACCGCCCGGTTCATGAGATGACGCCGTCCGAGCAGGTCGGAATGGTCCGGGAGGTTTTTGCCACGATTCCCCGGCGCTACGATTTTCTGAACAGGTTTTTCAGTCTTCGGCGCGATGTGGCCTGGCGCCGGTTTGCGGTCAGGAAGATGCGTTTTTTCAAGACATTGCGGTTTCTGGATGTGGCGACCGGCACGGCGGATCTGGCTGTGGAGACCGTGCGCAGACATCCCCCGGTCCGGGTCGCCGGTCTGGATTTTGTCCTGGAAATGATGGCCGTGGGCCGTCAGAAAATCCGCCGCAATAAAATGGCGGATCGTATCGGCCTGATCCAGGGGGACGCCCTTTTTCTGCCGTTTGACGATAATATCTTCGATGTGGCCGCCATCGCTTTCGGCATCCGGAATATCCCGGACCGGCGACGCGCATTGGAGGAGATGAAGCGCGTGGTCGTCCCGGGGGGGCAGGTGATGGCGCTCGAGATGAACTTTCCACGCCATGCGTTGTTTCGCCGGTTTTACGATCTGTATCTCAATCACCTGCTGCCCCGCATGGCGCGCCTTTTTTCACGAAACCCGGCCGCTTATCGTTATCTTGGCGATTCCATTAAGGAGTTTCCATCGCCGAACAAATTCGCCCACCTCATGGCGGAGGTGGGTCTGACGGGGATTGAAAAATATTCCCTGACCCTGGGGATTACCTATCTCTATATCGGCGTCAACCCGGAGACGGAATCATGAAACCGAAAATCCTCTTTATGGGCACACCGGAATTTGCCGTGCCGTCGCTGAAGATTCTGCTGGAGCAGAACCAGGCGGTCATCGGCGTTGTCACGCAGCCGGACCGGCCGAAGGGAAGGGGAAAGCAGCCTGCGGCGCCGCCCATCAAGGTTTTTGCCGAGGCGCAGCGGCTTCCCATCTTACAGCCGGAGCGTGTCCGGTCTCCGGAGTTCCTTGAATTATTCAGGCAACTTGCGCCGGATCTCGTCGTGGTGGTCGCTTTCGGCCAGATCCTGCCGAGGGAAATGCTGGAACTGCCACGCCGGGGTTGTATCAACGTCCATCCGTCGCTTCTGCCTATGTACCGCGGGGCAGCGCCGCTGAACTGGGCCATCATCCGGGGTGAGACCACGACCGGCGTCACGATCATGCAGATGGACGAAGGCATGGATTCCGGCGATATTCTGCTGCAGGAAGAAACGGCGATCGGTGATCGGGAAACCGTTGGCGAGCTTCATGACCGGCTGGCCGTCAGGGGAGCGCAATTGCTCATGGAAACAATCAGAATGATTGAAGCGGGTACGATCATGCGGATACCCCAGGACCATGCGGCCGCCACATTTGCGCCCAGGCTCAAGAAGGAAGACGGTCTTATTCACTGGGGGGCGGATGTGCGTGCAATCATCCGGCTTATTCGGGGCCTGTCGCCCGCACCCTGCGCTTACACGTTTTTCGATAGGAAAATCCTGAGAATTTTTCAGGCCGTCGGAATGGATGCACACACGCCGGCGCTTCCCGGGACCCTTTCAATCTCCGGAAAACAACTGCTGGCGACCGCGCAAAACGGCTCTGTTTTGCTGCTGGACGTGCAACTGGAGGGTAAGAAAAGAATGCCCGTCCATGAGTTTCTGAGGGGTTGTCGGCTTAAGCCCGGCGACCGGTTGGGATGAAATGGACTTTTTACGTAGCACTTATTGCTCCGGCACCCATAAATATCAATACGGTCTTTCCCGCGAAAGCGGGAATCCAGGGTTTTACTGGATTCCGGGTCAAGCCCGGCATGACAACCTTTAACATATTTACTTGCCGGAGCAATATAATGGAGGAAAGGAGTTCCCATGACACACAGACGCTTTGTTGATTTGAGCATCACGATTGAAGCGGGGCTTCCGAGCGATCCCCCGATGATGATTCCTCGGGTCGATTACATTGACCACGTGATGGGCACGGCATCCATGCTTGAGTTTTTTCCGGGTCTTAAGCAGGAACAATTGCCCGGCGGCGTCGGCTGGGCTGTAGAGTTTCTGTCGCTGGCGACCCACAGCGGCACGCATCTGGACGCCCCCTATCACTATCATCCCACGATGGACAGGGGGAAACCGGCGACGACCATCGACGAAATCCCGCTCGCATGGTGCTTTGGGGACGGCGTCCTGCTCGATTTTCGCCACAAGGGGGACGGTGAACGCATCACCGTTGAAGATGTGCAAAAAGAACTCGACCGGATCCGCTATGAAATCAAACCCCTGGATATCGTTCTCGTGCAGACGGGCGCCGATCAGTTCTGGGGCAAGCCGGAGTACCTGATCAAGGGCGCCGGCATGGACCGGGAAAGCACGCTTTTTCTGACCGAAAAGGGGGTCCGCGTGGTGGGAATCGACGCCTGGAGCTGGGACCGGCCGCTGCCTTACCTGGCCAGGGAATTCCAGGAAAAGGGGGATCCCAAGGTCATCTGGGAGGCGCATTTCGCCGGCATTGAGATCGGTTACTGCCACATGGAAAAAATGGCCAATCTCGCCGCCATCGGCCGGCCGCACGGATTCACGGTCTGCTGTTTTCCCGTGAAGATCAAACGGGCCTCAGCCGGCTGGACCAGGCCGGTGGCCATTATTGAAATATGAAAGCATCCGCCCGCAGCTTGGCCGTCGATATTCTGAACCGGATCGATCAGGCCGGTCTCTTTGCCGAACCCCTGCTGGACCAGGCGCTCTCCCGCGGCGCCCTGACGGATGCGCATGACCGGCGGCTGCTGACGGAGATCGTTTACGGAACCCTGCGCATGCGAGGCCGGATCGACTGGGTCATTGCGTTTTTCTACAAAGGGGATCCGACGACCATGGACTGCAGCGTCCGAAACATCCTGCGCACGGCGCTTTACCAGTTTTTCTTTACCGACCGGATCCCGGCTTTCGCCATTGTTGATGAGGCGGTCAAACTCGTCAAAGCGATGCACCCCACGGCATCCGGTCTGGTCAACGCCATTCTGAGAAACGTCATGCGCAGGGAAAAGGAAATCACATGGCCGCAGATCGAAGAAGATCCGGCTGTCCACATCTCGGTCGTCCATTCCCATCCGCTCTGGCTTGTCAAACAGTGGATTGCGTCGTTCGGCCTCGGGGAGACACTGGATCTCTGCAAGGCCAATAACGAGATCCCGCCGCTGACCCTTCGCGTAAATCGGCTCAAATCAACGCGTGAGGAAGTGATGCGGCATCTGCAGCAGAGCGGTTTTAACGTCAGGGAAACGCAATTTTCCCCCGACGGGCTCGTGTTGACCCATCCGGCAATCCCCGTCCGGGATACTTTAAGCTATAAAGAGGGACAGATACAGGTTCAGGACGAGGCCTCCCAGTTGGCGGCCCGCCTGTTGGATCCCAGACCCGGAGAAAAAATCCTGGATGCCTGTGCCGGTGCAGGCGTAAAGGCTTCGTATCTTGCCGAAATCATGCAAAATCAGGGGACAGTCACGGCCGTGGACATCAGCAGGCAGAAAGTAAAGGCGTTGCGGGAAAACGCCGAAAGGCTGGGGATCGTCATTGTGGAGCCGCTGGTGAAGGATCTCCGGGAAGAACCCGGCGAGGCCTTCCGGGGCGCCTTTGACGGAATTTTGCTGGATGTGCCCTGTTCCGGCATCGGGACGCTGCGGCGGAACCCGGAGATCAAATGGCGCATCACTGCGCAGGATCTCCAGCGTCATGCAGATTTGCAGAAAAGACTGCTTGGCTTTGTTGCCGGATGCCTGCGGCAGGGCGGCCGCCTCGTTTACTGCACCTGCTCCGTGATGCCCGGGGAGAATGAAGCGGTGATTAAGGATTTCATTTCCCGTCACGCGGATTTCCGGTGTCTCCGTCCGCCCGACATCATCCCTTTGTCGATGGTAACGGACGAAGGTTTTTTCAAGACCCGCCCCGATCTTCACGGCACAGACGGATTTTTCGGGGCCATCCTCCAACGCATCAACTCATAGAAACCGATGAAAAATGGCTTCGCCGCGGCTCAAAATCTTTTTCGCTTGAAATATGAGAATGCTTGAATATGTCGGAATAAATAAATTAGCCTGATTTCCGGAAATGCGAAAAATCTTTGATTCGCCGCTTGCGAACCATTTTTCAAATGATTACTTTTACTGCGACCCGGTCGCAAAAACTTCCGGATTGACGAGGTTTGGCGGCGTCTGCCCGCTCAGTCCGGCGATCAGATTCTGCGCTGCCATGGAGGCCATGCGCGTGCGTGTTTCCAGCGTCGCGCTGCCCACGTGGGGCAGCAGGATCACATTATCGAGCAGTGTCAGTCCCTTTGTGAGGGCTGGTTCGTGCTCATAAACGTCCAGCGCCGCGCCGGCGATTTGACCTGCCTGTATGGCCGCCAGCAGCGCCTGTTCATCCACTATGGATCCCCGGGACGTGTTGATCAGATAAGCCGTAGGTTTCATGAGGGCGAGTTCCTTGCGGCCGATCAGATGTCTGGTTTCCGCCATGAGCGGAACATGCAGCGAGACAAAATCGGATTTCCGCAACAGCTCTTCCATAGATACATATCCGGCGCCCAGTCTGTCTTCCTCTGCGGATTCAATGCGGGAGCGGTTGTGATACATCACCGGCATGTCAAAGCCCCGGGCGCGCTGCGCGACGGCTTTTCCGATTCGTCCCATGCCGATGATGCCGAGGGTCTTGCCGGATACCTCCCGGCCCAAAAAAAGAAAAGGCGCCCAGAACCGGAATTCACCGGCCCGCACGCGCCGATCTCCCTCCACCACGCGCCGGGCGATGGCCAGCAGCAGCGTGAAGGCCAGATCGGCCGTGGCTTCCGTCAGCACGCCCGGCGTGTTGGAGACGGGGATTCCGCGGGTGGTCGCCGCCCGGACGTCGATATTATTGTAGCCCACGCCCATGTTCGCGATCATCTTCAGGAGGGGGGCATGACTCAGGAGTTCTTCGTCAATGCTGTCCGTGATCATGCACAGCAGTCCTTCCTTGTCGCCGACGGTGTCGAGCAGGCGCCGCCGTTCCATGGGGCGGTCTTCATGCTGGGATTCCACCTCGTATTGCTCGGCAAGGACGGACAGGACGTCATCGGGCAGTCGCCCTGTTACAAGAATTTTCCGGGTCATTTTATTATAACCTTTCGTGGACTTGCTTTTTTATACGGCTGATATATAAGGGGAAGGCGTCTGTGTGTCAAGAAAAAGCAAGCCGTCACGCTTGACGAAATACAGAAGTCGGGATATAAAACACACCGAGCGAAACGGGGGATGCGAGAAAGCCGGAATATCATGAATTCAGGAGGCAGTGGATGCGCATCATCATCGTAGGCGCCGGGGAAGTCGGTTATTCTATCGCCAAGCAGCTCTCTGAAGAAAATCAGGATGTGGTGTTGATTGACAAGGATCCGAAGAAAATCAAGCGGATCAGCGAAAATATCGACGTTCAGACCATCTGGGGTTCCGGAACCAGCCCGCAGATGCTCCGGGATGCGGGCATCGAGGAAGCCGAGATGCTCGTGGCGGCCACAGACAGCGACGAGGTGAACCTCATCGCCTGCCTGCTGGCGAGGCATCTCAACCGGCATATGATCAAGATCGCCCGGGTCAAGAACCGGGAATATCTGGCTGAAAAAGACCTGTTCCGCAAGGAACTCCTGGGGATAGATCTGATCATCAACACCCGTGCGATGATGGTCGATACGATCCTGGGGCTCATGGAGGTTCCTGGCGCCTCCGAGGTCATCGATTTCGTGGGGGGGAAGGTTAAGCTGATCAGCTTCCTGATTACCGGTGAATCTCCTTTTGCGGGCCGACAGTTGAGTTCTCTCAAGGGACAGGAGGGCAACATCCTCGTGGGGGCCATTGTCCGGGGACAAAAAATCCTGATTCCGAGTGGCCGGGACACCATTCAGCCTCATGACCTGGTCTATTTCGTCGTCCGGGGCGACGATGTGAACCGTACGCTGGAAGACCTGAAGATCAAGGCCCGACCAATCACAAACGTCATCATTGTCGGCGCCGGTGAAACCGGTATGGCTCTGGCCGCCGCACTGGGTGAAAAGCGCCTGCATGTCAAGGTGATCGATGAAGACTCGGATCGATGCAAGCAATTGGCGACGACGCTCAAGCGCGTCATCGCCATCAAGGGAGACGGTACGGACCGGGACCTCCTGCGGGAAGAGAACGTCGGGGATGCGGATTTACTAATCGCCTTGACGGGGGATGAAGAAAGCAATATTCTCATTTCTTTACTCGCCAAGGGTATGGGGGCCAGACGGACCATTACCCGGGTCAGTAAGCTCAGTTACATCCCCGTCGTGTCCGACATCGGCCTGGATACCGTGATCAATCCGAGGATGGCCGCTGTGCGGGCCATTCTTCAATACATCCGCCAGGGCAAGATCATCTCCGTGGCGCCCCTTCGGGACGAACATGCGGAAGCCCTCGAAGCCGAAGCCCTGGAGACGTCGGATATCGTCAATACACCCCTGAAAGACGTGAAATTCCCCGAGGGGGCGATTCTGGCGGCGGTTGTCCGGGGGGAAGACATCATTATCCCCAGGGGAGATACGGTGATCCTTCCCCATGACCGGCTGATTATTATCGCACTCCAGCAGGTGATCCCGGAGCTTGAAAAACTGCTGACGGTAAAACTGGAGTATTTTGCATGAATTTCCGCCTCATCGTCCACCTGGTGGCGATTCTGGTTTTCTTCCTCGGCCTTTCCATGCTGGCCCCTCTCGGCATTTCAATCTATGACGGCGACGGCAGCGTCTATCCCATTGTCTCTGCGATGCTGATCGTCTGCGCCCTGGGCGGCGCCGGATATTTATGGACCAGAGGCCAGCAGGACCTTTACCTGAGCCACCGGGACGGGGTCATGATCGTCACCTTCGGCTGGGTCGTGGCAGGTCTGGCGGCGGCGCTTCCTTATGTCCTGTCCGGCGCCATTCCCGGTTTCACCGACGCCTACTTTGAGTCCATCTCCGGCTTCACGACCACGGGCGCCAGCATCCTGAAGGATATCGAACGCCTGCCCCGGAGCATCCTGTTCTGGCGAAGCCAGACCCAGTGGCTGGGCGGAATGGGCATTATCGTTTTGTCCATTGCCATCCTTCCCTATCTGGGTGTCGGGGGCATGCAGCTCTACAAGGCCGAAACGCCCAGCCCCGTGGTGGACAAGCTGACCCCCCGGATTTCCGATACGGCGAAGGCGCTCTGGAAGATTTATATTTTCCTGACCCTGCTGCAGATCATCCTGCTGCTTTTGGGCGGCATGTCCCTGTTCGATGCCGTCAATCATGCCTTTACCACCATGCCGACCGGCGGCTTTTCCACAAAAAATGCAAGCATCGCCCATTATCGGAGCGCCTACATCGATTATGTCGTCATCCTGTTCATGCTGATCGCCGGCATTAATTTCGCCCTTCATTACAAGCTCATGAAAGGCCGGGTCGGGACATTTTTTTCAGATCCGGAACTGCGCGCCTACCTGTTGATCGCCGGCGCTTTTGTGCTCGTGGTGGCCTGGGACATATACGGAACGATTTACAACAGCTTTGCCGACGCATTCCGCTACGCTTCCTTTCAGGTCGTCTCGATCATGACCACCACGGGCTTTGTGACGGCCGATTACGAGAAATGGCCCGCCTTTTCCCAGTTGATCCTGCTTCTGTGCATGTTTGTCGGCAGCATGGCCGGATCCACCGGCAGCGGCATCAAGGTCGTGCGCCTCGTTCTGTTGTTCAAGCACAGTTACCTGGAGCTGTTCCGGATTATTCACCCCCACGCCGTGACGGTCGTGAAGCTCGGGCACATCCCCGTGCCGCAGACGATCATGCGCAGCATCTGGGGGTTTTCCTTCCTTTTTCTGGCGATTTATGTGGCGGCCACGCTGCTGATGTCTTTCATCGGCCTCGATTTCATGTCCGCCATTTCCTCCGTGGCCGCCTGTCTCGGGAACGTCGGCCCCGGTATGGGTATCGTGGGTCCGACGGATCATTATGCCGCGGTGCCGGGGGTCGGCAAATGGATATTGATCGTCTGCATGCTGCTCGGAAGACTGGAGATATACACCATCCTTGTCCTGCTCGTACCGGGCTTCTGGCGGAAGTGACCGGGACCATTTCATACAAGCTTTTATAACTTTGCCTGACCGATGAAAAAGGGTTCAACAGCGGTCCGTCGAAAGGGTTTTGCCTTTGCTTGGGATAACTATAAAAGATTGATATGTTTCACGATTACTGATCATCATCCGGCAAGCGGGGAAAGGATTCGTTAGCCGTGACTTTTATCCGTCTTTCAAAAGGTCTCAAAATATGCTATTAATACAATGTTTTGATGATGAAAATACTTATATTTACAGACTTGGACGGCAGCCTGCTCAACTATGGGGATTATTCGTTCGAGGAAGCCAGGCCGTCTCTGGAGCGAATCAGGCACGCTGAGATTCCGTTGATCATGACGACGAGCAAGACCCGCAGCGAGGTTGAATCCTTGCAGGCGGAAATGGGCCTCCGGGAACCGTTCATCGTCGAGAACGGCGGCGGCGTCTTTTTCCCGACCGGCTATCGGGGTTTCACAATCGCGGGGGGCAGACCAAAATCGGGTTATACGGTTGTCCAGTTAGGGGCGCCGTACAACCGGATCCGCCGTTTCTTTGAGCAGATCCGGACTCGGCTTCAGGTCGGGATCAAGGGGTTCGGCGATATGTCAGCCGAAGACATTACCTCTGCAACAGGTCTTCCCCCTGACCGGGTTGAAATGGCACGGGTCCGTGAATTTACGGAGCCCTTCCTGCTGACTTCCGGTGCGGATCTTTCTACTGTGAAAGAAATGGCGGCAACGCTGGGGTTGAAGGTGACAAGCGGCGGGAGGTTTCATCATCTCATCGACGCCCATCAGGACAAGGGAGCGGCGGTGCGCCTGGTTCGTGATATTTTCCATCGGAACGCGGGCAGCGATTGGCTGGCCGTCGGTGTTGGCGACAGTGAAAATGATCTGCCTATGTTGAAGGAGGTGGATATTCCTGTCCTGATTCCAAACCCGGTCCGGGGAGATCTCAATATCCAGCGATCCGGTCTTCTTAGGGCGGATGAACCGGGGTGCAGGGGATGGAATAGCATAATTGAGAAGATTCTGAATGAACTCAGACCGGATGATCCGCCAGCTATAGCAATGATAGGATAACAGATATGTCAATGACAGATAGATTTTCCACGGCCTTGAGGCCGCACGTGCGGACAAAGATTGAACAGTTGAAAACTGCCGATATCGTGATCGGTATCCCGTCCTATTTCAGCGGCGACGCCATCGTCCATGTCATCAAGACCGTCATCAAGGGGCTCGACCGTTATTATCCCGATCGGAAAGCCCTCATTGTGGTGTCGGACGGGGGCTCGACGGATGACACGAGAGACCTGGCCCGTTCGGTGGATCCGAAATCCTACAATATCGACAGCATCGTCACCATCTACCGGGGGCCTGCAGGCAAAGGCTCGGGGCTGCGGGCCGTTTTCGAAATCGCCCATTTTCTCAAAGCCAGAGCCGTGGCCGTTTTCGATTCCGATCTGGTGTCCATCACGCCGGAATGGATTCGCAACATCCTGGCGCCTGTGATCGAAGGTTATGACTACGTCGCCCCGGATTACAACCGGTACAAGCTGGATGCGACCATTACCAACACCATCGCGTATAGTATGACCCGGGCGCTCTACGGTCAGAAGATCCGCCAGCCGATCGGCGGCGATTTCGGCCTCTCTCCAGCGCTGGTCAAATATTATCTGGATCGGGATGTATGGGAGACCGATGTGGCGAAGTTCGGCATCGACATCTGGATGACCACATCGGCCATCGTCGGGAATTTTCGGATCTGCCAGGCAAAATTGGGTGCGAAGATTCACGGACACAAGGATCCGTCTGCAGATCTGGGACCCATGTTCCGCCAGGTGGTGGGGACGACATTCCAGCTCATGGATCAGTATCAGGATTTCTGGATGAACGTCCGGGGGTCCAGGGACGTGCCTTCGCTGGGGGATGATATCGGTCAGGATGCGCCGCCCTTCGAAATCGATCAGGCGAGCCTCATCGAATATTTCAAGCTGGGGTTCAACAATTTCAGCGGCGTCTGGCAGAACATCGTGGAGAGGAAGGATTTTAAAATCATCCGGGATCTGACCCGCATCGATCTGAACGATCAGTTTACGATGCCCATTGAGACATGGGTGCGGATTGTCTATCGCTACACCCGGGCCTTTCATGCTTCACCCCGGCAGCGTTTCAAGGTTCTGGATACCCTGATTCCGCTGTATTACGGAAGGGTTGCTTCGCTGGTCAATGATCTCAGGGAAAAGGACCGGAAAGAGGCGGAGCGGCATTTTGAGCAACAGGCCCAGATCTTCGAGGACATGAAAGGATACCTGATCGAGATCTGGAAAAAGAGCGGAGAATAGCCATGTCCGATTTCTATCAGAACGGGGTCATCGCCACCCTGCAGAAATTAAGGGAAAGACCCGTCGAGGAGCTGGAGCGGGAACTGAAAAAGATTTCAGAGAGACGGAAGATGATTCTGCTTCTGCCCGCCCTCGTGACGGAATTCGACGGCCAGGCCATGCCGAAGATCATCGAGGCATTGAAAGGGGTAACCTATCTGCATCAGATCGTTTTGTCCCTGGACCGGGCGACGAAGCGACAGTTCGGGCAGGTCAAGAAGATCATGTCCGTCCTGCCCACGGAGGTCAAGGTTGTCTGGCATGACGGGCCCCGCATGAAGGCTCTGCTGCAGGAGCTCATGGCATCTGACTTTCAACTGGACCGGCCGGGCAAGGGGCGCTCGGTCTGGATGACGCTCGGGTACGTCCTTTCAAACCGGGAGGTCTATGCGACGGCCCTTCATGATTGCGATATCCTGAACTACAAGAGGGAAATGCTCGCACGGCTCATTTATCCCGTCGTTCACCCTGCTGTTAATTTTGAATTCAGCAAGGGATACTATGCACGGGTGACGGACAAGCTTTACGGGCGCGCCACGAGACTCTTTTATGCTCCTCTGATTCAAACCCTCAAGCGGATACTCGGCCACAACAATTTCATCTCCTATCTCGACAATTTCCGTTACGCCCTGTCGGGCGAATTCGCCTTTGTCAGCAGCCTGGCACGCGGCATCCGGATATCACCGACCTGGGGCCTGGAGGTCTCCATGCTCAGCGACGTCTATCAGTTGACGTCGGTCAATCGTATCTGCCAGGTGGAAATTATCGAGACCTATGATCATAAACATCAGATTGTGGAGAAAGACAAGCCGAATGAAGGACTGATCCGCATGGCGACCGACATTGCCAATGCCCTGTTCAGGGTATTGAGCCAGGACGGTCTGGTTATGAGCGAGGCTTTCTTCCGGACCATGATAACCGCCTACATTCAGGAATCCCGCATGGCCATCGAGAAATACAGCGCCCTGGCGCTGATCAACGGGCTGACCTACGACCGCCACAGCGAAATCGAGGCGGTGGATGCCTTTGTCGGCTCCCTGAAAAAGGCAGTTGAGGAATTTGTCAATGATCCCGTCGGCATTCCGCTTATGGCGGCCTGGGTCAGGGTCGCCGCGGCCGTCCCGGATTTTGCCGAAAGACTCAACGAAGCGGTGGTGTTGGACAACCAATAGAGGATTTACATAATCGAAGCGGTGTTTTTAGCAGAGAATTCTATGAGAAAACTTGATACCGAGGTCAAGCTCAGCCGGGAAATGGGTACGCACGGTACGGGCCATTTATTGGGAAAAAGGAGGATGAAATGAAAACAAATATTGTCATTTGTGTTTTAGTGGCCGGTGTTTTAATCGTTGCTGCCGGAGCCGGTGCATATTTTCTTTTACCTGTCATGATACAGGAACAAACCGCCGGCTTGCGTTCACAGCTTCAACAAACTGAAGAACGTCTGCAGAAAGTGGAGTCCTATATCGCATCCGAAGAGAAAGAGATCAAAGCGGGCCAGCTGAAAATCGGGTCAGATGCAAACACGATTGTAAAAGCGCTGAACAAACAGACTGCACGCATTGATGCCCTGGAGGGCAAAATTACCGGAGAAATAAAACACATTGGCGATGAGACGGGAAAGCAACAAACCAGGATAGAAGAAGGCCTGAAGGAACAGATTGAGACTTCAAAAAAACTCAGCGCGGAAGCGAAGGCCTTTGTCCGCATGACGGCATTTGACAGCCTGTTAAACAACATCAAAGGGCAAATCCTTAAAGCACGCCTGGAGGTCGGCGACAAGAACATCACCGTCGCCAGAAATGAGCTGGATATCATCGACAGGCAGTTCGACAAAGCGTTGATCATCGCTTCCGATGATGAAAAAGCCGGCATTGGGGAATTGCATGAGATGTTGAGAAAAGTTAAAGCGGATTTGGATGTGAATTTTTCATCTGCAGTCAATCGCCTTGATCTCCTGTGGCATGAGCTCGGAAAGCTTCAGGAGAAAAAATAAATGGACGCGCCGCTGCTGTTTTTCATAGTCGGCAGTATTATCATTGTCGGATTTCTGGGTGATCTTGTGTATGATAAGATCAAGATCCCCGATGTTCTGGTGCTTCTTGGGATCGGCATTCTTCTCGGTCCTGTATTCAAGGTGGTCGATCATCGACATTTGACCGACTTTGCTGAATATTTCGGAACCTTTGCCCTCATTGTCATCCTGTTTGAAGGGGGCATGGACCTCAAAATCAGGATGCTGCTGCAGGAATTCGGGAATGCCACCATTCTTGTCGTCATTTCTTTTATTTCAACGACAAGCGCCATTACAGCCTTTCTCATCTATGTTCATGGCTGGGAACTTCTTCCCAGTCTCATGATGGCTACCGTGCTTGGCTGCACGAGCGCGGCCATTGTCCTTCCCGTTCTTGCCAAAATGTCGTTGAAGGATGAGACAAAAACCGTCATTTATATCGAATCCACCATGAGTGACGTTCTGGCTGTCGTTTTGGCTATCTCTTTGATTGAATTCGTTAAACTTGAGAACATCGGTATCGACAAGCCTTTGCACGCAATTGCCAGCTCTTTCTCCATAGGCATTGTTGCCGGAACGGCCTTCGGATTATCATAGTATAAGATATTGAACTTCATGGGTGAACGAAAATATTCATATATGATCACCTTGGGCGTAATGTTGATCGTTGTTGCAGCAGTCGATTTCTTAGGGGGAAGCGGGCCTGTGGCCGTCCTCATCTTCGGCGTCATTCTCGGCAACTGTGGAGATATCTCGTTTTTACAGGGATCATCTCAGTGTAAATTGATTGACGAAACGATCAAATTCTTTCATGGCGAGGTGACCTTTTTTATCCGCACATTTTTTTCGTTTACATGGGTATGATGATCACCGCGGACGCCCTTGCGCCTGGCAATATTGCCATGAGCATTGCCTTTGTGTTCATCATCATTCTCATGAGGTACCTGAGTGTAGAATTCATGATCCGACGTTCCGGGAAAGGAAAAGAGGAGAAGAACGCTTTCTTTTATATGCTTCCCCGCGGTTTAGCGACGGCAGTTCTCGCTACTCTTCTCCTGGCAGCAGGCATTGAAGGTTCCAGGGACTTTATCGTCTATGCCGTCAGCGTCATCGTTCTGACCATCATCGTCATGACGGCCGGCGTCCTGCAAATGGGATGGAAAAGAGACGGGTAAAATCATAACAAACCCACAGACAAATCCACGATTGATCCTTGAAGAAAGACATCGCCGGCTCAAACGGAAATATCGGAAAATGTTTAATCGCTCCGGGATCAATTCCCCGCAGCGTGCTGCGAGGTAGTACATTCGGCTGCTATGATCTTTCCTCCGGAAATTTGGTCCGGAATATTTGTGGGGGTTGTGATGCAATCTGAACATGATGATAACAGGGAGGGGAAGGAAATGTCCCCGGAAATGATCCGGAAAATCGACGCTGTTTTAGAGAAGATCAAAGACCCCGAAAGCGGCCTTCCCGTCGCACAACTCGGCCTTGTCCGGCGGGTCCGCTACAGTGAGAAAGACAAGCGGCTCTACATCTTCACCGATGCTTACCGCCATCTTCCCCACTGCGTCACCTGCGCCGCCATCGCAGAAACCATCATCGCCACAATCGTCCGGGATGTAACGGCAGAGTTTCAGAGGGAGTTTCCCGATCTGGCCATCGAGTTCGTCTGAGCGTAGAGCTAAAAGAATTTCCCGAAAGCCAGCGCCGCGTACGCGGGGTCATGATCCGCCCGCAGGTTGCGCACCATCACAATGTGGGATTTTTCCTCTTTGGTGATCTTTTCGAAAAACTTTTTCTGGTCCTTGTCCTTGGCGAGCCTGGCCAGTTCGGAATACAGCAGGATCGCGTTCTTTTCCGCCGCCATGGCGATGGCGGCGGCCTGCGCCACGGTCTCGACCTGATCCAGCCGTTTGTTCACCGTTTCACTTCTGGGGAAAAGCCCTTCCTGGACAATCGATTCGATGTATTCGTCTATTTCCGGATTCCGCAGGGTCTGGTCGATCCCCTTGCCTTCCGCCTTGGCTTTGAATTCCATGAAAATCTGAAGATGAACGGACTCTTCCCGAGCCAGCTTGACAAACAGGTTTTTCAAGTCCTTGTCGGCAAATTTTTTCGCCGCCTTCATGTAGAAGTCCATGCCGTTCTTTTCCGCGTTAATTGCAAAATCAAAAACGTCCAATTTCTCTCGCTTCGCCATGATTTGACCTCCTTGTTTTAGTTATTTATTGTTGCAAAACGTCCGCCGCCGCTGATGAGACAGCGTACCTTTTTTAGTCCGGTTATTTGTCCTCCTGTTTCATGAGTGTCGAAATCAACTGGTAAACGGGTGACAGGCTCCGGGCGACCTGGCCTTTCAACGGGATCATGAAGATGAAGCATTTGTTCTGTTCCGGGACGATGGCAATGTGCCGCAGGGTTCCCGGATCAGGATTAGCCGCGACAAAGGACCGCAACCGATCCCGGATGCGGTTGCTGCCGTAATAGAGGATGAAATTCCGGTTTCCCCAGGCGATTTGTTCATGTTGGAGGTTCGCGGCGTTCGTGATTTTCGGTCCCCGGAAGCGGGCGTAGGCTGCCTCGATGAGATGACCTTCTGCGATGGGCGTCTGGCGCAGTTGCACCGTGATAAAGAGGCGGTCGTATTTCCGGATGAGCTTGGAGACGGGCATCCAGAGCCAGGAGTGTCTCGGCAGAAAGGTGATCGTGGCGTTGACCGCCTCGACGGCACCTTTCTTCGGCATCACCAGGCTCGCGTGATAGCCGATGAGGCCGCCGATGTTCGTAAAGGTCTGGTCCACGGGTTTGAACACAGAAACGAGTTCTTCAAAGGCAGAGCGGAACAGACGCTCGTTGGTGCGCTTTCCCCAGAAGTAGCCGAAACTCAACAGGGCCGAGAAGGCGATGAAGAGATAAAAGATAGGCTGTCGGGCAATCGCTTCGTATTCAAACATGACGCCCTCGTAAAAAGTCCGGATGCCGCGTTGCGCTGCATCCTTCGTCATTGCGGCGTACGCCAAAGTACGCTTCACTCCTCATGATTTGCGCGCCTTGCCTGCGGAGCTTTTTACAAAGCCGTCGTGTCCGGTTCATTGCTCGACTTTTTGCTGGTTCATCAAACATGATCGTTACCCGCTGTTGAAATCAAATGTTTCGTCATATCTTCCGGCAGGGAAAAGAAATCGTCGCCCCGGTCGTCGGCCAGAGCGCTTTGCAATCTGACCTGCTGAAAAGGGATGTCTTGACTGACCTTCGTTCGGAGATGCAGGGCCGTCCGCTCCGCCGTATCGGCGTTTTCCGTGGAGACCTTGTTCTGGATCAGGAGCCTCAATGGAAGTTTCAGCTCTTTGAGCCCCGTGATGAGCCGCTCCGATTCCCGTATTGAAAGCAGGTCGGGATTGAAAACGAGAACGATCCCGCAATCCGCCCCCTGGAGAGTCCCGTTCAGCCGTCGGTAATTCTCGTGCAGCGTTTTGAGCCGCCTGAGCATGTCGTCGTCGTCCTCGCTGAAGTTGAGGCGAACGCCCGTCTCCGCGCTTTCGTTTCCGGGGGTTCCGCGGATCTTCTGGATCGTGTAGCGTTTTTCCAGAATCTGGCGCCGGATAGCCGTCAGCCGCTCGATCCACGTGACGGTGACCTGGGGCAGCGCCAGAAACCGCAGCGTGAGCCCCGTCGGCGGCGTGTCGAAGATGATGAAATCAAAATCCAGGTCTTCGCGGATCGTCTTCTCGATGCTGGTCAAAAGCGCGTATTCCTCGATGCCGGGCGAATACTTGAGCACCGAGAAATAACGGTCAAGATTCATGGCGCTCAGATAGGGATAGGATTCCTCAAGAACGGTCGTTTCCCGTTCCAGATAGGCCCGGGCCAGGCGTTTCAGGTCGACTTCTTCGAGATAGAGGGTATCGGAGAAGCGCTTGCGGCGGTTTTTCAGGCTGACTCCGAACAGGTCACCCAGGTTATGAGCCGGATCCAGGGAGACAATCAGGACCCGGTGTTTCTTTGAGAGCTGCCATGCCGCCGCCGCGGCCATGGTGGATTTTCCGACGCCGCCCTTGCCGGTATAAAACAAGATCCTCATCCGTCAACCCCCAAGGATCCCATGAGCACGGCCAGCATATCCGGGGCGTCCTCCGCCCGCTGGCTCAAGAGCTTTAGTTCTTTTTGCATAAAGGGGAGAAGTTCCACGGCCAGAAAGGTCGGCGGCGCCGGCAGGCCGACAAAAGACCCCAGCAGCAGCAGCGCAAAGATATTTTCGAGCTCCCGCTCTTCCACGCAGGTGAGGGCCGCCGCGCGCTGACGCTGGGTTGTGCCCATATCGGCGGCAATCCGGCGGCAGAAGCGCATCCATTTAGAGTCCATGAAGAGTCCGCGAGAGTTCTGCATAACCGCAGAAAAATGGCTCGCACGCGGCGCGGCCATTTTTCAAAGGCCTTTTCGTGAATATCGGAGTGGATGGGACGGCGCAGGTTGGGAAACCTGCGCCGTCCCATCCGGTTGAATGGTTTAACGGCAATGTCTTACGGCTGTTTCCTCGACTTCGTAAAGTCAACAATAAACAGGATGTTCAGGATCAGCATGATCCCCATGATGATCTGGACCGTCCAGCCCTGACCGGGGCTTTTGGCAATGGCGCCCGGCATGACGACGGCCATGAACCAGATGATGGCCGCCGTGACGGTGATCCAGAGGAGCCAGGCCGGAATGACGGCCATGATGGCAAACTTGGACTGCATCTTCTTGGAGACATAGGCTGCGCCCGTCATCAGTGCGATGGCGGCGATGAGTTGGTTGGCGGCGCTGAAAGACGGCCAGAGGATCGTGAACTGTTTGCTCCAGGCCAGATAGATGCCGATGGCCGCAGGAATAAGCGAGGCGGTCCAGCGGAACGTCAGGGCCTTGTAAAGACCCTCCGCCGTGTTTTTCAGCGGCTGAAGCATCTCCACGAGGCAGTAGCGGGCCAGCCGGTTTGTCGTATCGAGCGTTGTCAGGGCGAAGGCCGAAATCCAGAGCCCCGCGATGACCTTGACGATCTTCACGGGCAGGAAGGACAGGAAACTCGCGGCGACCATGTCGGAGAAGCACTGGACGATCATGGTCGGCGCCGGGAGCTTCAGGGTCGCCGTGGTCTTCGTGTAGAGTTCCCCCCAGTTGTCCGCAGTCAGGGCTAACGGTACCATGGCCGCCGTGGCGTCCTTGGCCAGAGCCGCTGCGGCCTGCGCGGCATGGGCGTTCTGGATGGCCGTATAGCCGAAGCCGCCGATGGCGCAGATAATCAACGTTGAGAGGAAGCCTTCCGTAAACATGGCGCCGTATCCCACGAACAGGCCGTCACTCTCTTTGGAGAGCTGTTTAGAAGTGGTGCCGGATCCGACGAGTGAGTGGAAACCCGACAGCGAGCCGCAGGCGATGACCAGCAGGATGGCGGGCCAGAAGGGCGTCGGTTTTCCTCCCATCAGGATCGGCGAAAACGAGGTTACCATGGGAACCTCAAAGCCCCGGAACGTGAAGATGGCGGCGATGAACCCGATGGCGATGCCGAAATACAGCAGGAAGGAATTCATGTAATCCCGCGGCTGCAAGAGCACATTCACGGGTATGGCCGCGGCGATGATGATGTAGAGGAACAGAACCACCATCCACACCTCGTAGCTGGCCGGCACGGGAAATTGCGTGCCTGCCCAGATGGCGATAGCCATCATGACGATGCCGATGACGGTGGCTGCCGGCAGGTTCATCTTGACCCGGTAGATCAGGACCCCCAGGATGAGCCCGGCGAAAGTCATGTAAATGGAAGCTCCGGCGATTGACGGCGTGTTGACGAACATCATGCCGATGATATTGCCAAAGGCCGCCACGACCAGGATCAGCAGGAAAAAGACGAGCCAGTAGAAGGCCCTGCCCGTCCTTTTGGAGATCAGATCCGACGCCACGAACTGGACGGATTTGCCGTCGTAACGCACCGAAGCCATCAGGGCCAGATAGTCGTGCACGGAGCCGATCAGGACATTGCCGAACCAGACCCACAACAGGCCCGGAAGCCAGCCCCAACAAATGGCCAGTGCCGGCCCGACGAGCGGCCCCGCGCCGGCGATGGACGAAAAGTGATGTCCGAAGAGGACCGCCTTATGGGCCGGAATGTAGTCCACGCCGTCGTAAAGGCGATGGGCGGGCGTCTTGATATCGTCCGACGCCCGGACGACGTCCCGCTCGATCTTTTTACCGTACGTGAAGTAGAGACCTACATAAATGATAAAACCGATGATAATAACGACTGTGGTTGTCATAAACATCCTCCTTTCATCAATAAAATCAATAAAATAAAGTGATCAATGCATTCCTGTTGCCAAAATGCGGCAATGACAATTCCTTCTTAAGACACAATAATATCGTCCAAAGATCGCTTGGGAACATAATGTCTGCCGTCATGGTCGCGCCAGTATCTGATGTCTCCATCGGCCTTCACCGTCTCGAGGATGACCGTTTCGACGGGCCTGCCCAGGGCGATGACCAGGAGGATCTCATATCTTTCCGGAATATTGAGCTTTTCACGAAGTTTGGGCCGCTGGATGGAGCCGATCATGCAGCCGCCGAGCCCTTTTTCCACAGCGCCCAGCAGAATACTCTGTGCGGCGATGCCGTTGTCGAAATCAAAAGACGGGCTGATCTCTTTGTCGCCCAGCATGAGGATATAGGCGGAGGGTCTTTCACCCTCGGCGGGGCCGGGCCAATCCTTCAGATAACCGGCCCAGGCCAGGTGTTCAAAAATGAGCGTGTTTTTCGGGGGATCGCAGGAAAGGATGTATTTGAGGGGTTGTTTGTTGCCGGCCGAGCCGCTCAACCTGGCCATGTCAACCAGATCCTGCAACGTGTCCATGCCGATGGCGAAGCTCTGATCAAAACGACGGTAAGTTCTGTTCCTGACGACAAGATCTTTGATCATGCCGACCTCCCGGTGACGACCTTCAAAGGGCATCTCTTTATAAAAGCCAGTGCCCTGAAAGCCCGCTTTGCGTCTGGTTGCCGTAACGATTCTGACTGCGCCGCATACTAAGTCTTTTCAAAAGCAAATGTCAATGATTTTTCTCGACATGTTTTTTCTCCGATGGTAGATTATCAGCATGCCCCTGTTGAATGATATCCTCATTATCGTTGGCCTTTCGGCCTTTGTTCTGTATGTGTGCCACCTGATACGGGTTCCCATTATCGTGGGATTTCTGGCGACCGGCCTGATCAGCGGTCCCTACGGGCTGGGACTGGTCCGGGATATTGACGCGGTCAAAATCCTGGCCGATGTGGGCGTGGTGCTGCTGCTTTTTACGATCGGCCTTGAATTTTCCTTCCGCAGCCTGCTGCAGATCAGGAGATCCGTCTTGATCGGCGGTTCGCTTCAGGTCGTCATCACGGTCGCCGCCGCCTTTGGCGTCTCGCGATATTTCGGCTTGGGCATCGGGGAATCGGTGCTGATCGGCTTTCTGGTTTCCCTGAGCAGCACCGCCATCGTCATGAAAATCCTCCAGGACCGTGCCGAGGTCGAAACCCCGCAGGGCAACACGGCCCTCGGCATCCTGATCTTTCAGGACATCATCATCGTTCCCATGATGCTGCTTGTTCCGCTGCTGGCCGGAGAGGGGAAGGGCGGCGATATGGATTCGCTGCTGCTTTTTCTGGCGAAGGTCGTCGCGATCGTTGCGCTGGTGATCGTCAGTGCGAAATGGATCGTGCCGCACGTATTCTACAGCATCGCCCGTACAAAAAGCCGTGAATTGTTCCTGCTAAGCGTAATCGCCATCTGTCTGGCCGTAGCCTGGCTGACCCACCTGGCGGGACTCTCCCTGGCCCTGGGCGCCTTTATGGCCGGACTGATCATCTCCGAATCCGAATACAGCCATCAGGCGCTCGGCAACATCCTGCCCTTCCGCGACGTCTTCACGAGCTTCTTTTTCGTATCCATCGGGATGCTGCTCAATATGGGGTTTCTTCTGGAGCACCCTCTTTATCTGGCGTTGCTGGCCCTGGGCGTATTCATCTTCAAAGCCCTGATTGTCCTTGTGATCGCGATCCTCCTGGGCCTTTCCTTGCGCACGGCCGTTCTCGTGTCCGTTTCCCTCGGCCAGGTGGGTGAATTTTCCTTTATCCTGTCGGAGAAGGCCCTTCAGCATGGCCTGCTTGCGGGTGCTATGCATCAGGGATTCCTGGCGGTATCCGTGTTGACGATGATGGCGACGCCCTTTGCCCTGGCGGCGTCCCCCCGGATTGCAGCGCTGGTCCAAAAATTGCCCCTGCCCAGAAACATCAAGCGGGGATCCTATCCGGCGCCCCATACGGAGCGGTTGCATGCAAAAAACCATCTCGTTATTGTGGGATTTGGCCTCAACGGGCGGAATCTGGCCCGCGCCGCGAAATTCAGCGGCATTCCTTACGTCATCCTCGAAATGAACCCGACGGTGGTGAGGGAGGAGCGTGCCAAAGGGACGCCGATCTATTACGGCGACGCCACCCAGGAGGCGGTTCTTCAGCATTTGAACATTAAAACCGCCAAGGCCCTGGTGGTGGTCATCAATGATCCGGCGGCAACACGACGGATTACGGAATTGGCCCGAAGATTGAATTCGAAAATTTATCTTGTAGTCCGCACGCGGTTCATTCAGGAAATGGCGCCCCTGTGCGAGCTGGGCGCCGATGAAGTCATTCCGGAAGAATTTGAAACGTCGGTGGAAATCTTCAGCCGTGTGCTGGCAAAATATCTCATGCCGAAGGAGGAGATTGAGCGGTTTGTGGCGGAAATCCGTTCGGAGCGCTACGAGATGCTGCGAAGCCTTTCGAGGGAGGCCTCAACCTGTATGGATATTGAATTATGCCTGCCGGACGTGGAAATAAAATCCTTTCGCATTGCCGAAGGCTCGCTGCTTACCGGGAAAACGCTGGCCGAGACGGAGATGCGAAAAAAGATGGGTGTGTCCGTGTTGGCCGTGCGCCGGAAGAATGAGATCATTTCCAACCCCCCGGCTGAAACGGTCTTTTCGGAAGGAGATATCCTGTTTGTCGTCGGTGAACCCGACAAGATTGCAGACGCGATGCGTCTGTACAATCATCCCGAACCAGGAAAGGCATGAGATCAAAGCCCGTACGCACGCTCAAGTTCCAGGAATGGTATTGACATTCCCGATGTACTCTCCTATATTGCCGCATGATTGACGGACTCGCAAAAAATCGAAAAATGAGCCTATTTCGACGGCTGCGTAAAAAGTTCCGCAGGCAAGGCGCATGGGGACATGACAGAGTCGTGTCCCCATCCAAATGAGGCGTACTTTTACGTACGCCGCAATGACGAAGGATGCAGCGCCACGCAGCATCCGGACTTTCTACGAAGCCGTCATGCCCGAAAGAGCGATCCGGTCCAAGTGAGCAGAATCCAGAGAGAGGTGTTATTCATGTTAAGCAAAGAAGCCGCCAAATTAAAAGAAATGATCGACAAGGCCATCGAGGATCATGAACTGACGACCATGGAATACGAAAAGATTCTCGCGCTCGCCAATGCGGATATGAAAATCGACCCCCAGGAGCGGCAGCTCCTGGCCCAGTTGCACGAGCTTGTAAACAGCGGCGCCGTGAAACGCGTGCCTGGATAGAAAACGATCACGGTCATGCATGGCCTCCTTCCCGATATCGGCATTTCCATTCTTTCGGCCACGGCGCTTGGGTTTGTCTTCCAGCTTTTCCGTCAGCCCGTCATCCTGGGTTATCTCGTTGCCGGCGCCCTGATTGGTCCCGGGATAGGCTTCAAGCTGGTCTCCGAGCCGGCCAATGTCGAAGTCATCTCGGAAATCGGATTGATCCTGCTGCTGTTCATTATCGGCCTGGAACTCAATCCCAAAAAACTTCTCTCTTCAGGGCGGCAGTTGTTCTACGCCGGGGTGGGTCAGTTTATCCTGTGTGTTCTCATGGGGCTGGGGTTCTTCCTGTTGTTGGGCTACGAGCTCAGCAAAGGCCGGATCGACGCCCTGTATCTGGCGCTGCTCTGCGCGTTGAGCAGTACGGCCATTGTGGTCAAGCTCCTGTACGACAAGTTTGAGTTCGACACCCTTCCGGGCCGCATGACGCTCGGCATCCTCATCTTTCAGGACCTCTGGGCGATCCTGATCCTGGCCCTGCAGCCCCATTTTACCAATCCTCAGATTCATCTCGTCGTCATCGCGCTCGGCAAGAGTATAGCGCTTCTGGCCATTGGTTTTTTTCTAAGCAAATATCTGCTTCGCTGGGTTTTTGAAAAAATCTCGAAAACGCCGGAAATGGTGGTGGCCATGTCCATTGCCTGGTGCGCGTTCATGGCGGGAACGGGGGCCTGGATCGGTCTTTCCATGGAAATGGGGGCGTTGATCGCCGGGGTGGCCATCTCAACGTTTCCCTACAGCGTCCATGTCACGGCAAAGGTGCTGCCCCTGCGCGATTTCTTTCTGACTCTCTTTTTTCTGTCCATCGGCATGAAGATCCCCGTTCCGGACCTCGCCATGCTGATCATGGCGGGGGTTATCGTATTGTTCGTGATCGTCTCCCGTTTTCTGACGATCTATCCGATCCTCTCGCTTGCCGGAAGCGGACGGCGCACGAGCTTCATCGCCAGTCTCAATCTGTCGCAGGTCAGCGAATTCTCGCTTGTGGTCGCGGCTCTCGGTGTGGGTTACGGCCACATCGAGCAACGCATGCTGTCGCTGATCATCTACGCGATGGCCGTCACCTCGGTCCTTTCTTCCTATTTCATCAAGGGCAATCACGATGCGTACCTGATGTTCGAGCGTTTGCTCGCCAGGACCGGCTTAGCGTCGAAATACAAAGAATCAGCATCGGAGGAACTTCGGAATCATTATCCGGTGGTGCTCCTCGGGTTTCACCGTGGGGCCCGGTCTGTCATCGACCGGCTGGATGAAATATCTCCCGATATTTTGAAGAAGACCCTGGTGATCGATTTCAACCTCGAAGTCCTGAAAGAGTTAAATGACAGGAATATTAAGGGAATATTCGGCGACATCAGCAGCAGGGATACTCTGGAACACGCCCACGTCGCTCATGCGGAAGTGATCCTTTCGACCATTCCCGATATGCTGCTTAAGGGAACAAACAACCAGTCAATAGTAACGACCTGTCGCGTCATAGCGCCGAACGCCGTTATCGTCGCCACTGCCGATTCGGTTGATGAGGTTGAAATTTTGAAAACGAGCGGGGCCAATGAAGTGCTTCTGCCCTATGCCCTGATCGGCGATCACCTTGCACAACTCGTTGTGGATGCCTGCCGCCGCAGAGAGTCCTGAGGGCGCTTCAGAATACGGCATGTATCACGGGCACGGCGACCGCTTCGGCGCCGCATTCATGCCGTCGTTTTTCCTGTTTTTCCTTGACATCCCCGTTTCCCTTGGGCATCATGTCGTTGACTTCCGATATAAGAAGCCCGTCTGTCATCCAAAGGTTGTTCTTAACCTCATACGAACCTGTTCCGGTGGAGGTGAGAAAATGCCACAGAACGAGCAAACCCTTTCTGCCGCAGGGGAATTCAAAATCGGCGGCAAGGTCAAAGATCTGCGTGAAAGAAACTTCTATACCCTCCACGACCTGGCTGCGAAGACCGGCATTTCCAAATCCGTGCTGAACGAGATCGAATCCGACGAGATCATGCCGCCCGTGGCCACCCTGCTGAAGCTGGCCAGGGCGCTCAATATCGGGATGGCCTATTTCTTCAAGGATGAGGCGCCTGTCGAGCAGGTTTCCGTCACCCGGGCCGGAGAACGGCTCAGCGTCAAGCGGCGCCCGCATCACCGGGAAGGCGAGGTCGATTATGTCTACGAGTCCCTCGAGGCCAGGATGCCCGGCAAGCATATGGAACCGCTTCTGGTCGAATTCGTGCCGATGGAAACGGCAGAGATGGTGTTCACGAGCCACGAAGGAGAGGAATTCATGTTTCTTCTGGATGGAAAGCTTGAATTCCGCACCAATGACCGCGTGGAGAGCCTTTCTGCCGGCGACGCCCTTTATTTTGACTCCGGCCTGAACCACAGTTTCCGCTCGCTGACGGAGGCCCCGGCGCGGGCCGTGGTGGTTGTGTGGAACAAAACCTGAAAAAGGTAAAAAAATGATCGAGATCCGTTTTCACGGCCGCGGCGGCCAGGGAACGGTGGTCGCCACCATTCTGCTGGCCAAGGCCTTTTTCGAGGCCGGCTATCAGGTTCAGAGCTTCCCCTTTTTCGGCGTAGAGCGGCGCGGCGCACCCGTCGAAGCCTATGTTCGCCTGGACAGGGAAAAGATCCTGCTGCGAACAAACGTCACCACGCCGGACCACGTGGCCGTTCAGGATCAGACCCTTCTGCACAGCATCAATGTCACGCGGGGGCTGAAGCCCGGCGGCTGGATTCTGATCAACGGCCCCTCGCCGCCTGTCGATTTGACGCCCTATGCCGGTTTTCAATTGGCCCATGTGGACGCCAATCAGATCGCGCTCAATCACCGGCTGGGGACGCGCACCCATCCCATCGTCAACACCGCCATGATCGGGGCCTTCTCAAGGATACTGGGAATGCCGCCCCTGGAAGCCATTGCCGCTGCAATCAGGGAAGACCTTGCAGCCGAGGCGCAAAAAAATATCGAGGCGGCCCGCGAGGCGTTCGAAGCGGTCTGCCTGCTGGGAATGATCGGATAAAAATGACCATGAACGAATCGGCAAATCCCAATCCCTTATTCATGCCGTGCACTTATCTGACCACGGAGAGCAACAAGACCGGGTCGTGGCGTTTCGCACGCCCGCGGTACGATGAAAAAACATCGCCCTGCAGCGCCGCCTGTCCGGCAGGAGAGGACATCGCCCGGATCGAGATGCTCGCGACGCAGGGGCTCTTCAAGGAAGCCTGGGAGACGATTCTTCTGGAGAATCCCTTTCCTTCCGTCTGCGGCCGTGTCTGTTTCCATCCCTGTGAAGACCTCTGCAACCGTCGGGAATTCGATGCCGCTGTGGCCATCCACAGTCTTGAGCGGTTTCTTGCGGATACGGCCATCCGCTACGGCATCAAACCGGATCTCGAAATAAGACCGCCCCGGAGACAGAAGATCGCCATTGTCGGCGCAGGCCCGGCAGGGCTATCCGCCGCCTGGTTTCTGACCCTGCTGGGTTATTCCTGCCGCGTTTTTGAGACAGACATGGAAGCCGGCGGGATCCTGCGCTGGGGCATCCCCGCTTACCGTCTGCCTTTGACGGCCCTGCGGCATGATATCAAGCAGATCGAGGCGCAGGGCGTATCCATCGTTTTAGGAAAACCGGTAACTGCAGAGATTCTGGAAACGTTGAAGAAAGACTTCGATGCCGTGTTCATGGCCTGCGGCCACGGCCGGGGGACGGCGATGAATGTGCCCGGAGAGAATCTCAAAGGCGTCGGTGAGGGCCTGGATTTCCTGCGGCAGCTCCGGGACGGCAAAACACCGGCCTGCCAGGGCGTGTCGGCCGTCATCGGCGGAGGCAATACCGCTGTCGACGTAGCGCGCAACATCGTGCGCCTGGGGGGAAAAGCCCTCCTGCTCTACCGTCGCCGGCGACGGGATATGCCCGCCTTCGATCCTGAAGTGGAAATGGCGCTTGAAGAGGGCGTGGATCTGCAGGAACTCGTGGCGCTTGTGGCTGTTGCACAGGAGGGGGAAAAAATCCTGCTGACGCTGCAGGAGATGATGATTGCCGGCGAGGAAAACAGCAGGGGGCGTATTGTTCCAGACCACGGAAAAATAAGACAGATCCGGGTGGACCGGCTTTTCAAGGCCATCGGCGCCCAGGTGGTTGAAGCCTGGCATGAGCCCGATGCCGCCGATCGGGAAATGTTCAAGCTTACCCACACGGTTCTGGACCGCCGGGCACCGGGCGCTGTCCTGGTCTTTGGCGGCGATCTGACCAACGCGACAAAAAGTGTGGTCCACGCCGTCGCGTCCGGCAAGCAGGCCGCCATTGCGCTGGACATCCTTTTTCAGGAGGGTATCGAAGCCGTCGTCCCGAGACTGGAGGCCTGTCGGGTCGGAGACGGCCGGTCCCTTTCCATGGAGGTCTATCTGGGTGGGGAGCGCCGGCTCAGAAACCCGCATGTGGTCCGCTATGAGGAAATCAACACCGATCATTTTCAATTCATTTCCCGGGTAACCCAACCCCGGCTGCTCAAGGAAGAACGGGTCCGATCCTTCGAAGAAATCGATCTGAAGATATCAGCCCAACTGGCCATGAAAGAGGCGGAGCGCTGCTTCAACTGCGGTATCTGCAACCAGTGCGACAACTGCTACATCTACTGCCCGGACACTTCGGTGATCCTTGAGAGGGATCCTCAGGGACGGCATATCAATTACGACTATTGCAAGGGATGCGGCCTGTGCGTGGTGGAATGTCCCCGCAATGCCATGTCCCTCGGGGAGGAGAAGCCATGAAGCGGGTCCTGGAAGGCAGCCATGCCGTCGCAGAAGCGGTGAGGCTGGCGAAGGTTCAGGTGATTTCCGCCTATCCGATCACGCCGCAGACCCATATTGTGGAGATCCTGTCGGAATACTGTACGAAGGGGTTGATGAACGCCAGGTTCCTGCGCGTGGAAAGCGAACATTCCTGCATGGCCGCGCTCATCGGCGCCCAGACCGCGGGGGTGAGAACCTTCACTGCGACCTCCGGGCAGGGGCTTGCCCTGATGCATGAGCTGCTGCACTGGGCGTCCGGCGCCCGGCTTCCCATCGTCATGGCCGAGGTCAACCGGGCCCTCGCGCCGGGATGGAACATCTGGGTCGATCAGACCGACAGCCTGGCCCAGCGGGACACGGGCTGGATCCAGATGTACTGCGAGAACGGCCAGGAGGTGCTGGACTCGACCCTCCAGGCTTTTTATCTGGCCGAAACGGTGAATCTGCCCGTCATGATCGTCCTGGACGCCTTCTATCTTTCCCATACCTATGAACCGGTGGATGTCCCCGGCCAGGAAGAAGTCGACCGTTTTCTGCCCCCTTATGTTCCGAAGTTTCAACTGGACACGGCGCACCCCTGCGGCTTCGGCCCGCTGGTGGCGCCCGGCGACTATATGGAAATGCGTTACCACATCGCCCTGGCCATGGAAGACGCCCTCATCCGTTTCGGCGAGATCGAGGATGTCTTTGCCGCGCAGTTTGACCGGCGGTACGGTCCCGTAGAGGCCATTGCGTGCGAGGATGCGGAAATCATCTTCGTGACGTCGGGAACCGTGACGAGCACCTGCCGCCTCGCCCTGAAGGAATTGAGGGCAAAGGGAGAAAAAGCGGGCATTCTGAAGATCAAGCTGTTCCGGCCCTTTCCCGGAGAGAGGATCCGGGAAGAACTCAAAGCGGCGAAAAAGGTGGCCGTCATCGACCGGAATTTCTCATTCGGGGCCGGCGGCATCTTTGCCCAGGAGGTCCGGGCCGTGCTCTGCAACATGCCCGATCATCCCCCCGTATTCGGCTTCATCGCCGGAATCGGCGGCCGGGACGTGACGCCGGAAATGCTGACCGAGATCTACTGGCAGACGAAAAACAGCGACGTGCCACAAAAGGAAAGTGTCTGGATGGGGTTGCATGAGGTGAAATATGCAGACTGATGTCATGGATCGAGAATTTGTCCATTCGGGGCATGTGGGATGTCCGGGTTGTGGCGCGACGATCGCCATGCGTTTTGTGCTCAAGGCGCTCGGAGAAAAGACCATGATGGTGCTCCCGGCCTGCTGCTGGTCCGTGATTGCAGGAGCTTATCCGCAATCGGCGCTGAAGATTCCCGTGATCCACGCAGCCTTTGAAACGGGCGGCGCGACGGCCACCGGGGTGCGGGCGGCCCTGGACATGCTGGGCGATACGGAAACCACCGTGCTCACCTGGGCCGGAGACGGCGGGACTTTCGACATCGGTTTCCAGGCCTTGAGCGGCGCCGTGGAACGCAACGAAAATTTCCTCTATGTCTGCTACGACAATGAAGCCTATATGAATACCGGCATCCAGCGCAGCTCCTCCACACCCTACGGCGCCTGGACGACGACCACCACCGGCCGGGACTGGAAAAGACTGCGCAAGAAAAATATCGTGGAAGTCCTCGTGGCCCACCGGATTCCCTATGTGGCGACAGCCAGTATTGCCTATCCCGATGACCTGCTGCGCAAGGCCCAGAAAGCAAAGGAAACGAAAGGATCCCGGTTTCTGCACATCTACGCGAGTTGCCCCACGGGCTGGCGCATTCCCTCCGAAATGTCAGTCAAGATCGCCCGCATGGCCGTGCAGACCAACATTTTCCCGCTCTATGAGGTGGAAGACGGCCTGCGTTATACGATCAACTACAAGCCCAGGGAATACCTCGTGCGGGAGTATTTCAGACTCCAGGGTCGCTTCAGGCACCTTACCGATCAGGACCTCGACCAGATCCAGCAAATGGTCAACGAGGACTGGGGACTGCTGCTGCGCAAGGCCGGTGAGCACGCCTGAGGGGACGACAGGGCTTCATCTGAACTTTTCTCGGTCATGATCTTTTCTATTGTGAACAGTCCCTTTGCATCTGCATTCGTCTTAGTCTTTTCCTGGGTCGTATTCAATCTATTAACCAATGCCGGGCTCGTTGATCAGAAATCTCGGGCGTACCGGATCGTCCGTTCAGGCGGGGCTCAGGATGATGCGACAATCCGCCACGGTTGCTCCTTGGCCCTGGGGGTGCACCAGCAGCGGGTTGATGTCCATTTCATTGATCTCCGGGTGGTTCGTCACCAGGTCGGAGAGGCACACCATCAGCCGTTCCAAGGTGTCCGTATCCGCCTCGGGACGACCCCGGAAGCCCTGGAGCAGCCGCCAGCCCCGGATCTCCCGGATCATGCCGTGGGCCTCGTTCCGGTCGATGGGGGCCAGGCGGAAAACCACGTCGCGGAAGACCTCCACGAAGATCCCCCCGAGGCCAAACATCAGCAGCGGGCCGACCCCGTAGCGGTTCATGCCGATGATTACCTCTTCCCCTTTGGGGGCCATCTTCTGGACCAGGACCCCCCGGATGAAGGCCTGGGGGTCGTACTGGCGTGCGTTGGCGATGATCCGGTGGTAGGCCGCTTCGGTCTCTTCCCGGTTCTGCAGCCCCACCACCACGCCGCCCGCGTCGGATTTATGGATGATCTGATCGGAGACGATCTTCATCACTACCGGGAAGCCCATGGACTCGGCGATGTCCGCCGCCACCCCCTCGCTTACGGCCAGTTGCGTCGGAAGGGTCTGGAAGCCATAGCAGCGCAGCAACTCCAGGCCGTCCAGTTCCCCGAGATAGGTCCGGCCCTCCGCAAGGCACTGCTGGATTAGCTCGGTGGCCTGTGCCCGGTCATGGGCGAGAGTGAGCGCCGGCAGTTGCTCCCGATTGAGCCAGTGGGAATATTTATAGAGGGCACTGAACGCTTTTGCGGTGTTTTCAGGGAACTTGTATACGGGGTACCCGTGCTCCTGGAGGAATTTAACGCCCGGGGAGACGTCGATGATCCCCATGAAGCAGCAGAGGATCGGCTTTTGGGTCCGGCGGGCGACACGCACGATGGCTTCCGCTGTGCCTAGGGCGTTGGTCATGGACTGGGGGGTGAGAATGACCAGAGCACCGTCCACGCCCGGATCGTTGATGACCGTCCGCAGGGCGCTCTCATAGCGTTCCTGGGTGGCGTCACCGATGATGTCCACGGGGTTGTGGATGTTGGCCGTCTGCGGCAGGTGCTGGGCCAAGTCCTCGATGGTCTCTTTCTGAAACTGAGCGAGCCGCAGATCCGATGAGACGGTCATGTCCGTGGCGAGGATCCCCGGGCCGCCGGCGTTCGTGACGATAGCCACCCGGTTCCCGTCGGGGAGCTTGCGCCGCATCTTGCCGAGGGCGCTCTCCTGCTTGTAGGCGAAGACGTTGGCAAAGTCGAAGAGCTCATCCACGGTGTCGGCGCGGATTACCCCGGACTGCTTGAAGATGGCCTCGTAGACCGCCTCGGTACCCGCCAGGGCCCCCGTGTGGGAGGCCGCGGCCTGGGCCCCCGCCCGCGTGCGGCCGGACTTGATGATGAGCACCGGGGTGGGGCGGCTTCCAGAGGTGATTTCCTTGACGACCTCAATGAACTCCGCGCCCCGACGGAGCTCCTCCATGTAGAGCATGATCACCGCCGTGTCCGGATCCTCGTAGAAATAGCGGAGGAGGTCCAACTCGTCCACATCAGCCTTGTTGCCGATGGAGATGAACTTGGAGAAACCGAAGTCCCGGTCGGCGGCGAAGTCGAGGACGGCAGTACAGAGCGCGCCGCTCTGCGAGATGAAGGAGATGTTCCCGGTGGCGGGCATGCGGGAGGAGAAGCTTGCGTTGAGGCGGACGGCGGGCATGGGGTTGATGACTCCCAGGCAGTTGGGCCCGACAAGGCGGATACCCGCCTCCCGGCAAATGGCGACGATACGGTTCTCGATCTCCAGGCCCGCGCCGCCCACTTCCCGGAAACCGGCGGAGACGATGACAAGGCCTTTGACGCCGTGTGCCACGGACGCCTCGACGGCCTTCAGGGTCTCCTGCGGGGGCAGGACGATCATGGCCAGATCCACCGTGTCGGGGACGTCCCGGATGGTGGGGAAGGCCCGTACGCTGAGGACGGACTTGGACTTGGGGTTGACGGGATAGAGGGTGCCCGTGAAGCCCCCCTTCAGGATATTGGCGAAGATATCGTGCCCCACCTTTCCCGGCGTGGTCGAGGCGCCGATGATGGCCACCGACTCCGGTGCGAAAATGGCATTCAGGTTGCTCATGGGTGTTCCGTATCCTTTCCTGCGCGATGGTGGGGGCGTTTCCGAAGGTGAGCCCCCAGGAAAGAGCCCCTTCATAAATTGATTATTGAAGAGAACTTTCTTTTTCGCATTTTAACACTTATTTGCTTTAAGATTTTCTGATCGAATAATCATACCACGGTCGACCGTTGAAGGCTTCCTTGACGATATTCACGGCCGCCTCAACGGTGTAATGGGCTGTATTGAGCGTCAGGTCATAATTAACAGGATCAGTCAGTTCGGCATTAAAGTATTTCTTAATAAAGGCCTTACGATCCTTCTCAGTTTTAATGATCCTTTTTTCCGCCTCTTCATAGGTCGCACCATAGGCATGCATGACATTCCGGACGCGCACATCCATGGGCGCAACAATGAGCAGACGGAGACAGACTTCACTGGGCAGGATGTAACCAACTCCCCTCCCGACGATGACGGCATGGCCATGTGCGGCAATGGCGCCGACAACTTTTGTCAGATGGTGTAAATATTCATCAGGCCATAGATGATATTTTTTTTCAAGCGCACCGATCCAGTCATCCAGAATAGAACGATCCTGTTCATCAAGCGTGGCGATCACGGCCTCACTCACATTGGCGCTCTTGGCTACGGCTCCTACGATTTCATTGTTAAAAAAGTCTATATGCAAATCTGTCGACAGTTGTTTTGCCAGCGTATCAGCACCACTGCCCGGCAGTCTGGAAATGGTAATGACCGGACGGATAGGCTTTTTATATTTCTTTTTCATATTCGTCTGCCATTTTTTTACCTGAGATGAGATAATCTGCTCCATCATCGTTTCATGTGAATGGGGTGTCTCCATAATGCCTCCTCTTTGATCCTCTTAATTTTTGAGCTTCACGATGTTTGTCAATTCGATCCGCTTTTTTAACGCACTTTCTTGTACAGGGTACAGATTTCCATTTCAAGAAAAAAGGTGTTATTCGTTAAATTTGCCCCTTTTTATTCCTTGAAGGCCATCGTCATTTCATAGATGCCGGCGATATTGTGCTTTGCGATATCGAACCCCCCATTTTCAAACACGTGCAGCATTGGCGTGTTGTCTGCTAAGACCTCTGCAGTAAATCCCAGGAGCCCCTGTCTCTTTGCAAGGTAAGTCAAATATACAAGCAACTCCGTTCCAATACCTTTCTTATGGTACTCATCTCTTACAGCAAAAGCCACTTCCGCGAAATGCTTGCTTTCGTCAATAAAATATCTGCCTACTCCTATGATTTCCTGATTCTCCTCATCGCCAACAGTAGCAACAATCGCCATTTCTTTTGTATAATCGATAACGACAAACTCCTGAAGCCGTTCATGGGGCATATCTTTACGAATGGAAATAAACCGTCGGTACAAACTGTTATCAGAAAGAGAATAAACAAAATCCTTTAAAAGCGGCTCATCACTTATTTTAATGGGTCGGAAGAATATCTTAAAACCCGCTTTGGTGGTTTTGTAAGACTCCAGCTTCTCGGGGTACCTTCCTTTCTCCCCCGGGATGAACGCCTGATCCTGATAGATCAGACCTGACTTCTTTGCTTCTTCAACGAGCCATTGTCTGAATTTGGGGTGAGCGATGGCAATCAAGTTCATTGCCCGTTCACGGATGCTTTTCCCGTGAATATAGGCAATACCATACTCAGTGACAACATAATGGATGTCACCACGAATCAATGTCGTCCCAGCCCCCTCTTTAAGTGCCGGCGTGATCCTTGAGATACTATCGCCCACTGCCGTTGACGGAAGGGCAAGAATGGCCTTGCCATTTCTGGATAAGAAAGCCCCACGCATAAAATCGGCTTGTCCGCCGATCCCGCTGTAAAAAACTTTCCCGATAGATTCTGCCGTAGCCTGTCCGGAAAGGTCAATTTCCAGAGCGCTGTTGATGGCCACCATATTTTCATGCTGGGCAATCACCAGAGGGTTATTGGTATAGTCGATCGTCCTGAATTCTATGTCCGGATTGTCATGGATAAATTCGTATGTGTTTTTATGCCCCATACAGAACGTCGCCACAGATTTCCCACGATTGATGGTTTTCTTTGTATTGTCGATAACTCCTTTTTTCATGAGTTCGACAATACCGTCACTGAAGAGCTCAGTATGCACACCAAGATGCTTTTTCCCGGAAAGGTTCTCAAGGATGGCATTGGTAACGGCGCCATATCCAACTTGGATCGTATCGCCATCCTGAACAAGACGAGCAATATTATCCCCAATCTTACGGGTGATTTCCATCTCTGACTCCGGGCTATATTCCAGAAGAGGTTCATTATAAGGTAATAGGAAATCGATGTCATCGATGTAAATGAAAGAATCTCCATGGACGCGAGGCATACAGTCATTAACCTGGGCAACAACATGAGAGGCGTTTTCAACAGCAGCTTTCACGATGTCCAGACTGACGCCAAGGCTCAAATGGCCATGGCTGTCAGGCAGGGACGTTTGAATAAGGGCCACATCAATATGGACGAGGCCCCTTTGAAATAAAGAGGGTAACTGGGACAGGAGGATAGGCGTGTAATCTGCCTGCCCTGTGTTGATGGCATCCCTTGTTGTATCACCGATAAAGAAAGAATTGTGTCGAAAGTTGCGTTTGAATTTTTTTTCGGTGTAGGGGGCTACGCCGAGAGTCCTCACGTGAATGATTTCCGCATCGAAAAAGGCATGAGGCTTTGACTCGACATAGCGGATCAGCCCCTGAACAAGATATTGCGGCTCCGCGCAAGCTGAACCGATAAATATCGTATTGCCTCGATGAATATGGCTGAAGATAATATCTTCCGACGTGAACTTCTCGGGATATTTCTTTTTCCAGTATTCAAGTGAATTCGCTTCTAACTTCATATCAATCTGAATATCTGGGCTTATGAACTGTCTGCTGCATCCTTTAGCAAATCTAAATGATTCTTACGGTTAATCAAGGTTTTATTTAATAACTTCATATTTGATATTGGCAGGAAGTATAAAGAGATCGGACTTGTCTGTCAATGCAATATTGACTCCCCGAATTGACTCATATTAAATGTTACCCAAGGAGGTGAATAAAGAGGATCGTTGACTCATAATTCGATGTTACCGAACATCGACTTCCAAAAGGAGGGATAATCATGAGTCCGCGATCCAAAAAAGAGTACACGGAAGCCGCGCACCGGCACTATAAAAATGCCTCCCACATCGAAAAAACATTCATCCTTAACGAGTTCTGCGCAATGTTCGGCTATCACTGTAAATACGCCATCAGGCTCTTGCGCAGCTTCAAACGATTTACAAAACCCAAGCCAAAGAGACGGGGGCCAAAGCCCGTTTACCGGAAAGACGAGGTCATCACCCCGCTAAAACAGATATGGCTTGCAGCCAATCTTCCCTGCTCAAAACGACTGAAAGCCATTCTGCCGATCTGGATGCCCGGATATGATCAATTGTTCGGAAAGCTTCCTCCAGAAAAGTCACAAATGCCCTGATGGCAATCTCTCCGGCAACCATAGCCCGGCTTCTTGCACCCACCCGAATCCAATATCAAAAAAGGGGCCGATCAACAACCAAGCCGGGAACCCTTTTAAGAAAACAAATACCCATCCAAACCAATCAATGGGACGAATCAAAACCAGGGTTCCTCGAGGCCGATACCGTCGCCCATTGCGGAGAATCCCTCTCAGGTATGTTCGTCTATAACCTCGACACCGTCGATATCGCCACCGGATGGACCGAGCAACGCGCCGTCTGGGGAAAAGGAGAAACCGGGGTACTGGAACAAATCAAGGATATTGAAAAATCCCTGCCGTTTCCTCTCCTCGGCTTCGATTCCGATAACGGCTCAGAGTTCCTCAATTACCACCTCTTCCGTCACTTCTCCCAAAGAAATCAATCCGTCCGCTTTACCCGCAGCAGGGCCTATCACAAAGACGATAACGCACACATCGAACAGAAAAACTGGACGCACGCAAGACAATGGCTGGGGTACGAAAGATTAGATCAACCCGAATCGTCCCTCCTCAATCACCTCTACACAAAAGAATGGCGGCTCTTTCACAACTTCTTCTGCCCTTCCGTCAAACTCATCGCCAAAGAAAGATCCGGATCTAAAACCATCAAACACCATGACTCCCAAAACCTCTTACCAGAGGATCCTCGCTTCACCGCATATCTCTGATTCCATAAAACAGGCCCTCTCCAAACAACTTGAAAAGAACAACCCTTTCCTGTTAAGAAAAACCATGGAAAAGAAACTAAAACGGATCTGCTCTCATATCAAGCTAGGGTAACATTCTTTATGAGGCAACGTTATCCTCTATCGTTCCTCTTTGGGTAACATTTTAATATGAGGCAACGGGTCCCCACATGAAATAGTGCCATTGTTAAAACGTTTCATCTTGTCTTTAAATATCACTCAAAATATAACTGATTGACAACATATATCTTTTAGGTATGATTTCCATGCCGGGACATTTGAATTCGACGTTAAGAAATGCTGTGGCAATAAAGATTGAGGAAGTTATGAAACCATCCATCAAAACCGTTTCCATTATCGGGGCCGGCGCGCTGGGGGCGGTTTATGCCGCCATGCTTTATGATATGGACCCCGGTTGCGTCGCCTTTGTGGCCGGAGGAGAGCGTGCAGAAAGGCTCCGCCGGGAAGGCGTGGTCGTCAACGGCAAATCCTACCATATTTCCGTCCTCACCCCGGAGGAACGCGCCGAGCCGGCCGATCTCGTCATCGTCGCCGTCAAATACCAGCATCTCGACGACGCCATCGGGGATATGAAAAACCGGGTGGGCGCGAAAACCCTGATCATTTCCGTCATGAACGGCATCGAGAGCGAGGAGCGGATCGGCGCCGCCTATGGCATGGACAGGGTCCTGTACGCCGTTTCCCTCGGAATCGATGCACTGCGGGACGCAAATCGCGTCATTTATACCACACAGGGCAAGCTGTTCATCGGCGAGGCAACCAATCTCATTCCGACGGAGAAGGTCCGGCACGTTCAGGAATGTTTTCAAAAGGCCGGCATCATTTATGAGACGCCGCCGGACATGCTGCGCATCCTGTGGTGGAAATTCATGATCAACGTGGGGATCAACCAGGCATCGGCCGTGCTGCGCGCCCCCTATGCGATGTTTCAGACCGCAGGGGAGGCGAGGGAGCTCATGGGCGCGGCCATGCGGGAAGTGGTGCGTTTGGCCGTCAAAGCCGGTGTTGATCTGTCGGAAGCGGATATCGACGGTTTCGATCCCTTCCTCTTCCGGCTGAATCCGCAGGGGAAGACCTCCATGCTTCAGGACGTGGAGGCGGGTCGAAAAACCGAGGTGGAGATGTTTGCCGGCAGGGTGATCGAGCTGGGCCTGCGCTACAACGTTCCCACGCCGGTGAATCAGAGACTGTTCGATCAGATCCGGAAGATCGAAACTGCCGGCGCAACGGATTGATCCCATTATTATACCGGCAACAATATATCAAAGTCGTCATTCCCGCGGAAGCGGGAATCCAAAACCGGACTGAATGCCGGATCAAGTTCGGCATAACTTTTTATATGTTTAATCGCCGGAGTAATAAAAGGAGAATATTGACATGCAGAATTTACTGGAAGGCATCGAAGACGTATTGTTGCTTGGTCCCGGTCCGTCATGCGTCCCGCAGGAAGTCTATGACGCCCTGAGCCGCAAGACCCTCGGGCATATGGACCCCTATTTCATGACGATCATGGACGGAATCAGGGAGATGCTCAGGCAGGTACTGAACACCAAAAACACCCTGACGGTTCCCATGTCCGGAACCGGATCGGCCGGCATGGAGGCCTGTTTCGTGAATCTCATCGAACCGGGCGACACAGCGCTGATCCTCATCAACGGCGTTTTCGGCATGCGCATGAGCGATGTGGCAGCCCGGCTGGGCGCCGCAGTGGAGACCCTTGAATTCGCCTGGGGGACGCCGGTTCTTCCGGAAGCGGTGGAAAAGAAAATCCGAGAAAACGCCTACCGCATCGTTGCCGTGGTGCACGCGGAAACATCAACGGGCGTTATGAACCCGGTGGCTGAAATCGGGAAACTCCTCAAGGGAAGCGATACACTCTACCTCGTGGATGCGGTGACGAGCCTCGGCGGGATCGACGTGCGCATGGACGAATGGGGCATCGATGCGCTGTACAGCGGGACGCAGAAATGCCTGTCCTGCCCGCCGGGCCTTGCGCCCCTGTCCTTTTCCGAAAAGGCGGTTGCCAAACTCAACGGCCGCAAAACCAAAGTCCCCAACTGGTATCTGGACCTGTCGCTTATCGCGAATTACTGGGGCGCCAAACGCGTCTATCACCACACCGCGCCCGTGAACATGCTTTACGGGCTCTACCAGGCCCTCGCGTTGCTGCTCGAAGAGGGACTCGATAAAGCCTTCCAGCGGCACCGGAAGAACCACCTGGCGCTGGTCGGCGGCCTCAGGGAACTCGGCATGGAGATGCTCGTGGAGGAGCCCTGGCGGCTGCCCATGCTCAATACGGTTATGATTCCGGCGGGCGTCGATGAGCTGTCCATCCGGAAACTGTTGCGCAGTGAGTTCAGAATCGAAATCGGTGCTGGCCTTGGACCCCTGGCGGGCAAGATCTGGCGGATCGGCCTGATGGGCCATTCGTCCAGGGAAGAGAGCGTCTCCCGGCTGCTGGCGGCCCTGAAAAAACTATTGCAGACGACCTGAAAAACACATTCCGGAGGCCCCATTTTATGAATACGATCGCGAAAAAGAGACAGACCCTCATGCGGGAGTTTTTTCCGGCCGGAATTCCCAGGTTATGGTGCCCTTTGCTGACGCATTACCAGAACGACGGCACCATCGACCTTGACCGAATGTCCGCCCATTTCCGCCATATTGTCCCCTGGGTGAAGGGATTTCTGATTCCCGGTTCAACGGGCGACGGTTGGGAGCTGGACGAGCAGGAAACCATGCAGGTTGCAGAATTTGCGTTGCAGCAGGCCCGGAAGCACGAAATATATCTGCTTTTGGGCGCTCTGAAGCGGGATGCCGAAAGCGTGCAGCGGACGATTTCCGGCATCCTGAAGCTGATCGACCCAAATGGTTTGTCCGGCGATGATGATGTGGCACGAATGCTCAAAGACAAACGGGTTTGCGGGTTTACCGTTTGCCCGTCGTCGGGAAAGACGCTGACGCAGGCGGACATGGAAGCCGGACTCTCCACGACCCTCGACCTTGGGCTGCCCGTCGCCCTGTATCAGCTCCCCCAGGTGACTGAAAATGAAGTCTCGCCGGAGACCTTTGGCAGGCTTCTCGAAAAATATTTCAACCTGATCTTCTTCAAGGATTCGAGCGGTCAGGACGGTATCGCAACATCCTCGGTGGACAAGGGAGGTGTTTTTCTGGTGCGGGGCGCCGAAGGTGATTACGCAAAATGGCTGCGGGAAACCGGCGGGCCTTACGCGGGGTTTCTGCTCAGCACGGCAAACTGCTTTGCCCGGGAGCTTTCAACCCTCATCGGCAATCTGGAGAAGGGCCATCAGAAAGAAGCCGGGGAGATTTCTGAAAGGCTGACTGCGGCCATCACCGAGGTCTTTACGCTCGTGCAGCCCTTGCCCTGCGGCAATGCCTTTGCCAACGCCAACAAGGCCATCGATCATTTCTTCGCCTTCGGCCCCCGGGCGGATATAAAAGTGGGGCCGATGCTGCACGCGAAGGTTCGCATCCCCGGCGATGTCATTGCGGCGACAGGCGCCATTCTCAGGCGCCAGCAGTTGATGCCGATCAAGGGGTATCTCGATTAATCATCGGATCACAGACGGAGACCTCTAAAAACACCCGTTGCGACATCACGCCTTATACCGCCTCGATCGTGGAGGGCGGCTTGGGCGTGATGTTATAGGTGACGCTGACCACCCCGGGGATTGCGTCCACGATCTGCTTCGCGATTTCTTCCAGCGTCTCAAAGGGCAGACGTGTCGGCCGGGCGACGCGTGCGTCCAGACTGTCCCAGCAGCGGATTTCGATCTGGTTTCCAAAGACCCGCTTGCCGTCTTTCATGCCCGTCACGCGATCGTCATGCAGAATCGCCAGATACTGAAAGGCGCCCGAACCGCCGAGCGCTTTTTCGGTGATGGCCGTCGCCTTTCGGACGATCCTGATCTTCTCAGGCGTCACGTCGCCGATAACGCGGGCGGCAAGGGCGGGACCGGGAAAGGGGATTCTCATGAATGCCGCCTCCGGCAACCCGAGGGCCTGCCCCAGTTTTCTGACGCCGTCCTTACGCAGCTCAATGAGCGGTTCCAGAATCTTGTATCCAAAGACTTTCTGGGGATCGATGCCCAACTGTTCAAAGACATTGTGCTGGCGCTTGATGCCGGCCACGGTCTCATCCACGTCGGTGAGAATCGTGCCCTGCAGCAGATGTTTGGCGCCACTGTCGAGGACCAGCTTTCGGAACACGTCCCGGTAGAAGGTCTGCGTGATGGCTTCGCGTTTTTCTTCCGGATCGGTGATGCCTTTCAGTGCGGCGAAGAACGCCTTTTGCGCGGGGATGATGACGACCGGGATGCCGATTTCGCGGAAAAGCGCGACGACACGCTGCGGCTCGCCCTGGCGCATGAGGCCGTTGTCAATAAAATAGCTGACCAGGCGCTCCCCCAGGGCCTTGAATCCCAGCGCGGTGACAACGGACGAGTCCACGCCGCCCGAAAGGGCGTTAATGGCCAGGCCTTTCCCGACCTTGCTGCGCAATTCCCTGACTTTTTCCCTGATAAATAAAGCTGTATCCAGATCTTTCGCCCTGATTTCCTTCATTTTTACCATCCCCTTTTTCTCCCTTCTGCAACGAAAAATTATTGACCTTGTATCTGCTGTATTAGTCTCTGCTGGTTTTTGACCGCTTCGGACGTCCGCGTGCTGCTAATTTTCATCGTGATGACAGCGCATTCGACCTTTCGCATTTCCGGGCCAATATAATGAAATGAGCGTGAGATGTAAATATAATTATCCGCACTGTGGGGCGATTATGCCTCTCCGAAAAAAACCTGGGAATGCGGGAATTGCAGGTCCAGAAGCGCTTTGATTGTTTTCCGGTCTTTGGGGTCAGCGACGGGTTCCACGGCGCTGACGGCCAGACCATCGGGTCCGGTTTGATGCTGCCAGGATGTGATATAGCCGGGAACATGGATAAACCGGCATCCGCCTGTTCCGCAGCAGGACCTGTCGACAACGGCGATGCCCGCCACATACAGCAAAATCCTGCCCCGGTGGTTTATGCGGCCCTCTTCGATGATCGTGTAGTGACCGCCGATAGACTGGACTTCCATTCCGGGAGGTTGGTGAATGTGTTCGGTCATAGGTTACTTGCCGATGCAGAAGGTTGAAAAGATGCGGTCCAGAACATCCTCCGACGTCGTGACGCCTACGATTTCTCCGAGGCTGTCCAGGGCTTCCCGGAGGTCGAAGGCGATGAATTCAAAGGACATGGCGTCCGCCAGACTCGCCTGGGCCTGCTGCAGGTGGCCGATTGTTTTTTCCAGGGCTGTTTTGTGTCGGATCTGTGTGATCACGATTTCAGCGGCCTGCTCCGCCTGTTCGCCCGTCAGCCGCCGGTAAATATTCTCCTTCAGGGCCGGGATGCCGAAACCCGTTTTTGCCGAGATCCGCAGCGGTTCCGCATCGGGCAGCCATGCCTGCAATGCCCGGTCGTTCAGGAGATGGTCCAGATCCGACTTGTTGATGACCGGGACGATGTTGTGAGATTTTGTTTTTTCCAGAATGTCACGGTCCTCTCCGGCCAGCGGCATACTGCCGTCGAAAACGGCAATAATCACATCCGCTGTGGACAACTTTCCCCAGACCCGTTCAATCCCTTCTTTTTCAATGATGTTGTCGGGATTTCTGAGACCGGCGGTGTCGGTCAGCCTGACGGCGATGCCGTGGATATCGATGGACTCTTCAATGAAGTCGCGCGTGGTGCCTGGAATCGCCGTCACGATGGCCCTGTTTTCCCCGAGCAGCCGGTTGAGAAGGCTTGATTTACCGACGTTCGGGCGGCCGATGATCACGGCGCCGGCGCCTTTCCGGATCAACGCGCCCTCCTTGCAGGTGGACAGCAACTCCCGGATCCCGTCGGAAACATCCCGGATCTGTGCCGCCGCGCCGTTTGGCGGGGTGTGTCCGCCGTCATCTTCGGAAAAGTCGATGGCGGCTTCCAGTGTTGCCAGGATTGCAATGAGGGTCTGGCGGAAAGCTTCAATCCGGCAGCTCAGGGCGCCCTGCAACTGGGCGTGGGCAATGTCCAGGCTTCGGGAGGTTCCGGCCGTCATCAGGCCCATGAGCGCCTCGGCTTGCGTCAGGTCGATGCGGTTGTTCAGAAAGGCCCGCCGCGTGAATTCGCCCGGTGCAGCCGGCCTTGCGCCGGCCCGGATGACTTCGGTCAGCACGGCCTCCAGAATCAGCGGACTGCCGTGACCCTGGATCTCCAGCAGGTCCTCGCCGGTGTAGGAACGGGGTTTCCGCATGAGCGTGATCAGCGCTTCATCGAGGATGGCGCCCGTGGAAGGCGAAATGATCCGTCCGTGGTAGAGCTGATGGGACTTCAGCGGAAAAGCGCCCTTCGGGGATCGAAAGAGGAGGCGGGCGATTGCCTCCGAGAGCGGGCCGCTGACCCGGATAATCCCGATGCCGCCGACGCCGGGAGGGGTGGCAATGGCGGCGATGGTGTCGTCCGAAGGCATTTTTTAATTCTTTTTCGAAGGTATGATGACGATCTTCCGATATTCCCCTTCGCCCCTGCTTTTGGTCGTCAGCGATGCGTCGTTCTGCAGCGCCATGTGAATGACGCGGCGGTCATGGGCGTTCATGTGACTGACCGTAACGGCCTTTTTCGTTTTCTTGACCTTTTCGCCCAGCTTCCCGGCCAGGGTGACCAGGGATTCTTCGCGTCTTTTGCGATAGGCTTCGGTATCGATGATGATTATCTTTCGTCCGTCTCTGGAGCGGTTTGTGGCCTTATTGACAATGTATTGGATCGCATCGAGGTTCTGGCCGCGCCTTCCGATGATCAGGCCGCCGCCGTCGCCCTGGATGTTCAACAGAATCGATTCTTCCGTTTCCTCGACGCTGACCGGCGCCGCAATGCCCATGCGGGCCAAAATGCCTTCCAGGACTGTTTTGGCCCTTTCGCCGACCTTGTCGTCGTCTGATGCCGGCGGCATGTCAAATGCAGCCGCGGTGATGCCCGCTGCCTGCATTTTTTCTGCCGTTTCCGGTTGCGGCGCCGTCAGCGGCATGTTCAGTGTTGCGTCGATGGAAAGCAGGCCGGCCTTGATCCTGGCCTTTCTGCCGCCCATGAGTCCCAGGAAGCCGGTCGATCCTTCCGAGATGATTTCGATATTGAGTTTATCCCGCGAAACGCCGAAGTCGCGACAGGCTTTTTCGATGGCTTCATCTATTGATTTACCTTCAATGTCGAGAGTTTGCATTTTAACCTCTCCTTAAATCACTTTTTCTTCATGATGTAGTATTGCTGGCCGATGCTCAGGATATTGTTGAACAGCCAGTAAATGACCAGTCCCGAGGGAAAAGTCAGGAAGAGAAACGTAAAAACTACCGGCATGATGAGCATGATTTTCTGCTGCATGGGCTCGCCGGCCGGCGGACTCATTTTCTGCTGGATGAACATGGTGGCCCCCATGATGATGGGTGTGATATAGTAGGGGTCCTTGTCCGAAAGATCCTGTATCCACCAGAAAAACGGGGCGTGGCGGAGTTCGATGGCATACAACAGGGTCCTGTAGAGGCCGAAAAAGACGGGGATCTGAACCACCATGGGAAGACATCCCCCCAGAGGATTCACTTTGTGGGCCTTGTACAGGGCCATGGTCTCCTGGCCTGCTTTCTGCTTGTCGCCCTTGTACTTTTCACGAATGGCCGTCAACTGGGGTTGCAGATTCTGCATTTCCTTCATGGATTTGTAGCTCTTGTTTCCCAGGGGCCAGAAGGCGATTTTGATCAGGAGCGTCAGGATGATGATCGTGATGCCGTAATTATTTACGAAGTTGTTTATATACTTGAGTATAACAAGCATCGGCATGGCAAGCCACTTCAGCCAGGATCCAAAGTCGATCGCATTTTCCAGGCCGACGCCCAGAGCCTTGAGGATGCTGTGATCCTTCGGCCCGAAGAAAAGCGTGTAGCTGAATAATCCGGCCTGCCCGGCGGGGATCAGATGCTTCGGGCCCTTCAGGCTCGTCGTAACCATGTTTTGGCTGTCCTGGGAGACGACCATGCTGCTCAGCGACGGATTCTGTGGGATCATCGCGGAGATGAAATATTTGGTTTCGAAACCGCCCCAGGACACGTCCGGCCCGAAGATTTTATCCTTGGTGATTTTCTTGACCTCTTCGCGTTCAACGCTTTTTGCGACAAAGATTACGGGGCCTTCGTGGGTGTAGCTGTCCGTCTCGGTCCTGGGATCCACATATTCGTGCCAGCTCAACAGAGCGTCCTGGTTGATGGGGGCGCCGGAGAGATTGTGAACCCGGACCTCCAGTTCAATGTTATACCCGGACGGATTGAACGTATAAATTTTTTCAACTTTGATCTGATCGGGATAGGTCTGGGAAAGCGTCAAACGGTTCTGCTCCGGCGCCTTGATCAGGTCGAGGGCCGTGGCTGTCGTTTCATGCATGCCATCGGCGGGGGTGATGATGTCGGATTCAGAAAAGGTCAGGCCGAGCGGCCCCGGCATGTCCGGTTTGATCTGGACCAGGTCAATCAATTCCGCATCTTTGGCTGGTGTTTTGCGGTAGTCCTTTAATTTGAACGATTTCAGCGTCCCGCCTTTCGTCGTGAACACGGCCTTGTAGAGCTTTGTATCGACTGTGATCTCTTTTTCCGGAATGACTGCAGGTGCAGCGACCGGTTTGGCTTTGGCCGGGGCCGACGCTTTCCCCCCCGGTGCGGGTGTTATGGCCTGCCTGGCAGCCGGCGCTGCAGGGGTTTCCTTGATGGTCTTGTCCGGCTGTTTGGACGGCGGCGGCGGCGCAAAATAGGTCTGGTAGATAAAAACCACCAGAACCGACAGAACAATGGCAATAAGGGCCTTCTTGTCCATTTAGACCTCCAGAGTTATTGATTTAATTCATCTCACCGGGTCATACCCGCCGGGATGCAGGGGATGGCAACGGAGCAGGCGCATGCCCGCCATGAGCAGCCCCTGGAAGGGACCATGGCGCCTGATGGCCATAATCGCATAGTCGGAGCAGGTCGGGAAAAAACGGCAGCAAGGATTGAAAAAAGGGGATAAGCCGATCTGATAAAGCCTGATCAGAGCGACCAGGCCTTTTCCCAGAATATTTATGCATAGGCCTTTAATCATGAGATATTTTTTGCAGCAGACCTTGCAGTTCCAGGCGGAGATCCAAGTAACCCAGGACAGGCACGTTCCCCTTGGCCCCCTTGGTCCATCTGGCCATGATGACAATGTCCCGTGCGAGGGGGAACTGCTCCTTATGCAATCTAAAAAACTCTCGCAATAACCTTTTGAGCCTGTTCCTTTTAACGGCGTTTCCAACCTTTTTGCTGACTGTGATGCCTAACCGTTTCTTTCCTGATGGATTCCTGTGCGCGATAACGGTGAAATGACGTGAATGGCTGCGCGCCCCCTGCTCATAGACGGTCAGATAATCCCTTTTTTTCCGAATCCGCTCATCTTTGCTGAATGTCTGTCTTTCCATGCGTCGTGAAAAAAAAGCAAAAGGCCGGCAGGCAGGACTCTGTCTTCCGAACCCCTTGCCTTGTTTTTAAACAGTGAGCCTTTTTCGCCCTCTGGCCCGCCTGCGGCTCAGGACGCGCCTGCCGCCCTTGGTGGCCATGCGCACAAGAAAGCCGTGGGTTCTCTTCCTCTTCGTGTTGCTGAATGCGGTCAGGTTCTTTTTCATCTTTCCATCCCCGGTGCAAGTTAATGAGCTGCCCTGTAAACCATAGTCGCATTATTTTGTCAAGGTTAAATTAGATCAGGCCGGACGGCCCGATTCAGCTCCCGGCATGTGCGGACCGGTCTGTTTTTATTGTTGCAGGGAGCAGAAGATTCGGGTTAGTCTCATCCCATGAATCCATTTCAAATGGTTACGGAATTTGAGCCCAAAGGCGACCAGCCCCGGGCCATTGAACAGATCGTCGCGGGGCTGGCGCGGGGCGACGGCCATCAGGTCCTGTTAGGGGTGACTGGTTCCGGCAAGACCTTCACGATTGCCAACGTGATTCAGGCCGTCCAGCGTCCTACGCTTGTCATGGCTCACAACAAAACCCTGGCGGCGCAGCTTTACGGCGAATTCAAAACCCTTTTTCCCGAAAACGCCGTGGAATATTTTGTGAGCTACTACGACTACTACCAGCCGGAGGCCTATATCCCGAGTACGGATACCTATATTGAAAAGGATTCGGCCATCAACGAGGACATCGACAAGCTGCGGCATTCCGCGACGCACTCGCTGCTGGAACGGCCGGATGTCATCATTGTGGCCAGCGTTTCCTGCATCTACGGTCTCGGTTCGCCCGAGGCCTACCAGGGCATGCTGCTTGTGCTCCAGCAAGGTATGGACATTCCGCGGGACGAGGTGCTGAGAAGGCTCGTCGAGATTCAGTATGAGCGCAACGATATTGATTTTCACCGTGGAACGTTCCGGGTCCGCGGTGATGTCGTGGAAATCTTTCCGCCCTATGAGGAGGAACGCGCTATCCGTCGTGGAATTCTTCGGCGACCAGGTTGAGTCGATTACGGTGGTGGACCCCCTGCGGGGCAGGAAACTCCAGACACTGCCGAGGATTGCCGTTTATCCCGGCAGTCATTATGTCACCACCCGGGATAATCTCAAGCGGGCCATTGCCGATATTTGGGCCGAGTTGGGAGAGCGGCTCGGCGAACTGCGGGCGCAGAACAAACTATTAGAGGCGCAGCGGCTTGAACAGCGGACGCGCTTCGATATTGAAATGATGGAGGAGATGGGTTACTGCCAGGGCATCGAAAACTATTCCCGTCACCTGACGGGCCGCCGGCCCGGGGAGCCGCCGCCGACGCTGCTGGAATATCTGCCCGCCAACGCCCTGATCGTCCTCGATGAAAGCCATGCGATGATTCCCCAGCTTATCGGAATGTACCGGGGAGACCGGTCCCGCAAGGAGACCCTCGTGAATTACGGTTTCCGGATGCCGTCGGCGCTGGACAACCGTCCGCTGCGTTTCGATGAATTCGAGCGGTTTATACAACCCCGGCTCTATATCTCCGCCACGCCGGCCCGGTATGAGCTGGACAAGGCGGGGGGGAGCGTGGTGGAGCAGATCATCCGGCCCACGGGCCTGATGGACCCGGAGATTGTCGTGAAGCCGGCCCAGGGCCAGGTGGATGACCTCCTCGCGGAAATCCACGACCGCGTGAATAAAAACGAACGCGTGCTCGTGACGACGCTGACGAAACGCATGGCGGAAAACCTGACGGCCTATTATGAGGACCTGGGCGTGAAGGTGCGCTATCTGCATTCCGACGTGCATACGCTGGATCGGGTCAGCATCATACGGGATTTGCGGCTCGGCGTATTCGACGTGCTCGTGGGCATTAATCTCTTGCGTGAGGGCCTTGATATTCCCGAAGTGTCTCTCGTCGCCATCCTGGACGCCGACAAGGAGGGATTTCTGCGGTCCGAACGCTCCCTGATCCAGACCAGTGGACGTGCGGCGCGGCATATCGCCGGACAGGTCATTATGTACGCGGATACGATCACGGGGTCGATCCGGGCCTGCCTCGACGAGACCCGCCGTCGCCGGGCGATTCAAGAGCGGTACAACCGGGAAAAAGGGATCACTCCCGAATCGATCAAAAAAGCCATTCACAATATTCTGGGCTCGATTTACGAGGCTGATTATTCTAGTATCCCAATGATATCTGAGGGAAAAACGGCATACACCTCGGAAGTGGATCTGTCGGCGCAGATCGGACGGCTCAAACGGGAGATGAAGGCGGCCGCCAAATTGCTGGATTTTGAAAAAGCCGCGACGCTGCGGGACGAGATCAAGGAGCTGACGGCGTTGATGCTGGAATTCGGGGGTGATGGGTAGCATGAACCAGGGGCCGGAAAACAGCATCAAAAACGCACCGCGCGCGCCGGGGGTTTACCTTATGAAGGACGGCGACGGCAGGGTTCTGTATGTGGGCAAGGCTAAAAACCTGCGTGAACGTGTGCGCGCCTACTTCGGCGGGACGGATGGACGCGCCATGATTCCGTTTCTCGTCTCCCGGGTTCAGGCTGTCGCCTTTATCGTCACGGCGACCGAAAAAGAGGCCCTGATCCTGGAAAACACGCTCATCAAGGAGCACCGGCCCCGCTACAATGTGAATTTCCGCGACGACAAGAGCTATTATCACATCCGGATCGATTTGGAGCAACCATTTCCGCGCTTTGAGCTGGTCCGCCGTCCGCGCAAGGATGGGGCGGTCTGTTTCGGCCCCTATCCGTCCGGCGCCGCAGCCCGCGAAACCCTGCGGTTTCTGCAATTGCTCTTTCCGCTGCGCACCTGCCGGGATCGGGAGATGAAAACCCGCCAAAGGCCCTGCCTGGAGCATCAGATTCGTCGCTGTCTGGCCCCCTGTACGGGATACGTGGAGGAAGCGGCCTATCGGGAACTGGTGCGCGACGCCGTCGCCTTTCTGGAGGGACGGGGAAGGGCTCTCATTGCCGACTTGCAGGCGCGCATGGCGCAGGCGTCTGAAAATTTGCAGTTTGAGACGGCTGCCGTCCTCAGGGACAGGGTGGCCGCCATTGTCGCGACGCTGGAGATACAGCGCATGGTTTCCTTGAGTGGCGGCGCCCAGGATATTTTCGGCGTTTACCGCGAAGGCGACCTGACGCAGGTCTGCGCCCTTTTTATCCGGCAGGGAAAACTTTTGGGACAGAAGGATTTTGTGTTGATCAAGCTCGGCGGCGAAACGAAGATACTGCTGTCCTCCCTGATCAAACAGTATTATGATGGTGCGGTGGATCTGCCCGATGCGATTCTTATTCCCGAATTGCTGGAGGATCAGGCGGTCATTGCCGAGTGGCTCTCCGATAAAAAGGGAAAGAAGGTGACCATCGGGGTCGCCCGGCGCGGTCAGGGCGGGGATCTGCTGAAGATGGCCCGCCTCAACGCCGAAAATGTGTTCAAAACGTCCAGCCTGACAGCCGACGGGACCGAAGAAGCCCTGCGCCTGCTGATGGAGAAACTCATGCTGCACCGTTTGCCCGAGCGCATCGAATGCTTCGACATCTCCAACATAGGGGGCCGGTGGGCTGTGGGCGCCATGGTAACCTTTCTGGCGGGAGCGGCCTGGAAACCCGGATACCGGCGCTTCCGGATCCGGACTGTGGCGGCCGCCGACGATTACGGCATGCTCTACGAGGTGCTGCACAGGCGCTACCAGAAAAAAGAGGGACTGCCCGATCTGATCGTGGTGGACGGGGGGAAAGGGCAGCTTGGCGTGGCCCTGTCCGTCCTGAAGGATCTGGGGATCGAGGGCGTGGCGGCGATCGGACTGGCCAAGGAACGGGACGACACCCAGGCCTTTGATCGCGTTTATCTGCCCCGCCGGAAAGATCCCGTGCCGCTCTACCGGTGGCCGGCCGCCCAGCTCCTGCTTCAGCGCATCCGGGATGAAGCTCACCGCTTCGTCGTTTCCTATCACAGGAAGGTGAAGGAAAAAGAGGACTTTCAATCCGTCCTGGAGCAGATTCCCGGCGTCGGCCCGGCCAGGAAAAAGGCATTGCTGACCTTTTTCGGCGACCTGCGTCGTATTGAGCGGGCGTCTCCGGAGGAACTGCAGGAAGTTCCCGGTCTCGGCCGGGCGCAGGTGCAAAAGATCCACGCCTTCTTCCAGTCCGGGGAAAATTGAATAAGGGAGGCCTTGAAAAATGGCTTCGCCGCGTCTCAAAAATCTTTTCCGCTAAGAGAACTTCCAGACGTTATCATGATTCAGGCAAGCCGTTAACGTCATCTCTGGAAAGGCGGAAAACATTTGATTCGCCGCTTGCGAACCATTTTTCAGCGGTCTCAAAATGAGGAATAATCGTTGGACTTTCTTTCCATATTGCTGATCGCCGTCGGACTGGGCATGGATGCCCTTTCCGTGGCCGTCGGAATCGGCGCCGCAGCCCGGACGCTCACGTCCGGCGCCGTTTTGCGCCTGGCCGGCAGCTTCGGCCTTCTTTCAGTTTGCCATGCCCCTTGCCGGATGGCTGGCCGGCCGGACGGTAGCCGCTCACATCAGCCGTTATGATCACTGGGTGGCTTTTCTGCTTTTGGTCCTCGTGGGCGGGAAGATGATTTGGGACTCCTTTCATCATGAGAAGGAACTCACTCGGGTGGGCGATCCGACACGCGGCATGACGCTGCTTGTTTTATCCGTGGCGACCAGCATCGACGCGCTTGCGGTCGGACTGAGCCTTGCATTTCTGAAGGCGCCCATTATCCATGCCGGCGTCATCATCGGCGTCGTCTGTTTCCTCATGACCGCGGCAGGCATGGTATTTGGCCGCAAACTCGGGAGACTTTTCGGCAAGAAGGCGGAATTGGTAGGCGGACTCGTGCTGTTAGGCATCGGTATAAAAATTCTCTGGGGGCATCTGACATGACCAAAACTTTTTTCTATCGGCGGTTCACGTCAAAATATGGAGAAATCGGCCTGGTCTGGACCTTGGACAGCCAGACGGCCTCTCCCGCAGTGAGGCGCATTTTTCTTCCGACGGGACGGGGAACAATCGAAGCGGATATATGTGAAGCCTTTCCGGGCGTCACCCATCGCACCCATGCCGCCATCGGCCGGATCATCGACCGGATCGAACGGTATCTTCAGGGCGATGCAGTCGTGTTTTCCCTGGATGATTTGAATCCTGGCGCCTGCGGGACCTTTCAGCAGCGGGTCCTCCGCCTGGAATTTCAAATACCCCGGGGCAAGGTCAGCACCTATGGCGCCCTGGCCGGCAGGCTGGGCCATCCGCGGGCGGCAAGAGCAGTCGGTACGGCGCTTGCCCATAACCCTTTCCCCATTATCATTCCCTGTCACCGAACCATCCGGGCAGACAGGACATTGGGCGGATATGGTGGCGGCCTGAAGATGAAAAGGGCGCTCCTGGAGATGGAAGGGGTGCGGTTCGATTCTCATGGAAGGATCAGCAAGGACTGTATTATTTGACGAACTCGCAAAAAGTCAATAATTGGCCGAGCAAGACGGCTGCGTAAAAAGTTCGCAGGCAAGGCGCATGGGGACATGACAGAGTCATGTCCCTATCCAAGTGAGGCGTACATTGGGCGTACGCCGCAACGACGAAGGATGCAGCGCAACGCGGCATCCGGGCTTTTTACGCAGCCGTCATTATTTCTCCACCGCCATATTGTCGCGGTGGATCACTTCGTCGTAATCCTTGTGCCCCAGCACCTGCTCGATTTTTGAGGATTTCAGGCCCATGATCTTGAGGATTTCCTGCGATCCGTAATTGGTTAGGCCCTTGGCCAGCGATACACCGTTCTGATCGATGCAGGTGACCGGGTCGCCGACGTCGAAATCCCCCTCCACGCTGATGATTCCCGAGGGCAGCAGGCTTTTTCCATGCTCGCAGATGGCCGTTCTGGCCCCTTCGTCGATGATCAGCTTTCCGCGGGAGCGCAGCGTAAAGGCGATCCAGCACTTGCGGCTGGTCAGGTGTTCGCTCATGGGCAAAAAGAGGGTTCCCTTGTCTTTTCCGGCGATGACTGCATGGAGAATCCCTTTTTCCTTGCCCGGGGCAATGATGTACGGAATTCCGAAGGCCATGACTTTCCGGGCGGCGATGACCTTGCTTTTCATGCCGCCCATGCCTACAGAAGTCGTATCGGCGGTTGCCGCCGCCTCGATTTCTTCCGTGATTTCCCTGACCAGCGAAATCACTTTGGCATTTTTGGACAGCGCGGGGTTCTTGTCGTAGAGGCCCTCTGTGCTGGTCAGGTTGATCAGCAGGTGCGCCTCGGTGATATTGGCGATCATGGCGGCCAGGTGGTCGTTGTCGCCGAATTTGATTTCGTCCACGGCGACGGAGTCGTTTTCATTGATGACGGCGATCACGCTCCACTCTGTCAGGGTAGAGAGCGTGTTGCGGATGTTGAGGAACCGTTTGCGGTCGGTGAGGTCGCTCATGGTCAGCAGGATCTGGGCCACGTAGAGGCCGTGCTTCCCGAAGGCGTTGGAATAGACCCGCATGAGCCGACTCTGGCCGATGGCCGCGGCAGCCTGCTTCTGGGGCATGCTTTTAAGGGGGCCGGAAATGCCCATGCGGTGTTTGCCCGAGGCGATGGCCCCGGACGTTACGACAACAATCTGGTAGCCATTCTTGGTCAGTTCGGCGATTTCATCCACTAACTGTTCGATGATCTGCAGATCCAGGCCGTCTTCGCCTGTCAGGACGGCGCTGCCGATTTTGATGATCACTTTTTTTACATGCTGCAAAGTGCTTTTTCTGATGTTTGTCATAATGCCTTTATCATCTGTTAATTCGTATGCCTTTTTTGCGCAATCCGGTGACGGCCCTGAATTTATCCGGCTTCGTTTGCTGTCTGCAGTGTTCGGGCGATCCGGCCGATGGCCTCGCTGACGCCTTCACCCGTGACAGCGGAAAACGTCAGGATTTCTATGCCTTTTCCACGGAAGTTGTCAATCTCTTTTTTGATTCTCTCGCGCGTCTCCGGCAGGTCGAGCTTGTTTATCCCCACGATCTGCGGTTTTTGAACCAGCTCCGGACTGAACCGGGCCAGCTCCCGGTTGATGGCCTCGAAATTCGTCCATGGGTCAGAATCATTTGTGATATCGAGGATATGCAGAAGAAGAGTCGTCCGTTCCACATGACGCAGGAAACGGACGCCCATGCCCAGCCCCTGGGAAGCGCCCGGGATCAGGCCGGGGATGTCGGCAATGACAAAGCTCGCATCAACGTCCAGACGCACGACCCCCAGGTTTGGAGTCAGCGTCGTGAAGGGATAATCCGCGATTTTGGGCCGGGCAGCGGAGACTCTGGCGATAAAGGTCGATTTACCCACGTTGGGCATGCCGATGATGCCCACATCGGCCAGCAGCTTGAGTTCGAGCAGCAGCTTACGTTCTTCTCCGGGAATGCCGTCCTGGGCAAAACGCGGCGCCCGATTTCTCGCCGTGGCGAAACGGGCGTTGCCGCGGCCGCCGATGCCGCCCCTGGCGGCGATGAAAGACTGGCCGTCCGCCGTCAGATCGGCCAGCACGTCGCCGGTATCGGCATCTTTGACCAGGGTGCCGATCGGAACGACCACCACAATATCATCCGAGCTTCGTCCGGTCCGGTTGCTCCCCTCGCCGGCTCCGCCCCGTTCTGCCGTCTGATGCTGCCGGTATTTCAAATCCAGCAGGGTCCGGTGGCTGTTGACGGCCCGGATGATCACATCGCCCCCCTTGCCGCCGTCTCCGCCGTTCGGTCCGCCCCGGGGGACAAACTTTTCGCGCCGGAAACTCACGCAGCCCTTGCCGCCGTCGCCCGCCTTCACATAAATCTTCGCTTCGTCGATAAATTTCATGGGGATTCAAAAACACAAAAGGCACTTTCTGAAAAAGTGCCTTATAATGTACAGCTATTTTATCCGGGCAAACGCGGATGGCCGGCGTCGCTTAAACCTTGCGGACATCGGCAGCCGCCTGTCCCTTTTCGTCCTGCTTGATGGAGAATTCAACCTGATCGCCCTCCTTCAGGCTGCGAAACCCTTCACTGACGATGGATGAATGGTGAACAAAAATGTCCTTTCCCGACTCACGGGAAATGAATCCGTACCCTTTCTTGTCGTTGAACCATTTAACAACGCCTCTTTCTCGCTCGTCCATGCGAACCGGCATCCTCCTTTATGTATGCAAATCAAGCCTGTGCGGCGTAAACGCTGACCTTTTTTCTTGTTTTATCCAGCCGCTCATAGGTGACAAAACCGTCGATTCTGGCATAAAGCGTGTAGTCCCTGCCTAATCCGACGTTATTGCCGGGATGGATCCGGGTTCCCACCTGGCGGACGATGATGCCGCCGGCATTGATCTGCTGGCCGCCGAAAACCTTGACGCCCCGCCGCTGCGCATTGCTGTCCCGCCCGTTACGGGAACTCCCCTGTCCCTTCTTGTGTGCCATACTGTCCTCCGCTTACACCGATATTTCCTTGATCTTCATGCTGGTCAAGAGCTGGCGATGCCCGGTTTTTTTCTTGGAGCCCTTGCGGCGCTTCATTTTGAAAATGTTGATTTTCGGTCCTTTTTTCTGTTCCAGGATTTCGCCGACCACCCTGGCCCCTGCGACGATGGGCGCGCCGATCCGGATATCCGTCTCATCGACGACCATCAATACCTGATCGAAAACAACCTGTTCACCGCGATTACCGGCGATCTTCTCAACGGCGAGCACTTCTCCGGGCGAGACCCGGTGCTGCTTTCCGCCTGCTTTTATCACTGCGTACATGATTCCTGTCCTCGTTGAAAAATTTTGAACGGCACTTATACCGGAAGTTAAAAGCGTTTGTCAATATAATTTATATCAAATTTATATTATCGAAAAAAGGTTTCCTGCTTGACGATGCGCACGCCCCGCGCCGTGTCCTCGTCGAAGCCGCAGACTTGGGTCAGAATATCCGCCGGCCGGACCAGGCCCGCCGGCTTGCAGGCGGCGCGAAGTTCGATCCGGCGCTGCTCCGGATCGAGCCGCAGGTCCTCAACGAGCGGGCGGATATCCTTCACGACGGTTTTGTCTTTGGCCTTGCGCGTGATCGTGAACGTAGCGGCGCCGAGAAATTGGTCCAGCTTCGATGCGATGGCCGCATCCCTGTCCGGCCCGACTGTCGCCGGCAGGCGGAGGTGATATTGAAAGCCCCGGATTTCCTCGGAAAGGGACGGGCGATACGACGGGATCTCGCGGAGGCTTTTGACCGTCATGCCTTCCGGTAAGAAGGCGTTCATTTCCCCGATTGGCATTGCGCCTGAAAGGCTGTTTCTGATCTGGATATCGGCGTATTCCCCGTGGCTTTCCATTCCTACGGCCGTCGCGAAAGCAAATGAAATCTTCGGCAGGGGGTGAAATCCCTGGGAATAAACAAAGGTCAGGCCGCTCTGATGCACGGCGCGGATCAGCGCGGCCGACAGCTCCAGGTGAGACAGAAACCGCGAGGGACCCAGTTTGGTGAATTCGATCCGCAGTCGTTTTTCCAGGGGCGATTTCTGAAAACGGTCCCCGGCGCCGAGCGGCCCGTGCGGCGCCGTCAGGCCGCCTGCCGGAATGGCTCTCAGTTCGCCGGAGGCGGCTATGCCCGCAGACGAAACGCCGGTTGAAGCAAACCCGTCTGCCGGAAGCGGCGGACTATCCGCAGCGCTGATCATTTTGATGCTGCGATGGTCGCAGACGCCGCAGAGATGGCATTGCTCCAGGCGGCAGTCCGCTGTCAAGGCGCCCTGCGTCGCTTTATGCCACTCCCGGACCAGAAACTCCCGGCTGAGGCCGCAATCGATCCGATCCCAGGGAAAAGGTTCCGTAAGGCCCCTTTCCCGGAGTTCCGCTTCCGGCCGGACCGCCAGATCGGTCATGGCCTGCTCCCACAGATCGAAGCGGAAAAGATCGGACCAGCCGTCAAAGCGGCAGCCGGAGGCAAAGGCCCGTTCGATCAGCAGGCCGATCGCTTCGTCGCCGCGCGCGAGCAGGCCTTCCAGCAGGCTCATGCGGGCGTCCTGCCACTTGACATGGAGACTCGGGCCGCGCAGGCGCCGCTTGAGATAGTCCTGTTTTTCGCGGGTTTCTGCGAGGCCGATCTGTCTTGCCCACTGGAAAGGCGTATGGGGCTTCGGCACGAATGTCGAAAGGCTTACGGTCACCTGGCCGCGCCGCTTTGCCTCCCTGAGAACCTGGTGGGCCAGGTCCGCGATGCCCTCAATGTCCGCCTGCGTTTCTGAAGGCAGCCCCAGCATGAAATAGAGTTTGACCGATTTCCAGCCGGCGGCGAAGACCTGTTCGGTCGTTGCCAGCAGGTCCGCCTCTGAGTTGCCCTTGTTGATTGTGTCCCGCAGACGCTGTGTGCCGGCCTCGGGGGCCAGCGTGAAGCTCGTCTTGCGGACCCGTTTGATTTCTTCCATGAGCGACCGGGTCAGGGTTTCCGTGCGCAGGGACGGAAGGGCCATTGCCACGCGCCGCCCGTGGTAGCGGTCCATCAGGGCGGTGAGCAAAGGTCCGATGCGGCTGTAATCTCCGGTGCTTAACGACAGCAGCGACAGTTCGTGATGACCCGTTGAACAGAGCATTTCCTCAGCCATCCGCTCGATACCGGCCTGATCCCGTTCGCGCACGGGCCGCCAGACCATGCCCGCCTGACAGAAACGGCAGCCCCGCGTGCAGCCCCGTGCGATCTCGATGGTGGCCCGGTTATGGATCGTCTGCATGAGCGGGACGACAGGCCGCAGTGGGAAAGGCCATGCGTTGATGTCGGGAATCACGCGTTTTTTTATCGGATTCTGAGCGGTGTGGACGGCCGGGCAATAAACGCCGGCGATGCCTGCCAGGCGCTGCAGTGTCTCCGGACGCCTGCGCCCGCTTAGTTTGTCGTCCAGGACGGCTTGGGCGATCTCCGAGATCGCCTCCTCCCCCTCGCCGATGACGAAGGCGTCGATAAATCGGGCCATCGGGGCGGGATGAAAGGCGCAGGGGCCGCCGGCAATGACGAACGGATGGCCGTCACTGCGGTCTGCCGCCTGCAGGGGGACGCCCCCCAGATCGAGCATGTTGAGCACATTTGTATAGCTGAGTTCATACTGCAGCGAGAAGCCGACGATGTCGAAGCGATGCAGCGGCGTATGCGACTCCAGCGACGCCAGCGGAAGGCCGTGGCGCCGCATCTGCTGCTCCATGTCCGGCCAGGGGGCGTAGCACCGCTCGGCCAGGATGCGGGGGTGTTGATTGAGGATGGCGTAGAGAATCTGGAGGCCCAGATGCGACATGCCCACTTCGTAGGTATCCGGAAAGGCCAGGGCGACGCTCAATTCACAGGCCCGGCGGTCCTTTTTGACGGCGTTGACCTCCCCGCCGGTGTAGCGGCTGGGCTTCTCAACGGCAAGCAGGATGTCTTCCCAGTTCATGCGGACACCGTCGAATTGTCCTGCCGATGACGGTACTTGTAAGGATTCTGCAGAATGTCCCGGTATTTGGATGCGGCAAAGCGGGTGCGGAATTCGGGACTCGAAAGATAGGGCAGCGAAGTCTGCTTGAAGGTCGAAAGCAGCGTCCGGAAAACGTCGTCCTTCTGCTCGCTCGTCACAAAGCTCCGTTCCAGGCGGTGTTCGTAAACAATCTCTTCTCCGAAGACGGCGCGCGTCTGTTCAAACCGGGACGTCTCGGCAAAATCATCCGGACTGAGCGTCACCGGGATTCTGATGACCATCTCCACCCTGACCGTGTCCGCCGCGATTGGCCGGGACAGATCATAGACTTCGACCGTCAGGCCGTTGGGCATCGGTATTTGCTCGTAAAGTTTCATCATGGGCTGACCTTTATCATCTTTGATCTTGACCTGCAACCTTGATCCGCAATATAAGCCAGCGAGACTATGGGTTAATGGGGACAGAATTCAATTCTGTCCCCATTAACCCCGGTACAGTCATGGATTCCCGCTTCCGCGGGAATGACGACTTTGATATATATTGTTGCCGGTGTAATAAGATGATTATGAACGACCCATTTGCCCATTTGTGCCAGCCCGATGCCGGCAAGTCCTGCGGGGCCTGCTGCGGCCTCTATAACTATGCCGACAGCACGCGGGCGTCGCTCGTGGGCCGGCTGCGCACGCGCACGGCCCGATTCCATGCAAGCGTCCGCGGGATCGAGGACCTGCCTGCCTTTTCAGATCAGACCCGGCAGGAGGAAGACCAGGCAAAGCGCTATGAAGGGATCTACTGCTGCGAGTATATCGGCTTTCTTGACCCGGAAGAAAAACGCGTGGGGTGCCTGCTGCATCCGCTTCAGCATGGCGGGGCCGACCTGCGGGGCGTCTCCTTCTACGGCCGGGAACTGTGCGAAGGTCACGTCTGCCCCAGCTATCATTACATATCGCACCGGGAGAAGCTGGCGCTGCTGCATATCTTCGACGACTGGTACGGCTACGGCCTCTGCCTGACGGATATTGACCTCGTCAAGGCCTATTTTAGCCTGATCAGCGACGGTGTCGGCGAGGCGCCCGCGCCGGAGCATTTTATCAGCGGCCCGCTGCGGGAGGCCGCGCGGCGGTTCTTTGCATTCAAGCTGACCTGGCCGTTTCGATCGCCCGCCGTCAACCGGCTGGGAAAATACTACTTTGACGGCTCCCAGTATATGATCAAGCAGATTGACTATGAAAGGCTGGGCTGCGAGCCGTCGCGGTTCGACCGGATATTCTTGAGCCTGTCTTCGGAATTTTCAAGCCGGGAAGACCTGACTGCGGCGGAGCGTCTGATCCAGGCCGCCATCGACGAATTCATCAGCCATTGGTGACGGGTAAATGGGGACAGAATTGAATTCTGTCCCCATTTACATAAAAGGGGCGAAATTCTCATTTTGCTTGACAGGCCAGGGCTGCTCAGTTACATGGTCACATCGTATACAGGAGGGCGACCTCAGGGGATCCATGAACCGGGAAGTGCTTATTTCAAAAGACGAGATCAACCGGCGCGTCCGGGAACTGGCCGATGAGATCTCCCGCGACTATGCCGGGGGGGAACTCATTATCGTGGGGGTTCTCAAGGGTGCTTTTATCTTCATGGCCGACCTGATCCGGGCCCTGAATGTTCCCTGCAGGGTAGATTTTACCCAACTGGCCAGTTACGGCAGCGGGGCCGTCAGTTCCGGGGACGTGGTCATCAAAAAGGATATCGGCCTGTCCATCACTGACCGGGATGTGCTGATCGTGGAGGATATCGTGGATACGGGCCTGACGCTGTCTTTTCTCGTGGAGACCCTGAAGGCAAGGGGACCCCGATCGCTCAGGGTCTGCGTCCTGCTGGACAAGAAGATGCGTCGCAAGGTCCCGTTTACGGCGGATTACACGGGATTCGACATCGAGGACCGTTTCGTGATCGGCTACGGCCTGGATTTCAACGAGCAGGGCCGGGATTTGCCAGACATCTGCATTTACAAAGAATGACGACTTCGCAAAGAGTCGGATCATTGTCAAAATTCGACGGCTGCGCAAAAAGCTCCGCAGGCAAGGCGCGCGAATCCTGAGGAGTGAGGCGTACTCTGGCGTACGCCGCAACGACGAAGGATGAAGCGCAACGCAGCATCCGGGCTTTTTGCGCAGCTGTCAAAGAATAGAGGAGAGAAAGCATGATCATCCAGTGCAGCCGATGTTCGGCAAAATTCCGCTTCGACGATGCGCTCATGCGCGAAGAAGGCGTCTGGGTCTGCTGCGGCCGCTGTCGGTACGAATTTTTCCAGGGTCATCCTCTCGGATCGCCTGTCGCCCCGCAGGCCGAGGAGTCCCACATCGAGCGGAGCCCCATCGGCCGCAAGGAGGATAGACCTGATACGCAGCCGGAGGACGGCGTCGATGCAGAACCGGTCATCAACATCAAGGACGATATTGAGGACATGGAAGACGTTGCGGCGTCAGAGGAGCGCCCCGCGCGCGGCAGGCTGAGGGTATTGGCCTATCTGCTGGCGTTGCTGCTGATCCTGGCCGGCGCCGGGTTTCTGGCTTTTCCGGATCTTGCACAGCAGACAATCAGTAAATGGTCGGCCTATCTGCCGTAACGGTGGCCTCCGTTGAACGCCTGCCGTGCTAGTGTCATGTCAACGATACTCTGTCATTTCGAAGGAGTCTTCACGACTGAGAAATCTTAGATTTCTCCCTGCGGTCGAAATGACATTTCTTGATTGATACGACGCTAGGTCTGTCTGTTTCCACGTCTTGTAGAGCAAACCGTTTCACGCCGGTTGTGCAACCCCCCTCAGGCAGCGTTAAGCGCTTCCCGAATGTTCAGGCGTGTGATCGTTCCTTCACGCAGGCATAAGGGGGGATCTGCGGTGATGTCGAGCAAGGTCGAGCCCTTGCCTCCCGGTGTGGCGCCGCCGTCGATGACGAGATCGACGCGATCGCCCAGACTGGCCAGCACCTCCGCGGCGGCGCAACACTCGGGCGCGCCGGAAAGATTGGCGCTTGTTGCGGTGATAGGGCCGCCCAGGTGTATGGCGAGAGCGGCCGCGACAGGGTGGCTGGAAATCCGGATACCGATTTTGCCGGAGTGCGCGGTCAATCGCGGGATAATTTGAGCGGAGGATTTAAACAAGAGGGTGAGCGGACCCGGCCAGAAAGCCCGGATCAGCAGCCGTCCGTAATCGGGAATTTCTTCAACAAGGTTGTCTAAATGTTCTTCACTGCCGATGATCAGCGCGACGGGATTGTTGAATTGTCGTCCCTTGATGCGAAAGATCCTCTCGACGGCTTCGGGGTTTGTGGCATCAGCGGCCAGTCCGTAGAAAGTCTCCGTGGGGAAGGCAATGATCCCACCTGTCTTTAAAATTCGGATCGCATGGCCGATGAGATCCGGTTCAGGCTTTTGGGGATCAATTTTTAGAACTTGCGGCATTTAAACTTTTCTGTCTTTTTTCAACATCCTTTGCCATCTTCTTGTAGTAGGCCTGCAGCTTGTTTCGCAGGACGGCGTCTTCAAGGGCCAGTATCCGGATGGCCATGAGGGCGGCGTTTTTCGCCCCCGCCTTACCGATGGCCATGGTCGCCACGGGAATGCCGCCCGGCATCTGCACGGTGGACAGCAGGGCGTCCAGGCCACGCAACGAGGTGGCATCAATGGGAATGCCGATGACCGGCAGATGGGTCTGAGATGCGATCACGCCGGCCAGGTGCGCCGCAGCGCCGGCCCCGACGATAATCACGCGGACGCCGCGTCCCGCCGCCCCTCTGGCAAAAGATGAGGTCCTCTCCGGTGAACGGTGCGCGGAGGTCAGCAAGACCTCATGGGCGATGCCGAACTCTTCGAGGATCTTGATGGTTTCTTCCATCACGGGCAGGTCGGAGTCGCTTCCCATGACGACGCTGACGGGCCCATTTGGTTTTTTTATCATGGCTTTGTCCTTCTGCACCGCTAAATGACAATACGGGACATCTCCTGGGGTTGGGCCAACGTTGCCGCCGTGAATGAGAGGTTCAGCGGCATCACATCGTGATGTTTGTTGTGTGACGCAAGGGTATCTTTGATCCGTCCCAGGACGTTTTCAGCGATGGCGCTGTCCGACTGGGGCAGGAGCGCGGCAAACTTGTCTCCACTGACTCTGGCGACCACATCCTCTGTGCGGAATGCGTTCAAAACCTTGGATGTGCGCCGCAACAATTCATTTCCCGCGGCGATGCCGTGACGGTCGTTAACGGATCTCAGGTCGTCCAGGGTTATGGTGACAACAGTGATCGGGAATTGCCTGCCGCCTCTGAGCCGGGACACCTCCTCATCAAAGTAGGCCCGATTATAAAGACCGGTAAGCACATCGTGGAAGCTCAGGTACCAGAGCTTTTCTTCCGTTTCCCTGAAATCGCTGATGTCAATGGCCAGGCAGATAACGCCGATGATGTCTCCATTTTCGTCCCGGTAGGGAACCCGGTCATTTTGAATCCATCGTCTCCCGCGCACGGAAGGGAAGATTTCGATAAAACCGCGTCTGGAATGGCCTGAACTCATGACCTGGTTGCTGACATCAAAGAAGTGAGAAAGTTGATCAGGCGGCAGATTGGGGAAAAGTTCGATCAGTGTTTTTCCGATGACCTGTTCCATCGGAAATCCGAGAGATTTGCAGAACGCCTTATTGGCCCGGACAAACCGGTGATCCTTGTCCGTATAAAAAATACTGGTCGGAATGGAATTCAAAACAATCTGCAGGTCGCTTCGGTTCCGCTGAAGCTCCTCGTCGATTCGTTTGCGTACGGTGATGTTCCGGAGCATCCCATGAATGGCGACCCCCCATTTGTAGGGAACGAACAGCACGAAGGTTTCGCACTCAATTTTTACACCATCCTTGGTCAGGCCGGTAAACTCGTATTGCTGAACCATGAACTCGCCGTGGGACCCCTGGCGGTATTTCTCTCTGATGAAATGTCTGCTTTCCGGCGCAACCAGGGTTGTCGGATCAAATGAGGCACTGCAAATCTCTTCCTGTGTTACGCCAAACAATTCGGCAAACTTCTCGTTGACGAATTCGTATTTTCTGTCGAAAATGACATAGATGGCCTCATTCATGTGCTCAACCTGCGGGAAGTATCCACCGATTCTTTCACCAAAGTCCCGCTGGGGATACCGGGGATCTATTCCTGATGCCTCAAGTTCCAAGATACGTTCCTGCAGCGCGTCCAACTCGTCAACAAGCTGTTTCTTCGTCTTGCTTTTTGGCTTCATGTTTTTGCGCTCCATATTTTAAGTATTTAATTATGACATGGAAAGGTCATAAATTTATGAGCATTGTCATTATTTGTCAATATATTTTTCATTGTCTGTCAAGAGCAAAAACCGGAAAAAACCGGGGACATAATACTATTACACCGGCAACAATATATATCAAAGTCGTCATTCCCGCGGAAGCGGGAATCCATGACTGTACTGGATTCCGGGTCAAGCCCGGAATGACAACCCTTAACATGTTTACTTGCCGGAGTACTAATTTCGGGAAAATGGTATAATGTCCCCGGTTTTCTCGTTGATATTATTGCGTCGGCGTTATAGATTCAACGCATGGCACGCACCTCCCGAATGGCTGTTCCCCATTATCTTCTTAAAAGCATCTGTCTTGCCATTCTTTTCATTACTCTCGTAGCTGGTTTGTGGCCTTTCAACTTCTTCCCCAAAAACAAGGTGGCATGGCTGCCTGATAGGGACGGCGTCCATTTTTATGGTCAGGGGATGATCATCGGCTCCGATCTCAATCAGGAACGGCAGAAGTCGCTCTTTGACAGCAAGTCCATCACGCTGGAGTTCCGGCTTCGTCCGGCGCTCGAACCAGGCAATGCCCCGAACATCCTGACTCTTTACGATGGGAAAATACTGGATATCTTTGCTGTGAGACAGTGGCGGTCCCATATGGTTATTTGGAGCAGAGCCGATGACCCGGCCGCCCGGAAGCGGGGCAGGCCCTACCAGGAAATGGGATTTCGCGGCGTCCTGGTGAAAGACAAGGATGTATTTCTAACGGTTGTATCGGGCACGAAAGGATCGGCATTCTATTTAAATGGTCAATTGGGGAAAACCTATCCTCGTCACCGCCTGCTTGCTGCAGACGCATCCGGGAACGCCCGCCTGATCCTCGGCAATTCGCCCACCGGAGAAAGCTGCTGGACCGGCGAGATCGGGGGCCTCGCCATCTACAATCGGACCCTCACACCGGATGAGGTTTTCAGGCATTACCAGGCATGGCTGCGGCAGGATTCCTTTGCGATCAAACAGGAGCCGGGGCTCATCGGCCTCTATCCCTTCTATGAGAGAAATGGGGGAATGATCCACAATGTGGTCAGTCCGGACGAGACATTGACCATCCCGGAGATATTCAAACCCGTCCGGAGAAAATTACTCGCGCCACCCTGGCCGGGCTTCCGGTTGAATTGGTCTTTCGTCCAGGATGTGACGGTCAATCTTCTCGGCTTTATCCCCGCGGGATTTTTCTTTACCGCCTTGTTACTCAGGGGCACCCGACAGAAGAGTCCGACAGTTTATGTGATTACCGCGATTTTCAGTACCGGGCTCAGCCTGTTTATCGAGTTGACGCAGGCCTGGCTCCCTACGAGAGATTCCTCGCTGACCGATGTGGCCTGCAATGCGGCAGGGACGATTATCGGCATCGCGATTTATCAATTAATTAGGGACAGAGCCCCTATTGTTTAATTAGGGACAGAGCCCCAATTGAGTCAGAATTAATAGGGGCTCTGTCCCTAATTAAAAAAACGGTATTATGTCCCCGGTTTTCCCGTGATTGCCCTGAAGGTGACCAGGAAATTCTTTTCATCGGATGCGGCATCGAAGGCTTTCAGCCATTCCTCTATGTAGGGGATTTCCAAGGCAGGATTTTTCAGGATCACCGCCTGCACATCCTCGATGTCTCTGGGCCGTCCGGCAAATATCTTATGGATGATCAGGTCTTCAACCGCGGCGAAACAGACGTCCTGATCCAGGATCCTGACTTTTTTCGCCCTCAGGATTGCCTGGGATTCGTAGGGCGTGAAAGAAAAGATGAAATCAACCCGAATACCCGTTGCCTCGTCCAGAGTGGGCAAGACCATGGTTTGACGGACAAACGCCGCTGTGTCTTCCGGGAGGGGCTTGAGGGAAAGCTGCTGCGCCACAGCGAGAAGGGTTTCGAGCCGATCGATATTGACGCCAAGGGTGATGTCGATGTCGCGGGTGAGACGGGGTTCACCATACAACAGGACGGCTTGTCCCCCGATGATCATGTAGGGGATGCCGGCTCTTTCGAGAGAAGCGCCTATCCGGGCAATGGTTTCGTCAAACATGTATTGAGAATCCGGGCTATCCGAATATCGACCTCGATGCCCGCCAGCGGATCAACGGGGGGAAACACCCCGAGCGTGACGCCTTCTTTCCACATGGCGGTAAAGAGTTTCTGTGACTGCTCATAGGGGAGGCGCCCCTGGCCGCTGATAAAATCGCATTCAAACTTTCTGAGTATTTCTGTGTCCTTGATCATGATGAACCTATACCAGAATTTGGCCGGGATGTCACGCAATTAATGGGAAAACCGGTGGGGAAAACCGGGGACATCATACCGTTTTTCAGGAAATTAGTATGGAAATTAGAATTAATAGGGGCTCTGTCCCTAATTAAAAAACAACCACATGATACTTCAGGCGTGCATCTCAGAAACGGCCTTTTCCAGAACATCCTTGACAAAAGCGTTCAAGGTTTTCCCCTCGCGCAAAGCGCCGGTCACAAGTATCTCATGGAGAGATGGATCGAGCCGAAGATTGAAGGCTCCTTTGAAAGGTTTTTCCGGTTCTTTGCCGATTTTTCGGCATGTCTCGAAATAGTCGTCAATGGCCGCCTTGAAATCTTGCTCAAGCTCCGCCACCGACGAGCCTTCAAAACTTATGACATCATTGATCCCCAAGACACGCCCGTGAAAGATACGATCATCGGCGTCAAACTGAACGGTCCCGACGTACTTTTTGTATTTTAAATAGTTTTTATTCATGGTTTTAGCCCTATGATATTCAGGAAATCCCTTACTTTTTCAACAGTATATTTTTTCAACTGGCCGCTCGGGTGCGGTTTATGGATATTCAGAACCCGTTTATTGAAAACTACCGAAACACGCGATCCCTCGCCTTCAAAAATATCTGCCCCTATCGCTTTGAAGAGAGCTTCAACATTCCGCCATGAAACATCGCATCGGGTCGGTTTTCGTAAATGTTGGCAAGGTTCTTCCGCTGTTTCTTGTTCATGTTGTGAAAATATCAGAAGTGGGGACAAAAGGCAAAGGAAAAAACCAAGAAGTGGTTACAGTTTTTCGTGGCCGGCTCTTTCCTGTCATTCTATATTCTTATTGACAAAAAGAACGATCGTTCTACATTATGGCGGCATGATATTCTCTAAGGAGAAAAATCGATACTCCCGGTTTCCCTATGCACAAATGTCTTGACATTTATGCGCAGATATGCACAATTGTCAGCACGGAAAGCACGGAAGGTAAGGAAGGCACGGAAAGCACGGGAAAAATAATGGAAAGAATCGTAGGTACTTACATATTTGATCCCCGAATGACTGCCGGAAAGATGATCTTTTTAACAGGTCCGAGGCAGGTGGGTAAAACCACGTTCGCCCAGATGTGGTTAAAATCTTCCGGCACAGGCACAAAAGAGACCTACTTTAATTGGGATGATCCGTCGGTTCTACTGGAGTATAAGCGCAACCCATTATGGTTTAAGAATATTGTTGAGGAAAGGTTCAAAAAAGATCCCGTTCCGATGGTCTTTGATGAGATTCATAAAAATAAGCACTGGCGCAACATTCTAAAAGGTTTTTTTGATACCAACAAAGACAGGATGCAACTTCTTGTTACCGGTTCCGGACGGTTCGACACCTATCAGCGATCAGGAGACTCCTTATTGGGAAGGTATTTTTCATACCGAATGTTTCCCATAGGTCTCCCGGAAGCAGTTGGTGATTTTTCGTGTATTCTCAATGATGGTGAAGTATTTGCCAATGGCGGCAAATTCGCCAAAATCTTAAGAGACGCGAAAGTGAAGCAGGCTGACGAAGGGTTAGAACTGCTGAGGAAATTCGGCGGCTTTCCAGAACCATTTCTGCGGGGTGAAGAAGCGTTTCACCGGAGGTGGCAGAAAGATTACAAAACTTTAATTGCCAGAGAAGATGTCAGAGATCTTTCACAGATCCAGGATATAAAGGGAGTTGAGGTGCTGATAGAGGTGCTGCCCACGAAAGTTGGTTCGCCGTTAAGTATCAGATCGCTCAGCGATGATTTGGCATATAACCAAAGAACCATAGCACGATGGATAGATGTCCTGGGCGCCCTCTATCTCGTTTTTACGCTGCGTCCCTGGCACAGAAAGATCACCAGGGCAATAAAAAAAGAGACTAAATTATACTTTTACGACTGGTCGCTCCTGACCGACGAGGGGACTCGCTTTGAAAATCTGATTGCAGTAAGTCTGAGCAGAATGGCAGCCAGGTTAACGGAAAAAGGTCTTGGAGAATACGAAATCAGGTATATCCGTGACCGCGAAAAGAGGGAAGTGGATTTTGTCATGGTAAAGGATGATATTCCCATCTGTCTTATCGAAGCCAAGGAGGGCAGCAGGGAAATCAGCAAAAACGGGAGGTATTACAGTGATAAACTGGGTATCCCGTTCTACCAGATCGTCAACAGGGCGGAGAGGGTCGAAGAGTATCCGGGAAATTGTTTTATTATTCCGGCTGTGAATTTCCTTATGCTGACAGGTTGAATGCGGGCATTGCAATGATGTAAATGGGGACAGAAACCTATTTTTTATCGACTATTCTGAGAGATAATCCGGGAATATCGACGAAATCTTTTTCATTACAGGTGAGTACGGTTAAACTGTGCTGTATCGCCTGACTGGCGATCCACAGATCCTGCACCCGGTGTCGATGCTGGAGTCCCAGTGCCCGCATCTGGGCGGCCAGGCTGCCAAAGATTTCACCGGTGGTTTCATCGATGCGTAAAAGGGGCTTTCGTTTCAGCCGATGAAGGGCCGCCTGGCGCTTCTGGCGGATGTTGGGGTCCAATGCGCTATCGGCCCCGAATTTGAGTTCGGCAATCGAAACGGGCGAGATAAAAACGGTCTCCGTACCGGTGAATCGGGCTACGTCCGCCGGGGCCAGGGCGCCCCGCTCGACATCCACCCAGATGCAGGTATCGATCAGGAAACCCAAGGATCACGCACCTCGGCGAGGCTGCCCCCGGTTCCTTCCCTGCTGTCGCTGACCCATGCGGCGCCCGCATCCTCAGGCAAGGTCCGGTAAAGATCGGACATGGCTTCGAGAGCCGTCATCGTTGCCGGCCCGGGAATGATCTTCGCCACCTGATGGTTGTTGCGAACGATGATTAGCTCCTCTCCCTGAAATTCGACCAGATTCATCATCTGCTTGAATTTACGTGCAAGTTCCGTGGCCGTGATCTGAAGCATGGCAGACCTCACTCTTTATAATTTGATATAATCATATAATCAGAAAACGTATCTGTCAAGAAAGAAAAACAGGTAAATGGGGACAGACCCCAATTTTTTCACTCACAAAAATGAAGAATGGTATTATATCCCCGGTTTGTAAGAATTAAGTATACTGTCCCCGGAATTCTGGAATTCCAACACGCATAATATGTCCTTGATTTTATCACAATTAGGTGATAGCATTGACACAAATTTTATCAAGAGGTGCAGAAATGCCAATAATTAAGCCTATATCCAGTCTTCGAAATCAAACGCGCGAAATTGCTGTAATGTGTCATGAGCAAGATGGACCTGTTTATCTGACGAAGAACGGTGAGGGAAATCTTGTTGTTATGAGCATCGGTCATTATGAAAAGCTCATAGCAAGAGTGGATCTCTTTGGAAAGCTTGCTGTTGCACAAGCCCAGGCAGCATCCGGAGAAACAGGACTTACGCACGCGCAAGTTGTTAAAAAGCTCAGGCAGCACTTGCATGACAAATAAATATACACTTCGCTACCTTCCTGTTGCGTATGACGACCTCATTGCGATATTTGACTGGATTGCCAACGATAGTCCGGCCAATGCAGCAGCTTTCATAGAAGCCGTCGATCAACGTATCGGCAATCTAAGAAATCATCCATTCCTTGGCCACGTACCGCATGATGATAAACTCAAAAATGCAGGATACCGCATACTTGTTCTGGAATCCTATCTTGTATTCTACGTCGTCCGTGGCAAGACTGTTGAAATACATCGCATTGTTCACGGTTCTCGTAATTTAGAAGATATCATCTAATGCT